>CAMCFA010000026.1 GCA_945873955.1 uncultured Clostridia bacterium | reverse complement strand
CGCTGCTGTCCATTTTCAGCAGCATTTTTACTACTGTAAGGCGGGGGGAGGGCATACTTTCTCGCTCCTTTTTGTGATATATATTGATTTTTAGAGGGGAGTATGTCAATGACTGCTCCGCAGTCATTGACCGGGGGAAAACTCTTGTTTTCCCCCGAACCCCTTTAGCGCTTTTGAACGCGTTTATGGCGCTTCGCGCCAAGTTGCGCGCTATCGCGCGAGTAGCGGCGCATTCGCGCCGAGTGTGGGGCTCTGCCCCACACCCCGCTTCCTTTTGGATGCCAAAAGGAAGCGAAAAACAATTTTGCTGCTCATAAAGAAAAAGACACCCGACAAATTAAAAATTATCTTCTGTTCCTGTACGACAACAGTCTCAAAAGCTGCGTAAACGACACCGTAAGGCTCGCGACATAAGTCATTGCCGCAGCGGTGAGAGTTCTCCTCGCGCCGTAAAGCTCGTCCCGCTGCAAAAGCCCTTGAGCCTCAATAGTCTGCATTGCACGGCGGCTGGCGTTGAATTCAACAGGCAGAGTCACAAGCTGGAATACTACCACGAACGCAAACAGAATTATACCCGCGTCCACCAGCGGTTCAAAGCTGAACAATATTCCCAACAGAAAAATTATGAAGTAAAACGACGAACCAAACTGCGCCAGCGGGAACACCGCCGAACGTATCTTGATCGGGATATACCCCTTCGCGTGCTGGACCGCGTGACCGCACTCATGCGCCGCAACGCCTATCGCCGCCAGCGACGTGCTGTCGTACACGCTGTCCGACAGGGAAACGACATTCGTGCGGGGGTTGTAATTGTCGGTAAGGCTGCCGGAAATACGCGCTATCTGTACATTGTACAAGCCGTTGCTGTCCAGTATACGGCGCGCCGCCTCCGCTGCGGTGACTGCTCCAAGGCTTCTGACGCGGTTATACTTGTTGAACGTGGTCTTTACCTTGACAGAACATATCGCCGCAAAAATGAACGCCGCAATGCACAGGAAATACGCCGTCATATAATTAATGCTGAACAGATCCGCCTTTTGAGCGCTGCCCGCCGCTAAAACTAAACTCTGTACCATAATTTACCTCCTGCAATAAGCTGAATGAATTACGGTTATTATGCGCCGCCCTGCGGGAATTACCCCAGAACAGTACCCTTCGCCGGCTTTTTTCCTCTTAGGTAAGCCTGCACGTCCATGCGCTTGCCGCCCTCCGGCTGGATCTCGGTGAAGCTCACCGCACCCTCGCCGCAGACAACAGTGAAGCTGTCCGGGTCGGCGATCTCGCCGGGTTGCTCGGTGAAGCTGCCCTCCGCAAGACGTGCGCCGTAGACCTTGAGCCGCTTTCCGTCCAGCATTGTGTAGGCGCATGGCGACGCCGACATTGCTCTTATGAAGTCGCGAACCTGCACTGCGGGCTTTGTGAAGTCCAGCAGCAGCTCCTCCTTCATTATTCTGGCGGCATAGCAGGTGTCCCCCTGCTGGGGTATTCTGGGAGCAGTGCCTGCTGCAATCTCGTCCAGCGTGCGGACTATCAGCCTGCCGCCCATCTCCGCCAGCTTATCGTGAAGCTCTGAGCCGGTCATGTCCTCCGGGATATCCAGCTCGTCCTTTAGTATCATGTCGCCGGTGTCAAGACCCTCCGCCATGTACATGGTGGTAACTCCGGTCTTTTTCTCGCCGAACTGGATACACCGCTGTATCGGCGCAGCGCCGCGGTACATCGGCAGCAGCGACGCGTGGACGTTCACGCAGCCGTACTTCGGCAGCTCCAGTACCTCCTTAGGTAGTAACTGCCCGTATGCAACCACTACGATACACTCCGGCGAAATGTCCCGCAGCACCGCCATTGACTGCTCAGCGTCCTCGCCCTTGCGCAGACTTAGGGGCTGATACACCGGGATATCGTGCTTCAGCGCACATTCTTTAACAGGGGTCATCTGTATCTGCTTGCCTCGGTTCTTCGGCTTGTCCGGCTGGGTGAATACCGCCGCGACCTCATGACCTGCGGCGATCAGCGCTTCAAGGCAGGACAGCGAAAATACCGGAGTCCCCATAAAAACTATCTTCATAATATCACATTCCTTTCGGCTGGGTCTGGCTCACTTCTTGTCCGGTTCTTCCCACTGATCAACCTTGTCGGCGAACAGTATGCCGTTCAAGTGGTCGGTCTCATGGCAGAAGGCTCTCGCCAGAAGCTCCGTCCCGACATAGGTCTTCCACTTGCCGTATCGGTTCTGCGCCTTTATCCGCACCTTTGCGGGGCGCTCCACATAGCCGTTTCTGCCGGGACAGGACAGGCAGCCCTCCAGTTCGTGCTGCTTTCCCTTTATCGCTGTGATAACAGGATTAATCAGCTCCAGCAGCCCGTGGTCGTCGTCAACGTCTATCACGACAATGCGTTTCAGAACGCCCACCTGCGGCGCGGCAAGACCTACTCCCCCCGCCTCGTACATGGTTTCCGCCATATCGTCCAGAAGCTGCCACAGCTCCTCGTTGAACTCAGTGACTTCCTCGCTTTTCTGCCGGAGCACGTCGTTTCCGAACTCCAGAATTTCCAAAACTGCCATAGTATGCCTCACTTTTCCGCCGGAGTATCGTTCTTCACATGGTCGGTGAACAATATCCCGTCCAGATGATCCACTTCATGACAGAACGCCCTCGCCAGCAGCGCACTGCCGGTGATCGTGAACTCCTTGCCGTATCTGTCCTGAGCCTTCACCGTGACAACGTTGGGGCGCTCTACGTTCTCCCACACATTCGGTGCGGATAAGCAGCCCTCGCCGCCGCACTGAGTACCCTCCTCCGAGATTATCTCCGGGTTTACCAGCTCTATAACGCCGTGCTTGTCACGGACGTCAACAACCACGACCCTGCGCAGTACGCCCACCTGCACCGCCGCAAGCCCGGCTCCTTGCTGTGACGCCATAGTT
Organism: uncultured Clostridia bacterium; assembly: GCA_945873955.1. Classification (GTDB taxonomy): domain Bacteria; phylum Bacillota; class Clostridia; order Oscillospirales; family Ruminococcaceae; genus CAG-115. The sequence goes on along the minus strand of CAMCFA010000026.1, from coordinate 31,279 downwards.
TCCTTCATGTCGTCCAGAAGCTGCCACAGCCGCTCGTCGAAATTCGTCACGGGTCTGCTTTTCTTTCTGAGGATATCGTCGCCGAATTTAACTATCTGCCTTAATGCCATGTCAATTATCCTTTCTGTGTTCTGCTATATATCACGGGTCCCCGTTCATGTCGGCGAAAAACGTCACATTCCCGAACGCCTTGTCTGCCCCGGCTTCCTTTAATGTAAGCTCCACCAGCCGCCTCAGCTTGCTGGAATTCACGCATTTCAGTATCAGCCGCCAGCGGAAGCGCCCGTTCACCTTGCTGACTACATTCCGCGCCGGGCCGAGTATCCTAAGCGGGATATCCGGGCAGTCGGCGGAGTGCCGCCGCTCCAGCATAGAGGAGAATTTCAGCGCGGCAGTGCTGCATTCCCGGTCGTCAAGCGCCGTGAATCCCACCACCACGATATCGCAGAACGGCGGGTACAGCATAGCCTCCCGCAGCTCTATCTCCTCCTTGTAGAAGTCCGGGTAGTTCTGGTTGGCGGCAAGGTTCAGCACATAATGCTCCGGGGTGAAGGTCTGTATAAGCGCCCTGCCCCGCTTGCCGCCGCGCCCTCCCCTGCCGACCACTTGGGTGATCAGCGAGAATGTGCGCTCATAGGCGCGAAAATCCCCGGCGTAAAGGCTGTTGTCGGTTTTTAGAACTCCGACAAGGGTCACGTTCGGGAAATCCAGCCCCTTTGCTATCATCTGCGTGCCGACAATAATGTCATACTCTCCGTCGGCGAACGCCTTGAATTTGCTCTCGAATGCGTTCTTTGCGGCGGTGGTGTCGGCGTCCATGCGAAGCACCCGCGCCGTTGGGAACAGCGTTGAAATCTCGTCCTCAATGCGCTGCGTGCCGGTGCCCTTCATCATGATGAACCTGCTGCCGCAGGAGGGACAAACCGACGAAAGCGCTCTTGTGTAGCCGCAGTAGTGGCACATCACCGCGCCGTTTGCCTTGTGATAGGTCAGCGGCAGCGCGCAGTTGGGACACTCCGCAGCCTTGCCGCAGCTCGCACACCGAACGCTGGTGTGATAGCCCCGGCGGTTAAGCAGCAGTATAGACTGCTCCCCACGCTCTAAATTTGTGCGTATCTCCTCCACCAGCGGCATGCTGAACGCGGAGTGATTGCCGTTCTGCGCCTCAATGCGCATGTCTACGATATATACGTCCGGCAGGACTGCGTTGTTGTATCGCTCGTCAAGCTCGAACAGCGAATACCGCCCGGTCTTGGCGAAGTAGTAGCTTTCCAGCGACGGAGTTGCTGAGGCAAGCAGCAGGAACGCTCCGTGGTGGAAGCAGCGCTGCTTCGCGACGTCCCGTGCGTGGTAACGCGGGGCGCTCTCGGACTTGTATGTCCCCTCGCCCTCCTCGTCGATCACGATTATCCCCAGCTTCTGCACCGGGGCGAAAACCGCGCTCCTCGTCCCTATTACGATATGCGCACGCCCGGTCTTTATGCGGGTGTATTCGTCCGCACGCTCACCCAGCGACAGACTGCTGTGGAGTATCGCGACCTCGTCCCCGAACAGCCGCCGGAACTTCCCCACCATCTGCGGGGTGAGGGATATCTCCGGCACAAGCATTATCGCGGACTTTCCCTGCTGAACAGCCTCGTTTATCAGCCGGATAAACACCGAGGTCTTGCCGCTGCCGGTTATCCCACGGAGCAGCGCGCACTTCGGCTCGTCCTCGTTCATCAGCTTCAGCAGCCCGTCGTAGACCTGCTGCTGCTTCGGGGAGAAAACTATGCTCTCCGGGCTTTCGGTGCGCTCCTCGCCCTTTTCCAGACGGAACACCTGATATTCGTATTCTTCCAGCAAGCCCTTTTCCACAAGGCGCTTCACCACCGCGGAGGTGATATTCAGCGCGTAGCACACCTCATGCACCGACGCCGCCGAATTCTCCGAAAGGAAATCCAGCACCTGACGCTGCTTCGGGGTGAGCATCGGCAGCTCGCCGCCTGCCGCCTGTTCGGTCAGCTTCACCATGAGGGTGGTTTCGTCGCCGACCCGGCGCTTCAGCAGCTCGGACTCCCGGACTGCGCCCTTATCGGTGAGGGACTTCAGCAGCGGCTTGTCCCCTGTCTGGGGCGAGTACCGCTCCCGCAGCGCGGATATCCTGTCAAACAGGTCGCGCTCGGTGAGTGTTAGTTCCCCGTTGAAGCCGTTCACCGGCTCGTATCGGGTCTGGAGCGTGTAGCTAAGACCCGGAGGAAGTATCGCCCGGAACGCGTCGAAATATGTGCAGAAGGTGTTGTCCCTCAGCCATTTGCACAGGTGCAGCATTTCCGTGGAAATGACCGGCTCGCTGTCCACGGCGGAGCTGACGTATTTCAGCTTGGATCTGTCCGCGGGGGCAGGCTCGACCGCAAATACCAGCGCAACGCGGCTCTTGTTGCCGCGTCCAAACGGGACTACCACCCTCATTCCTGCGGATATCTTACCGCAGAGGGCTTCCGGCAGGAGATATGTAAACAGTGCGTCAAAGCTGTACGCAGTTCCCTCCACCGCCGCCTGAACCGCTTCTATCATTCCGTGCGGAGTTCAGCCAGCTTGCTTATGCAGCGGCTCTTGCGGAGCTTCTCGGCGGTGATGACCGCTTTGAGGTCGTCCACAGCCTTAGAAAGCTCGCCGTTCACGATGAGATAATCGTAATTCTCAGCGAATTTCAGTTCCTCACGCGCCTGCGCGGTGCGCTCGATTATCTTCTCCTCGGTTTCGGTGCCGCGCTTGCGGAGCCTGCGCTCCAGCTCCTGCATGGAGGGCGGCAGAATGAACACAAGGCAGCACTCCGGGAACAGGCGCTTGATGTTCATTGCGCCCTCAACCTCTATCTTGAGGATAACGTCCTTGCCGTCGTTCAGCATGTCCTCCACAGCCTTGCGGGGCGTGCCGTAGTAATTGCCGCAGTACTCCGTGTATTCCAGCACCGCTTCGTCCTTTATCATCTGCTCGAACTGCTCACGGCTCATGAAGTGATAGTGTACGCCGTTCACCTCGCCCTCTCTCGGCGCGCGGGAGGTGGCGGATACCGAATATCCGACATTTTCCGTGACCTTGAACAACTGCTCCAGAATGGTATCCTTGCCGCAGCCAGCGGGAGCGGATACCACAAAAAGTAATCCCTTGCTCATATCAAATATCTCCTGTCAAATCATTTGCTCGTCCTGCTCCGGCAGATTATCGCCGGTCTTGCCGGAAATTGTTTCCGGGGTCTGCGCCGACATCACAACATGCCCGCTGTCGCAGATTATCACGGAGCGGGTGCGCCGTCCGCAGGTGGCGTCTATCGCCGTGCCGCTGTCCTTGGCAAGCTGAACTATTCGCTTTACCGGGGCGGCTTCGGGGCTTACCACCGCAACTATCCTGTCGGCGTTCACCGAATTGCCGAAGCCTATGCTTATCAGCTTCATAACCTCGTCCTTTCCAGTTTATCCAGTTTAGCCCTTGTCCACCAGCGTTGCCAGCCTTACCGAATATTCATTGCGGAACTCCTCGAACCTGCCCTCGTCAAGGGCCTCGCGAATACGCTCCATAAGCGTGTTGTAGAAATACAGATTATGCTGCACAGCAAGCCTGCCGCCAAGCTGCTCCCCCGCCTTGAAAAGGTGGCGGATATACGCCCGGCTGAAATTCCGGCAGGTCGGGCAGTCGCACTTAGGGTCAAGGGGCTGCTCGTCCAGCTCGTAGCACTTGTTGGTAGCGTGCATGATACCGTCCCATGTGAATATCGTAGCGTGCCGCGCGTTTCGGCTGGGCATTACGCAGTCGAACATGTCCACGCCGCGGTACACGCCCTCAATTATGTTGGAGGGAGTTCCCACGCCCATGAGATACCGGGGCTTGTCCACCGGCGCGTAGGGCAGCACCACGTCAAGGATATGGTACATCTCCTCGGTAGGCTCACCCACCGCAAGACCTCCGACAGCGTAGCCGTCAAGGTCCATTTCTGCTATCGTTTTCATGTGCTCGACGCGGATATCGTCGTAGGTTCCGCCTTGATTTATCGCGAAAAGGAGCTGCTGCCTGTTTATCGTTTCCGGCAGGGAGTTCAGCCGTGCCATTTCGTCCTTGCAGCGCTGGAGCCACCGGGTGGTGCGCTCCACCGAACGCTGAACGTAGTCCCTCGGTGCGGGATTTTCCACGCACTCGTCAAACGCCATTGCGATAGTAGAGGCGAGGTGGGACTGTATCTGCATACTTTCCTCCGGACCTATGAACAGCCGCCGCCCGTCAATGTGGCTCGCGAAGTACACACCCTCCTCCTTGATCTTGCGCAGCTTTGCAAGCGAGAACACCTGAAATCCGCCGCTGTCGGTAAGGATAGGTTTGTCCCAGTTCATGAACTTGTGAAGTCCCCCCAGCTTGTATATCACGTCGTCGCCGGGGCGGAGGTGCAGGTGGTAGGTGTTGCACAGTTCCACCTGCGTTTTAAGCCCTTTAAGATCTACTGAAGAGATACCGCCCTTTATCGCTGCGGCAGTGCCAACATTCATGAAGAACGGCGTTTCTATCGCGCCGTGGGGTGTCGTAAATGTACCGCGCCGGGCGCGTCCCTCGGTTTTTTTCAGTTCAAACATCAGTTCTTTTCCTTTAAAATCTCAATTATTCTGTCCGCTGCCTTGTAAATATCGCCGCAGCCCAGCGTTATCACCAAATCTCCCGGTTGGACGTTCGCCGCAACGTACTGCGCGACCTCCTCCATGCCGGTGAACCATACGCAGCCGTCTATCTTCGCCGCTAAGTCCTTTGAGTAAATATTATAGGTGTTCTTCTCGCGGCTGCCCATTATTTCGGTGAGCACCACCCTGTCCGCTATGGAAAGCGCCTGCGCAAAATCGTCCAGCAGCATTGCCGTCCTTGAATATGTGAACGGCTGGTGAACCGCCCACACCCGCTTATAGCTCATTTCCTTTGCCGTGCGTAGGGTCGCCGCTATCTCTGCGGGGTGATGTGCGTAGTCGTCAACGACAGTAACTCCGCCGACCTCTGCCAGCCGCTCAAACCGCCGCATAGCGCCGCCGAATTTGTCCAGCCCCTCCGCCAGCGCTTCAACGGGTATCCCCGCTGAATAAGCCGCCGCGCACGCCGCCACTGCGTTATACACATTGTGTATTCCGGGGACGTGTATCACGATATGAGAAAGCAGCTCTCCCTTGTGCATAAGGTCGAATTCCGTGCGGAAGTCGGCGATATGCCGGATATTCTCCGGGGAGAAATCGCAGTCCGCGGTCTTGCCGAAGGTGATGACCTTCGCCTCCGTGCCGCTGTTTCTGACCGCCTCCATGGTGTTCGGGTCGGAGCCGTTTGCGATCACCATATCGGTCGTCTTTTTGCAGAACTCCGAGAAGCTGTGCTTCAGATTCTCCATGGTCTTGAAGTAATCCATGTGGTCGCGGTCGATATTCAGAATAATCGAAATGTTCGGGAACAGCTTTAAGAACGTGTCCACAAACTCACACGCCTCGCACACCATATACTCGCTTCTGCCGGCTCTGCCGCTGCCGCCTATCGCCTTCAGCTTGCCGCCTATGACCGCGGACAGGTCTATCCCCGCCGCCAACAGTATATGCGTCAGCATGGAGGTCGTCGTGGTCTTTCCGTGGGTGCCGCTCACGCAGAAAGCCTTGCTGTACCAGCTCGTTACCAGCCCCAGCAGCTCGCTGCGCTCGATAGTCAGAACGCCGCTCTGCTTCGCCGCGATAAGCTCCGGGTTATCCGCCATGATAGCGGCGGTATGCACGATAAGGTCAGCGCCCTCGATGTTCTCCGCCCTCTGCCCGAAGTACACGGGGATTCCCATTTTGCGCACCGCGTCAAGGGTGGCAGTTTCGTTGTTGTCCGACCCGGTGAGGTAGTACCCCTGCGAATGGAGTATCTGCGCCAGCGGGTACATTCCCGAACCGCCTATTCCGATAAAATGAATGTGCTTTTTGCCTGTCAGAAAATTATCCACAGTAAAGACCTTTCTTTCCAGTTAAATTTTTGTCTGATTTATTCTATGTATATTTCCCGCAAAAATTCCCACACTACCAGCGTGAACCCTACATTTACAGCTTCGGAGGTAACTATGGAAATCAGCGACATCAAAATCAGAAAAACCATGCAGGAGGGCAGACTGCGCGCGGTGGTGTCTATCACTATCGACAACGCGATCGCAATACACGACATCAAGCTGGTTCAAGGAGATGAACGAATGTTCGTCGCCATGCCCAGCCGCCGGGAGGAGTCCGGGGTATTCCGTGACATAATCCACCCGATATCCGCCAACGTCCGTGAGAAGATCGAGGAACAGATCCTCGAAGCGTACAGGCAGTACGTCCAGTGAACGCCGCCCAGCCGCGGCTACATAATCACAGACCCTTTTCCAGCAGCAGCTTCGTTTTGAGAAGCGCTATCTGGGTCTTGCTGTCCTGTATCTCATTGCGCATTACCATTGCCACCGCTTCGTCAAGCGGTATTTTTTCTATCTCAAGGAACTCGCCCTCGTCCAGCTTCTGGCTGCCGGAGTGAAGTCCCCGCGCAAGGTACATGTGTATCACCTCGCCGCAGTATGCAGGAGTTGGTATAAGGCTGCCCAGATAGGTGTACTCGTCGCAGGTGCAGCCGGTTTCCTCTTTCAGTTCACGCAGACCGCACTCATGGTGGTTCTCGCCGTATTCCAGCTTGCCCGCCGGGATCTCCAGCAGCACCGTCTGGTGAGGATAGCGGAACTGCTTCACGAACATCACCTCGTTCTTCTCGGTGAGCGGAAGCACACACACGCCGCCGGGGTGCTTGATGACCTCACGGGTGACGATCCTGCCGTCCTCCAGCTCCGCCTTGTCAACGAACAGCTTTACTATCCTGCCGTCGAATTTCTGCTCGCTGGATACTGTTTTTTCCTCTAAATGTGCCATAGCGCTACTCCTTACTCTATCTCGTCCTTGTTCTGACGCTGCTCGTCAAGCTCTTTAAGGACGTTGTACGCCTCGTCCTCCTCGGTGATGTGAGAAGTCCGGGGCTTGGGTGTGCGGCTCTTGAAGTCGTATCGTTCCCTGTCCATGAAGCTCTCCTCAATGTCCGGGAATGACAGTTCCTCGTCCTCGTTTCTGCTCTGCACTGCGCCCTTTTCCGGGGACTCGTAGATCTGCTTTGAGAGTTGGTCGATATAGGAGCTGTGCGCCTTGACGCCCTCCACCTGATCTACCGCGTACAGGTGCGCGTATCTCCGCGGTCTGCGCCACAGAATAACATAGCACAGCAGAATATATCCGCCGAAAAGGACGATACCAACGACGGTGCAAATTACTCCCAGAGTGCCGCCGGGGGTCTTGTAGGTGAATTTCAACTCGCAAACCCCCGCCGGGAGCTTCATGCCGATAAATCCGCCGTTCACCTTTTCAAGCTCCAGCGGCTGGTACTCCCCGCCCTGCACTGAAACGCTTCCGCTCCAGCCGTTGTCGTAGGGGACACTGAACACCACGAAGCGCTCCCGGTCGTAATCCGTGATTGCCGTGAAGCCGCTGCTGTTCACACTGAACTGCTTTGCGGCTAGGTTTTTCCTATCCTCAACATCGGACAGGAACTGCTGATACAGCTCGTCGCCGGTAAGACCCTCGTCCTCGTTCTCGGTGAGGATATCGCCGTACTTCTCCGCCTGTTCCTCCGTCAATATAACGCTGCCTATCATCAGATTGTCCGCGCGTTTTCCCGCTGCGTCCTTTTGAAGCAGGTAGCCGTCGTAGGCGAAGCCCATAGGCAGTACCGCGGTATTTTCATAGATGTCGTAGCCGTCCTGCGATTCAAGATACTGAAAATTACGCAGATCATCAAGCGAGTTTTTCCTTTTCTCCTCGTTGCAGTCTGGGGGGATCACCAGATACTTTACGTGGGTCAGCGAACGAAGCGCGTATCTATCAGTATCCGGCGCAGAGTTCACAGTGCGCTCAATGTCAAGCAGGTCGTACAGCTCAAAAGTGGAGCTGGGCAGAATGCTGGTGAAGCTCTTTAGGGAGCTCATGTCCCACAGCATGTTGATATTGTTCATGCTGCTGAGTTCCTCCATGCGGTAGAACTCCGGGTCGTCAATGTGTATCTGCGCGGAGACATTCTTGTTATATGAACCGATATACGGACCTAATACCCTGCCGTATCCGACATAGTAGTAGCCCAGCGCCATGCAGCATACCACAGTCAACGACGTGACTCTTTTATTGAACGCCGCAGCGGTCAGCTTCTTCCGTTGACGCAGAATCAAAAACAGCGCGATCAGCATGCCAACGCACACTGCGATATTTATGGACACCGTCAGTGACATTCCGTTAGCAAGGTGCGGCAAAAGGACTGTTTCCGTGCTGTCCTTGTCATCCTGCTCCAGCTTTGTCGGGAAAAGCAGCACCAGCAGCGACATTACCGCCACCGCCACAGCACAGAATTTCGCACCGAATTTCAGGTCGAACTCCTCATGCTCCAGCACATAGACAGTGGCAAGCGCGCAGAGAAGCTCCGGCATGTAGAACCACCGTGTGTAGAAGCTGTAATTGAACAGCACAAAGGAGGAATTAAGCCCCGGCACCATTGCAATTACAAAGCACGCCGGGAGAAGTATCCTCACCCAGCGCATTCGCCGGGAAGCCTCCGTGCCTGCGCCCTTTACAAGCGCGATAACTCCGGACAGGGAGAACAGCGGGAGATATAGCGCAACGCTGCTCCACTTTGCGTCTGCGCCCTCGAACATTGCGGTTCTCGCCGGGACTTCTCCGGGGAAGAACATTCCCTCCAGAATAAGCCCGTACCGCTGCACCTTGTTGTAGAACAGGAAATCCCAGCCGTTAAGCATTGTGGTAGAACGCGGAACGTCCAGCACTTGAAAAATTGACGGCACGAAAAGCGCCCCGGCGATAAGCACGCCGCACACCGACTCGAACGCAAGGCAGAAAAAGTCCCGCAGACCTATTCTGAACCGCTTGTCGCCGATGATTCTAGCTACGAAATACAGCAAAAGAAACACACATTCCCCGATAAAGAAGAAGTAGTTCACGAACGCGTTTATCGCCACCGCAAGCGCCAGGGCGCCGCGGCGCTTGTTCACCACAGCTTCCTCCAGCCCGATAAGCAGCAGCGGGAAGAACACTATCGCCTCGTGGAAATGATTGAAGAAAATGTTGTACATTGAGTACCCGGAGAACGCGTACAGAAGCCCGCCGATAAGAGCGTTCTGCGGCTTTGTAACAAATCTCCGGATATAAACAAAAGCAAAGAATGACGAGCAGGCTATCTTCAGCGCCAGCAGCGGCGCCATAAGATACTGAGATATCTCCACCGGGAACAGCGCCGCGAACCAGAAGAACGGGCTTCCCAGCGTGTAAAAGCTGTATGAGCCGACGAAGTTCGCGCCGAGATCTGTCTGCCAGTTCCAGCCGAAATTTCCGCTCTGCACCGCCCTTATGCAGGTCTTGTAGAACGGTATCTGCTGCGCGTTATAGTCGCCGTAGTACACGAAATATCCCCCGTCCAGTATCACGAACGGAAGAAGCAGCACCACCGCCATTGCAAGGGCGTACACGAACGCCCGGATATAATACTTCTTTTCCTGTTCAAACATGATAAGCGCCGATCACATTCTTTCGGGGGCTTCAACCTTTAAAAGAGTAAGCACGTTGCGCAGAGCAGTTCTCGCCGCTTCGCACAGCGCCAGACGGGACAGCTTCACCGGCTCGTCCGCGTCCTTTATCGGGCAGCTATCGTAGAACTTGTGGAAGCTCTGCGCCAGCTCGTAGGAATATCTTGTCAGCGCGGAGGGGTCGTATTCCTTCGCCGCTTGGTTTATCATTTCCGGCATTTCCGCAATTTTGCGGATAAGAGCAAGCTCCGCCGGGTCGCTGAAGGATATCCTGCCGCCGGAGTACTTCACGCCCTCCTCCGCCTGCTTCTCAATAATGCGGCAGATACGCGCATGTGCGTACTGAACGTAGAACACCGGGTTCTTGCTGGATTCCTCCACCGCAAGGTCAAGGTCGAACTCAAGGTGAGTGTCGGCGTTGCGCTGGTTAAATACGAATCTTGCTGCGTCTATCGGGACTTCGTCAAGCAGAGTGGTTAGTGTTATCGCCTTGCCGGAACGCTTGCTTAGCTTGCAGGGCTTGCCGTCACGGATAAGCATTACCATTTGCATAATAACGACGTCAAGACGCTTGTCGTCGATACCGAGGGCGGAAAGCGCTATCCTCATGCGCTGAACATAGCCGTGGTGGTCTGCGCCGAGTACGTTTATCGCCTTGTCGTAGCCGCGGGTGATCAGCTTGTCGTAATGATAAGCGATATCCGGCACGATATAAGTCGGGAAACCGTTGGAGCGTACCAGAACAAAGTCCTGATCGCCGCCGAAATCGGTAGCCTTCAGCCACAGCGCGCCGTCCTTTTCGTAGGTGTGACCGCCCGCTTTCAGCTTCTCAATAACATCAGCAACCGCGCCGCTGTTGTGCAGGCTGCTCTCCTTGAACCAGTTATCGTACTTTATCCTGTACTTCAGCAGGTCTTCCTCAAGGCGCTTCTCGTTCAGCGGCAGTGCGTATTCTACCAGCGCGTCACGGCGCTCCTGCTCCGGCTTTTCGGACAGGGACTTCCCGCCGTGCAGGTCGTAGTAATTCTTCGCATGTTCGATAATGTCCATGCCGAGATATACGTCGTTCGGCATGAAGAACGGGTCGTTCTGCTGTTCGTCAGTGAAGTTTCCGTCCGCGTCCGGTGCGGGGGTTGCGTCATAGATAACCTTGGTGAGTTTCTCCATGTCGCTGCCGCACTCCGCGATCACCTGCTGCCCCTTGTCGGAGCAGAGCTGCATATACCGCAGGTCAAGGGACTTTCCGAACTTCGCCACCTGATTTCCCGCGTCGTTGATGTAAAACTCGCGGCTTACCTCATAGCCCGCCTCCTGAAGCAGTGAAGAAAGGCTGTCGCCGATAGCGCCGCCCCTTGCGTTGCCGATATGCATGGGTCCTGTCGGGTTCGCAGAAACGAACTCCACCAGCACCCGCTTGCCCTTGCCGAGGTCGGTCTTGCCGTAATCCTCCCCAAGGGACGCAGCGTTGGTCACAACGTCCTCAAACCAGCTTTCGCCGATGAAGAAATTAAGGAAGCCGGGTCCTGCCACCTCGATTTTGCTGAAGCTGGTGCCGTCCAGTATCGCGGCTTCCGCGATCATCTGCGCAATGGCGCGGGGATTGCTTTTCAGCGCCTTAGCCGAAACCAGCGCCGTGTTCGCTGAGAAATCGCCGTGGCTGTTGTCCGCGGGGATAGTGACCTGAAAGGGCGGCAGCGGCTCTGCGGGGATCTTACCCTGCGCCGTAAGTCTGCCCAGCGCGCCCATGATTATTTCCTTTACCTCTGATTTTGCCTGTTCTACTGCGTTATACATTCCGTTGTTCTCCTTGTTGTCTTGATCAGTTGCCGTCGTGCGGCTTTACGTTTATCGTTATTTCGTTGGTGAGCATAAGCCCGGAATTTACGTCTATCGTATAGCGTACATAGACCTCTCCGCCGACGCTGGTTATGCCGTTTCGCATTTCAGTGGTGGATATTCCTATCATACAATCGCCGTATTCCGTGCCATAATGGCAGAAATGACGCTTCCCGTTCTCAAATATCAAGCTGGAAAACGCCTTGCCCGTGCGGGTCATGGTGATCGTTTCGTCCTGCTGACCTATTCTTAGCTGGACGTGGCTGCCCTCGTACCCGGTGGCTTCGCTCTCGTCATAGTCAATGAAGAAGCTGCCGCCGTGCTCCCGGAACTCGCCCTTTGTGAACAGCTCGGAGCTGTCGGTCTCGCCGTCCGCCGTCTGTTTCACCGTCATTCTTATGTTTGCATTGTTTCCCATATTTTTCTCCCGGATCAGTTTTCTGAATTCCTCTCGACAGCAAGCTCGATAAGTCTGTCAAGCAGCTCGCCGTATTCTATTCCCATGTTGTTCATCAGCTTGGGGTACATGCTTATCGGCGTAAAACCGGGGATAGTGTTGATCTCATTAAGCACAAGACCGTCCTCGGTAACGAAGAAATCTACCCTCGAAAAGCCGCTGCACCCCATTGCTATGTACGCCTTTTTCGCGGTTTCGCGGAGCTGCTCCGTCATCTCCGGGGAGATCTTCGCCGGGATATCCAGCACGGAAGTACCCAGCTTGTATTTCGCGTCGTAGTCATAGAATTCCTCCGCCGGGGTGATCTGTCCGGGTATCGACGCGATAAGCTCCTCGCCGTTGCCCAGCACAGCGCACTCTACCTCCTTGCCGACGATCTCGGTCTCGATCACGACCTTTTCGCCGTGGGCAAAGGCTATACGCATACCATTTTTAAGAGCCTCCCGGTCTGAGGCGCGAGAAACTCCCACAGAAGAACCTGCGCAGGCGGGCTTGACGAACATCGGATATCCGCCCAGCTTCTCCTCGATATTTTCGCACGCCTTGTCGATGTCGTGGAGGGAAGTCCTCGTAACATAGCAGTACGGCGCCGTGCGTATTCCCGCCGCTTCAAGGATAGTGTGGGTTATCGCCTTATCCATGCAGGAGGCGCTGCTGGTCATGTCGCAGCCTACGCAGGGTATCCCCGCCAGAGCGCACAGTCCCTGCACCGTGCCGTCCTCGCCGAACATTCCGTGTAGCACCGGGAACACCGCGTCCACCCGGCGGATATAGCACTTGTCGTCCGCGCCCATGATGATAACGCCCTTGTTCACAGTGTCCGGGCTGATGACCGCTGTGCAGTTGTCGGGATTGTTCTCCCACTCCCCGGTCTTGATGTCCTCGTACTCGCCGGGATAATACAGCCAGTGTCCCTTTTTGGTGATGCCTATGCACATCACGTCGTATTTATCCTTGGGGATATTCGTCAGCACTGAATACGCCGACACAAGTGAAACGTCATGTTCGCTCGAAGCTCCCCCGAACAGGACCGCGATCTTTAGCTTAGCCATATATTTCCACCCTGCGCACCGCTGCGGGTGCGTCCTTTCTATAACGTTATTCTACGGACACGCTGATCATAGCGAAGCGTATCAAATTCTGCCGCGTGAGTTCCCGCGTTTGAACGTGGCGAATTTGATTTGATCAGCGTTTCCCTCTGCATAATAACTCAGATTATATTTTATCACAAATCCGATATATTTTCAAGGGGTAAAATGCACATTTTTGCCGGAATAACGGAGAATTCCGGAGAAAGCGGGAGAAAACCAAAGAAAACAAGCCCCAAAAGAAATACCCTGAGAAACCTAATGCTTCTCAGGGTATGAAATATCATGCAGGACTCCTACTGCTTTCCGCTGAACAGATCCTTGATCTTTTCAAAGAAGTTCGTCCGTCTGGAATAATTGTTGTCCTCAAGGGTGTCCTCGAAGGCTTGCAGAGCGTCCTTCTGCTTCTTGTTGAGGTTGGTGGGCACTTCGATAGAAACCGTTACCAGCTCGTCGCCCCTGCCGTTCCTCTGGCAGTGCTGTACGCCCTTGCCGCGGATAGTGAATACCTTTCCGGGCTGAGTGCCGGCGGGGATAGTGTACTTCATGCTGCCGTCTATGGTCGGAATGTCTATCTCCGCGCCTAGCGCCGCCTGCGTGTAGGTCAGCGGTACTTCAACGAGGATATTGTCGCCGTCCCGCTCGAACACCTTATCCTGCCGTACAGAAATGCGCACCTTCAGGTCGCCGCGGCTGCCGCCGTTCGTGCCGGCATTGCCCTTTCCGGCAAGTCTGATAGTCTGACCGTCGTTGATACCCGCCGGGATATTGACGGATATAGTCGCCTTTTTTTGGGAAACTCCGCTGCCGCCGCAGGTGGGACAGGGAGTGTCAATTACCTTGCCCTTGCCGCCGCACTTGGTACATGTCTTGGTGGTCTGCATCATGCCGAACATGGTCTGCTGGCGGACGTTCACCTTGCCGGCGCCGTGGCAGTCCGGACAGGTCTTGGCAGAGGTTCCTTTCTTTGCGCCGCTGCCGCCGCATTCGTCACAGACTTCAACGCGGTTTATCTCAATATCGTGGGTGATACCCTTGCAAGCCTCCATGAAACTGATACTGAGCGAAACGACGATATCCGAGCCTCTACGGGGAGCGTTGGGATTCGACCTTGAACCGCCGGACGTGAATCCGCCGCCGAAAATATTATCGAAAATGTCGCCGAGGTCTACCCCGCCGGAAAATCCACCGGAGAACCCTCCGAACCCGCCGAAACCGCCGCTGCCGCCGGAGCCTGCTCCAGCGCCGTAGCTGGGGTCTACCCCCGCGAAGCCGAACTGGTCGTATCTTGCTTTCTTCTCCGGGTCGGAAAGCACGTCGTTAGCCTCGTTTACTTCCTTGAACTTTGCTTCTGCTTCGGGATTATCGGGATTAAGGTCGGGGTGGTACTTCTTCGCCATCTGGCGGTAGGCTTTCTTTATCTCAGCCTCTGACGCGCCCTTTTGCAGTCCAAGAACCTCGTAATAATCTCTTTTCTCCATATGTGATCAATCCTTCTGTGTATGAGAAACACAACGCCTTGAGGGATCTCCACAGGGCGTTGTGTACCTTTAGAAAATTATTCGTCGATAACTTCGCCGTCAACCGGACCGTTATCCTGCGGAGCTGCGCCCTCTGCGCCGGCAGCAGCGCCCTGCGCCTGATAGATCTTGCCTGCTACCTCGTAGAATTCCTTCTGGAGCTCGTCCTTAGCAGTCTTGATAGCTTCGATATCGGTGCCCTTCAGCGCTTCCTTGAGAGCGTCCAGCTTCGGCTGAACCTTAGCCTTGTCGTCCTCGGTGACCTTGTCGCCGAAGTCGGTCATTGACTTTTCGATCTGGTAAACCATCTGGTCTGCCTCGTTGCGTGCATCAACGTCCTCCTTGCGCTTCTTGTCCTCCGCTGCGAACTGCTCAGCTTCCTTGACAGCCTTCTCGATATCCTCCTTGCTCATGTTGGTGGAGGCGGTGATAGAGATGTGCTGCTCCTTGCCGGTGCCGAGATCCTTTGCGGATACGTTTACGATACCGTTTGCGTCGATATCGAAAGTAACCTCGATCTGCGGGATACCTCTCGGAGCGGGAGCGATACCGTCCAGACGGAATGTGCCGATCGACTTGTTGTCCTTCGCGAACTCACGCTCGCCCTGGAGTACGTTGATATCAACGCTGGGCTGGTTGTCGGAGTAGGTGGAGAAGATCTGGCTCTTCTTGGTAGGAATGGTGGTGTTTCTCTCGATCATTCTGGTGCATACGCCGCCTGCAGTCTCGATACCGAGGGACAGAGGCGCTACATCAAGCAGCAGCAGGCCAGTGACTTCCTTGTTCAGAACACCGCCCTGAATGGACGCGCCGATAGCTACGCACTCGTCCGGGTTGATACCCTTGAACGGCTCCTTGCCGAGGAAGCTCTTTACAGCGTCCTGTACAGCGGGGATTCTTGTAGAACCGCCTACCAGAAGGATCTTGTCGATCTCGCTCTTATCCAGACCGGAATCGGAGATCGCCTGCTTCAGCGGACCCATGGTGGACTCAACCAGATCTGCGGTAAGCTCGTTGAACTTTGCTCTGGACAGAGTTACGTTAAGGTGCTTAGGACCTGTTGCGTCAGCGGTGATATACGGAATGTTTACATTTACAGTGGTGGAGTTGGACAGCGCGATCTTTGCCTTTTCTGCCTCGTCCTTTAATCTCTGCATTGCGAACTTGTCGCTGCTGAGGTCGATACCGTCGGACTTCTTGAACTCAGCCTTGAGGAAGTCAATGATCCTTTGGTCGAAGTCGTCGCCGCCGAGGTGGTTGTTACCAGCTGTCGCAAGAACTTCCTGTACACCGTCGCCGATCTCGATAACAGATACATCAAAAGTACCGCCGCCGAGGTCGTAAACAACGATCTTCTGCTCCTCTTCCTTATCAATGCCGTAAGCAAGCGCAGCCGCCGTCGGCTCGTTGATTATTCTGTGTACCTTGAGACCTGCGATCTGGCCTGCGTCCTTAGTAGCCTGACGCTGGCTGTCGGTGAAGTATGCCGGAACCGTGATAACAGCGTCGGAAACAGTCTCGCCGAGGTATGCTTCAGCGTCGTGCTTCAGCTTCTGAAGTATCATCGCGGAGATCTCCTGCGGAGTGTACTTCTTGCCGTCAATATCTACCTTGTAATCGCTGCCCATGTGGCGCTTGATAGAAATAACGGTCTTTTCGGGGTTGGTGACAGCCTGATTCTTTGCAAGCTGACCTACCAGACGCTCGCCGTCCTTAGTGAACGCTACGACGGACGGAGTGGTTCTTGAACCCTCGGAGTTGGTGATAACCACCGGCTCGCCGCCCTCAATAACAGATACGCATGAATTTGTAGTACCTAAGTCAATACCTATGATCTTTCCCATAATGAATTCCTCCATTCTCTTGTCTGCATATTATATGCACTTAGCTTGTGATGATGTTTGCTGTGCTGGGTTTGCTTAAATTAGTTGGCTACTGCGACCATCGCAAAGCGGATAACCTTGTCGTTGATCTTATAGCCCTTCGCAAAGGTCTTTGCGACCTTTCCGCTCTCGACGCCTTCTTCGTCCACCCGCTGTACAGCCTGATGAAGCTGCGGGTCGAAATCTGCGCCGTCGCTTTCGATCTCGGTGACTCCCAGCTTTGTGAGGGTCGCCATAAAGCTGTCGTAGATCATCTGAACGCCCTGCTTGTAGTTGCCGTCGGTACATTCCGCCGCCAACGCTCTTTCGAGATTATCCATAACTGGCAGGAAGTCCGCTACCACGTTGGATATGATATCCGCGCGAAGCTCCAGCTTTTCTTTCGCTGTGCGCTTTCTGTGGTTGTCGTATTCAGCCATTGTGCGAAGAAGCTGATCCTTTACCTGTGCCAGCTCCGCCGCGAGCTTTTCGTCAGCGTCCGGCTGTTCCTCGGCTGCTTCGGCAGCGGGAGCTTCCGGCTGTGCGTTCTCTGCCGCTCCTGCGTCCGCAGCCTTGTCAGCCGCTTCTTCCGCGGGAGCTTCGGTCTGAACGCTCTGCTCCTGATCTAAGCTATCGCTATTCTCCATTGTCCTTGACCTCGCTTTCTATCTGAGGCGGCTGATCGGATTGCTCAGACAGCAGCCTTGTTATTTTGTCGCTGAAATATTCGATATAAGGGATTATCCTGCGGTAGTCCAGCCTCATCGGACCTATGACCCCCAGCGTTCCCGCCGGCTTTCCGTTCTTGTAGTACGTTCCGCTGACGAAGGTAGAATTGCTGATGGCGAAGGTGTCTGTGCTGTCCTCCCCGCCGAATTTTATGTTTATCCCCGAAAACGTGCTGTCCAGCAGCGCCGAAAGCTCGTTTTTATTTTCGAGGAACTTCATAACGTCCATTACCGGGAACTCCTGACATTCCAGCAGGTTTGTCTGTCCCTGTACCTCTACATTGTCCTGCATGAGGTCGTTTGAAAGCTCGCAGACCGCGGTGAGAAGCGGCGACAAGGTTATCATGTACGCCCCCAGCGCCTCGATGAGCTTGTTGATATACTCATCAGTCAGCTCCGCAAGGTTCACGCCTTGAAGATTCTTGCTGACAAAGCTGTTGAAGAACTCCATCTGCTCGTTCGTGAGATCGAACTCCATGCGGCAGATACGGTTCTTTATCGCGCCGCTGCTGGTGATCATCAGCAGAACGTACATGCGCCGCCCGGTGGGGATAACGTCCACCTTTGTGATCACGGAGAACTGCGACACATGGTTCGTTGAAAACGTCGCGCACTTGGTGATCTCCGCCAGCGCTGTGGAAGCGTTCTGGATTATCGCTTCCTCCGGTGAGCATGTGCTGTCCTCCAGGGTCTGCTCCAGCAGCCCGTCGATCTGCTCCATGTCCTCCGCGTCCAGCGGAACGGGGTTCATCAGATTGTCGATGTAGTAACGGTATCCCTTATAGGTAGGAACTCTCCCGGCGGAGGTGTGCGGGTGATCGAGATAACCCTCCTGCTCCAGCGCCGCCATGGTGTTTCTGATCGTGGCAGAGGAAACCGAGATGTCCGCTCTTTCAGCAAGCACCTTTGAGCCTACCGGTTCGCCGGTCCTGATGTACTCATCGACTATCGCCGCAAGTATTTTCATCGCTCTGGTATCCATTCTGACCACCTTCCTGAATCTTTAGCACTCTATCTCTCTGAGTGCTAAATATAATTTAACATGTTTTCGGGAAAAAGTCAAGTGTTTTCAGAAAAAAAATTTACAAATCACGATTATTTTTTCAACGTTGTTTTGTTGAAAATTACAACTAACCTCTGTAAATGGCATAACAGCCGCATTTACAGCACATGGCGGACTTTGCACAAGTCCGCCTTTGCCGTTATATTTCCGACGCCGCTCTGATCATTCTTTCCAGTTCTGCAAATGCCGAGTTCTTCAGTTCCTCCGGCAGGGACTCGCCGTTTCGCCGGCGGAACCTAGCAGACAGCCGGATATCGCCGTTTTCAAGCTGCTTCACCCGGATTGAGTAGGCTTCGCAGCTCTGTTCAGTGCCGCCGTAGCGGAAGTTAAGCTGCGCCTTGTCCGAAAGCCCGGTGAGCAGCATTTCCCCGACGGTCTGGTCGCTGTCAAGATACTCGTACAGTCTGCCGCAGTAGTAGAACCTCGACCCGGTGATTGCCGCCGTTGCGCCCTCCTCATCAGAGGTCATTCCGAAGCCGTTGACGGTCTTTTCAAACATGGGCAGAAGCGTGCTGCGTTCCGCGGCGGTGTCATTCAGCAGGTCAAGCAGGCAGGTCTTTGGTGAAGCCCCCGCCCGGTAGGAGTTCTCAATCATGCTGACCGGCTTTTCCGCGGAGGTTATCCCCTCTGTGAAGTGCAGATCCGTGAGAAGCTCCGGGTCGTCGGAAAAGCACACCAGCATATTCAGACTGCACCGCATGTCCCGCGCCAGAGTTTCCAGCACCGGCGTGAAATCCGCGTCCTCAAAGCCGCCGCCGATTATCAGCAGCTTGTTTTCGCTCATATAGATCTCCTTGCCGTCGGTGAGGGAGATGTCCTCCACCGCCTCGGCAAAGGTTCTGCCGCTGCCGCTGACCTTAATAACGTTCTCCCCGGAGGCGTCGATACCGTCCTGACTGCTCCCGCCGGAGCTGAACATCAGCGCGCTGACGGTGTATTCCCCGTTCCTGTGATCCACCGCCGCGGCTTGGATTATCGCCCGCTTGCCAAGCTCCGTGGACTGGCAGCCGGAAAGCAGCAGCATTCCCGCGATCACAGCGGGCAGGATAAGTTTCTTCATGCTCCGTCAGCTCCTTTCGCACGCCTCCCCGCGAGGGCGCATTTCACAAGCTCACCGATCACCGAGAAGCCAGCGAAGATCATCACGCCGATACGGAAAGCCGCTCCCAGCGCCCAGACTGCGCACACAATGCCGTCCAGCCGCTTGAAAAGCATGATGTCCGACAGCGAAGCAGCCGCCGCGATCGGGTATTCCGTCATGCCGGAATACTCACCCAGCACTGCCCCGAAAAATACGCACAGCAGCACCGCGATCACTGCTGAAGCCGCCGCGAACAACAGCCCGACAGCCCCCGAACGGGTCTTTGCCTTATTTTTAACTTTGTCCCCTTCAGTTCGGACGTAGGGCAGAAGCGCCGCGAAAACGAGGTATTCCCCGCCCCGCCAGCAGCGTTCTGTCACATTCTCCACGAACAGCCCGACGCTCCATTCGGGAAGCTCACGGATACGGGTCATGCCGGGTATATCCGCGATCACCACCAGCAGTGTGATCACTCCCGCCGCGACTAAGAACAGCACTCCCGCCCTAGCCATAGCCTCGCAGCCCCTGAACGCCGCATACGCGCCGAATCCCGCCAGCAGCAGCGCAATAAGGAGCGCGGACATCTGGTTCAGCATATTGCGCTGCACGAATTCCGCCGTATAAATAAGCGTGCGCACCGTGAATCCTGCCAGAATCAGCGCCGCTCCCACCGCAGACGCCCAGCCCCAAAAGCGGTGCTTCCGCCATATCGCCGCGTAGAACGATGTTCCTTTAAAGGAATAGACCAGCACCGGGAGCGCGATAAGAAACCGTATCACCTCCGCTGTGACAGCCGCGGCAAGCCCGGTTCCTCCGAACCCTGTTGTGGAGGGATACACCAGCTCCGCCGAAATGCGTATCAGCAGCAGTATGCAGAACAACTGACCTGCGCTGATCTTGTGTTGATCGACCTGCATAGCCCCTCCTCACTCCGTGCGGATATCGCTTCCGTTAAGACCCTGCACCGTCACATCGCCCTTTTGCAGCCTGCGCCAGCCGGCTCTCACCAGCATATCTCTGGAGCTTCTTGGCGAGAACGGCGAAACAGGCGCCATATACGGCACGCCGTAGGTGTTAAGCGAACACATTTTTATGATAATGACCCCAGCGGAAAGCAGCAGCCCGAACAGCCCGAATATTCCCCCGGCGAGGATATAAATGAACCGCAGCAGCACAGTCCTTTCGTACAGCGCCGGAACAACGAAGCTGCAAAGACCGCTCAGCGCCACGATAAGCACCATAGGCGCTCCCACCAGCCCGGCGTTTACGGTGATATCGCCGATAACGATACCGCCCACAACGCCTATCGCGTGACCGATAGGACGCGGCAGCCTTATCCCTGCTTCCCGCAGAATTTCGTACATGAAGTGTATCAGCAGACATTCCGCCATGAGTGAAAACGGCGCTGTCTGCTCTGCGGCGGCGAGGTTCAGTATCAGCGCCGAGGGCAGAAGCTCCGGATTATAGGACGCAACCGCAACATACGCTCCCGGCAGGAACAGCGTGATGAAATACGCGGCAAGCCGCACCGTTCTGATGAAAACCGCGTAAAACGGCTTCTGGGTGTAGTCGTCGAGGGTCTGTAAGTTCTCAATAAAGAGGTACGGCACGGTCAGTGCAAAGGGAGTTCCGTCCACCAGAATCCCCACCCTGCCCTCATACAGCTTCGCCGCAAAGGTGTCCGGGCGCTCACAGGTGCCGCACTCCGAGAAGAACCACCCGCCGCTGCCCTCAAGGAACGGCTGGATATACCCGCTATCAAGGATAGTGTTCAGCTTTATGCTTTTCAGGCGTTTTTTTACGTCCTCCAGCAGCTTCGGGGAAACCTTGTCGCTGAGATAGCACAGGCAGATATCCGTGTTGCTGCGTTCCCCGATCACCGACATCTCAAACACCAGCGTGGGGGACTTTATCCTCCGGCGGATAAGCGCCATGTTCTTGCGTATTACCTCAACGAAGCCCTCTCTGCTGCCCCGGACGTTAAGTTCCCCGGAGGGCTCATCCACTCCGCGGGCGGCATAGCCCTGTATTCCCACCGCGATACCGAGGTCGCAGCCGTCCACCAGTATTATCGCGAAGCCGCTCTGCATTTTCAGCACGAGGTCGCCGATATTCCGTATTTCAAGCTGCTCCGCCGCGATGAGGTAGTCGCTGAACAGCCTGTCCATTACCTTCTCCGGCGGCAGAAGCTCAGAGTTCCCTAAATCGCCCAGTTTTTCATACACAAGCTGCGCCAGAGTGTCTGTGCTAGCCATTCCCTCGCAGGTGATAACCGCTATCTTACAGCCGCAGAGGGTCGCCGGCTTGATTATAACGTCGCTTGAACCGCCGGTGATCGCTTTCACCCGTGACAGATTCTTATCCAGCGATCTGTCCAGCGTCTGCTCCGGCGGGATAGCTGTGTGGACTTTCTCAGAGCAGTTCGCAGTCCGCTGTTCGTCAGTCATTGTGCCATTCTCCTTCCGTTCGGGATAAACCCGCATATATAGGGATATTTTATCCTGATGTGGTTGAATTATTCAGCGATATGTGGTACAATATCTATCGTAAGGAGTGATTGGTTTGACTTTACGCAAGGCGCAGCAAAATGACCTCCCGCAGCTTCGGAGGGTCTATAAGGATATAGTTGAAAGCATGAAAGCAAACGGCGTATACCTGTGGAACGACTTCTATCCTTATGAAGCCTTTCCCGGCGACATAGAAGCAGAGCGGCTGTGGCTGCTGTGCGACGGCGACGTTATCGCCGCAGCATTTGCGCTGGAGCAGCTCCCGGACAGCGGCGACGTGAAATGGCAAAGCCCGCACGCTCCCGCCATGACGCTGATGAAGCTGGGAGTTTCACCGGCTTACCAGCACGGCGGTATCGGCAGGGAGTGCATAGAACACTCGCGGGAAATTGCCCGGCAGAGCGGCTGCGAATATCTGCGGCTGTTCGTGGTGGACATCAACACCCCTGCGGAGCAGTTCTACATAAAATGCGGCTTTACGCGGGGAGAGGGGAAGCATATTGAGCTTATCCCCGACCTCTGCCCGCAGGGGCTTATTGAATTCGGCTATGAAATGAGGGTATAAACAACATGATACAGAAACTGACTCAGAAAATGACAGAATATTTCGGCGGCGACCCGAAAAGGATCCAGCATTTCATTAAGGTTCATTCCTTTGCGCGTTATATCGGGCTTCAGGAGGGGCTGCCGGAGCACGAGCAGTTCCTGCTGGAATGCGCCGCGCTGGTGCATGATATCGGCATTAAGCCCGCGGAAGCGCAGTACGGCGAATGCGGCGGCAAGCTGCAAGAAAAATTAGGTCCGGCAGAAGCAGAGAAGATACTTTACGCGCTGGATTTCCCGCCGCAGGACGTTGAGAGGATCTGCTACATGATAGCTCACCACCACACCTACGACAACATTTCCGGCAGAGATCTTCAGATACTGATCGAAGCAGATTTCATTGTGAATCTCTACGAGGACGGCGCGTCCCGCGAAGCGGTCATTTCCGCGTACCGCAGGGTGTTCGTCACCGAAAGCGGAAAGGCTCTGCTGCGCACCGTCTGGGCGCTCACCGAGGTGAAGGAATGAGATTTCTTGCCGGATTGATCGCATTCGTGCAGAACGTGGAGCGCTTCGCGGCGTTCGCTGCTGATACAGTTCGCAGAAAGCTGGGGAAGCACTCCGACATGGCGGTCAGGCTCGCGCATTACCTGCTGATAATCGCCGGGATCGCAAGCCCACTGCTGTTCTGGCTCACCGGTACTCCGCTGTGGCTGGAGATTCTTTTTACAACGCTGTACGTCATATATATCGTGATTTTCAGCTTCTACCCTTCGCTCAAGAAATACCCCACCTTCCGGCTGCGTATGCTGGGTGACGGCGCGGAGCAGATACTTGCGTTCTTCATCACCGGGATAATCTGCCTTGTTATCGGCGGGTTCGTCCTTTGGGGAGCGCTCGCGGGGGCTATACCCTCCCAGACGGCAATTGCAACAGAGATAACGCTGTATCTTGCCGAGCTGGTGATTTTCTGGAACGGGATAATCCGGGTGTACTGCACATCTGTAAGTCTGGGTATAAAATACCGCGCGTGGGGCATTGCAATGGGCATGATCACACCGGCGAATCTTGTGGTGCTGTTCTTGATCTACCGGAAAGTACGCCGGGAATGTGACTTTGAGATCGAAAAAGCCCTGCTGAACCGCAGCCGCCGGGACGACCAGCTCTGCCGCACTAAATACCCTATCCTGCTGGTACACGGCGTGTTCTTCCGGGACAGCAGACTCATCAACTACTGGGGCAGAGTCCCAGCGGAGCTGGAAGCCAACGGCGCTGAGGTATTCTACGGCGAACAGCAGTCCGCAGCCTCTGTTGAGGTCAGCGCCCGTGAGCTTGCGGAGCGCATTGAAACGCTGGTGCAGAAAACCGGCTGCGGCAAGGTGAACATCATTGCCCACTCAAAGGGCGGTCTTGACGCTCGCTACGCCATTTCCCGGCTGGGGGCAGATAAGTATGTCGCCTCCCTCACCACGATAAACACCCCGCACCACGGCTGCCTTTTCGCGGAGTATCTGCTGAACAACGCTCCGGACAGCTTCGTAAAGACCGTTGAGAGCATATACAACTCTGCATTCCGGCGGCTGGGCGACCCCGAACCGGACTTTATCGCGGCGGTGAAAGACCTCACCAACAGCCGCTGCGAGGAATTCAACAAGGAGACCCCCGACATGCCCGGAATATTGTACCAGAGCGTCGGCTCCCACGCTAAATGCTCAAAGAGCGGGCGCTTCCCGCTGAATCTCTCCTACCCGCTGGTTCGTAAGTACGACGGCGACAACGACGGGCTTGTGGCTCTGACCTCCGCACCGTGGGGCGAGAGCTTCACGGTGCTGCACCCCTCCGGCAAACGCGGTATCACCCACGCGGACGTTATCGACCTCAATCGTGAGGATATCCCCGGCTTCGACGTGCGGGAATTCTATGTGCAGCTGGTGAACAAGCTGAAAGTGAGAGGCTTGTGAGCCGCTCCGCTCTTTCTTTTTTGTAAACATCTATATAAGTTAGGCTTGACTTTTAGGCAAGTTAGTTATATAATAAGTAACGGATTTTCAGAACAGAAAGAGGAAACAACATGGACCATTGGGCAAGCGTCTGGGGCAACGCTATATCAATCGCAGAGAACCGCCCCGAAAGCTACAACAGAAATCTGACGTTCCGCTACCCTGTCTACTCACAGTTCGGCGGGAGAGCAATGCGGCTCACATTTGACAACTATTGTGGGACGGAGCAGGTGGTATTTAATAAGGTAACTGCATTCGTTGACGGCAAGTTCTACCCCGTGACCTTCGGCGGCAAGCGGGAGGCGCGCATTTCCGCCGGCGGAAAAATAGTGTCCGATGAGCTAGCCTGCGAGATACAGCCCCAGAGCCTTATCACCGTCAGCTTCTGGTTCAGTGATTTTACGCAGCTTCGTTCGGCTGTGTACACCAGCGGGCCGCTCACCGAGGGCTACTACGCCGTGGGCGACATGACCGAAACGGAATTTATTCCCAAGGAAATAATGCGGTCTATCAACAACATATATTTTCTCAGCAACCTGTCGGTGCTGACCTCCGAGGAAAACCGCACTATCGTATGCTACGGCGACTCTATCACCGCGCAGGACTGGCCGGAATACCTCACCCTGCGCTGCAACCGCGAGGACAAGCTCCACACTGCTGTAATACGCCGGGCGGCAAGCGGCACAAGAATGCTGCGCGAGTACGAGTGTATCACCTACGAGTCCTACGGGCTAATGGGAAAGAAACGCTTCTCCCACGAAGTCCCCACCGCCGGAGCTGACACCGTTATAATACAGCATGGAATAAACGACATAATCCACCCGGTTGGCACCGAGGTAAACCCATTCCGCCCTATGAGCGACATGCCGACATCAGCGGAGCTTATCAGCTTCATGAAATACTACATCACCGAATCCCGCAAGTACGGCTATAAGGTCTATGTCGGCACTCTGCTGCCGATCGAGGGCTGGCGTACCTACGCGCCCTTCCGGGAAAAGGTGCGCGGGGAGTTCAACAACTGGATACGCTCCACCGACCTTATCGACGGCTGCATTGACTTTGATAAGGCGCTTGCAGACCCCCAGCGCCCCACCAGAATGCTGCCGGAATTCGACAGCGGCGACCACCTCCACCCCAGCAAGGCAGGCTACAAAAAAATGGCTGATATTGTGCCGGAGGAGATACTTAAATAATTTACTACCCATAGAAAATGTCCGTACAGATCACCTGTGCGGATTTTTTGTGCATAATGCCTAATTCTTTTTACGTTTTTTTGTGCCAGAGGGCATAACCTATAAATTTTATATGAATTATAAAATACCTATTGACAAAGTCGGAATTTGCTGGTATAATAATGCACATAAAGCCTACCAAATATATAGGCAAACGAAGGGAAGAACGGATACAATGAACGCAATATTTACTAGACTGCTCCGCAGAAACTTCCGGTTCGGGCGAATGTGACCCGCTGAACACGCCGAACTCACTGAACACAGCAAATCACATTCTACCGAGGTGAGAACATGATACGTCTTGAACATATCACCAAGACCTACGTCAACGCCGGGAAGAAATTCAACGCCGCCGATGACGTGAGCCTTGAAATAGAAAAGGGCGAGATCTTCGGGATAATCGGCTTCTCCGGCGCGGGGAAATCCACGCTGGTGCGTTGTATCAACCTGCTTGAGCGCCCGGACAGCGGCAAGGTGCTGATAGGCGGCAGGGATATCACCTCCCTGCACGGCGCAGAGCTGCGGCGGCAGAGAAAGAAGATAGGAATGATATTCCAGCACTTCAACCTGTTCGCCTCACGCACGGTTTTGCAGAACGTCATATTTCCGATACGGTACAGCGGGCTTTCAAGGCAGCAGCTCAAAGAAAAGGCAATGAATCTGCTTGAGCTTGTCGGGATAGCTGATAAAGCCGGAGCTTACCCGTCGGAGCTGTCCGGCGGTCAGAAGCAGCGCGCCGCAATCGCTAGGGCGCTCGCCAGCGACCCGGAGATACTGCTTTGCGACGAAGCAACCTCTGCGCTTGACCCGCAGACCACCGAGTCCATACTGAAGCTGCTGAGATCCCTTAACGCAAAGCTGGGGCTTACGATAGTGCTTATCACCCACCAGATGAACGTAGTGAAGTCGATATGCACTCGCACCGCTGTAATGGAAAACGGAAAGATCGTGGAGCTTGGCGACGTGTTCGGGATATTCGCGAACCCGCAGCAGCCGGTAACGCGTTCCTTTGTCGATACCACCTCCTGTCTTAGCGGGATAAACGACCTTATCGAGGAGGAATCTCCCGTAGTTCAGCTAAATCCCGGACAGAGGATACTGCGGTTCAGATATCTTGAAAAAAGCGCCTGCGAAGCGCTGGTATCAAGCATTTCCCGCAGATTCAGCATTGACCTCAATATCGTTTTCGGAAGCATTGAGATAATCGGCGATCACCCTATCGGCGGACTTGTAGTAATCGCCGACGGCAATGAAGCCGACATTGACGCGGCTGTTGAATACCTCCGGAGCATAAACGTAGGAGTGGAGGTGATCTAGAGTGCCTGAATTCTTACAAAACATCATTCCGAACGTGCTGAAAAAGCTCCCGGCTTTATGGGAGGCAACGCTGGAGACCCTTGAAATGACCGGAATTTCCGCACTGTTCATTCTGGTGCTGGGAATGGCGCTGGGCATTCTGCTGACAGTCACCCGCAAGGGCGGGCTTATGGAGAACACCGCGGTTTACCGCGTTCTTGACGTCATAATCAACCTGCTGCGCTCCGTGCCGTTCATCATTCTGCTGTTCCTGCTTATCCCGCTTACAAGGATCATCTGCGGAACGTCTATCGGCGTTGTCGGGTCTATCTTCCCGCTGATCGTCGGCACTGTTCCGTTCTTTTCACGGCAGGCAGAGGCAGCTCTTGCAGGAGTAGACCCCGGTCTTATCGAAGCGGCGCAGTCAATGGGCTGCTCAAAGCCCGGCATAATCTTCCGGGTGTACCTTAAAGAGAGCGTTCCCGCGCTTTCCCGCGGTATCACAATCACCCTCATCAACCTCGTTGGACTCACCGCAATGGCTGGCGCCGTCGGCGCAGGCGGACTGGGCAACTTCGCCTACGTTCAGGGAGTTCAGCGCAACTGCTACGACATAATATGCGCCGCAGTGGTGGTGCTGGTGATCATCGTACAGATCATTCAGATCATAGGAAACATCATCGCTAAAAAGAGCGAGAGATAAAATAATTACATAATAAGGAGATTACGACCATGTCTATCAGAAATAAATTTGCGCTTTCCCTTACCGCAGTTCTGGCTGCGCTTTCACTCACCGCTTGCAGCGGCTCTAGCACCTCTTCCTCTTCCGAAGCAGGAAGCACTGACAACAGCTCCTCCGCGCCGGAAAGTTCCGCGGCGGAAAGCACGCCGCCCGCTGACAGCTCTGATAATGCCGAAAGCACCACAGCCGGTGAAGAAGCGGCTTACTCCCCCGAAAACCCCGTGACCGTAAGAATCGGTCTTACCGGCAACATCTACGAGGAGATCTGGAATCCTATCAAGGAAAAGCTGGCTCCAGAGGGTATCAACATTGAGTACCAGCAGTTCACCAGCTTCAATATCCCGAACAACGCGCTGAACAGCGGTGAGATCGAGATGAACGCGTTCCAGCACCACGCTTACTTCAACAACGACGTTTCCACAAACGGCTATGACCTCACGGCTATCGGTGATACCTATATTGTTGCAATGAACATCTACACCTCTAAGGGGCTTACCGTTGAGGACGCTCTGGCTTCCACAGATACTCTGAAGATTGCAGTTCCCAACGATGTCACCAACGAGGGCAGAGCGCTCCGCCTGCTGGAAAGCGCCGGTTTCTTCAAGATAGACGAGAACGCAGGCGCTTCCCCCGAAGTCGCAGACATCACAGAATACGTTGTCCCGGTTGAGTTCGTCGAGGTGGACGCAAACCTTGTTTATTCCGTTATTCAGGACGTTGACCTTGCGGTCATCAACGGCAACTACGCTCTTGACAGCGGACTTACCGCCGAGGACGCTATCTACAAGGAAAGCGAATACTCCGACAACAGCTACTATTGCCTTATCGCGGTAAGAACCGAGGACAAGGACAACCCTGTTTACAAGCGTATCGTTGAAGCATACCAGACGCAGGACACTATCGACATCTACAACGACCTGTTCAAGGGCTTCTTTGTTCCGGCTTGGACGCTTGAATAATCAACGTCACATCAGTGCCGCGCAGTAAAATGTGCGGTACTGACTATATCTGAAAGGAAATCCGCTTTATGCAAGAGCTTTATAACATAATTTCAGACCCGTCACGGGTAAAGCTGGACGGCATTGAGGACAAGTACCTCTCCGACACGCTTGGCAGACTTAAAGGCACTGCGGCGGCGCTGGTGTTCCCGGTTTCCACCGAGGAGGTCAGCGGGGTGATGAGATTCGCCCATGAAAACGGCATTCCCGTAACTCCCCGGGGCGCGGGAACAAACCTTGTCGGCTCGACAGTCCCTCACGGGAACGGTATCATTCTTGACCTGTCGCTTATGAACCACGTTCTCGAAATAGACGAAAACACCCTCACCGCAGTTATTGAACCGGGTGTCTTTTTGCAGGACTTCCAGCGGCTGGTGGAGGAGCGGGGGCTGTTCTACCCGCCCGACCCCGGCGAAAAGGCATCGACTATCGGCGGGAACATCTCCACCAACGCCGGCGGCATGAGAGCCGTGAAGTACGGCGTCACCCGTGATTACGTCCGTGGGCTGGAGTTAGTTCTGGCGGACGGGAAAGTTATCACTGTCGGAAGCAAGAACGTCAAGGACGCCAGCGGGCTTTCGCTGAAGAACCTTATAATCGGCTCGGAGGGTACTCTGGCGGTAATTACGAAATGTATTCTGAAGCTCATACCAAAGCCGGAAAGATCGCTTTCGGCGGTCATTCCCTTCCCAGACCTCAACACTGGTATCTCCGCTGTTCTGAGCATTATCCGTGCGAACGTCAATCCTACCGCGATAGAGTTCGCGGAGCGCAGCGTTATTTCGCTGGGGGAGGACTTCACCGGGCTGAAATTCCCCTGCCCCGAAGCGGGAGCGTACATTATCGTCACGCTGGACGGGCGTGAAAGCGAAGTGTCCGGCAATGCAGAGCTGCTGCGCGAAGCGGCTGTAAAGGCAGGCGCTCTTGATTTCATCACGCTGGACGACCCCGAAACCGCAGCAAACATCTGGAAAGTCCGCGGCTGCCTTGTGAAAGCTGTGGAGGCAGTCAGCGAGCAGGAGCCGGTGGATCTGGTAGTGCCTATCGACAAGACCGCGGACTTTATCCGCCGCGTCCACGAAGTAGAGGAAAAGTCCGGAATGCAGATGGTCGCTTTCGGACATGCCGGTGACGGCAACGTTCATCTCTGCATGGTGCGCGGAAACCGGGACGATCAGCAGTGGGAGCATGACCTCCGCCAGAACATGACAGAGGTGTACAACTACGCTTACTCGCTGGGTGGACTGACCTCCGGTGAGCATGGTATCGGCGTTGCTAAGCGACCCTATTACCTCAGCTCGGTAAGCCCGGACAATCTTGCAGTAATGCGCGCAATAAAGTCCGCAATGGACGATAAACATATACTCAACGACCATATATCCTATCTTGAGTGAGGAACGACATGACAAATCTTTCAGCCAGAACAGCGGGCTTCACCGACTCGGTGATACGCCGCATGACAAGAATATCCAACAAATTCGGCGCTGTGAATCTCTCACAGGGCTTCCCGGACTTCCAGCCGCCGCAGGAGATACTTGACCGGCTGGCGGAGGTCACGAAGGAGGACTTCCACCAGTACGCCACAACATGGGGCGCACAGAATTTTCGCGACGCAGTGGCGGCAAAGCAGAAGCGCTTCATGGGCTACGATATCGATCCAAACAGCGAGATCACCGTGACCTGTGGCAGCACCGAGGCAATGATGGCGGCTATGCTCTCTGTCACCGACCCCGGTGACAAGGTGATAGTTTTCTCGCCGTTTTATGAGAATTACGGCGCAGACGCGATCCTTTCCGGCGCTCAGCCGATATATGTGCCGCTTGTTCCGCCGGAATACAATTTCGACCCGGAGGTGCTGGAGGACGCGTTCCGGCAGCGCCCGAAGGCTCTGATACTCTGCAATCCGTCGAATCCCTGCGGTAAGGTGTTCACCAGAGAAGAACTTCAAATAATCGCCGATCTCGCGGAGAAATACGACGTCTACGTTGTTACCGACGAGGTGTACGAGCATATCGTCTACGAGCCGGACAAGCACGTTTACTTTTCGACCCTGCCGGGAATGAGAAGCCGCACGATCTGCTGCAGCTCTCTGTCAAAGACTTACTCTATAACCGGGTGGCGGCTGGGGTACGTCATTGCCCCGCCTGAGATCACCGACCGCGTGAAGAAAGTACACGACTTTCTGACAGTAGGCGCTGCCGCGCCGCTTCAAGAGGCGGCGGTGGTAGGGCTTAAATTCGGCGACGACTATTATCGATGGCTTCAGGAGAAGTACACCCATATGCGCGGTCTGTTCCTCGACGGGCTTGACCGCATAGGTATTCAGCACAATGTGCCGCAGGGAGCTTACTACGTCATGGTGGACGTTTCAGAGTTCGGCTACACCAGCGACGTGAAGCTGTGCGAAGCGCTGGCGCAGTACGTCGGAGTGGGCGCAGTGCCGGGATCCAGTTTCTTCCGCGAGCCGGAAAACCGCTATATCCGGCTGCACTTCGCCAAGCAGGACGTAACCCTCAACGCGGCATTGGAGCGGCTGGCGGATATACGGAAAAAGCTGCCGAAAGAATAAAAAATCGACCTGAGAGGTTTTAGGACTTCTCAGGTCGTGTGTTTTTTATTTGGTAAATTGTAATTTATAGGGCAGATTCTCTTTTCCTCTTTGCGCAGCAAAATTGCTTTTCGCTTCCTTTTGGCTTCC
>CAMCFA010000025.1 GCA_945873955.1 uncultured Clostridia bacterium | reverse complement strand
AGCCGCGGACAACCTCACAGAGCAATTTCAATGCGCCAGTAAATTACAATTTACCTCATTTCCACACAAAAATCCCACCCCCGGTTTAAACACCGAAGGCGGGACTGCTCATAAATTCTTATTAAGCGACTGCCCGGTAGCCCTGCCGACGACCGCGCTGTTGTAATAACCGATCTTCTGCCGGGTCTGTTTGAGCTGCTCCAGCTCCTTGCGGGAATCAATGTGCTGATTCTTGAACTGCCCGGAGATCACCTTATCCTTGTCAACGATCCGCTGCTTTATCACAGTGATGTTCCGCTGAATAAGCTGGATCTTCTTGTGCTCCTCGTCCAGCGGCATGCTGACATAGCTGCCGTGAACAAGGCTCTTAAGCAGGATCCTCTCGTCGTTCATCTCCAGCTCGATCACCTCATATAGCT
The DNA here is from genome assembly GCA_945873955.1 of uncultured Clostridia bacterium. GTDB lineage: Bacteria > Bacillota > Clostridia > Oscillospirales > Ruminococcaceae > CAG-115. The sequence goes on along the minus strand of CAMCFA010000025.1, from coordinate 34,112 downwards.
GCTGCTTAAGCTCCTCCAGCTTCTGGATAAGCTCGTTGCGTGTGAACAGCGCCTGCTGAAGCACTTCAAGGTCGGCGTTGCTCATGGAGTCCGTCTGCTTTTCGTATTCCTGGAGTACCTCGTATATCTGCTTCATTATCTCGGTCACTCCCGCGCAGCCCTTTAACTCAGCCAACTCAGCCATAGTGATCCCCCCTAAGTGTTATTTCTTGCGGTTCTTCTCCTGCGCCTCGATTTCCTCTTTGGTCATCTGGCTTATCTGTGTGAATGCGTCCCGCAGGTCGGCGATCATCGGAATGATCTTCTTCAGTTCCTCCGCCGAAGCCGCGTCCTTGTGCATGTTTGCCTTTTCAGCAGTCCTCTGAAAGAAGTCGTACAATTGATCAAGGTTGCTGGATATCGGTATGCTCATATCCAGCGCGCCGCGCAGCGCCCCAAGAAGCTCCTGCGCCTTCATAAGAGAATTGTGAGCTTTCTTTACGTCCTTCACTTCCTCGATAGCGTTTACAGCGATCGCGAGCTGCCGCTCGGTCTCGCTGTACAGCTTGATGACTACCTCAACCGGCGTCATCGTGGAAACGGACTGCTTTTTATATGCGGAATAGGGATTTGACATAACCTCTTGCCCTCGGTTCTATGTTTGTTAAGCCTTAATATGAGCTTCCCAGATACTGCGAAATATAATCTGTCTGGCTGTTCAGATCGGTCATTGCCGACTCCATGTTGGTGAATACCTTCCACCAGTATTCTTCCTTGTCGTCGTACCGGTTCTGCAATTCCTTGATCCTGTCCTGAAGCTTCTGCATCTGCTTGTAGATCTGGCTGTCGGTGGTGACGGAGCTGTTCGCCTTACCCGCCTTCTGTACAAGGATACCTCTGTTGTTTGCCGATCCGGTGCTCTTTACAGCGCTGTCCATCACCTTGTTGAACTGGGACATAACGCCGGTCTCAGTATCAGTGAACAGCTTTACGATCGCGTCTGAGTTCTCCTCGAACGCCTTGTCGAGCGCGTCCTCGTCGATCTCCAGCTTGCCGTGATCTCCATAATCACTGGAGGTCTTGATTCCCATGCTGTAAATACCGAACTTGGAGCCGTCGTCCAGCGTAATGCTGTTGTACAGCACAGAGCGCATCTGGCTCATTATTCTGGACACGGTGGAGTCGTTGTAGATAACGCCCTGCTTTGCGGACTTCTCCCACTTTTCGATCTCGTCCTCGTCCATTTCTTCCTTTTCGGCGTCGGTAAGCGGCTCATATCTGTTGCCGTCGGAGTCCTCCGCCGGAGCCTTGCCGATATGCTCGTAAACGTCGTCGATCAGCTTGTTGTAGTCCTCGACAAAGCTCTTGATAACGTCCTTGACAGAGCTGTTGTCCTTGGTGACATTCACGGTGTAGGTCTCGCCTATCGCCATGTTGTCGTTGAAATTAAAGGTCGTGCCGTCCAGTGTGTAGGAGTTGTCGTTCAGATAGATCTCTTGTCCGTTCAGCTCGAAAACAGCGTTCTGACCCTGCGTAACTCCCACAGTGCCGTTCTCGTCGGTAAGACCCAGCTTTCTGGTGATGTCGCTGTCCTCGATCTCTACCTTGCCCGCACCGCCCATTTCTGTGGACTCAACAGTGAAGCTGTTGGTGAGCGAAGAATAGGTCATAGTCACGCCGGCGCCGGACTTGTTCACTGCGTTAAGCAGTCCGGAAACGGTAGCGTCCTTGTCCACCGAGATCTCCTTGCCGTTGATCTTGAGTGTATATCCGCCGTCCGCGTTGTTCGGCTCAACACCGAGAGCGGAAAGCTTCAGATTGGAGGTCGCCTTGTTTGAAGCGCCCGCCTTGGTAAGCCCCAGCGTACCGCCGTCTACCGCCGTCATGCTGAACTCTGCGGTATTGCCGCTGTCGTCTGTCGCGGTTATGTAGGAGCCGCTCATGGCGAAGTTGTATCCATCAATGCTGTTCAGCTCGGACAGGATAGACGCTTGGTTCTTGTCCTTTGCTGCCTGCTCACTTGTATAAGTGAAGCTCTCAAGCTGTGTAGAAGTAACGGTCGCGCCCTCCGCAAGACCGTATTCCTTGCGGTATGCCGCCGCTTTCAGCTCGTTGAACTCGTCTAGGATACTCTGGTTGCCGGAGAGATTCCTGCTGTCGTAATATGTCGTTGAAACGCCCTCAAAGCTGAGCTGGTGGGTCGTTCCGCCTATCTCAACAGCAAAGGTGTTCGTACCATTGACAACGCTGCCGGTGGATATAGCCACCTTCTCAGCCTTCTGAGCCAGCCCGAAGTTGCCCTTGTTCTCGGTGACACTAACAGTAGCGTTACCGCCGACTTGGAAGTCCAGCTTGCCGTCGGCGCTCTGCTTTACCTGTAAGAACCACTCCTTGCCGTCATCGTCAACTGCGCCCGCAGCGCCGGAGCCGGACTTTCCGGAGTAGCCGAAGTCCTCCTGAAGCTGCTTGTTGAGCGAATCTACCACGCTGCTTTTCAGAGCGTCCATATCCGCAACGTTGCCGTTCGCGTCAAGAGCCGCCTCTGCCGAAAACTCAACCGTTTTCTTAACGCTGCCCACCTGAATGTCCAGCGCGAAATTATAGGTCTTGGTCTGAGAGCCGTCCTCTGCGGTGTTGACTGTCCCCGAAGCAGACGCCATTGCCTTGTCAAGATCCAGCACGAAATTATCCATATTAATGGACTTGCCCTCCGCCTTTGTAGAGGTGGCTAGCTGCTGGAGCTTCAGCTTGTATGTACCGGCTGCGGAGCTGCTTGTGGTGGTCACGGAAAGCCCCTCGGTATCCGCACCGTTGGTCGCCGAAACAGCCGACTTGTACTTGTTGAACGTAGACGGGCTGAGAAGATAGTTGTCGCGCTTCAGCACGTCGAAGTACTTGTTCTTGAAATCGGTGATCTTTGTGGTGATGTCCTGATATGCTTCCTGCTGCCATGATAGCTTGGTCAGCTTCTTGCTCTGGTTGTCGATCTTCGTCTGGTAGGTCGACATGAGCTGCTCGATCATAGCCTCCGTATCAAACCCGGAGCTGAGACCGCCCAGTCTGATATTATTTACTGCCATGTCACTTATCCTCCTGCTTATGCTGTTTAAGAAGCTCTGCAATCGCGCTGCCGGAAGCATGAGCCGCCTGCTCATTCGTCTGCCGCGCGTCCTTCAGCTCGCTTCTGATTATTTTTACCTCTTTCGGGGCGTTTACGCCTATTTTCACCTTGTCCTTGCCTATTTCAAGCACGGTGATCTCAATGTTGTCCGCAATTATAAGGCTCTCGTCGGTCTTTCTTGTTACAACAAGCATTGTCAGACCTCCTCGTAAACCGGAGCCTTAAAATCGTAGTGCTCCACCAGAATGATCTGAGCCGCGATACGCTCCTTGGTGTTGACAACTATCGGGCAGCGGAGGTTTATCGTGGTCTTTCTGTAATCCTCCGGCACTATCGCCACTGCAAGGCAGCGGTAGGGAGAATTCTCGTCTATGCGGAGCGTCTGCTGCTCCTCATCGGAGATCTCAAACTTATAGTCCTCGTAGATCTCCATAGGGTCGTATACCACGAAGCACGGCTCCTTGCCGTCCACCGACTGGAGCCACATCGGGAACACGCCGTCCCCAAGCGGGCTTAACAGCGCGTATCTCTTTGAGTTCTCAAAACCGATTATCCCCTCCGGAAAGCTGATGATCTTGCTCTCGTCAACTTCCTGCTCTCCGAAATCTCTTGTCATTATCTTCATAGGCGTTTACCGTCCTTTCAAGGATTATCCTTTCACATCAAGCACCGGCGGCTTGTAGTCAGGGTTTGCGCTCGCCGGGAAGTAGATCGGACCGCCGGTGTACTCTATCTCCACGCGGGGTCTGTCCCTTACGATAAGCTCCACGCTGCCGGGAACGAACTCCATAGGAAGCTGGGTCATAACGTCCCAGTCGATATCCTGTTCGCCCATCTGGTAGTCAATGCTGAGCGTACCTCCGTCAAAGGTGATATCCGCGCCCTCCTTCGGCAGGAACTCCATGATAGTTTCCACGGTAGCGCCCGCTCTGGCGTTCTGTATCGCTATTTCAGAGGCAGACATGCCCCTCGCCAGACTGTTTCCCTCGGAGGCTACCCTAGCCGTGCCCTGGAAAGCCAGTGAGAAACCCTCCTGCGCCTTCTGGCTGAGCATATCCCCGTCGTTCATGTGACCATATCCGAGACTCTTTCTCGCCTCGTAGGTGTCTATGTTCACCTTGATCGGGTCAGCCTTCATGACATAGCCGCCCTCGGTGTTTGTGATCTTCACCTTAGGCTGTCTGTCCTCCGGATAGTCGAACTTCGCGTTTGTCACCTTGATCTCAATAGAGATCGGTATCGTCGTGATCTGCAGTAAATTGCTGTCCATTTTCAAACACCTCCATTTGTCTGTAACCTGCCTGAGATCTGCGGCGGACTTCCGTGTCTTCAACTCCGCGATCTCATCTTAAATCAGCTTATGTAGTTGAATATACTGTTCGGAATGATCGAGCTGGACATCTGGAGGCATGCGTTGTAAATAGCCTCATAGGTCTTCATCAGCGTGATCTCCGATTCAAGCTCTGTTGCCTCCAGAGTTTTCTGGCGGTCCTTGAGATTCAGCTCTCTTGTGTCGTACCGATTTGTGTTGAATTCGATATATTCCTCCGCATTGCCGAGGTCTGCGATCTCGACCAGCAGATTCTCCGACGAATTAACTATCCTGTCGATACAAGCGTTCGCGTATTCAATATCGCCCCGGCGCAGCGCCGCAGCCGCGTCCAGCGTGACCTGAATGTAGTTGTTGGAATAATAGTCCTCGTTCTGGAAACCGGGAGCCGTACCGCTGTCGCTTTTCTGAACATAGATCGCACCTTCGATCTCCTTGCCCAGCGCGTTGGTGTATTTAAGGCTCAGATTTCCGCTGTCGTCGATCTGGGGAGTGTGCTTTTCCCGCAGGAACTCTTTGTCAAGCTGCGTCTGTATTTCCGCGGCGGTATCCGCGGCAGTTCCCTGCGCGGTGAAGATGATAGTCTTTTTAGTGCCGTCGGCGTAAATATCGAAGGTGTAGATCTGCCCGTCGGTGAGCTGGTCTACATTTATCGAAGCCTGCTCTGAAATAAACACATCGCTGCCGTCCGCCATGGTGAGCTCCCCGGAGTCACTGAGTACCGGGATCTCTCCGGCAGCAGCACCCGCATTAGTGAACGCATTGTTCATCGCCGTGCGGATATCGTCCATCTTTGCCCCGTTGAAATCCACCGTGACGGTCCTGCCGCCGGCGGTGATCCTCAGCGAGTTAGCGTCCTCAGCTCCCTGCTTGAGCTTTATGGTATCTATCTTCGAGGAAACCTCCCCGCTCTTTTCATAACCACACCCGGAAACGTCCGTGCCGATAAAGGAGATCTTCAGCGCCGATTGCGGGTCGATCACCTGATCGTCGTTGATGACCATTCCGATACCAATATCGATATAAACATCGTTGGAATAGGGGAAGTCCTCCGCGCTGCTGTAAGCGTTCACCGGAACTCCGTGATACAGCACGTTTTTAGCGTGTCCGCTCTCGTCGTATTCCAGCGTGAACGGCTCGTTGCTGTTGCTCTCGCCGCCGAATATCGCACGCTCCGCGCTGTTGGTGTTGAACACCGAGCACATTTCCTTTGCCTTGGTTTCAATCTGCTCCGCCAGAATATTTAAGTCGGTGGCAGCGTCTTTAGTGGAGTTGCAGGCGTAGATGATCGTTTCACGAACAGTCGCCAGCGATTCGGATATCTGTAACAGAGAGGTCTCCGCCTCGGTGTAGAACTTATCCGCAACGTCAAGGTTCTCCTTGTACTGCTCGGTATGCCAGAGCTGCTTTCTTACCGTCAGCGCCTTTGAAGCCTTCAGCGGCGACTGGCTGGCTCTTGTATACTGCCTGCCGGTGTAGATCTTGTTCTCGGAGGCGAACTTCTGCGTGGAGATCCTTTTCAGATTTCTGTCATAGTTTCGCAGAAGCGTCGAGTTTGTTATTCTCATTTACCTAACCTCCTTATAGACCAACTCTGCCGGTGCCGTTTATCAGCTTATCCAGCGCGTCGTCCAGAGTCGTCAGCATTCTTGAAGAAGCGCTGTACCACTTCTGGTAGTTCAGCATATTAATGCCTTCCTCGTCCATCTGCACGCCGGAAACCTCGTCCCGCGCGTCCAGCAGGGTGTCCACCGTGGAAACCGCCGTCGCATTTCGGCTGGTCTCATAGGATATCGTCTCCGCCAGCCTGTCGCTGAGGAACGAAATATACTGGTAAACATCTCCCCGGAAATCGTTCTCGTTGCCAAACTTTATGTTGCCGTCCTCGAACTTCGACAGCAGATACAGCACGTTGGTGTTCTGTAATGTAACAGTCCCGTCCTCCTCGGTGACTTCATCGTAGCCGTAAACCGGCTTTCCGGTAACGTCGTCGATAGTCTTAGTCATACCGATCATGGTGGGATTTTCTTTCCATATCGTCGAAACGTGGATATTCCCAGCGGTGATCAGCACCTGCGAATACCCAATGTCCATTTTGCCGTCGTGATTCAGATCGGCGGTGGGATCCTGCTCCCCGCTGGGGTAGCCCACGAACATCTGCCGCGCAGGATCGTCGTCCGCGCCGTTGGCGGAGTTGAACGTCTGTGCAATGGTTCTCGCGAACTCGTCGATCGCCGACTTGTAGTACGCGATACCGTAAGCCCCGTTCTGCCGCCCGGTGGCGTAAACGCCGTTGCCGTTGAGCATATCGACATAGGACTTCAGAATACCGGAGTGGAGGTTTACCTCCTCGCCGCTCTCAAAATTGAGGAACGCCTGCCCGTTCTTCTCATAGTCCTGCAATACGAAGTAGTTGACCTTGAGCTTCTCGCCATTGACAATATTAATTCCCGCCATATCCACCGAGTAAGTTCCGTCTGAGTTCTGCGTAACCGAGATATCGCCGTAGTTTGCCAGCTCGTCAATATACATGTTCATCTGGTCGTACAACTCGTTCGGACCGTACTCTTCGGGGTAGTTGAACTTCTCCTTTGCGATACGGTCGTTGAGGGTGTTCATCTCGCCCAGAAGATTGTTGAGGTACCCCACCGTATCCTGCAGCTCGCCGACGTAGGTATCCTCCACCTCGCGCAGCTTTACGCTGTAATCGTTCAGCAGCCGGCAGAGGTTCACCGCGGAGTTCGCCGCGATCGTAGCAACCTCGGCAGCGTCCGGACGCTCTACCGAATAGCCCTGCATAGCCTTGAAGAACTGCTCTGTGAAGTACTGTAAGCCGTCCGAGTCGATATTATCCAGCACGTCCTCAATATCCGACAGGATATTGACCGTCTTTTCGGTCTCCGCCTCAACTGCGGTGTTCTCGCGGTAGCGCTTGTCAATGTAGATATCCCTCATCTGGCTCACGCCGTAGGCATTGACGCCCTGCCCGGTGAGCGAAAGATTGTTTGTGTCGCTGCACCACCGCAGGCTCTGGTTGCCGCTGACATACATTGCGTACAAATCGACCCTCTGCCGTGTGTAGCCGACGGTGTTTATATTAGAAACGTTGTTGCCCGCGATATCAAGGCTTTTCTGCGCCACCTGCAAGGTGCGCTTCTGCGTTTCAAATCCCAAAAATGTAGGCCGCATTGATGATCCCCCTAAACTTCTCTGAATGCCTTAGCCGAGCTTCCCCCGGTCACCTTTGAAGCGTTCTTGTTGTAGGTTTCCGGCTTGTTGAATATCCCGGCGCGCTGGACGAACTCCTTCTGGTTATCCAGCTTGCGCTTTACTATCTCGTTTGTCTGCTCATTGATCTCTCTGATACCGTCCACCAGATCCCCAAGCTGCTTTGACAGCAGCGTGAGCTTCGCGCGGTACTCCTGCGGGAACTCGTCGATCATCTCCGACAGCTTCCTCCCGGAGATACCCAGCCCTTGAAACAGCGCCTGCCGCTTTGTCTCCAGCGATTGGCTCTTCATGACGTAAGCCTGTTCATCGTTGAGCGACTTAGTGAGCCAGTCAAGGTCGTCCTCCAGTATCTTGGTATGCTTTTTCATCAGGAACTTGTGCAGCTCCCGGTAGAAGTCACAGTCTATTTCAAGACATCTGACCACCGCCTGCGCGGTCGTTTCGTTCAGTTGTGCCATGCCGTCACCCGAAGATAATGTAGGAAGCAAGCTCGTTTGCCTCCACGCCGTTGTCTAGGGTCTGCTGAGCCTGCTCCAGCTCGTGGGGCGCAGCGTCCGCAGTTACCTCTGCGGCGATACCCTTTTTAGCCGCCTGAAGCGCGGTATCGAACCCGAACTCCACGCGGTCGGTCTTTCTCGTCTGTGAAGCGCTCTCTGTCTTAGCGACAGCGCCCTTTCTCGTTGTATTGTAGGCGGACAGAACCCCGTTGATCCTCTTTATTTCCATAAACTTCTGCCTCCTTTGTATGTTGCCTTTCTTTGTGCCGGGCATAATTCGCCCTATCTTACCTAATTATTATATCGGCACTACAATGCTAAACTTTAGCCTTTTGGCGAAAATTCTTGAATAAATGTGCAAAAAGACCGCCCCGAAGCACAGGGCGGTCAGCAGTGTCACAGCTTGAAATATTTCGAGTAGTCGCTTGTTGATTCCGGCAGATCGAACGCGTACTGTCCGGTCTCAGGCACCGTGTAAACGTCCGAGCATGAGCCAATGATCAGCTTGTTGCCTGTGATCTTGCCCTGCGAGTCCACCATCATGGAGTCGCGGAAGGTATCATAATCGTCCGTGCCGTTCCAAACGGGAAGCCTGCCGTCGCAGAAATGCGTGAACACTACCTTGAAATTATTGTCCACCTGCGCGTAGAAATACCCGTCGTAGCTGTCCGCGAGGTACTCGTTTATGTTAGTCGCAAGGTATCTTTCCAGCGCTGTCATAGCCGCGGTGAAATCGTCCCGCGCCATCAGCTCGTTGAGGGTATAGTTGATATGCAGCCCGACAATACCGCTCTGCTCGAACTTAGCCTCTACGAACAAGAATTTCCCGTCGGGAATCTGGTTTTTGCCTTCCTTGTATTCGATAAATTTGGTATCCGTGGATTCATAAGTCACAAGCTCCCGCTCGGTGAGCTGCGCCCTTGTGAACGCAAGCTGGCATGCCGGGAAAAACGCCTCAGCGCTTGCATTAGCGGAAAGGATCTTTTCCGTATTTCCTCCCAGCAGCGCGGCAGACATGATCGTTATCAGCACCGCAATGATAGCAACAACGACTACCAGCTCCACGATCGTGAAGCCCTTTTTGCCTTTAAGTCTTTGAAGGTATTTTATCATGAGATATCCTGCCTTTCTGAATTAATTGCAAATATAACATCAGCACACAGCCTATTCCTCGTCGGGAACGAACCTCGGACGGTTCGGATCGTGCTGGCTAAGATCCAAGTTAAAATCGAATACGGCGCTGGGCGCTTCGTCAATAAGCCCGACATAATATGCCGTCATTTCTGAGATTTCCCCGTTGACCTCGCCGTAAAACGGCTTGTTTCTTTCTCGGTCAAATGTTCTCACCATTATATCGTTCGGGTAATTCTCAAACATGTAATTTATGCACTTATCTCCGACTCCAAAAAATAACGGGTCAGAACCGCCTTGAAACCAATCTGGCGCTCCGAAAACATGAAGTATTTCGTGCGCAATTGCAGTAGCAGTAATTTCAAATCCATTGTACCCTTGTGGAATATATATCATTTCATAGGAATACTGCGGATCAAAATAGCAGTCTTTAGCACAGGCGTCGGTTCTGCTACCCTTATTGACATCAAAATATGTAACATAAATTATGTTATCGGCATCAAATCTTTCAAGCAGTTCTGCTGAATTCACATTATTGTTCACATAATCCCACAACAGATTATAACCGTCATTCTCGCGGAGCTGATAGACATAATACTTTCCGACCGGCTCCACCTCATGATAAAGCTCGGGATATTTCTTCCAGTCATAGATAAACTCAGCGCTTTTACTGTATTCAGCGACTTGGTCAGTTAACCAGTATGTTGCCATTCGCAGGTTATCATAACAGTTCTCTATTTTTTCGCTGTCTGTGTCCTCGTCATGCCATTTGTTGTTTTCAAGGTCGACAAACAGCGACACGCATACGGTTTTGCCCTCCAGCTTGTCGGCAGTGCCGTTTTCGCCCATATAAAAGCTCAGAGGATATTTCACTTTAAACGCTCGGCTCAGCGCATCGCCTATCGAAACAACACCATTGCTTTCAAGCACGAATAATATGTACACTGCTGCACCGATCATCAGTGCTATTGAAACGACAATCAGCAGTATTTTCTTCATCGTTCCTCCGATACCATACCAGTGTTATTAATAAAAAAGACCACTTCTGATCTTCTTTATTAATAACACTAAATCCCCGACGGCTTGCGCCGCCGAGGACAAAGTGTTGTGCTGGATAACTAATTAAGTAGTAGGTGCAGCTGTAGTAGAGAGTGCCAGTGTGGGAGAAGTACCAATGATTACATTGTTCTTAACGCCAGCCTTGCCCTCAAATTCGTCAGTATCGCCAGCCTTGAAGTCGTCAATGCTGGGGAAAGAAACACCGGTCGGAACAGTGGTAGTACCCTCGATAACTGCTACGCCTACAACCTTACCAGCCTCAATGTAAACTATGCCAACAGCGTTCTTGAGGTCGGACAGGGAGTCAGCAACATAAGCGATGTACTGAGTATCCTTGTTGTCATTGGTAGTAGCGTCCGGATCCTTGTTGTCGAACTTCTCGCCCCAGTGATCGTTGCCGTCGAGCCAGTTATCATCATCGGGGTCACCAGTAGTTGTGCCAGAGCCTGCAGTAGTTCCGCTGCCTGAACTTACAGTACCAAGGTTCCATTCGCTGTTGTCTACATAGAACGGAGCAGCTACTGCGTCATCAGCAACGAAAGATGCCTTAGCAGCGTCCATCTTGGTAAGGAACTCAGTGGTTCTGTCCTTGATCTGCTGTGCGGTAGAGTTGGAAGAAGTGATTCTGGAATCCTGAACAACGCCCAGCATAGTAGGAACGAGGATAGCAGCAAGTACGCCGATGATAGCGATTACTACTACGAGCTCTACGAGAGTAAAGCCCTTCTTGGCTCTGAGAGCCTGAAGCTTCTTTATCATTGTAAAGACCTCCTGTAAATAAAAATTTGTTTATGTATAACCCCAGCGGAGTTATATCCGATCCCCCTGCACCAGAAGATTTTTAGTCCCCTTGTGCTGTAACCATATTATAGCCTATCGCCGAAAAAAATGCAAGCGTTTTTTTAATAATTTCCTGCCATTTACATAATTTCGTTGAAAGTAATCTATTTTACAAGCCGTTTTTTGTGCAAATTATCGTGACAGCCCATGTCCGGTTCGTGTAAATTTACATTTGACGTAAATTTTACATCGATTTTATACTCACGGTAAAATAAGCACCGGCGAAGTTCCGACGACAATATTATCCTCGATCCCCGCCTTTTTCGACCCGTTGAACCCGAACTCCCCCTGCTGGAAGTCGTCCATTGAGGGCATAACTGCCACAGCGTCCACCGTCCCCATGACAATCGCCACGCCGATGACCCGCCCGTTGTCTATATGCACCTCAATATAGCTGTCCCCCAGAGTATACAAGCTGTCCGCCATATACGACAGGAACTCCGTCCCCCTGTTCGGGACATACCCCGGCGCTATGACCTCGGTCACGGTCGTCCAGTGGTCGGTATCGTCCAGCCAGTCGCTTTCGCCGTTACCCCCGGAGATATTCCATTTTCCACCCTGTGCTTTCATAATCACGGTCTGCTTTCCGCCGATGTGACCTGCGTTATCCGTGTCCATCATCGTGAGGAATTCAGTGGCTCTGTCCTTGATCTCCTTCGCCGACTGATTACCCATAGCAATGCGCGAGTCAGTCACCACGCCGTACATTGTCGGGATAAGTATCCCCGCCAATACGCCGATTATCGCAATAACAACGACCAGCTCCACCAGTGTAAAACCGCGGTTTTTCGCCGCTCTTTTCATATAACCACCCTTACCCAAAATAATGCCGTAACTGCCAAAGCCTGCCGCCGTTTCCGGCTTGCAGGCTTATGCGTGTGAAATAATGCTGTGCGCTTAGATAGACAGGTATCTTCTGTACTCGTTCGGATCCTGACATCTTGACAGAGCGACCTCGTTCGTGATCTTGCCCATATTAACAAGACGTGCGAGGTCTTGGTCGAGGGTGAACATTCCGTTCTTCTTACCCGTTGCGATAGCTGTCGGGATCTGGAATATCTTACCCTCACGGATCATCGCTCTTACCGCGTCGGTAGCCGCGAGTATCTCCAGAGCCGCACATCTGCCCTTGCCGTCCGCTGTGGGAACGAGGGTCTGTGAGATGATACCTACGACAGAGTTCGCGAGCTGCGAACGGATCTGTCCCTGTGAGTGCGGCGGGTAAACGTCGATGATACGGTCGATTGTTTCAGCCGCGCCGGTGGTATGCAGTGTCGAGAATACCAGGTGACCGGTTTCAGCCGCAGTAACAGCCGCGTTGATCGTCTCGAAGTCACGCATTTCTCCGACGAGGATAACGTCCGGGTCCTCACGGAGAGCCGCTCTCAGCGACCCTGCGAAGCTGTCGACGTCCTGTCCTATTTCACGCTGGTTCACCATAGACTGTTTGTGGGTGTGCAGATACTCGATAGGGTCCTCAACTGTGATGATGTGGCAGTTCTTTGAACGGTTGATGTGGTCGATCATAGCCGCCAGTGTGGTGGACTTACCGGAACCGGTAGGACCTGTTACCAGCACCAGTCCACGGGGCGCCATAGCGAACTCGCCCAGCGTTCCCGGCAGGTTAAGGTCAGCCAGCGTCGGGATATCGTTTCTCAAAAGACGTATCGCCACGGCGTGGTAGCCTCTCTGGCGGTACACGTTAACTCTGTGACGGAAGCCCGCAGTGGACACATACGAGAAGTCAGTGTCCAGACCCTTTGAGATCTGTGACTTATGCTTGATCGAGGTGATCTGATTGATGATATTAACGATTATCGGCTCCGTGCAGTCGGGATATCCGGACAGCTTCCTGATAGAGCCGTGCAGTCTTACGACCGGCGGCAGACCCGCTGTGAAGTGCAAGTCCGAGCAGCCCAACTCGCGCGCCTCATCAAGGATCCTGTTGATATCCATTATATTTGTCATACCTTCCACGTTAATTACGCTCCTTTATGTAGAATTATTCCGGCAGCAGTACTGTTGGTCTGCCCGGCATAACGTCCACGTCCGCACGGCGTTCCGCTGTCCGTATTCCGTCCATGAGCCTCATGCCCGGCGTCCCTTAGTCCCCGCCAAATGTGAATGTCACTATTAAACCGTATAGGTCGCTTTTACCAACTCGTCCATGGTGGTCCTTCCTTCAAGAACCATCTTAGTTACGTTGTCGCGGAGCAGCAGCGTGCCGTTTTCGGTCGCTTTCTTTCCTATCTCCTCAGCGGTAGCGCCCTTGGAGATAAGCTCCTTTATATCGTTCGACGTAACGATGATCTCATGGATAGCGGTACGTCCGGAATAACCTGTTCCTCTGCACTTCTTGCAGCCGCCCTTGTGCGCCTGGCAGATCTGCACCGGCTTATCCTTGCTTACCAGCCTGAGGTCCGCGGGGTCTGTCAGCGTGATTGTTTCCTTGCACTCGTTGCAAAGCAGCTTAACAAGTCGCTGTGCGATGATACCTACCAGCGAGGACGCAACCATGTACGGAGCAACGCCCATGTCCACCAGACGGACGATAGTCGAAGCCGCGTCGTTGGTATGCAATGTCGAAAGTACGAAGTGTCCCGTGATAGCGGCTCTGATAGCGATATCCGCCGTCTCGCCGTCACGGATCTCACCGACCATTATGATATCCGGGTCCTGACGCAGGATAGAACGCAGCGCCGCCGCGAAGGTCATGCCGGCTTTAGCGTTGATCTGGCACTGGTTTACACCGTCTATCTTTTTCTCGACAGGGTCCTCAACCGTTACGATGTTTACGTTAGGCTTTGAAAGCTCGCCGAGGGTCGCGTACAACGTTGTGGACTTACCGGAACCGGTAGGACCTGTTACCAGCATAACTCCGTTCGGGCAGCGGATTATCTGCTTGAACATCTCGTAGTTATAGTCCGTCATACCGAGGTCGGTGATCTTACGAGTCTTTTCGTCCGCGGTGGAAAGAAGACGTATAACGCACTTCTCACCGTAAACGCAGGGGATCGTAGATACACGGACATCAAGGCTTACGCCGTCGATCTTCATACCGAATCGACCGTCAAGCGGGATTCTCTTTTCGGCGATATTCATACCGCCGAGGATCTTGATTCTCGTGATAAGTGAGTTATGCAGCGCGATAGAAACCTTCATGGCTTCCTGCTCTACCAGTTCGCCGTCGATTCTGAAACGAATTCTCGTCCGGGTCTTGAACGGCTCTATATGGATATCCGAAGCGTTTATTCTGAACGCAGTCTCTACCATTGTGTTTACCAGACGAACGATAGGCGCGTTGTCGATACGCTCGCCGGACTCTATATCTGCTTGGTTGACCTGAGCCGCAGCGGCAGCCTCGTCGTCCAGCTCGTTCATAACCTTGTTTACGGTCTGCTGCGAGTAGAATCTGCCGATAGCTTCCTCGATCTGGGTTTTAGTCGAGATCTGCGGCACTATCTCCATGCCGGTCTGAACCTTCAGCTCCTCAAAGATGTAGAAGTTGATCGGGTCGTTAGAAGCGACCATCAGCCGGTTGTTGTGCATGTCGAATGCAATGACTGTCTTTTCCCTCGCGGTCTGCTCCGGGATCTTCATTACGGCGTCCTTGTTGATCTGGACGGAAGCCAGATCAACAAACGGCACCTTTAGTCTGATAGACAGCGCCTGCGCCAATTGTGTTTCAGACACAAGCCCCATTTCCAGCATTACGTCGCCCAGCATTTTGCCGCCGCTGGATTTTTGTTTTTCCAGCGCCTCCGCAAGCTGTTTTTCATTGATGAATCCGTTCTCTACCAGTATCTGACCGATAGGCAGATTTCTGATTGGTCCAGCCATTATGCACATTCTTCCTTTCAGGGTATTCGGCGGGAACTGCCGCCGTTATAAAGAGCCGCACTCTGCGGAATTATCTCTCTGTTTCATTATATAAATACTGTCGATTTCGTGAAACATCTTGCAAAAGCAGGAAATTTGTGCTACAATATAACCAGCTTTCTGAAAGGAGTCACAACAATGACAGCAATTGACATCGTGATTTGTGTATTTGTGTTTATCTTCGGTTCAGTGATAGGCAGCTTTCTTAATGTGGTGATCTACCGCACACCGCTCAAGCAGTCGATAGTCACCGAGCCGTCCCACTGCTTCTCCTGCGGAAATCGCCTGAAATGGTATGACATGTTCCCGATATTCAGTTGGATCATTCTCCGCGGGAAATGCCGCTTCTGCGGCTCGAAAATATCCCCCCGCTACATGATAATGGAGGCGCTGTGCGCAGTGTCCTATCTGGGGGCGTATCTGGTATACGGCTTCTCATGGGAGTTCGCCGTTGCGTGTATTCTGTTTGCGGTGCTGATAGTACTCAGCGGTATCGACATCGACCACTTTGAGATCCCCTACTGGTGCAGTATAACCGTAGGAGTTCTTGGGATCGCAGCATTCTTCATTCCGTGGGGCGCGGCACTTACCTCGCCGTGGTATGAGCGCCTGATCTCTCTTGGCGTTGTCGCAGTAATGTTCGTGATCCTGGTACTCATCGGCGGCATGGGTGGCGGCGATCTCCAGCTTATGCTGGGAGCCTCACTGCTGCTTGGCTACCGCGTTTTTCCGGCGCTTTTCATAGGAATTGTACTTGGAGCGATCTATGGTGTAGTCAAGAAGATCCGCGACAAGAAGGCGGAAAAAGAGATCACCGAGCAGATCCGCGAAATAGCGCTTGAATGGTATCAAGACCAGCTTGACAAAGACATCGGTTATGTGACCGAAGGTCACGACGACATCATTGTCGGAAATATCTCCGGCGGTCAGCCGGACATTGAGTGGGAATTCCTCGACGAGAACGCGTGGAAAGGCGTCCCGGACAAATCAGCCCTCAGCCGCACGATCCGTGAAAAGATCACCACCGAGCGTGAGGGAACTTTCCGGATCTTCATCAAGGAGGATCTAATAGAAAAGGTAAAGTATTCACGCCGAATGGTATTCGGCCCGTTCCTTGCC
Source organism: uncultured Clostridia bacterium (assembly GCA_945873955.1). Taxonomy (GTDB): domain Bacteria; phylum Bacillota; class Clostridia; order Oscillospirales; family Ruminococcaceae; genus CAG-115. The sequence goes on along the minus strand of CAMCFA010000025.1, from coordinate 17,926 downwards.
GTAGGTATCGCGACCGCGTTCCTGTTCGGCAGCCAGATCATCAACTGGTACATGGGTATCATGTTTCCGGGATTAGGCTGATCAGTCGGATCAACCGTAATTCAGCGTAATTTTCCGCACCGCAGACCATGCGGTGCGGAATTTTTTTTGTTAAGTAGTAGAAGTGTTCATCTGGCGGACAACATAGTAGATAAAGATATCTTTTGATCCCTCGTCCATATCAGCGAACGATTTCAGCACTGCCGGATCAGGATAAACAGATAAATTATAATCGTCCTTGCTTCCGCCGGCATTTAGCATTACCTTTATCTGCCGAAGTTCCGAAAGCCCGTTGCCTTGAAATGCAAGGCTCTTACGATCTTCATCTCTGTAAGCGCATATCGTAATGTCAAGCGTATCGTCACGATATTCTGGCGCGCCAGTAATTACCAGATAATCGCCGTTCTTTGCCTTTTTGAGTTCAAAGGTCATATACAGGTCGTTAAACAGACAGTCGCTGAAAACCTTTTGCGTTTTGCCGGCTGTGGTGTCTAGCTCACCGTTATCCTTGACGGTTTCGTTATAGAGATAATATCTCCCGTCGGTGCTATCATACTTCAAACTAATGCATTTGAGAAGGTAGATCTTATTTTTGTCGTCCTTCGCACCTGCATTAACGTCGGTACAGAACTTGTTCATTTTAGCGATTTTTGCAGTGTAGGTTGCGTTGCTGCTTAAATCTGAATAGTTGGTGTTAGCAAATATCGCGACTTGATTTGCATTGCGTATGCTTTTGGTAATGTACTCCTGTACGCAAACCGCCCCATTTTCGGCGGTAAGGTCAGTGTGGTTGTCATTGAAGCTCCTTACGATCGGCGAAATAAAGAGCATCATCCCGCCAAGGAGAATAGCCAAGAGAGCCACAGCAACAACCATTTCGACCAGCGTAAATCCTGACTTTCTCCGGAAAAGGCGCATTATTTTCTTCATATCTGCCCCTCCTTATGAAGCCTTTGCTTTTTCAACTGCTGCGAAGATGTTTATGTGAGTAGTCTCAACAGTATTACCGTCTTTGTCAGTGGACTTCTCAACATATCTGGTAAACTTGTAGCTTCCATCGTCGGTCTGCGCCGACTTATCTGTCTGCCCGGTATAGCAGCAACCGAAAATGTCATACAGATTAAGCGTCGGCGAAATTGATTCAAGCGGAGTATCCAGAACAACATACATTGCCTTATAACCCTTATTTACAAGGGGATCGCTTAATGATGACTGCGTTGGCGCAATCCTAAGCGTAGTGCTTGTCGTCGAGGTGATATTATAGCCGCTGGGCGATGCTGTTCCAATATCTCTGAAAGATTTGCTCGCGACTTCATAGTTGCAGTACCCATATTTCAAGATATTGCTAGGGAATGTCAGCCGATACTGTTTGAACATGTCATACTGAGTATCAACTTGACCCACCGCCTTTGCTGCGATAAGATATCGGTTTCCCTCGGTATAGCTTTCGTCCCTGTGTAAAATAACGTTTATGCTGGTTATGCCGTTAGAGCCGTAGATATTTGTCTTAGCGAAACGGTCTGCCACGCTGCCGGAGCCGCTCTCCTTTTCAGGAGTTGAGCTGCCACCCTTGCCGCTCATTACACTGTAATCCACATTGCCGATAAAGTACTCAAGTGCGATTTGGTTATCCGCGTCAGCTGCATTGGGATCTCCGATTGAGTATTTTATTTTCACCGGATCGACCCCAGTAAAATTGAAGGTCAGTTGCTCGCTGCTGGAGCTGTCATAAGTCTTATCTTGGGTTTTCGTGTAATACGCGTTCTGCTGTTGGGCTATTTCTTCTTCAAGGTCTGTGTTCTCGCGCTTTGCCTGCATGGTGCTGCTAAGTATAGTAGCGACCATACCTGCCATTATGGCGAATATGACGAAAGCGACCATAACCTCAACGATAGAGAAGCCCCGCTTGGTAAGGAGTTTCTTTTTCATGCGTCTTCCCTCCCTATCAATTAAACACCGTGAATGCGCCACGAACGGTTTGCATTAGGTGTTACCGGGTCAAAATCCTTGCCAACGATCTCCTCGATCGACTGATCCGGCTTAGCATAAACATACTCGTAGAATCCAGCCATGATATAGTCTGATACGATGATGCCTCCTGTGCTCTTAAGACCACCGCCCGCACCGTCTGATTTATCCATGTAGGTCATATAAGGAGCGTAAACATAGCCGTAGTAAACATTTTCGTTTACGCCTACCTTACCGCCAAGCGGATATTTCAGACAGCCGATTTGAATGTCCGCGCTCTCGCTGCAGGATACAAGGAAGATATTCACATTAGGTCTTTGAAGCTCGCCCTCATAGTAATACTCCGGGAATTCATCCTTCTCGATTCTTCCCGTACACTGACAGGTTGTGGGCTTAGTCTCCGCCTCAACAAATCCGCCGTGGATACTGCATGTATAACCCTTATCGCCGTTGGAATTCTTGCATTCAACATATTTATTATCTTCGGGTTTTGCAGGGTCGGCACAATCTGTGCAGCCGTCTGCACTGTGGATCATTTTACGTACCTTGTCTGGCATATTTGACGATGTGGTACAGCTTCCGTATCTTTGGTAACTTGTTCCGTTGAATTCTAATGTTTGAACGCTTCCTCCGGAGAACATGTACCAGCCGTAATGCCCGAAGAACTCCTGTGGTGTAGCTTGATAGATGACGCTCCTGGTCTCCTTTTCACCGGTTTCATCATCAGTGACCGTATACTCAGGGACATTGATAACCAAATTTCCGTCTCCTACCGTCAAGATATTCATCCTATCTTGTCTAAGCAACTTATCCGAGCTGTGAAGATCAATAAACCCGCTGCTTTCGTCAGCGGCAGCCCAGGTAAATCCGTTAAGGGTGTCGTCACCGTCGTCAGGATCAAGGTCGGTATTTGCCTCAAGATTAATGGTAAGCGTGTTCCCCGCACTACCGGTGTCAAAAATAATGGTCAAGTTTGTGCCTTGGACCCAAGGACCGACATTTACTATATCGCCGATCGTGCAGTCGGAATCTATCACTTCCACAAATTTTGGTGTCATCTTTGTCTCTGACAGTCCATAATGAGAGATAAGTGAAACGGTTTTGTCGGGATTGTTAGGGTCTGGAACCTCTATAGCGGTAAGGTCTGTTTCGCCCCAGTTAGCGTTAAAGAATATGTTCTTGACATTTTTCTTTGCCGCATCGATGTTTGCGATCCACTTAGGATAAACGGAAGCTCCGATAGCTTCATCTAGCTTTGAACCAACTTCTTCCTGCGTCATCATTTCCATAGGAGAGGTCTCAGATTCTATCCACGGAGTTGACTTGATCTCATCAATGGTTACTTCCGAGCCGTCATACCTAATTCGAGTTAATGAACCATCGGTCGGTACATCTATTGTGCCAGAGGACGTCTGATAGATCCTTCCGCCGTGCATATCCATCTTTTGCTCGCCCGTGATATCTATATAGATATTGCCGTTTACATAGAGGTTTCCGTAAAAATCAGTTTTTGAGTTTCTGATATAAAGATCACCAAGCACATAAACATCAGTAGGTCCATCACCAGAACCAAAAACTGTAATATGCTGAACATCAAGATTTCCACCAATGATCAAAGTTCCATGATCAGCGGCAGTGCCTCCAAGATTGAATCTATCCGGCTGGGACTGAATTATCATGTTATTACCGATAGCCCAAAGAGTTGGCTCAGAAGTGTCTACCTGTTGTGCCGAGCCATGCTTGAACACCGCCGTACCAGCGCAGATCAGACCAGAGTTGATGTCCAGATTTCCAAGTCCGCCTACAACGTTACCGAACTGCACATACTCGGAGTCAACATAAAGAGTAGAATTATATGTTCCACTATCGATCCACACGTCGTTCGGAATATATCCTGTTGCCGTAAAGAATCTGTCAATGGGAGGCATATCCTCCGGCTCAGGATCCTTTGTTCGCAGATAGGTATGTGTAGTTTCAAGCACGCCATTGTTTGCCACGGTTACAGCGACATCATATACATGCCATGTTGTGCCGCTGATAGTTTCGTCCTTCATTTTGGTAACGCCAACGTCATATCCACCAAGAATGGTGTCATCGTTTGAACCGCCGTTCAGCGAAGCGAAACCGTTGCCATTTGTGGAAATGCTGTCCCCTGGATTTTCAAGTTTCAGCACCTTTTGTACAAACGGGTCGCTGCCGTTTTTATTGTCCGCGATATATGAGCAGATGATATCCGCAATTGATGTGGACGATACATACGCCTGCTCCTGGTCAAAAGTTGCATACTGCACCTGTCTGGAAGAAAGCACGGACATATACATAGCCGTGACCAGCACGATCAGGGCCGCCATAGTACTGACGACCATAAACAGTGCGCTTCCACACGGTGAGATATATTTTCTCAATGCGTGTTTCATCTTTGATTCCTCCAATACTTGATCACGCAGATGTGCTATTCTGCGCCGCCGGCAATCACTTGCGGAACGGCGCAGAAGATTAGTTTATTATATTGCTGTAATACCCAAACTGTTACAGGATATCACAAACGCCGGTTACTGAGCGTCCTGAGCTGCGAGCTGATCGGTAGGATCCTGCATGCGCTCAATGCTGTACATAGTAAGGGTAACGCCCATCTGACGTGTATTGCCCTCAAAGGAATTGTCCTTCTTCTCTTCCTCTTCGTTATTGCCCTCGCCATTTGCAGCAGCGTCGTTTCCGGTGTTGTCAGTGGTCACCTTCTCGCCGGTATCCTTTTGGATCTGAGCCGCAGCGTCCTTAGCGGCACTCTCAGTAAGATCGGCAACAAGCTCGCTGTACTTTTCCTCTACATCGCTGTAAGTTACAGAGTAGCCGCTGGAAAGACGGATAGCCTTTCTGACGTTGCTTCCGTTCTCCTGCTTTACATAGTTGTTGACGATATCAACAAACTTGAGCATATCATCGTCGTTGAGGGTGGTAACAGTGAATGTAACATCAATAGAACCAACTGTCTGTGTAGAAGAAAGCTGGGACTGAAGCAGCGCAGCCCTCGCTTCCGCTGCAAGCTCCTCCTCGGTCTCCTGCTGACCTTGAGTAGCGTAGGTCTTGAGATCGTAAACTACCGTAGGCTCGGTGTAGAAATTAACGCCGAGAGTAGATACAGACGGGCTGCCAATGGAAAGCGAGTCCACGGTAATGTTTACATCGTTGTCCTTGCAGTACTGGATAAAATTACGGATCTCGTCGTCCGCCTCATACGGCTGCATTTCCTCAAAGAACATATCCGCGATATTGCGTCCCTCGTCGTAAGCAGCGATAACGTCCTGACCAAGCTGATCCTTTGTACCTGCTCTCTCAACAGCCGCCGCAAGCTCCTTCTGCTTGTTTACAAGAGAAGCGCTGTCAGTGCCGATCTCGTTGAACTTAGGAACAATAAAGAAAATAACTCCGAGTACGAGTAAAATAATAACTGCGATCACCAGAACGGCGATCCTTTCCTGTTTAGTGAGTTTCATTATTCAGCTACCTCCTCTTCTTCGACCGGCTGAGGATCAAGGTCAATAGACGTTGCATTCTCCTCGTCTGAACCGGCTCTTATATTCATGCTCAGAGAGAAGGTGAATACAGTGTCATACTTTTCCTTTTCCGTGCTGAGTACAAGATAGTTGTTTTCAATCGAAGAATTTACCTTCTGGAATCCGCTGTAAGATACATTCTGGAAATAAGAGTCGCCGTATTTGGTCTTAACGTCTTTAATGAGCTTCTCTACATAATCCGAAGGAATAGGAGTAGGATCGCCGTTGCTGCGTCCCATGAATGTAGCTGAAACAGAATAGTCGCTGATACTTACGCTGAGCAGATCAAGCTCGACATCGTCGTTGACAATGGACTCGATCGGTTCCTTCAGCTTGTCGATAACGTAGCTCTGCGCCTTGGGCATGTAGTTAAAGAGCTGTGATGTCTCTCCAACGCTGTCGTTGTATTTCTGGAAGCCTGCCAGCATCTTCTCGCGGTTTGAAACTATATCAAGATCATTCTGGAGCGTAGGATTGTTGATCTGCTGCTGAACGTCTGAGATCTGGCTCTTGATCGCGTTGTCAAACGCACCCAGACCGAGGGTGATAGCGCCCACCAGAACCACCGCGCCGACGCAGGAAGCGCCCAGCGCCAGCAGGTAGCCGTTCATGCCCTTTGATTCCTTAGCGGAGGTAGCCTCCAGCAGGTTGATGTGCTCGAGATCCTTGTTTCTGCGGTAGATAGCGCCGATAGCGTTCGCGTACTTTGTGAAGTCTATCTCCGTCATTGTGATAACGGTAGAGGGAGTAGCCAGCACATGAGTGGGTACGTTGAACGAGGAGATAGCGTTGGAAAGCTCGATAAAGTTTCCGGTATCGCCGTAGAACATGATCTCCTTAAGGGGCTTAGCGCCCTTGCGGCTCTTGATGAACTGGATCATGCGGAACAGGTTGTCGTAAACTGCGCGGATAACATAGTCCGGCGCGTTGTCGTAGTCCGCAGGGTCAACGTTGAAGTAACGCGAGAACACGATCTGGTTGTCCTCATACAGATTCATGTTAAGGAAGCCCTTATCTATCTGAATGAGCAGCATAGGCATTCTGTCCGCCATCTTCGGGGTGTTGACGATAAGACGGGTTACAGAGTTGTTGGAGATATTTACCGCCTTAAGTGAAAGACCGATATGGGAGAACAGTCTTACATAGCCGTCTACCAGACGCTGCGGGCAGGCGGTGGCGATGATCTTGATCATCTTGTTCTTTTCCTCGTCCTCGGTCTCACCGGCAATGGTGAAGGAGATGTTGAACTCCTTGGAAACGCCCATGTTGGACTGGATCATTGCCTCGATAGCGGCAGTGTTCTTTAAGCTCTTGGGCTTGGGGAGCAGCATTTCCTTGTATACGATAGAGCTGGAGGTAATGGACACGATAGCGTCCTTTTCGGTAATGCCCTTGGTCTTTATGATATCGTTCAATTCCGCAGCGACCATGGGGACATCAGTTATGTAACCGTTGGAAACCATACCCAGAGTAAGCTCGCGCATGTCTGCGTCCTGAACTCTGATCTTGCTTCCGCTGTGTACGCCTCTGACCAGCTTGATTTGTCTGTCAGTAATATCAATTGAAAGCATATTTTCACCTCATAATTATAATGTAGATATCAGCTTACATTTGTGATGCCGCCGTAAAGCATCGGGAATATAGCCGCGAGTACAAGACCGATAGCGATACCCATGATGATGATCATGACAGGCTCCAGCATACCGACCAGCTTGGTAATAGCGGAATCGCCTTCTTCCTCGTAGTAATCCGCAGCCTTTGAAAGAATGGTATCCAGCGTACCGGATTCCTCGCCGACATAAATGATCGAGGTAAACATGCCCTCGAATATACCGGTCTTTTCAACTGCCTTCGACATGCTCTCACCGAGCTTGATGTTGTCGATAACTTCCTCGAACTTCTTGTTTATGTAAGTATTGCCGAGGACCTGAACAGACTTTTGAATACAGTCTACCATCTGAAGACCGGCAGCGTAAAGGTTGGACATATTTCTTGCAAAACGTCCCGTGTAGATAGTCGCAAGCAGCTTTCCTACCTTAGGTATCCTGAGGACCAATTCGTCCATCTTGAGCTTTATCGCCGGGACTCTCTTGCAGAACCAGAAACCAAATACAAGTGCAAGAATAACGATAATGTAAATATACCAGTAGTTAATAAGTGAATCAGAGAATGCCATCATGCCTCGTGTAAGCGGGGACATATCCTCCGGCTCCATCATATCTGCGAAAGTAGGAAGGATCATCGTGAACATCAGTACAACGACAGCCAGCGCCAGAACAAGCAGAATGATAGGATAAACCATTGCGCTCTTTACTTTGTTGTTTGTCTTGTTCGCGTTAGCGAAGTGGTCGGACACTCTGACAAGGATCTGGTCGAGCGTACCGGACGACTCACCGGCAGCAACCATGCTGACGAACAGATCCGGGAAAACGCCGGGCTTTGCCTCCAGCACCTCCGAGAAAGACTTACCTTTCTGAACCTCCTCATAGATATCCAGCAGAACAGCCTTCGCCCTTTTGTTCTCCTGCTGTTCCTGAAGGATATACAGCGCACGGACGAGCGACAGACCCGCCGAGGTCATCGACGCAAGCTGTCTGCTTATGAACGATACCTCTTTAGTTTTAAACTTGTACTTAACGTCTACCGCGTCGTTTGCGCCCATATCGCGATATCGCGTAACGTACAGGTTCCGTTCCTTCAGCTTTTGCTGAAGATCCTGATAATCCTCTGCCATCTCCTGTCCACGGACGGTTTTTCCGTTTATATCGGTGGCTTGATAAGAGAATTTTTTCACCGGATTACCTCCAATCCCCCCGCGGCTGAATACCCAGCCGCCAAATTAACGGATAAGGGGCATACTACGCCCTATACTCCATTTTATAGTATATAGATTATACCATATTTTCACGTTTATTTCAAGCGTTCCCCGGGAAGATTTTCGGATTTTCCCGCAAAAACAGCCGATTTTTCGTGTAGAATTTCAAATCGTGTTTATGTGCATTTTAACCAAATGATATGTAATATTTAAAAAAATTTTACATTTTTCACAACAGAAAATAACAGCGAAACTCAGTTCTGCTTTCTAATTTAACATTATCCGCGCACATATCTCTCTGTTTTTAGGGTGAGTTATTGATTTTACCGTGATTTTGTGCTATAATCATACTAGATATTAAATATGCAAAAGGAGAACTATCATGATAGACAAGCTCACCCTCAAAAAAGACTTCAGCGAGTACCTGTCGGGGCTTTGCGGAAACAGCCCGGAAAAGTCCACCGCGCCCCAGCTCCACGACGCGCTTGCCCGCGCAGTGATGAAGCAGGCGGCGCCGCTCATGGAAAACTCAGCCCCGAAAGGACGCTCCGCCAGCTACCTCTCCGCGGAGTTCCTTGTAGGCAGAGCAGTATACAACAACCTGCTGTGTCTGGGTATCCGCGACGAAGCCGAGGAGATACTGAACTCCGCCGGCGCTTCCCTCTGCGACTTAGAGGAGATCGAGGACGCGGCGCTAGGCAACGGCGGTCTTGGCAGACTTGCCGCATGCTTCCTTGACAGCGCGGCTTCAATGAAGCTCCCCCTCACCGGCTACGGGATCCGCTACAAGTACGGTCTGTTCAAGCAGTCGATAGTTGACGGCTTCCAGAAAGAAACCGCGGACGACTGGACGAAATTCGGCGACCCGTGGAGCAACCGCGTCCCCTCCGACGCGGTAAGGGTGCATTTCGCCACCGGCGACGTCATGGCAGTACCCTACGATATGCCGATATTCGGCTATAAGAACGACTTCGCCGGAACTCTCCGCCTGTGGCAGGCAGAGCCGATAAACGAGTTCGATTTTGACGCGTTCAATCGGCAGGACTACATGGCGGCATGCCGCGAGCAGATCGAAGCCGAGAACATCTCCCGCACGCTCTACCCGAATGACGACGCCCGCCCCGGCAAGCTCCTGCGCCTGAAACAGCAGTATTTCTTCTGCGCCGCTTCTATCCACGACCTTATCAAGAAGCACCTCAAAGCCGGCAGAAAGATCGAGGATTTCGCCGAGTTCAACTCTATTCAGCTCAACGACACCCACCCCACTATCTCCATTCCGGAGCTTATCCGGGTGCTCACCGCCGACTACGGCATTTCCTTTGAGAACGCCATGTCTATCGCGCAGAAGACCTTCAACTACACCAACCACACCATTATGGCGGAGGCGCTTGAAAAATGGGGCGTTGACCTCATGGAGGAGCTTCTCCCGGAGGTTTACAGCATAATCCTGCGCATAAACGAGTATTTCATCGCCGATATGTACCGCCGCAACATGCCTAAGGAAAAGATCGCGCAGATGAAGCCGGTCTCCGGCGGAGTAGTCCACATGGCAAAAATGGCGATCTACTGCTCCAGCTACACCAACGGCGTAGCTCAGATCCACACCGAAATACTGAAACACAGCGCCCTGCCGGAATGGTACGAGCTCTACCCGGAGCGCTTCCAGAACAAGACCAACGGCATTACTCCCCGCCGCTGGATAGCCCTCTGCAACCCGGAGCTTTCCGCGCAGATAACCGAGCTTCTGGGCGGAGAAGGGTGGATCACCGACCTCACACAGCTCAAAGCCCTTGAAAAATACGCCGACGACCCCGCCCAGCTTGAACGCTTCGCGAACATCAAGTTGGCGAAAAAGGCGGCTCTCGCGGAGTACATCACCGAGCATGAGCGCACCGCCGTTGACCCCAACAGCATTTTCGATATCCAGATAAAGCGCCTGCATGAGTACAAGCGCCAGCTTCTGAACGCGTTCTCGATCATGTACATCTATTTCGGCATTAAAGACGGCAGTATAAAGGACTTCTACCCCACAACCTTCATTTTCGGCGCGAAGTCCGCCCCCGGCTACGCACGCGCCAAGGCGATAATCAAGTACATCAACGAGATCGCCGCGCTGGTGAACTCCGACCCCGACACAAAGGGACTTATAAACGTAGTATTCGTGCAGAACTACAACGTTTCCTACGCCGAGAAGCTGGTAACCGCCGCGGACATCTCCGAGCAGATCTCCACCGCCGGCACAGAAGCAAGCGGCACCGGCAACATGAAGTTCATGCTCAACGGCACGGTAACTCTGGGGACTTACGACGGCGCAAACGTCGAGATCGCCGAGGAAGCCGGCATTGAGAACAATTACATCTTCGGTGCGCGGGTAGAGGAGCTGGAAAAGATCATGCCCTCCTACGACCCCCGCAAGCTGTACGCAGAGAACAGGAAGATCGCCCGCGTTCTTGACACGCTGATCGACGGCACCTTCTCCGACGGCGGGAACGGCTCCTTCCGCGAGCTGTACTACGCGCTCCTTGACGGCGCAAGCTGGCATGTTCCGGATCATTATTACCTGCTGGGCGACCTCGAAAGCTACGTTGCGGCGAAGCTGAAAACCAACGCCGACTACCGCGACCACCGGAACGAATTCACCCGCAAGTGCTGGATAAATATGTGCAACGCCGGAAAGTTCAGCTCCGACCGCACCATTGCAGAATATGCAAGGGACATCTGGAAGATAACCCCGGACAAGTAAATACAATATCCGCACAGAGCAATATCTGTGCGGATTTTTCGCCAAAATCCGAAAAAAGTCCCATGAAAGCCCTTGACAAAACAAATCAATTCTGATATAATGGTGTAGTTAAGGCTAAAAAAGCCTTTAACCCCTTTCTCGTGCAATACCGCACGGGATATATATCCATAAGGAGGTGCTATACAAATGGCAAAGTTATCTGAAAAGTATGAGGCGATAATCGTTTTCTCTCTGAAGAAGACCGAGGACGAGATCAAGGCTCTGGTAGCTAAGTTCGCTGACCTCATTCAGGCAAACGGCACACTCACCAACACTGATGAGTGGGGCAAGAAGAAGCTGGCTTACGAGATCAACTACGAAGGCGAGGGCTACTATGTGCTCTACAACTTCGAGTCCAAGCCCGATTTCCCCATGGAGCTTGAGCGTATCATCAACATCACCGACGGCGTTCTTCGTTCCATCGTTGTTCTTGCACAGGGTCAGAACTGATTCCCGGTAACAAAAAGTCTGTAATTATCGAATCGGAGGTGTATTCATGTATAACAAGGTTATTATGATGGGTCGTTTAGTTTCCGACCCCGAATTAAAAACCACTCCTCAGGGAGTAAACGTATGCTCTTTCCGCATTGCGGTAGACCGTCGCTTCACGCCCAAGGGCGAGGAAAGAAAGTCCGATTTCTTTAATGTTGTCGCATGGCGTCAGCAGGCAGAATTCGTAAACCGCTATTTCAGCAAGGGTCGTATGATCTTAGTTGAAGGCGAGATGACAACAAGAAACTACACCGATAAAAACGGCAATCCTGCCACATGGTATGAGATAGTTGCAGACAGGATATCCTTCACCGGCGAAAAATCACAGGGCGGCGGCGCGTACAGCGACTATGCCGCTTCCGTATCGAGCGCAGCACCCGCGGCTCCGGCTGCACCCGCACCGGCTGCTCCGCAGTCCCCGGCAAGCGATTTCAGCTCTGCTGCGTCCGACGACGACTACCCGTTCTAAACAACAAAATTCCGTTTTATCTGAATAATAAAGGAGGTTCAGTATCATGGCTGAAAAGTTTGAAAGACCTGCTCACGCTGTAAAGCGTCCCAGAAAAAAGGTTTGCCAGTTCTGCGTTGACCGTTCTGAATTCATTGATTACAAGGACGTTGCCAAGCTCAGAAAGTATATGACAGAGCGCGCTAAGATCCTGCCCCGTCGTGTGACCGGCTGCTGCGCATATCACCAGAGAGCGCTCACCACAGCAGTAAAGAGAGCAAGACAGATCGCACTCATTCCCTACACCGCTGAGTAATTCATCAGTAACACAATATCCCCCGGAGAACACTCCGGGGGTTTTGTTTTGGTAAAAAATCACCCCTCCCGAATGTGACCGGGAGGGGCGAAGCTCGTTTAAGCGTAAGTACTCAGCATAGCGCCGATATTATAGGTATAGCTGGGTGTAACAGTGTTCGAGTAGGAGAACACCTCACCGGTGCTTCCCTGAAGCCGCTCCACCTGCGCCGCCTTCTGGCTGACCTTTGAAGAGAAACCTCCTGTGCCGAAAGTGGATTTCAGCTCGTAAGCCTTAATGCCGTTCAGCTTCTCCTTGTCAAAGGTGAGCTTGTTGTCGCTGCCAAGAGTGACCCCCGCGCGTTTCAGCGCGCTGGTGTAGACCTTTGCGGTGTTCACCATGATAACGCCCTTTTGCAGCACCGACTGGTTATCGGACTCGCCGACTGCGCCGATAAAGCTGTTGTAGTCGTCCACGAAGCTCTGTATCTTCTTCGCCGCCGCCTCAGTGTCCACCTCGCCGCCGAAATCCAGCGAGTTCGCGAAGCTGGTAAGGTCGTAGGAAGAACCCTCCGCCTTTTTAGCCGCCGCCTTTACAGAAACCGTCTGCTCCGCCTTTTCGGAGTCCTCCGCGTCCGGGAAGATAGACTTGTACAGCTTTGTGTACTGCTGCTTGATGTAGTCGCTCTTGTTCCGGAGGATACCCTCCATAGCGTCGTTCACCGACGTTTTGGAGCTTGTACCCGGGTCGAACGTGCTCTTTGTGAACAGATTGGACGAGCTTACCCCGTACTTGGTAGCGACCTGCGCCATGCGTATCTGGGTCATCGCCATATTACCGATAGTTGCCATAATAACACCACCTTTCTGCGTAAGTTGCGTGAGTTGCGTGAATCTCTTATATCAAGCCATTTCCGACTTTTTACGAAACTTTTCTTACTATTGCGATAGGAGTCTGCTGTGAGCACTGGTCAAGGGGATTGTCCTTGAACGCCTGTATCGGGAATTCGTCCGGCATATCCTTTCTCGGCTTGCCAAGGACATTCGCGCCGATATCGTTCGCGTCGATTATAACCACGTCCACGCCGAGGTGCTTTGTCAGCCGCTCTGCCACCTCGTCCGGCTTGTCGGGCGCCATCTTCGCGTAGTGATTATACGGCGGCAGGGTGTATTCGCACGGACCGTCGATAGCGCGCGCCTTCATGCCGCAGATGTTGTAGAATACACCGCGCTTTCCGAACAGCTTGCCTATCGCCGCGCAGAACGCCGCCCACAGCACCTTCGGTCTGCCGACCTCGCGGATACAAAGCTCCATGGTCTCCGGCATACCAAGACCAATGCCGTAGTTCGTCTTTACCACGAAATGCGACAGTATCTTCGCCAGCCTCGACACCTTTATCTCCTCTATCGGGAACGCGCGCCCCTGAGAGATCGCAACTATCTTCTCCGACATGATGATCGTGTCCCCGTCCTGAATGTAGTCCTTGACGTACTTGTCCAGCACGTCCTCCAGCACGTCGTCCTTTGTGATGACGTGGGTCTTTACCGGATATCTTGCATATCTGCCGTAGTTCGTGTCTATCTCAAGATTCTTGCCCTCGTTGGGCTGAAATGGCATTTCCATTGTATTTTCCCCTTGGTATTTTTATTCTGTGATTATACTAAAAGTTATTATCCTACTCCGTATACCTTACGGTATTCCTTCATCTTGTCAACATACTCTGCGCCGGGGATAACGCCCTTTTCCAGCGCGTCGATAATGTCGTTTATCGTGACGATAGAGTAAACCTTTACCCCGAACTCGTCGTAAACCTCCTGCACCGCGGACTTGTCAGAGGTCAGCCCCTTCTCCATGCGGTCAACGGTGATTATCATGCCCTCGACGTCCACCTTAGCGGCGCCCATGAGCTTCGGAAGCACCTCTCTCAGCGCCTTGCCGGAGGTCATAACGTCCTCTATGATTACTACCTTTTCGCCGTCCTCAAGGGTCTTGCCGACGAACATTCCGCCCTCGCCGTGGTCTTTTACCTCCTTGCGGTCGAAGCAGTAGTTCACATCAACGCCGAACTTGTTGTACAGCGCCGTGCAGGCGGAAACCGACAGCGGTATCCCCTTGTAAGCCGGACCGAACAGTGTCTGGGGCTTCAGCCCGTTCTCCATAATGCACTCCGCGTAGAACTCGCCCAGCTTTGCAAGCTGTGCGCCGGTCTTGTAGTTCCCGGCGTTGATGAAATATGGCGCGAGCCTGCCGCTTTTCAGCGTGAATTCGCCGAATTTCAGCACGCCGCTGTCCACCATGAATTTGATAAAGCTCTCTTTGTAGGTCATTTGAACGTCCCCTCCGTGAAATATGCCGCAGGGCATACTATTTCATTTTTCTATATTATATCACACTATAACAATATTTTCAAGTAGCTGACGAAGAAAATAATACACAATTTGCGGCTTCAGCCCCTGTCCGCCCGCACAGAAACCTCATTTCCGCCGCCCAAAACTTGACAAATCCACCGCAATCCATTATAATATTACATAATAGTGCAATAAAATAGGAAGGAGCGTCCTTAATGCAAGGCTTCTCAAAACTTCTCATACAGGACTATCAAAAAAAAGCCAACCTCACTATGGCGCTGATATGCCGCATAATGACCGCGCTCATGGCGGTGACAATAGTACTTAACCTGTTCGGCGTATTCAAGATAGGAAACGACATATACCCCACCATAATAGTATCTATCGTTATCCTGCTTGTGCCGACTCTGCTGTATAACGTCCTGCACCTCAACTACCTTTATGTGCGGTACTTAGTGCTGACGCTTATCGTGCTGATGTCCGGGATATTGTATTCCATTCTGTCCTATCATGTGATAATAATGCTGGTTTTCCCGGTGGTGATATCCTGTCTTTACTGCGACACCAAAAGCGTGATGTACGCCTCGGTGCTCAGTATCCCGGTGATGATAGTATCACATCTTATCGCTTTTCAGCTTAAAATAGTCCCTGACGAGCCGCTTGTCACGCTGAAAGGCGTCTGGCTGTACGGCATACTCCCCCGGGTGATTGAGTTCGCCGCCGTGGCAATAATCTGCATAACCACCGCCCGCAAGATACAGAAGCTGATAAACCGCCTTGCCGAAAAGAACGACGAGCTGTATCAGGAGCAGGAGACCCTCGTGACCTCCCTTGCGGAGATGATAGAGGCGCAGTCTCAGGAGACCGGAAAGCACGTCAAGCGCGTGTCTGAATACACCCGTATCCTCTGCGAAGCCCTCGGCATGAGCGACGAAGAGGTGTGGGAGGTCAGCAGCGCCGCCGCCCTGCACGACGTAGGAAAGATAATGGTGCCACAGGACATCATCAACAAGCCCGGTAAGCTCACCGACGAGGAATTCGCGGTGATCAAGACCCACGTCCAGTACGGCAAAAAGCTGCTGGAAAAGTGTCAGGGCGAGCTGATGCAGATATCCGCCGACATAGCCTACCACCACCATGAGCGCTACGACGGCACCGGCTACATGGGCGTCAAGGGCGAGGACATCAACCTCTACGCCCGCTGCGTGTCCGTTGCCGACGTGTTCGACGCGCTGGTGAGCCGCCGCCCCTACAAGAAAGCGTGGGCGCCGGAGGACGCCCGCGCCGAGATACTCTCCCAGCGGGGCAGGCAGTTCGATCCGCATATCGTAGACCTTTTCGAGGCAAATTACGACAAGTTCCTCACTATTCTCGAAAAATACCCGGACGACTGCTATTAATATTGTGTGCATTTTGCAAAAATTCCCGCCTTTTCCCCTTGACATTTTTGTTATTTTGATGTAAAATATTAATTAGGCTATTCTACCGGTTTTGCCCGGAGGATCCAGCTCACGTTACATTAATATCTATTGTATTATAGACGTTATGGCGGTATTAATATATGATCAACAGGAACGTTACCTATGTGACCGACGGATTCCGGGGGGATTATCTGACGGTCTGCCTGCCATGAGTTATCAGTGCCAAGCACTGTTTTCAGTTTAACGCAGCATAGCACTGCGATGAAAATTCCGCCCTGTAAGAGGGCGGCGGCTTCATTCCAAAAAATTGTATATTATTCCCGCCGACTAACCGACGGCAGGCTTTCCGCCGCCGCAACGGTGACGGTGAGCAGCATTATGCTGCCGCCGATCAATCAAAAGGAGGGAAATCGAGATGGATTTACCGATCGCGATACTTATCGCTGTTGCTACATTCATCGTCGGCGCAGCCGCAGCAGGCTTTATCTGCTTCAAAATGGGCGTCAAGCACCGCATAAAAACCGCGGAAGCCCAGTTTGAGTCAGCAGAAAAGGAATCGGCTCGCATTATCGAAGAAGCAAACACCAAAGCGGAAGACCGCAAAAAAGCAGCCCTTGTCGAAGCTAAGGACGAGATCTACAAAATGCGCACAGAAGCAGAAAAAGAGATCCAGCGCCTTAAAAGCGAAACCGACCGGGAGCTGAAAGAACGCCGCGGAGAGCTGTCCCGCTCCGAGCGCAGACTCCAGCAGAAAGAGGAAAACCTCGACAAAAAGACTGATAAAATGGAGCGCTTAGAAGAACAGCTCCACCAGAAGCACAAGAAGGCGGACGAGAAAATCGCCGAGGCTGAGCAGCTAAAAGCCAGCCAGATGGACATACTCGAACGCATTTCCGGCTTCACCACCGAGCAGGCTAAGGAACACCTGCTTTCCATGCTTGACAGCGAGCTTAACCACGAAAAGGCAGTCAAGATCGCCGCTTACGAGCAGAAGCTGAAGGACGAGGAGGACGAACTCGCAAGAAAGAACATCTCACTTGCTATCTCCCGTCTTGCCGCAGATACCGTCTCCGAAACAGCGGTTTCCGTTGTTGCTATCCCGAACGACGAGATGAAGGGACGCATAATCGGACGCGAGGGCAGAAATATCCGCGCCCTTGAAACTCTGACCGGCGTTGACCTCATAATCGACGATACCCCGGAGGCTATCACGCTCTCCAGCTTCGATCAGGTTCGCCGCGAGATCGCCCGTATCTCCCTTGAACGCCTTATCCAGGACGGACGTATCCACCCGGCACGCATTGAGGAAACCGTTGAAAAGGCACGCAAAGAGGTCGAACAGCGTATCCGTCAAGAGGGCGAACGCGCCGTTATGGAAACCAACGTCAATGGTCTTAACCACGAGCTGGTTCGCCTTATCGGTCGCTTGAAGTACAGAACCTCCTACCGCCAGAACGTACTCAGCCACTCTATCGAGGTCGCACACCTTGCCGGTATCATGGCAAGCGAGCTTGGCGTTGACGAGGCTCTGGCAAGACGCGCAGGTCTGCTGCACGATATAGGAAAATCTCTTGACCACGAGATCGAAGGCTCCCATGTACAGATCGGCGTTGACGTATGCCGCAAGTACAAGGAAAGCCCGGAGGTCATTCACGCTATCGAGGCTCACCACGGCGACGTTGAGTGCCGCACGGTGATCGCAGCGCTTGTACAGGCAGCCGACGCGATAAGCGCCGCAAGACCCGCCGCAAGAAGCGAGAACTA
>CAMCFA010000024.1 GCA_945873955.1 uncultured Clostridia bacterium | reverse complement strand
ATATTCTTCGTTCCGTATGTTTCGTTGAGGTACTGTGTTTTCATCAGTATATCCTCGGATTTCTGCGCAGCCGTTGTCTGAACGCCGGATACGTTGTTCATCTTTGATACGACAAGCCCATTCTTGTAGTTGTGGGCTTCATCGACAACTAGGCTGTCAAAGCCGAGCTGCTCAAAGGTTAGCGAGGTATCCTTTGTCTTTGCGGTGTCCAGCAGCTTCTCAATCTTGACCTTGATACGCTTCTGTTCACGCTGCAAATCCTTTATACTTGTCCTGTCGAGGTATGGATTTAGCTCGTTTATTCCTGCTTGAATACTGTCTAGCTCACGCTGAAGGAACTGCTGCCTGTACTCAACAGACATCTGTATCTTTTCAAACTGCTCATAGCTCATGATTACGGCTGCGTAATCGCCTGTGCAGCAGCGTCCGATGAATTTCTGCCTGTTGTCCTTTGAAAAGTCGTTGTCCCCTGCAACCAAGATTTTAGCCTGCGGATAAAGCCGCAGCCATTCGCTGGCTGTTTGTCCCACTAATGCTTTTGGAACGACCACGCAAGCCTTATTTATCAGCCCAAGACGTTTCTTTTCCATTGTTGCAGCAATCATCTCAAAGGATTTGCCTGCGCCTACACAGTGCGCCAGCAGCGTGTTTCCGCCGTACTTTGCGCGGGCTACTGCGTCTTTCTGGTGTGGCTTGAGCTGAATATACGGTGACATTCCGGGAAATGTCTGGTGTGAACCGTCATAGTGCCGCCCGACAATGCTGTTGAAAAGCTCGTTGTAGCGGGTGACATACTTGTCGCGGCGTTCCGGCTTGTCCCACACCCACTTTGAAAAGGCTTCATTCATCTGCCGTGCCTTTTCAGTAGCAAGCTGTGTCTGCTTTGTGTTGATAACGTACTTATACTTATTATCACCCAGATCCACACGGTCTTTGACGGTCACATCTCTGTGGTTGAGCAGATTTTCAAATATATGGTAGGCGCTCATACGCTCCGTGCCATAGGTATTTGTTGCTGCCACGCTTTTATCAAAGGTCTTGTTTTCCAGCTTGTACTCTCCGGCAGAGGTACGCCGCAGCGTAACACCGGGAAGATCGCGCCCTATGTATTCCTTGAGGAAGCGTTCGTAGTCCTGCACATCTACCCATGAAGCGCCCAAATGTGCGGTAATATCTCCTGCTTCGATTGTTGGCGGCAGGCTTTCGGTCAGTCCGGTAACGTTTCGACCAAACAACTCGGGGTTATCCTTTGCAGCAGCTTCGGCGGTGCGGAGCTTCTCACGGACGTTGCCGGAAAGATATTCCGAGGTTTCCTCATACCCCTCAAATGGTTCTTCAGGTCTGTATTTTTCGGGATCGAGGTATATCAAATTGCTCTGTACAAGCTCGTTTACGACCTGTTCCGGCGCTCTGCTGCACAGCTGCGCCATATACCCTATATCTATGCGACCTTTCATATCCATAGATACCTGCATAGCCTCCTGCGGTGTGTCCACATGAGTTATCTCTACATTCGGTTTTATGGTACGCTGCGTAAATATGTCCGATTTTTCGGTGGTTTTCTTTTCAGCATTGACGATTTCAAGTGAGCAGAGGGTATTGTAATCATCATCGCTGCGGAACACGTTCGCATTCAGTCTGTCGTTTATGCTGCCGTATTCCTTTTTGAAGCTGTCGTACTGAGTATTCAGCTTCTGTTGCAAGGTGTGAAGCTCCTCGTCAGAGCAGCTTCTTGACTGAGCTTCTATCAGCTCACGCATTGTCTGCCGCAGTCCATGCAGCCCTTTCATGCGTTCAAGGTCTTTGCCTGTCTGCTTAACCTCCGTCATTACGTTGTTTTCACGGTAATACATCTTACCGTCAACGATTGTGTGAGTAAAGTTTCGCACGTCTGCTGTTGCCGGAATAACGCCCCGTTCCCTATCCTGCCGTGCTTCGCGCTTGTGTACCGTGACCTCTGCGCGGAGCTTTGAAACAGCCTTGTCGAGCTGCTCAGAGAGCTTTGCGCCCTCGATAGGAGTACAAGTAACCTCCTGCCCGAAAGCTCCTGTCGTATATTCCATTTTGCCGAGTACCATATCCGGGTGATCGACAAAATACTGGTTCATGGGTATTCCGTCAGAGTTTCGCCCGGTATATACCCAGTCCGGCATTTCCACAGCCATTTTCTCACGCTTCTGGAGGAAGATTATATCCGACGTTACCTCTGTATTTGCTCCCTTGAAAGCGTTATTCGGGAGCCGCACAGCACCTATCAGGTCAGCGCGTTTCGCAAGATATTCGCGGACTTTCGGATTTGCCTTATCCAGAGTACCCTTTGACGTGATGAACGCCACCACGCCGCCGGGAGCAACCTTATCCAGCGTTTTTGCAAAGAAGTAGTCATGTATGAGAAAATGCTCCTTGTCATACCGTCTGTCCGCTACACCGTAGTTGCCGAACGGAACGTTTCCGATTGCTGCGTCAAAAAAGTTGTCCGGGAAATCAGCCTTTTCAAAGCCCTGCACCCGAATATCTGCCTGCGGATAGAGCTGCTTTGCGATACGTCCCGTCAGGCTGTCAAGCTCCACGCCGTAGAGCCTGCTGTCCTTGTCCATGCCCTCCGGCATACACCCAAAGAAATTACCCACGCCCATTGCAGGCTCAAGCACGTTGCCGCCCTTGTAGCCGAAATTATCCAGAGCCTTGTACATTGCACCGATTATCTCAGGGGAGGTATAATGCGCGTTTAGGGTGCTTTCCGCAGCAGCCTTGTATTCATCATCTGTCAGCAGCTCGCGGAGCTGTTTGTATTCCTTGCTCCATTGTTCGTTTGCGGGGTCAAATGCCTGTGGCATACCACCCCAGCCAACGTATTTTGCAAGGGTCTGCTGTTCTTCAGGTGTTGCGCTGCGGTTTTCGCTCTCGATATTTTTCAGCGTTGTGATCGCGGCTATGTTATTCTGGAATTTGGTTTTCAGACCGCCCGCGCCGATTTCGGTTTCCTCTGTAATGCGGAAGTTGTTCTGCCTGCTTTCCGGAACAGACTGCGCACGTTCCTCTGCCTGTTTATTGAGCTGCTGCGCCTTTTCTGCGTTGAGAGCCTGCTGAAGCTCCTCTGCTATTTTCTTATACCCGCTGTACTGAGAAAGAAAATCTATTACGCCGCCGTAACCGTCACCAATGTCTTGCCGTTCGGTGTACGTTGTTCCATCGGGCATATTGACGGTAAACCTAGTTTTTGCATACCCCTGATGAACACCGTCAATTTCGCCTTGTTCGTATGCAGCATAGATTTTATCGAAATCTTCACCGTATTTATCAATCTCCTGCTGCCTTTTTGCTACCCATTCGCTATCAGCCTGTTTCATCAGCGTATCGAATTCAAGGACAGAGTAGGTCTTTCCCTCCTCGAATACCGAGCTTTCGCTCCATTCACAGGTTATGGTAGGGAGCTGCTGTTTCGGCGGCTGCGGAGCTTTCATCTCAAAATAGTGATTGTCCCATTCTGAAAAAGAAATATCTGTGCCGTTGTCATATTTGCCGTTATCGAGCAGCTTGTATTCAAATACACGGTCAAATCCGATTTCATTCGCTACTCTGGTTATCAGCTCCATCGCGTTCGGGTTCGACAATATTGAGGGCTGGCGAGTAAAATCCTCGACAAGATAATTCTGTCCTGCGCGAACATGGATAATATCGGTTGCGCCGTGTTCCGTTTCCATGCCAAGCGTGAGCCGTGCGTAAGGAGTACCGTCCTCGCGCCGGGCTTCTTCGGAATTATAAGGCTGGCTTCTCAGCTCATCAAACCGCGCCTTTGCTTCTTCAAATGTTGCAAAATGCTCCAGCTTAGACGCTTCAGTTCTGCTTGTGTTGTCAGCCCATGTTTTGAGGTCAGCAATGATATATGGTGTCCATGTAGCTGCCTGCTTCTGTTCGGTAGCCCCGTTGACCTCCATAGTGTCGCCAAACAGATTTAACTGAACGGCTTCTTCCTGCGGCTTTGCTTCTTCTGTTGTGAGCTTCTGTATGGTTTCATCAGCGATAACAACAAGGTCACTAAATTCAAGGTTGCCGAGCGCAGCAAGCATATCGTCCGTATAGGCAAAGCTCTGTTCTTCGGCAATATCATCGCCGTACATTGTCACTATCTTGTTATCCACAAGATTTGCATATACGCTTATTCCGACCTCGGTATCTTCGTGTGTAGTGTAGGCAAGCGGGACGTGCGACAAGTCGGAGAAATCGGCTTCCTCGCCAAATTCTCTTTGCGAATAGTCGTTTATTCGCTGTTTGGCTTCGGTCAGAAAATATTCTCTGTCAAGCCGTTCATGCCTGTCAAACTCCTGCCGTGCGGCGGTAATCAGAGCTTCTCCGAGTGTTTCCCAGCTATGCGTAATCTCAAAGCCGCCCTTTGTGCGGAAAGTCATTCCGCTGTCGGTCTTTTCGGTTGATATATCAATATAACCGATACCGTCGGCAGGGGGAAACTCGTAAAACTCGATATGCGTCATATTGCCGTAGATTTTCTGCGCCAGCTCCGCACGAATATCCTCTCCGTTGTTATAACGGGTAGCAAGGTTCTCAAAATCGTCGGCGTGAAGTCCTGCGCCAATCGTCCACGAAGCCCTACCGTCATATTTCGGCGCATTATCATAATCAAACAGCTTATCGCCCAAATCGTCCATTTCATCGGTTGCTAACTGATTATCTGCCAATAAAGTCAGATTGTCGGTCAGAGTGCGCCGTGCCTTGCGTTCCTCACGGGACAGGGTAAAATCGGGTACTCTTGTAAATCCCACTCTGTCGACGTAGTAAGCGGCGATTGTGCCGTTGCTCTTTACTGCAACTATATCACTAACGGAGAGCGAATGACCTTGGAAGTCCTGCGGGTGATTAAGATTAAAGCGTTCGTATATATCTTCAAGGGTTTCGCCCTCTTTCAATCTGCCACGATATACTCGGTTGTAGTTTTCACGGTCAACATAAAGACCGTTCTTCTTCAATCGGTCAGCAGGCTCAAAGCGGTAGTCACGCAAATTCTCGCCGCCTTTTAGCTGATATATAGCAAATCTCGGCTCTGTAAGAGCAAAGAGCTTGTCAACAAAACCCTCCTCACGGCTTGAAATATCCTCGCTGTCGGTCATAAATTCCTCGGCAACACCGTCAAAACCCTCTGCACCACGGTCGAGAAGCTCCTGCCTGCAAGTTTCCGTTAAATATTCAAGGGGGTCGTCCTTTTCCATAGCGTTGAAAATATCGTCAAAGGACATATATGTGTAAACGAACTGTCCGCCGGAGCTGCTGTCGGGGTTGTAATAAACCCACGTCACTTGCTCGGATTCGCGATTTACATAGAATTTATCGAGTTCAGAGGGTATTTCGTCCGAATGTGTGCCAAGCGTTTTGCTCTCGATTTCCGAAATTGCTGATTTAAGCTCGGAAAGCGTTTGTGTATCTGCGATTGACTGCTTTGCGTCCATTATATCCCCGATACTGTGATATTCTGCGTATATCTCAAAGTTGAAGGTTGCGGCTCTATCCTCGCTTGCGAAAACCGAAACGCTTACCTCATAGAGTTTGTCCTCAAAACGTTCATCGGCTGCATAAAGCTCGTTCGCTTTTTTGAGTGCAGCGTTGAACTCTTCAACCGTGTAAGGCTTGTTGACCTCAAAACCAACGTCTGCAACGTTGAAATCTCGGTTAAACGTGCCGTTCACTACTATCTCCGGGAAATGGTGGCTTTCCTGTTCTGCCTGTATCAGCTCATGCATACGGTCATAGTCCTCATCGCTCATTCGGGCAGGGTCATAAAGATATGGGTTGAATTCTTCGTCCGGGTCATAAGGGTATTCGTCATAGGGAATACCATTTGCGTGTGCGAACTGCCGCGCCTTGTTGGTTTCCTGATGGGCTTCGTACAGTCTGTCAGAAAGGTCTGCTGAAAGTTTGTCCTTGTAGGACTGATCTTCCATCATCTCTTTGTAGAGTGCCATAAACTGCTTTGTTGTGCAGCCATCCAAAGTGATTTTGTCCGATACTACATCGGAGATAATGGTGTCCAGAGCAGAGTTTACGGCATTATTAAACGCGCGGCGGTCACTGTTCAGAAACGCTTCCCGTACATCAACATTGTAGTAAAGGAGCTGTGTCTGTGCATAACTGGTGAGTGCTTCGGCAGCAATGGATATGTCGTTGTCATTCTCAGAAATTTTCTGCTCAGCCCCCTTGACAATATTGCGGCTTTGGTGTATAATAACATTGAAGTCAAGAGTGTTTGTTAATTCGGAGTATTGTTCTCCCCATCTCTCAAACATCTCTTGGCTTTTCTGTTTGTCATCAGTTTCAGAAATTTCTTTAGCAGATCCCTTGACAATATTGCGGCTTTGGTGTATAATAATATTGAAGTCAAGAGTGTTTACGCCCTGCGGGAATTCTAGTCGCAGCACACGGAACATTGCTTGGCTTTTTTCTTTATCTATGAATAGCAGCTTATCCTGCTGCAAAACCTCGTTTAAGTGCTTCGCAAATCCCTCTCTGCCGTATATGCTTGTTACGAAATTTGAATTTATGTTTTCAATTTCATAAGTTCCATTTCCATTAGGGCGAACACTTACTACAACAGGGCAGCTGTCGGCATCAAATTCTGACGTAACGACAACTAAGCTGTCATTTCGCGTAAGTGAATCATAAACCATTACTGGGCTTTGAATTAAGTCAGGAATTGCTTTGATTTGTTCAACGCTAAGACCATGCGTATGTTTTTGGCGGTTTTTGTCTTTGAGTGCATTACGCAGGTGTTTCTGTGTATATAACATCGGGAGCTGTTCACAACCAATACTTTGCAATATCTGTGGTGTATCACATATTTTCAAATCGTTGTAACGGTTGGCTGTTCCGTTTAGTACATCGTCCACCTGTTCCGCAAAACTCTTTTCATAAACAGGAACGGCAGGAGCTTCATCAGCGCCTGCCGTATCGTTTATTCTCTGTGCTGGAGTACCAGATCGGTCATTACCCTGTGATCCACCTCGAGCTGCTTCATCTTCTCCCACTGAGCGATTTCCAGAAAGGTTGTCGGTCTGGGATTGTTCCGGGCGTACTCCTGCTCCATGTTCCACGCCATTTCCTCGGCTTCCTTGTCTATCTGCCGGGGTATCAGCTCCCATTTCATTCTGCCCTTCAGCCCGGTTATCTCGTATGGGTAATTCTCCTCCATGAACTTCTGCCACGCTGCTCCGTAATGTCCTATCGGCTTCTTCATCAGTTCTTCTTCCTCCGGTGTCAGTCCCAGCGACAGTTCCTGAAGATACAGCCACGTTTTCTTGTCTAGCCTGTATGTTCTGCCGTTCTCCTCGATTATCTCCGGATAGTACTTGTTGTCCTCCTCGCACCATATCTGGCGAATTCCGTCCTTGATTATGTCCTTGCTCATAACTGTTCCTCCTCTGAATTTCATTTACGGTTTTTTCCATCGAAAGCAGAACTGCTTTCGCATTTGTCTGTACAAAATCTGTGAGCTTTTCCAGCTCTGCCTTGCTGTGCAGCATATCCAAAGCCGACAGGTCAAGCGGGTCACTCTTGTAATGGAATTTGCTGTTATAGCCGCACCGTGCAGCAACAACGGCGCGAACCATAGTGCTGACTGATTTGGAAAACGCCTTGCGCTTTTCTGCGTCAATATTCAGCGCTCCGTTCAAGCTGGCGATCTGCCCGTAGGTCTGACTGTCGGAGAAATAATCAACGCAGCTTGTAATGCTGCTAAACGTCTTACCCTCTTTCGAGGAAACCTCTGCGGTAAATGCGGCAGCCATATCTTTATCAAAGTGCCAGCGCGGTTTGATCGCCTTTCCTTCGGTCTGCGATATATCAAAGTAGTGCCGCAGCTTGCCGTTCTCGAACGCTGCTATCGACTTTTGTCCCCGTGTGACCTGTCTGCCGAGCTTCTGCCATGTATCGTAGTCTGTTACCATATCCGCATTTGGATTTGTATAGAATACCATCATTGCATGGTCTGCCGGGAGCTTGTAGTGCTTTCCTGAAAAAGAGAGAAAATCCTTGAACGCCTGCCTGTCGGTGAAAAGCTTGTCAGTTACGGCTTCGTACTGTTCTCTGACCTCATGCTCTCTTTCTTCTCGTGTCTGTCGAGCCATATTAACCTCCTGTAATTGTATTTTAGCACATTAATGCGATAAAGTCAAGTATTTTTTTGGAGAATTTCAATTTTATTTTTCAAAACGGATAATCGTCCGTATCAACGCCTGTATAATCGGGAAAATCCGGAGGGGTATATGCTTCTTCAGCAGCTGCGTCCTGCTGTTCGGCTGCGCCTTCTGATGATTTCTCTCCAGTAAATCTGATAATGTCAGCAACTATCTCGTCCCAGATAGCTGAATTCCCGTCCTTGTCGGTATATCTGCGCTGCTGGCGTTCGCCCTCAAGCATTATCATGCTGCCCTTTTTGAAATATTTGCAGACGAATTCAGCTCTTTTGCCCCATGCGCATACGTTGAAGAAATCTACTTCACGTTCCCCGCCTTTGGGACAGAAAGCACGTTCCACCGCCACCCGGAAAGCCGTTACCGACTTCCCGGACGGAATAGTATTAAGTACAAGCTCATTACATATCCTGCCCATGAGAATTGACCTGTTAAACATGATTATACTCCTTTGCATAAAATTGTGCTACATATAGCACATTTGTCCGTAAGTTAGAATGTGATACCGCTGGGATAAGGATACCCGCTGTTAATATCCTTGCTGCGCTGCCAACTGGAATAACCGCTACCGGAAGCGTTGAGTACAGAAAGCACACCGTCTACTGTCAACCCTGTGTCTGCCGGAACGTTGAGAACCATCGTTGAAGTTGCGGAGCGCACCTTATCACCGCCTATAAAGCTATAACCATTCGTGTTATCTACAATGCAGTATGCTATCGAGTGGCGGTAATTCTCGTTTCCGTCCCTGCCGGAAATGCTGCCATTGTATTTGCCGTTAAGCACAATGTTTGCGACATAGCAGCTCTTTATATACGCCATATTGTTTATAGAGGTGGTTGTTCCGGCAATGCCACCGCTGCTTTCGGCGCGTGAAATGAACGTGCGCACTCCGCAGCCGATAATGCTGCCGCCGATTTTATCTGCCTTTTCTCTGCTCTCATACAGTTCAACGCCGTATGCTGTTCCAGCAATTCCTCCAGCGGAGAGGATCGAACTGTCGGCTGACACGCCATTGGCAAGGCAGGCTTTGACCGTGCAGGCATTACCTACTATACCACCCGCTGCTGCAACGGAAATGGAACTGTTGCCTTTTAGTGTTATCGAGTTTGCAAAGCAGTCTTTGATTATGCCGCCGTAGCCGACTATACCGCCCATGAAATCGGTACTCTTGTCTGCTGATACCGTGCTGTCAGATACGGTGCAGTTAAGTATCTGCGTATTCCCGGTAGTGAATTTATTCGAGCTGCTTTCGTCATCAAAGACATACGAAGTAACCTCATTCACAAGAACGCCGCAGTTGTTACCGCCGGAGGTGATTTTTGCTCCGGTAATGCGGACATTCTTTATCGTGCTTGCTGCCAGCGTTCCGAACAGACCGCCCTCGCCTTTCAGTCCCTTTATGGTGAAATTTTGCCCGTCATACACAAAATGGTTGTAGTATTTATTCTCATAACCTACTGAAATTACCGGAGTATTTATGGGCTTTCTTTCTGCCGTATTAGGGAATACTATGTCAGCGGTCTGCTTAAAGTAACCGCTTGCCCCGTTCTCAGCAAGGTATATAAGCTGGTCATAGCGGTCAATGATATACGGATTTTTCTCTGTACCCTTTCCGCCGCCGTACTTGTTCAGCACCCGGTATAGGGTTGTATCTTTGGAAAATCCATATTCGGTATCGCTGTAATACTCAATAGTTCCAAACTGACCAGTTGGCTGCTTAGTTGAAAATCCGTAGGTACAGCCGAAAACATGGTTATAAATATCCTCCGGGTTATTTACTGCCGGAGTAGTGAACTTTGCAGTACCCGTCATATCAAGCGGTAATTTGAACTTTTCGGCAGGCTTATTGAGGTAGCTGCGGTCAACGGTAATTGTGATATATGTAGCACTTTTCCATTTCGCATATACGTCACAGTCCCCGTCAACACTCAGATATTCAATGCGCTTTGGCGAACCGTCAAAGTACCACCCGGCTACGATATAATCCTCTTTGGTTACGCCGAAATCGTTCAGCATATTGAGCGTAGTGCCGATTTCCTTTTCCATAACCATTATGTTATCGTCATAATGCAGCGTAACCGTTGCAGTCGGCTTTTTGTCGCTCCAAACAGCGTAGAGAGTTATATCCTCAGCCGGCATAGTAAGGGATTTAAGCGCAGATTTGGCTTTGGAAGATGAATTCCACCCCGCAAGTATCAGCTCGTCATTATAGATTGAAACGTCAGTCGGTAATGGTACGTCATCTCCATATTTGACCTCTGTGCGTGAAAGAGTGCCTGTACCGCCGTTGCTGTTATAGGTTACGGTATATGTTTCAGGCTCCCATACCGCATAAAGCGTAATATCACGGGAGGGCATTTTGTAGTCGTACAGAGGATAGTTTATCTCAACATTATCGGAAAAGCCTATCAGCTTATATCCCTGTTTTGAGAGGATCTTCCCGGCGCTTTCAGCAGAGGGCAGCACAACATATTGTCCGGGTTCAGAGGAAATGCTGTCCAAAGTACCCTCGCCGCCGTTTGCATGGAATGAAATTGTATATTCAGACTTCCCGCTGCTTGCTGCACCGCCTGAACTGCTGACCGCTTCGACTGGTTCGGAGGTATCAGCCGGGGCAGTTTCCTCCTCAGTGGTCTGTTCAGGTGGAGTATCAACAAAACCGGAATTTTCGGAGGTTTCCGGTAATGATTCGGCAGTCGGTTCGATAATCACATCTGTGGTGGGTTCAAGAGATTCTGCTGTACTGCTTTCCTGAGTGACCTCAGACGTTGCTTCTGTTGTTTCGGATACGGTATTCCCACCATTCCCCGCGGCGGTTGAAGCAATTATAAGCCCAATGAAAACAGCGGCGATTACTCCGAAAATCGCATACATTTTCAAATTGCTCTTACCACCGGATTTAGACGTTTTCCCGGTGGTTATGCTGAACTCGTTGCTGTCATGGGCTATCAGCGCACCGTCCTGCTCCATCTGGGAAAAGTATTCATCGGTAATTTCCCCGGTGATCGGAGCTGAAGTTTCGTAGACGGTGTAGGAAACATCAACCACAGACGTTTTGGTTTCCTTAACGAATTCCTTGTACTTGGGCGAATTAGTCAGCAGCTTTTCCTGAAACGGAGCGCCGTTTTCGTCCGTATCCGTCTGATCGGGAATGAGGAATATTACTTTCTTTTCATCATCAAAGCTGCTTAACTCAACTCTGAAAAAATACATATACTAGCCGCCTTTCTTTTTGTTTTTGGCTTTCGGCTTATCGTTATCGAACTCTATTTTAAAGCCGACTTTGGGTTTATCGTTCTTCTTGTCTGTCCAGTCTTTGAAAGAAATAATCGCGTCATAAGTACCTCCGGTTTTTTCGCTTTTCAGTCCGCTGACCTTTACTTTACCCTTTGCAAGCAGAGATTTCACTATGCTTGAGGAGAGCTTCTTACCTTTGGAACTCCAGAATAAATCATCGCTCCAGAGCCGGAAAAAGCAGGTTTTCGGAGAGTTTTCGCAATAGAATACCGTGTTGCCTTTCTTGGTGAACTCATACACGCTGCCGCCGCACTTCGGGCATTTTCCCAGGGAAATTTTCGGCGGTGCAAGTGAAACGTGTTTCCGCCCGGCTTCAAGCTCGATAATGCGGCGCACGTTCTGCGCCATCTGATTTACGACATTATCGGCTGTTTCGCTGCCGTTCTCGATCGCGGAGAGCTGCTGCTCCATGCTGGCGGTCATCTCAATGCTTTTGACCTCCTCCGGCAATATATCAATCAGCTTAAAGCCCTTATCTTCGGCGGTAAGCGATTTCCCGTTTCGACTGATATACCCTACTGAAATTATGCGCTCGATGACCTCTGCTCTTGTCGCAGGAGTACCCAGACCGCGCTCAGATACATAGCTGCTCAGTTCCTTGTCCTCAATACGGCGGTCTATGTTTTCCATAGCCTTTAGCAGCGTACTTTCCGTAAAGTGCTTTGGCGGCTGAGTTTCGCATTCCGATATTGAGAGATTTTTCGTTTCAAAGCTCTCGCCCTCGGAGTAATTTACGGCTTTTCCGTTTTCCTCGTCCTGACCGGGATAGAATTTTTTCCAGCCTAGTTTGACCGGGACTTTGAACTTGCAGCGGAATGTTTCGCCGTTTACATCAAATATCACAGCAGTTTCGTTGTACTGGTATTCCGAGCTTAATACCGCAAGGAAACGCTTCATAACCGTTTCAAGGATAGCTTTTTCATCTGCGGAAAGCTCCACCTTATCAGCGTGGTCGATATTTTCAGTGGGGAGTATTGCATGATGATCGCTTACCTTTGCATTATTCACAACACGACTATCCACGTTCAATCCGGTGATGAGCAGCTCATCGACTGCGGCTTCATCAAAAAATCTCAGTTTTGATACAAGCCCCTCCAGCTTTGCAGCCATATCATCGGTAATGTAGTTACTGTCTGTACGGGGATATGTCAGCAGCTTCTTTTCATATAAGCCTTGCATAATATCCAGCGTTTTTGCCGCCGAAAAGCCCAGCTTCTCATTAGCTTCAGACTGCAATGAGGTCAGGGAAAACAGCAGCGGACGGTTTTCTTTTTTCAGCTTTGTATCCACGGATTTCACCGTGCAAACCTGATTTTCGCATTTAGTCTTAACTGTTTCCGCTGCGTTACGTTCCGAGAAGCTGTCCTCGTCACCATCAAACCATTCTGCGCCGTTCTCCAGCTTCAGCCTGAAATACGGCTTTTTCACGAACGCTGCTATCTCCCTGTCACGCTGGACTATCATGTTCACGACAGCAGTCTGAACTCTGCCCACGGAGCATTTTGCACCACAGTAAATCGAGTAAAGACGTGACATATTCATGCCGAATATCCAGTCTACCTTGTTACGGGCAAGTCCGGCTGCGAATACGCTGTCTTTCTCGGAGCTGGGCAGCAGATTATTGAAGCCCTGCCGTATGCTCTCCGCTGTCAGCGATGAAATCCAAAGTCTTTTCACAGGCTTGGTGCAGCCGATAAAGTCGTAAATATACCGGAATATACACTCGCCCTCACGCCCCGCGTCAGTCGCGCAGATTATCTCATCTACCTCGGAACTGAGCATATTCTTTTTAAGGCTCTCGAAGCAATCCTCTGCGCCGGAAATGACGGTGAACTCAAAATCAGGCATGATCGGCAGATCATCGAGCTTCCATTTCTGATAGCGCTCGTCATACTCATTAGGAAATTTCAGCCGAACAAGGTGTCCTCGAGCTGAGGTGACTATGTACCCGCTGCCTTTAAGTACGCCATCTGTTTTTTCGTCAGCTCCGATCACAGCGGCAATATCACGCGCCACGGACGGTTTTTCAGCGACTACCAGCTTCATAAGTGCTTACCTCCTGTCTGTTTTCGCCGTTTTCCTGCGCAGGCTTCTCCGGTTGTATTGTTGTACTTTCCGGCTCAGTCTGCTCCTGCGGCGGTTCTGATTTCTTGATATGCCCAGCTGCAATAGCAGCTTCAACATCTGCGGCAGTAATGCCATTGTTGTTAAGAGTTTCAGAAAGCTGCATAAGCTCCAGCGAATTTATCTCCTGTTCCAGAGCAGCTATCTCTTTTTTCAGAGCCTTCATCTCCTCTTTCGCTTTCTTGATTTTTTCGCTGCACTCCTTGAGCTGGTTGGCTTTCAGTTCAGCTTTTTCCCGGAGCTTGCTGATTTTGGAATTAGATTTTGCCATTTATTTTCTCCTTTCCTTTTTTGCCTGACGGAACTTGTGTATCCCGTAGGCAATGAATACGGCAATAAGCGGCAGCACGTCAAAAAGACTTATGCGAAACGTTATAGCCGAAGTTGTGTCCGGAGGTTCAGCGGCGCTTGCTTCAACTGTTGTGCTGGATATTTCGCCAGCGGTACTTGGCAACTGATTGTTGTCGATAATGTTGCCTTTTATTATAAAAAAGCATAGAACAAGCAGCAGAACAAACCCGATAATCAGGTATATCCGCTGCTTTACGCTCTTTTTCATAAAGTAGTCGATGAATTTTCTCATATCACGCCTTTCTCCTTATCATCAAGCAGGTTCTGAATGAATTCCTTTGCAATGCCGAAACGGTATTTTTCCGTGTCCGTCATGTTGTAGATTTCTTCAATGGACTTGTTGTAATACTGTTCTGCTGTATAAAGAGTTACCGTCATTTTGGTGTGGTTTACGGGGCAGTACGGGTGTCCGGTACAATAATAGTGCTTTTCGCCTTCCTCGTCCTCGTAATAAGCATCATGACAGCCGCTTCTATATTCAGTTTCACAGTTACGTCCGGGGCAAGCTACCGGACTTTCTGTCTTTGTCTGTTTGTACAAATATGTAGAACCCCACTTGCAACTGTTACCGCTGGAGCTACCGTCCCCGCCGGGGATCTCAACAATTTCACCGATAAACTCCTCGAAATCCTCTCGCTTGAAATCAAAGTCGTAGATTTCATTTTCGGTTTTTCCTTCTGCCTGCTGTTTTTCTCTTGTCATCAGGACAAAAAGGGTTGCAAGCATTTTGGCGTATTCCTCATTATCCATATTGCTTTCCTTGAATTCATCAATCAATGGATTGATAATCTCATCTTTGTTGTCAGCAGGATAATATGTCGTATTGTTGTATGGATCGTTATAGACAATTATATTGTGAGGTTCATCGTCATCGGTAATGGGTACGCAAAAACCAGTAACTTTGGATTGCATACTATTGATAACCTTGCTGTCAATAACACTATCCGCTTCATCTATGAAACGCTTGTAGTTTTCGTATATATCCGAAGGCGAGTTACTTTCTGTATCATCAATACACCAACCGCCTGCAGCAGTCACAGTCCCACCAATTCCTCCGGCAATGCTTGATATAAGTACAAATAAGAGTATCAGAAGAATGACAGCACCGATAATAATAAGGCTATAAGGCGCTGTTTCGATGATCAGATTAACCACTTTTGCGGCGGCTTGTGCAGCAGCCTTAACCACCTTGATTATCAACTGAACAGCTTTTTGAGCAATTTGAGCTGCCGCTTTTGCTGCTTTTGCAGCGGTTTTGACCGCTTTTGCACTTGCCTTTGCAGTCCTTTCAGCCATTTTAGCGGTATTTCGTATCGCCTTAGTTGAGGTCTTGACCGTCCTTGAGGTTGATTTCATGGTAGCTTTGGCGGTTTTCAAAGAGCGTTTTGCCGGATTTGCAATGCTGCGGTTAATTCTGTTGTAAATTTTTCTGGAATGCTGAATAGTGTTGTCCACCGCATTGTATATTTTCCTTGCGCCCTTTTCCGCATAACCTACACCTTGAAGCCCCAGCTTCATCGCTTCTGTTCCGGTATCACCAGATTTGTCAAGATCGGGACGCTGAGATAACAGCTTATCCTTTGCAGCAGTAACAGGCTTGCCAATTACTCCGGCTGCCGATTTGACCCCATGCCGGACAGAAAGAAATTTACCGTTTGACTTTAATGCGGAACGCCCGGCTGATTTAATTACACCAGAATATTTCTTACTGGAAACGACCTTAAGCGGATTTGCCTTATTGAGATTGATCCGCTTAAAATGCAGCCTGGCGCGATTGAGTTTGACCGCATTCAAAATTGTCCGCTGCTTCTGATCCAGCAGCTTATCCTTGATTACCACATTGTTTTTCAGCAGCTTATATTTCCCTTTGGGTGCAGGCTTCGGAACACGCTTGTGATAAATCGTGCGCTTTCTTGAAAACGCAGCGGACTCCTTGAACTCCGGCTTTACGGCTTTTTCGGTTTTTTTCTGCAATTCAGTGTTTTGAAGCTGTGTGTGTTTCGCAGCCGCATTGTTTTCCGGACTATTGTATCGTTCTTTTGAAGCAGGCTTCAGATTGCGATTTCGATAAATTGTTTCATCATCGGAATGTGCGGGTTCTGGACTTGAATTACGGGAATTTATGCTCCTGTCCATCTTCTGCGTTAAGCCCTCTGAATTGACTTTTTTCTGCAATTCTGTTTTTTGCTTTACAGAATGCAGCAGCTGCGGTTCTTCGGGCATTTCAGCAGAAATGCGGGATTTGTTAAGGTCTGTCGTTTTCAATGTTATTCACCGAATTTTGTTGTCATCAGCTTGTAAAGCTTTGTGTCTGTCGGAAAATCGTCCTTGAACGGCAGGCTGCCATTCATACCGCAGTAGATAAGACCGCTTCCGGCGGGTGCGCCTGTTACATAGTTCATCAGCGTGTCAGGAATTTTCAGCAAATGTGCAAGGTGGTCACGGTCAGAAGCAGCCTGATTAAGCATGAGTATAAACTCAGAGTTGGAGAGCATAGACCGTGCGGTGTCGGATTTGAGCAAGTCCTCAACATTCTGTGTAATTCCCGTGGGAATACCGCCCCATTTTCTAGCTCTCTTGTAAAGCTCAAAGAGGAAGTTTGCGCTTTCTTCATTTCTGAAAAGAAGATATATCTCGTCGATATAAATTCGAGTGCGTATGCCGCGCTCACGGTTACGCACGATTTTGTCCCAGAGATTTTCCAGAACGACCATCATTCCGAGGGGTTTGAGCTGCTTGCCTAAGTCCTTGATATCGTAAACTACAACACGATTGTTTACATTCACATTGCTTTGATAGCTGAACGCCTTCATCGAGCCGTTTACATAAAGCTCAAGCGACATATACAGTGCTTTTGCTTCATCGGACGGGTGCTTTTTAAGAATATTGTAATAATCAACAAGAGTTGGCAGTTCCTTTTTCAGCCCCATCTGGTAATCCTTGTATACCTCATGCAGGCAGTTGTCTATAATGGTTTTCTGCTCCGGGGAGATACCGGATTTGCCCATTATCGTTTCAAAGAACGAAAGGAAGAAGTCGTATTTTGCACTAATGGGATCTTCGTCATCTGCCCTAAACATTTCTTCGGAAATGTCAAGCGGATTAAGGTGAGAGTTGCTGCTTTCGGAAATATAAATCAGCTCACCTCCCAGAGCGCGGACGAGGTTTGTATATTCACGTTCCGGGTCAACGATAATTATTTCATCGTTTGTGGCGAGGAATACATTCACCATTTCACGCTTTGCAGAGAACGATTTACCAGAGCCGGGGCAGCCTAAGATAAAGCCGTTGGCATTTATCAGAGAAGCACGATTGAATATAATCAGGTTATTTGTGGTCTGGTTAAGACCGTAATACATACCGCCCTCCTGCGAAAGCTCCTTGCTGTTGAAAGGCAGGAACACGCTGGCGCTTTCTGTTGTCAGCGTTCGGCGCATGGGCAGACGGCAGTTCCCCAAAGGTAAGCAGCTTGCCATTGCGTCCTCCTGCTGATACGGCGCACGGGTAGTTGTACAGATATGCTTTCTGAATACTGCTTCGATTTTCTCTGTGTTGGCTTCAAGCTCGTCAAAGGACGTTCCGGTTATCATGACTACCAGATTGAGCAGGAACATCTTCTGATTCTTTGACTGGAGATCCTCCAGCAGGCTTTCGGCTTCTTCAAGGGACTGCTTTAAATCATCGTTTATTACATCGGCGATAACTCCGTGCTGTGCTGCCTTTTTCTGCTGCTTTATTTTATCAGAGCGCATACTGGTTAGCTGCCGCTTAACGCTTTTACGAGCTTCTGCCGGGTCAACTGGAGCAATGTTGACTGTAACAAGTATCGGCAGCGAAGTTTCGCACAAATCGGTAAGTATCTTGTCCTGAAGAGAAGCAGGGAGCAGCTTCAGATACACCATTCGCGCGTATTTATCATTGAAAAGGAAATAGTCCTTTTTAAATTCAAAGTAATCCGGGCAGCAGAGTGATTTTTCAGCGCCGCGCATAAATTCCGAGGTTGAGATCGGACGTATCTCCTGATTGACACCACGAAAAATATCTGCAATAATGCGTATGCGTTCGTTGGCTTTCAGCGGAGTAAGTTCGCAGCCTATCTTTTGAAAGCAGCTGCGCATATAAAGTTCATTTGTAGAAAATTTCTGCTGCGCCGTTTCCAAATCGACCGCTGAAACAGTAACAGTAAAATACTTCTTGCAGGTTATACCGTTCTGACCCTGCTGCATTTTTTCAAGCAGCATTTCGTTGTATTCGTCACGGTACTCGTCATAGCCATCATTCATGTGACCGAGTAAGATACGATGAGAAAACTCTTTCTTGTTGATAACGTTGTTGTGCAGCGTTATCTGAATATCATCGGTTGTGTCAAAGCTGTTGAGTAAATCGCCGTAGGCAAGGAAAATTCGCTCCTGTTCCTCCGGTGAAGCAGCAGTATATGACACGTCTGAAAAAGAATAAGTTTTGGAATAGTGGTTCTTGCTGACCTCGAAAATCTGATTGGTGCAAACTCTGTCGTAAGGAATTGTGTCCTGCACTGATTTAGCGACCCGCCGTACCGTCTTTTCCTTTGTTTTCTTCGGCTTTTTTTCCCGTGCAAGGCGTATTTTATCTGCACTTTTTGCAGATTTGGTGTCATTAGGCTTTTGGCTGAACATTTTTACCACCCTTTCTTGAACGTTTCTTTGCAGCCATTTGATGAGCAAGCTCATCATTGATGATCTCCTGACGGCAATACCAGAAGACCGGGTAATCTATGTATGTACGCTTCTGTGGTTCAAGCCATTTCTGACGGATAAGCAGAACAATAAAGTCCTCAAAATTCATTCCGTTATATTTGAAAAAGCCGAACGCCAGTATAGGAACTGCAATCAGAATGATAATCCAGCCTATCAAATCTTCTCCGATTGCGTCCTTGCCAAAAATAAACAGCGGCACACATATTGCTAGTGCAGCAGCTGCGGAGATAAACTGCCGCACTGTCAGTCCGAACAGGAATTTCTCCTTGTATTCGGTTATTTCTTTTGGAACTCTTATTTCAATCAAGCAGCATTACCTCCTTACATAGAACCAACAATACGTTTTGCCCACTGACCGGACTGCATTACGCTAAGTCCAAGGACAAGGCACATTATTATTGCTCTCCAGCCTTCAATTATATTGAACATTGGGATTAACAGGGAACATAGCGCATTATAGGCAAGGAACATGATTATAAGTACCAAAGCCTGTATGCAGACAGCAGCATAGGATTTTAGAAAGTTCTTTCCGACATCTTGCAAGCCCTCACAAGCCAGCGTAGCTAATGGAATTGGTGCAATTAAGGTATATACTGACAGTTCAAACATTCGACCGATGATAACAACATTTGAGAGAATCAATACAATCATCATTATCCAGCCAATTATGTTGACTTTTGTTGCCATCATAAGTGAGTCAAGATTGAGAAAGAAAGATACATTCCCGAGTTTTTCCACTTCGGCGTCTGTCAGGAAGTATGAATATAGTTCTGGCACATCAGGAAGAAACGATGCGGTAAGATCGCTTTCTGTAATGCTTGAGCCTAACGAACAAAATCCGTTGTAAATTGTTGTTGTTATCCATTCTGCGTTATCAACGCATACTTTGGCAACTGTGAGTTTTAGAAATAACATCAGAACATTTTCCCATGTCACCCATTGTAGATGAAGTGACTTGGAAAAAAAGTCGATTAGAAAGAATATCGTACATAATACTATGGCAGTACCCTTGATAGCATCCAACAATGAAGACAAACTATCGCTTGCAAGTATTGTATCCAGATATGAACTATTACAAAGAGTTTTGATTATCATTTCGTAAGCCTTATTAAGTACTTTGCCATACTGTTCAATAGCGCTTGCGACCCAAGCGTAATCAATACCGCCCATTTTACATCTCCGTTCTTAAAGTTAAGCATGAAAAAGCTGTGCTATATGTAGCACATAGGCACAGCTAGTTTCAAGCTTATCATATGGTTGTTAGGGTTATCAGAAGAGAGGAATATCGACGCCGGGGAAGAACAGATTCATCGAACGTGTCAAGGCGAAAACAATAAAACCTGACGCCAAAGCGGTAAGACCACGCTGCTTGCTGTCTGCGTCATCGTTCTTTATTGAGAAGCCGAACATTATGCCGCCGACAAACGCAATTACCAGACCGATACGACCGATCCACGTGCAGAAGAAACCGAGAACGCTGAAAAACGCTTCATCGCCTGCATTAACGCCTGTTGCGCCACCGTCCTCACCCTCGGCAAAAGCATAGATTGTGTTGACCATCGCGAAAGAAATAGCGGTCATTACGCTCAATGCGATTTTCTGGCGCTTTCCATTCAGAACTGAAAAGAAGCGCTTGATAGGGTTGGTGTGCTTTGCTGTGTCCTGCACAGCGGGGGTGTTGTTTTTGTTTTCCATAATAGAAAACCTCCTTAAAAAAATGATATATGTACAACCGCACCATGCGGAAGTATCCAAGCAATTGTGCTATATGTAGCACTTTTTTCAGAACAGGTCTGCACTATCATCATCTACAAAATCAGAAATATCATCTTCTGTGATAACAGCAGGCGTGTCAAGGTTGAGTACCTGAACATCATCAGGCAGCTCCTCGTCCTCCATGCTGTCCATCTGGAACAGCTTTTGGGACGGTGTTGTTTCCGGAGCTGAAAATTCATCATCGAGAGAGAGGTTGTTATTCACTGCAATATCCTCGTCAATTTCATCTTCAGGAATATCAATATCTGACATCATTTTCTCCTCCTCAATATCCGGTATAGAAATTCTGTCTTTAGGCTCAATCTTATCAGAGTGTAAGCTGTTCATGTCCGGCATTTCCAGCGTGTGCAGCTTATCAATCTTATAGGCATATTCTTCGTTGCTGTCCTCAAGGTACTTATAATTAGGGTGTTTCTCTATGTTGTACTTTTGGCAGCGGAATGGGTAGAAAGCCCGGACTATCAGGACACACTGCATAGGCTTCATTACCTTGAGTTCGTCCGGGGTCATCAGCTCACGCCCCATAATGCTGTTGTTTTCAGATGATGAGGGGTTTCTATGACTTCGTGTGCGATTCCATGATACAACGTCAATCGTTTCCTTTCCCAACGATTTAGAGATAGCTTCAAGTGTGCTTGCTTCTTGACCGCCTAAAAAAAGGAGACTGTCACAGTTACCCGTAACAATCTCCCATGATTTATCGTACATTTTTTTCAGCTGCGCAAGGTTTTGAATTATGATATTTGCGCTTATTTCCATTGAGCGCATAGTCGCCAGCAGCTTATCAAAATCCGGTATTGTTCCAATGTTCGCAAATTCGTCCAACAGGCAGCGAACGTGTACCGGAAGCCTGCC
This sequence comes from uncultured Clostridia bacterium, assembly GCA_945873955.1. GTDB lineage: Bacteria > Bacillota > Clostridia > Oscillospirales > Ruminococcaceae > CAG-115. The sequence goes on along the minus strand of CAMCFA010000024.1, from coordinate 13,872 downwards.
GCCATACTTGAAATTAGCCGTATCGTACAACGTATCGAACAGCTGCGTATACATCATTGCAGCAAGGAAATTGAATGTTGCGTCTGAGGACGGAATAATTACGAACAGCGCCGTTTTTTTATCCCCCATAGTATCGAGGTGTATATTGTCCGTGTGTGTCAGGTTTGCGACCTCCGGTAAATTGAACGCTTGCAGCCGGACAGCAGCTGAAATAAGAATAGACTTCGCAGTTTCGGCAGGAGCTTTCTTGAAATCCTTGTAATACGTTACCGCCATGCTATACGGATTTTCGGCATACAGCTCGTCCATCATATCGTCAAGCTCCGACCGCATATTTTCGTCCTGCTCACTAATTTCTGCCAGCTTCATGATTTTCATTACCATGCCGAAATTACGTTCTTCCGGTTCACATTTTTCCAGAAGATAGAATGAAATAGCAAGCAGCAATGCCTTTGTCGCGTCATCCCAGAACTGATCGCCGCCTGTGCTGTCAGCCTGCTTAGTGTTCTTCATCAGGCAGTTTATCATCTTTAGAACATAGGACTTATTGACGTTCCCGTCACGGTCAAACACATAATTGAAAGGGTTGTAATTGTTGCTGTGAGCCATGTCAATAAGGTTAAACACTCTGATTTCATAGCCGGACTTTTTCAGCAGACGTCCGCAGCTTCGCAGCAGCTCTCCTTTTGGGTCTGTAACAACGTAACTGGTATTAAGCTGCATAAGGTTCGGCTTAACGTAAAAGCGCGATTTACCAGAGCCTGAGCCACCTATGACAAGCACATTGAGGTTTTCCCTGTGCTGCCGTGTGTTCAGCGACATTCGCACTTCCTGTGTTAAGATGATATTGTTGTCCGTTTCAAATGGAGATTTAGGCGGTTTTGGAGCTGCCTTTTCTCCTTTTTTCGGTTTTGGCGGCTTGTCGGCAAGAGATTTCGCTTCTTTCTCGGTCGCCCACCGTGCAGAGCCGTGTTCAACGCCTTTTCTGTGCAGCCGCTTCTTGGTCGTAACTTTCAGCATTATATATATAGCTGCTGCAACTGTTCCAATTAACGGTATCTTAAAACCGTATGATGAAGTGTCAACTAAATGCGAAAACACAAGGTCAGTATCTGTCATAGTGCTTTCGATATTGTTTCCAAAGGCAGTAAAATCCAATCCGCCTTTTTCATCGAGGGACGTATCCATTGCTGTTCCCAATGCAGCAGCAAAGTATAATCCAAAAAGCGCTATCACAGCATAAATTACAAGCATAAGAGGGTCTTTTTTCTTTTTCATCGCTTAACCCCTTTGCTGACATCTTTGACGGTTTTTTCAGTCTTTTCTTTGACTGATTTCGCAGTTTTATTAAACGCTTTCTCGACCCGGTTCATTAGGGCGCTTTGCTTTTGAGCATGGTCAATAATGTTATTCGCCTTGCCCTCGGTAATGCCAAAGTCCTTGCTCAGCTTCGCCGCCAGATTTGGGTCAGCAAAATCATATTCCTTTTCGGTATTTCCTACCCGGACTGAAAAAGAATTTTTTGATTTGCGCTCAATTTCGACCTGCTGCACACCGTCATTTCGGTAAATAGTGGTTTGGTGCAGCTTTGCGTTGATTTGCTCGTCAATTTTCTTCGCTTTGCTAACAGCTTCGGCAGCCTGTTCCTCATTCATTCCAAGAGTGGTTGTGCATATTTTCATCATCTCTGTTTCGGACATTGTTGCTGGAGATAATGCAGCTTTCTTATCGCCGTTAGTTATGAAGATATGTGTTCCGCTGCCACCCTTGAAATTGACAGAGGTAAATGTTGTGTCCTTAAGCAGTATGCTGTCGTTCCGGAATTTTATGTTGGTGTTAAACGAATTTATGATTTCTAACTGCTCATTGTGGGCGAGGAATTGAGAATGTTCGAGGTTCAGCTCATCACACAGTTTATTTGCAGCAAGGTTGGCTTCAGCTTTGGAATAACCGAACTGCTCTTGCATTACCTCCATAACATGGGATTTTGTCAAGGGCTGTTTTTTCTCATTAACAAATGAAATACTCTTACCGAGCTTTGCGTCCTCCATTACGGCAATACCGCTGGTATTCCTCGATACCTTGAATTTCTCTGCAACGTCTGTTTGCATTTGCTTAAAATCCTGTTTGATTGCCGCCACCTTTTCGGCTTCTCCGGCAGGATACATACAGTATATCTTTCCGTTGGCGCTCTGGACAAACTGGCATTCCACACCATTCTTTTCAAGCTGTTCCTTTACGGCAGCGACATTTCCCTCACTCACAGCAAACGACTTGATATTCTGCGGCGCTTCTTGCAGGCGTTCCTGCATAATATCTTGTACTATTTGATTGATGACAGACTCGTCACGGGAAAGAAATTCCATCGTCTGCTTTCCGTCATTGCCGATAAACGAAACCGGAATATGGTACTCTTTCGCTTTCGCAGCAATTTTGTCCACATCAGTATCAATAAAGTTGGAGGTGGAAAGGATATTGCAGCTTTCTTTTTTGGCTTCAACAAATAAAGATGACCTGTTTACTGTACCCGCTATTTCTGTTTCGGATTTTGTTGCAATGTTTATCAGCTTCTCTGCTCCGGTTCGTATAGCGGGTGTTATCATTTTGACAAGTTCCGCTGCTATCTCCATAGCTTTTGGCTGTAATTGAGCGTTGCGCCGGCAAGCTCGTCCGACATTGGCATAGGTTTACCTCCTTAATGTGATTGTGCTACATATAGCACAAAATAAATAAGCCGATCACTTTTAGCAATCGGCTTTAGGTACATATTTTTTTCTAAGTCAGGATAACTTGCTGAAATTCTCAGTTATCCTATCGTTAATGGCTGTCTGGAGATCGCTTTTCGCTCCGAGGGATATGTCAGTGTAGGTGATTTCTCCGCTGGCGGTTATCATAGGGTCAGTGACACGTACTATAAACGCTCCGTTAACCGTATCCTCTTTTTTTGAAAAACCTGAGTTTGCAAAGTAGGATATATCAGCGTTATAAAAAATGTATGCGTATTTATATTCTTTGATATTACCGAACGCACCTTTTTCTTTTGCAACGCCAGCATAGGCGGAATTATACTCCACATTCTCTATTCCTGTTATACCACAGCTGCTTGCAGCAAGCGCACCGGAGTTTATACCTGATACGCCAGAAATAACGTTCCATTTCGACGTGTTGTCTGAATTGTTCAGCAGATCGTTGATCTTGCTGTTAAGATACTCGTCTATTTCTGCTCTGAACGCTGTCATATTGTCGGCGGTCAGATCAGCAGCAGAAAGAATGTATGCGCTGTCAGACTGAATGGTGAATTCACGCGATGTTTCTTCTATATTTCCTTTGTCCTTCAAGCTGTCAAGTGCGTCCTGAGTAAGTGAGATTATGACCTTATCGCCGTTCTGGTAGTATTCTTTCTGTTCTCCGTCAACACTTGTAATATTGAATGAATAACCAGATAGCCACTGATCGCCGCTATATTCAGCGGATACCTTGCAATAGGGTGAAGCACCGGTGACTGACAGCGAAACATCTGCAAACACATCAAGCTTCGGCTTTTCTTCCAGACCCTCTACTGTAAAATGAAGCTCTGTGTTCTTTACGTTTACCTTTGCATTATCAAGGGCTGTTTGATTTGTGTTTACTATGACAGTTACCACGTCGCCGTTGGACAATTCGCCATTGTTCTCAACTGCGTCAATTGAAAAGCTGCTCAGCAGGCTGGTAGCAGATAGCGTGTTCATATCTCCGAGCAGCGACAGTATGTAGTCGTTGTCAGTATGAATTACCACTCTTCCCTCGTCCTCGTAACCCGTAAAATCTACCGTCACGCACTGTTCAAAATCGATTGTCGGTCTTGTGGAGCAGGCGGTCAAGAGAGTTGCTCCCGCAAACAGGACAGGCAAGGCTGAAAAGAAAAATTTTGATTTCATAAAATCACCTCATAAACAAATATTGGCATTAAAATAATGCTCCTATATTATACCACAAACGACAAGGTGTGTCAATACCGCTTACGTTTCAATTCCATGTTTCGTGAGAAAGCAGTCAATTTTGATACTTATGCCCAGTATTGTGTCCTCGTTTTCATCATCGCAATCAAGATTATTATACAGGTCATCAATATATTGATGAAGTGCAGCAATCTCAACCGCAGTCAGCTCCAGTGTATCGGTAATCTTTTTCAGATCCGGTGAAGCCGATTTGCTCTCGTTCTTTTTTTCAGACGTGAATACCGGCTTCTTTTCTAAAACAGGAACAGATGGAGCAGGGGACGGTGCAGCTTCGGTAACGTCCGGTCTGATATATTCCGGCTCGTCAGTATCAGACTCGTCATCTGTTTCGTCCGGAATTTCATTTGTTGATTTCTGCGGTTTCGGCGCTGTTTGTTTCTGTATCTCCTTGACTTCCTTGTGAGTGATTTCGCTGGTTGGCTTTCTGGTGAGTATCTCCTGCTGCTTCTCCGGCGTGAGCTTTGCCACCTCGTTTGCGGTGGATATGGACATTTTGCCATCCTTGACGGCTTCGTGTACCTCATCAATTGCATTGTGCTTGATATTCTCAATCTTACCGACCTGTGCGGGAGATATGTTCAGCGTTGTAGCAATCAAATCGCGGATACGTCCCTTGACGGGCTTGCCCTCGTCCTCAAGCTGCTGAATGGTTTGCTTGAGCATTTCATATTCTGCCATTGTTTCGGCGTCAGTGTATTTACGCTGCGTAGCGTTCAGCATGATGAGGTTAAGCCGCGCTTCAGCCTGAGTGCGTTCACCGTCAACGTAGCAGGGAACAAGGGTGCTTTTCAGCCTGTTCTGCTCGATGAGCAGCTTAATGGCGGAGTATCTCCGGTGTCCGCTGATGAGCCAGTATCCAGACCCGGCGCTGTCCTTGCACACAACAAGGTTGTGCTTAAGTCCCTGACGTTCGATATCATCTGCCAGCAGTTCCAGCTCCGAGAGTGTGTAGAAATTGTCCTTGTTCTGCTTGATTTCCGAAAATTCGATCATCTGTATGTTATCAACAAAGCTGTCGGCTGACGCAGCTTTCATGTCCATTCCTATTGACGTGTTAAATGTGAACTTACCCATTCCTTTATCTGTCCTTTCTTTTGTCTATGCAGTGGTTTGTTGTGAGCTTTGTAAAAGTTCCTGTGATTTTTTCACTAAGCATTGAGAATAGCATTGCAAAAAAAGCTATACCCAATGCCGGAAAAGGAGCTGTGAAGAAAGGTATCTCACATATCCAAAATATCGGTAACAATAAGAGCGATATTATAGCCGTGTATGATATGAACCCAGCTGCCAAAAGCAAGACAACTTTTCCCCAGTACTTAGCAGCAGCCCTTTTTCTTCTCTTTTCCTTTGCTCTGTATATGCTGTGAAAGTCTTTGCCGACAAACTCGTCAGCCCTTACGAATTCGCTTGAGCTGAAATCATAAATCCCAGCCGGAGTAGAGTCGATAGGGGTTAGTGTGTATATGAAATTGTATTCGTCACAGTCTGAAACGTAATTGCTCAGCTGATTTTCAAGTATTTCAGGAACAAATATGTTATCTCTTATTTTGATACTTGTAATCGTGAGTTTAGTTTGAGCTTCGATTAAGCCATCTTCACATTCGGTATCTGTAAGAACTGCAACGATTTCGCCAACACGGTAGGCGGCAAGTTTTTCGCATATCTTTTTTCTGTCGGCATACTTAATATACATATTACTCACCGACCCTTTCCAGAATCTCATCTGTCAGCTTTTTAAAGCTGTCGGACGCCGATGTCCAGTTCATATATTCCGCAGCGGAAACGCTGAAATTTATCGAGTTCTTAATTACCCGGCTGTATGGGATTACGCTGTCCATAGCTTTTTTGCCGAGGTTGCTGCGCAGCATATCAAGGAGCTGCACGTCCGAGGGGTTGTCCTTATCAAACCTGTTTGCAAAGCAGCCGCCGAATTTTGTTCCGCAGCGACTGATTATGTCCGTGACTGTTGGTATGCCTTGAATTGAGAACAATCCCAGCTCGATAGGTACAAATACATAATCGCTGGTGCTGAGAATAGTCTTTGTTAGAGCATTGAGCGCCGGGGGCATATCTATCAGCATATAGTCGTATTTTCTTCCGCCATACCACGGCTTTTCTGAAAAAGAAAATATTTTTTCGACCCTCTTATACTGGACTTCCTCATCTAATGCGCCAAACTCCGGAATAATTGTGTTCAGTTCGGACGTAGCTGTGATTATGTCAATGTTCGGGTATCTGGTGCTGCACTTGGCTATTTCGGGAGCAACCATGTCCTTGACCAGAGCTTGAGCAAGTCCCGGTTTCGGGCTGTCCGTGAAGAAGCGTGAGCTGTTCGCCTGACCGTCAAGGTCAACGACCAGTACCGTCTTGCCCTTTAGCGCAAGCTGCTGCGATACGTTAATTACGGAGGTGGTTTTACCGACGCCGCCCTTATTGTTGTACATTGCTATTGAAATCATATTTGTTCCTCTTTCTTTCGGTGCTATATGTAGCACAATTTCAGCCTTTCAGTTTTATCGGGACGGAACACAGCAGGCTGTTGCTGCGTTCAAGGAGCTGCCTTTATCCCGATTATTTGCCTGTTATCTTTCTTTCCGTGCTATATGTGTCACAATTTTTTCGTAAGTGTAAGACCAAACTGATATGAATACACCAAAAGAACCAATCCACATAAGTAATATACGACAGGCATTAACAAACGCCACACACTCCTCTGCATCAAGTGCATCTGGAAATGCCAGTCCAAGAAGTGCTGGCATGAAATGCCCTATAAGAATATATAACGCACTCATTAAGCCTACAAAAAGCAGGTCATACACATCAATATCAGCGCCCTGTTCTTGAGGAGCAGGCTCGTAAGCTATATGTTTGGTAGTGTCGCTGGGCAGCTTTTCGGGCGCTGAAGAAAGTGAGCTGCGCTGGATACTTTCTTTTTCAAGATTGACAGCCATATTATACCTCTTTCTTGCCGTGCTATATGTAGCACAATTTCAGTCTTTCAGTTTTTCAAGAAGAACCGACATAAGCTCGTTAAAAATGTAAGCGGGTATCTCTGCGGTGAAATTCTTGCCTTTGAGCTTAATAGTTGGCGGAGCTTCCAGCGCAAGAAATTTTCTTGCTGTCGGAAGATATTTTAATTCTGTGTTGTCTTTGGATAGGCTTTCGGGAGTTACCTCAAAGTATTCCGCAAGCCTTTCCATCGTTTCAGCTCTGGGCTTTGAGCCTTGCTTTTGCCAGTTCCCGAAAGAGTTCCTGTTGAGATGTAAGTCCGTCAGCAGCTTGTTCTTGGTTATACCACGTTCTTCTAAAAGGAAAATGAGCTTGTCGTAAAACACCATAGGTGGGGGAGCTGCTGCCGTGTGTTCATCATTACCGAGAAGATAGGCTGCGGACACGCCCATAGCCTGCGCGATTTCATTTGCTGTTGATAGGGCGATTTCAATCTCGCCTTTCTCGTATTTCTGAACCGTTCGGAGCGCCTTTCCAATCAACTTAGCAAAATCGGATTGAGTAAGCCCACGCTCAAGGCGCAGCGCCTTTATTCGCAGCCCAATTGACTTATTGTCCAAATAAGTGCTTGTGTGCAGCTTGTCAATGCCGCAAAGCCAATCGAGTGATACGTTGAATTTTGTCGCAATATGTACGAGAGTAGCAACAGTCGGCTGCATTCTATCCGTTTCGTATGCTGACAGCGTTGACTGTGGTATATCAAGAAACGAGCAAAACTCCTTTTGACTACACCCTGCGTTTTTGCGAACGGTTCGAATACGCTCACCAAACTTAAGTTTTGACATAGTATTCCTTCCTCCGTGCTATATGTAGCACATTTCGCGTATTTAGCCAATGATAGGCGCTCTTTGAAGCACTATTTTTTCATCGGGGTCTGTTTCCTCTTGAAATGCAACACCTTGTTCGGCGAGTTTTCCAATAAGTTCGTCCAGGGAGTGCTTGCCAAGATTGCGAATAAGCCGTAATTCCCGAAACGTGATTTTTTCAAGGTCACCGACCTTATTTATTCCGGCACGTTTTACGGAATTGTAACAGCGGACGGATAAGTTTAAATCCTCAATTTCTGTTTTTGCTGTCACTATAACAGGACGTTCATCCAAGAAATTCGTTTTGTTAATGAGCAATTCTCTGAGATATGCAACGGCGGTTGAAATTTCCGCAGAAACCGCCTGCTCAGCGGCATTGTTTATATCTATTTGCGTTGCTTTGTAAATGCCATTTTGCAAGTATTTCATACACCCCGGACTACGCAATCTGTTCAGAGCTTTTTCCTCTATCTTGCGGACTCGCTCCCCTGTAATCTGATATATTTCGCCGATTTCTGCGTATGTTTTGCACAGCTTAAACCGCTGGTGCAGAATATTGTTCTCTCTCTGAGAAAGAAATGTATGTAAGAGATATTCTACTGTTCCGTTAATATCGGCAGGAACTGGATACTGCCAAACGTTATCGCTGTCAACTGCGTCCAGCAGATTTAATGGATACTCAGAGCCGATATTTGACTCCGCTAGTGACTTGATTTCAGATAATTCTTCCATTACGTCCTCCTTAATTCATCATCTGCCAAGAAATAATTCACAGAAACTCCAAAGCACTCGGCGAGCTTTTCAAGAATATCGGAATTAATTGTTGAACCGTCCTGCCATCTCTTTAAGTTCGTAGCGCTTAGTCCTAAAGACCTCAGTAATGGTGAAGGTTTTATTCCTCGTTCTTTGCAGAGTTTGATTAGCTGGTCATAGACTGTGCTTTTGGTTTTTTCGGATATTTTATCCCGTTTTTCAAACGAGTAGATACCGTTTTCGTCTTTTACAAGCGTGTAGTCGCAGGATAACCACCTTTTTCCGCAAGAAGCACAGCGGCAGCTTGTCAGCTTTATGGACGGATTAGTTATTTCCTCAATAGGTTCGCCATATAAGTCTGTGAAAGAATTCGCACATTCCATGCCTATGCCATTATCGAACAACTCGTGTTCTTTCCTATAATAGAATGACGTAACGAACGTACCATAAACTGGGCTTTTCCCGCAGAAAGGGCAGGCAATTCCTTTCGATTTATTTTCATTAATCATTACCGCTACCTCCGTTCTGATTATCTGTTGATCCAGCCCCTAAAAATATCCATGTTACTGGTGGATAAGTTCTCGACTTTGTATTCGCTGCCGTCAAAGTTATCTCCAACAGAAACAGCTAGATAGACTTCTTCGGGGACACAATAGCATTTTTGAGCATTAAGTTTCTTGCCATCATAATCAGCTTCTGTATCCACCCACAGGTGAAAATGACCGTTGGAACTCTCCTTGCTGTTTATCGTTCCTGTGGTTACTTCCATTATTGCTGACGTTTCTGGATATGGATCTCTGTTCAAAAAAGTGATTAGAATATTCATCGAGAATACGATTGTTGAGATTGCAATGATTATCCCGGATATTTTTTTTAACGTTTCCATTGTAAGCCAATCCATTAAGTGGCGGCGCTTATATCTTCGGTGAGCTTTTGATATTTTTATACCGACCTTTTCATGGAAATAGCCTACATTCCCAAAGTAGTTCTCATTCCAATAACCATCGTCTTTTGCACGGCGTTCTGCTTCGGCGGTCAGTTTTTCGATTTTATTATAGAGAACATAAATCTCATTTGTAGTGTTTTTCATCATGCAGCAGAGCTGCTCTTTGTCAAGAACGGTTAAATCAGAATTTATAACTTCAACATTGTTTGAGCCGGAACAAGCCGGATCTTCAACGCTATAATTCTTAGTTAAAGGCTGCGGTGCAGACTCGACCGCAATGTGTTCCGGTGTGTATTCTTTGAGCTTTGGCGGGAGCGTTTCCTCCTCGCTGCGTATGTGTTCCGGAGTGTACTCACGCATAAGTGGCTTCTTAGTCAACGAAACTGCCATAATAATTTACCTCTTTCTTTCCGTGCTATATGTAGCACAACGTAAGTCCTCTTTCAAGTAATATAAGCACGGGCAGGGCGGTGAAAGAGGAAGAACCGCCCTTTAGGGAGCTACCCTTGCCGTGCTGTTAAAAGCTCAGAAGAGCGATTAACCAAAATTATTCATTTGTGTTGAGCTTGACTTCATCAGGAATAGGCTCATAGATGAAGAGAGCTGAAACTGAAACAGAGAACAGTTTTGCGATATAGATCAGCTCAATGTCGGTGATAAAGCGCGATCCGCTTTCCATGCGCTGTATAGCGTTTTTGTCAATGGTAAGACCTATCGCCGTAAGCCTGTCGGCAACCTCTCTCTGGCTGAGTTTGAGCTGCTTTCGCATTCTGGCGATATTAATGCCAACAATGTTGGCTCTTCCTGATTTTGTTCGGTTTGCAAACATAGTGTAATGCTCCTTTACTATTTTTTACCCCTTGATAGGGGAGGGTTGACATCGAACGCAGCCGTTAAGCTGCGTTCTCAGGGAGAAATATATGTGAACCTCTGTGGCAGAGGGAATTGTTGTGCTATATGTAGCACATTATTCAAAACTGAAAAAGAAAAATCCCTTAGATTTACTCGTTCGTCTTGCTTGTCATAATTTTCTTGTAGCAATGCAGCGTTGCAAAGCAGTCTGCAAGACTGTCATGAGCTTTCATGCTGCTCCAGTCAAAACGGAAGTACTCAGCGCAGGTCGTGAGCTTCTGCCACTTGTAATCACCGTGGCTCTCACTCCATTCGCCGAAGATTTCCGCAAACATGGGCATTATATCAATGATTTCTGCTCGCTCTGGGATAATCAGCCCGGCGGCGCTTATGAAATTCACGTCAAAATATGTGTTGTAGCCGATAATCTTATCTGCGGAGTTTATTATCCGCTGGATTTCAGCAGCTCTATCAGCTATGCTCGGTGCGTCTGCCACCATTTCCGGGGTTATATGATTTACTGCTTGCGCTTCTTGCCACGTTTTATGCAGCGGACGGAAATAACTGTCGAATAGCTTTTCTCCGTTTTCGCTGATTATGGAGAGCTGCAATATTTCATCTTCTCCTGCGTACAGACCAGTTGTTTCTGTATCTATCACGATACCGCCAAATGTTTCAGGAGTCAGGTCAACGGATTGTGCAATAGTGTGAACTTTGTCCTGCTGCTCAGCCATTGCACGGAGTAATCGAGCCTGTTCCTTTTCTCTTTCGCGCTCTATCCTGAGTTTTGCTCTGCGTTCTGCGGCTTTGGCTGCCTTTCGTTCGCGTTCCGGCTGAAAGTATGCTGCCAGCTCATCTGCACTCGCAGTTCTGACTTCCTCCGGAAGAAGATAGCGGGGGAGTGTATCAATCGAGCCAGTAGACCAGCTTGTAGGACGCAGCTTTTTTCCGCAGTCCTCGGACAAGGCGAGAAAGCCCGCTTTTGCCCACTGTCGTTCGGTTTTCAGCTCGTCACGGAATTCCTGCTTAGATAGCAGCAGGGACGATGAACTGTTCCATCTTTCACTTTTCATTGCGACCTCCTTATGTTACCAGTCCATCTTCTTTTTAGTCAGCAGATAGATTATCAGACGTGTTATTTCTTTGAAAAAGGCTTTCATGGTTACCTCTTTTCTGTGTCTGGTGCTATATGTAGCACAATTTTTTCTGAACTGAAAAAGAAAAATCCCTGATAGTTTGTGCGCTTATCAGGGAATTGACATTATATTAAATTGTTTAACTAGGTTAAATGCTCTTTGTAGAAGCTATCCATGCGTTGAGAACTTACCACTTTCATCGTGTCAGTACAATGTCCGTATTTATCCAGCGTGAACGAAGCTGAGTAATGACCCATGTTATCTTGCAGAGTTTTGTAATCATCTCCAGCCTGAAGCGATAAGACGGCGTATGTATGACGCAAGTCATGAAATCTCACATTATCACGCCCAAATGATTTGCTTGAAGCCTTTTTCAAATACCGATATACTGCATTGTGGCTCATGTGGTTGCCTGTTTTCGCGTTTGTAAAGACAAAATCCTGTCGGTTGCCCGTATATGTCCTCTCAAGCTCAATCATCAAAAATCCTGCGGGCTTTATCGTCCGAGGTTTATTGTTCTTGAGGGTAGTCAGGACAAATTCATGTGTGATCTTATCTCGTACAAGTTGCCGTGAGATGTTTATTGTGCCACTTTTAAAATCAATATCACACCAACGCAGCCCCAGCAGCTCAGACTCACGCATTCCGGTAAATATTGCTGTCGTAATAATGAGTTGGTACTGACTACCATTTATATATGATAAGAGCGCACTTATTTCATCATTTGACAGGGGAGTAATTTCAGACGGGGCAGTCCTTGGAAGAACAACCATCATGTCCTCAATATTCGCCATCATATATCCCAGCTTATGAGCTGTTAAAAGTCCCTTGTGTAGAATTCCGTATACATTCTTTACCGTTTTGGGTGCCAACGGACTGGTTTCATCATCACCCTCTGACAATACCTTAATAAAGAATTGAAGAACTTCGCTGTTGATTTCTTTCAGCGGAATATCTCCAAGTATTCGGTTAATGTGATTGTTTACTGCTTGTTTGTAGCTGGCAAAGGTAGAGTCTTTGATATTTGAGCAATAATCTGTGAGAAACTTTTCAAACCATTCTTCAATTACATAGTTTTCCAGTTTCCGCTTCATATTGCTTTGCTGGATTATGTCGTATATCTCTTTTGTATATTTCGACAAAATTTACCACCCTTGAAATATTATACACAATTGGAGATATAACGTCAACTCAATACGAAGTCAACTTTTCAAATCCTTCCACCCCAACCAGTCGAGTGTCTCGACACGCATTATCGCGCGTCGAGGCGCTTTTGTTTTTTATTGGTTTTCTCCCGCGTTAAAAATCTATTTTGTATACCATAGACGACACAAAACCGCGCTGAAAGGCGCGGTTTTTGTTTTATATCTCTGTGTTCGTATATTATGCCGTTTAAATATGCAGGAAACTTCCGTGATTCCTTGCAGAAAATCGGCTTTTCGGAGCGCGTTTTCCCGCATTATATGTGACGCCGCATTAAGATAGATTTAAATGTGCACAATTATGAAGATTTTTGATGAAAAATGAGAAATTTGTCTTGACTTATTGCGGAATATCGGGTATAATGGTATATGTGGAGAAAGTGGTTTTTCGCACTTTGTTAATAGTGTGTCATTCCGCTTCTCATATTCCAAAATATTATAGAAGGAGATAACTATTATGGCAAGAAATCCCGGTGTTTTAACCAAGAACCCCAACGTTATCAAGTGGGTCGATGAAATGGTTGCTCTGACAAAGCCCGAGTCCGTTGTATGGATCGACGGTTCCAAGGAGCAGCTCGACGAGCTGACCGACGAGGTTTGCGCACTCCCCGAGGGCAACAGGGACAAGATGTACAGACTCAACCCCGAAAAGCTCCCCGGCTGCCTTTATCACAGAACCCTCCCCAACGACGTAGCGCGTGTTGAGGACAGAACCTTTATCTGCACCCCCACCAAGGAGGAGGCAGGCCCCACCAACAACTGGTGCGACCCCGCAGAGATGTACGCAAAGCTCTCCAAGCTGTATGACGGCGTTATGAAGGGCAGAACAATGTACGTTATCCCTTACTCCATGGGCCCGATCGGTTCTCCTCTCGCTAAGGTTGGCGTTGAGATCACCGACTCTATCTACGTTGTTCTTAACATGAACATCATGACCCGTATGGGCGCACAGGCGTTCGAGAACCTCGGCGACACCTCCAACGACTTCGTTCGCGGTCTGCACAGCAAGGCTGACGTTGACCCCGAGAACAGATATATCGTTCAGTTCCCGCAGGATAACACTATCTGGTCTATCAACTCCGCATACGGCGGAAACGTTCTCCTCGGCAAGAAGTGCTTCGCACTGCGTATCGCTTCCTACCAGGGCAAGAACGAGGGCTGGATGGCTGA
>CAMCFA010000023.1 GCA_945873955.1 uncultured Clostridia bacterium | reverse complement strand
AGCCTATAATTGAGTCTGAGCGTTGGGAGATAATTCAGCGAATGATAACAAGCCGCAAGAAGTGCGACAAAGGCGACTGCGCTAAATATGACAACATCTTTTCGGGCTTGGTGAAGTGCGCCGACTGCGGTTATGCGCTTATTCCGTACCGTTCGGGCAGGACGAAAAAGGCAGACCCTCGCGAAAATCACGATTATTACTGCCGTATTCATCGTGAGAACTCAAAAAATTGCAGTAAGCACAGAATAGCCGCAATCGACCTTTACAATGCGGTTTTGGCGGATATTCAGCGGCTCGCAAAGTTAGCCGTAAAGAATGACGAGAAGATGATTTCGCAAATTGCGGCAAGGCTTGGAAAAGCCGAAAAAGACGGTGTTCGTCAAGCTGAACGTGAGATTAAAAAGGCTCGGAAACGGCTTGCGGAGCTTGACACAATGTTCGTGAAAACCTACGAGGAACACGCAAAAGGCGAGATTTCCGACCGCAACTACAACACGCTTGTTGCGGCTTACGAAAAGGAGCAGAGCAAACTTGAAACGGCTGTCGGCGAGTACGAAAAGACAATCGGAACAAGCCGTGCGAACAGCGAAAATGCCGCTAATTTTGTGGAGCTGATTAAACGCTATGCGGACATCGACGAGTTGACGCAGGCTCTGCTAAATACCTTAATCGACAGGATTGAGGTTCACGAACCCGAAGAAATCAACGGCGAGTTTGTGCAGAAGATTGATGTTTTCTACAAATTCGTCGGGATTATTGACTGATTATGAATGGCTTTACAATTGGATTTTCGGATATTGCGTTGAGTGCGTTCAGCACCGATGGGATACCAGCTCTCAATGACCGTTCCGTACTTCTCGATACGCTTTTTCAGTTCGTTCTGCTGATAGTAGGGGTGGCACTCGACCTGCAATACAGAGGGCTTTATAGTTGCAGCCTCGCACAGCTCCTCAAGGCGCTCGCTCTCGAAGTTGCTGATGCCGATTGAACGAACTTTGCCTGCCTTCACAGCCTTCTCCATGTCCTTCCACGCACCGAGGTAGTCACCGAACTGCTGATGCAGCAGAAGCAGATCAATGTAGTCAGTGCCGAGCCTTTCAAGCATTTTGTCGATAGCAGCAGAGGTCTTGCCCTCGCCGTATTCGTGCGGCCAGAGCTTTGTGGTGATCCAGATCTCCTCACGGGGAATACCGCTTGCTTTGACAGCCTTGCCGACACTTCTCTCGTTCTGATAAGCGTGAGCCGTGTCGATGTGGCGCACTCCCATTTTCAGCGCGTCGAGGACTGCGTTCTCCGTTTCAGCGCCCTTCGGCACCATATAAACGCCAAGCCCGAACTGCGGGATCTTCGTACCGTCATTCAAAGTGATGTAAGTCTGCATAGTAAAACCTCCTCAGATAAGTCCGTTATTTTTCAGCCACGTTTCGATCACGGGCTTTGCCTGTTTCACTCCGCTGCCGGTCAGAGAAAGCCCCTCACCGACATTGGCGTACTTCTTTATATCCGAAACGCTTTTGCCAAGTCCGCTGCCTTCGTTTGCGCAGAGCGGATAGATCGTCTTGCCCGAAAGATCAGCGCTTTCAAGGAACGTGAACACCGCCATCGGAGCAGTACCCCAATAATTCGGATAGGCAAGAATGATGTTGTCATAGCCTGATACATCTGGCATCTCTTTCAGTTCGGGACGTGCATTTGCTCTGAGGTGTGCCTTTGCTTCGTCGATGCAGGTCATGTAGTCTGCGGAATAGGGCTGCACCATTTCGAGCTTGAAGCTGTCAAAGCCCGTCAGCTTCGTGATATGTCCGGCTGCGATCTCAGTGTTGCCGACCTCCACATACTTCATCGAACCGCCGAAGTAGTTCTCATCGGCTCTTGAAAAGAAAACGATCAGTGCGTTCATCATAATTCCTCCTTTGTGTGTTAGGTAACTTCCGTACCGTTAATTCTATTATAGCAGATTTCTTTTGAAAAACAATGGGCAGTTTCGGAAAAGCGGTTACTTAGGTAACAGTTTGTGCATAATGGTTACTTATCTTTGCTCCTTCTGTGGGGATACTCTGTATCGTCCTGCTGTAAACGAGTTTCATCAGCAGGATCGCCAATACTGCCACCAACACCTCGGTGATAACAAATGCGAACCATACTGTATTGACCTAGAAAATGAGTCATCACTACAAAGTGTGGGTCGCAGGGAGGAGCTGACGGCCGGGGAGATAGATTGGGAGGTTTCCGCAACGGAGAAAGATGGCTGAGATCAGATGATCGATGTTCCGAAATCCGTATGCCATTCGAAGCGTCAGCTTCACCTTGTTATTTGTCGCCTCCATGCGTGCGTTAGGTATCGCAGGCGCAGCAGTGGCAACTGCTTTGTTAACTCCTGCCTCCGCAATCTTTGGCTATATGATAGGGAGCTTTATCGGCTCAGTTATCGGCAGCTTTGTGTTCAAAGGAATCGAATATTGTGTTCTTGCTTTTTGCATTGAAACAGGCTGTACATTCTTTGGACTTGTTGAGCAAGACTATCAGCTTCCAAAAGATGTGCTTGATTCAACTGGGGTTCTGTTGTCTGATTATGAAAAGATTGAGTCATCTCTCGCTGATTACAAAAAAGTATCGGTTGCTCGGATACCATATAAGAGATTTGAACCGGAACGAATCAATATCACGTTTTTGCGCCGTGGTGTTATCGGAGTCGGGAGGATCGGATTTGTAGATAAGTATGGTATTGCAATAAGGCAAGGGAGTTAGGTAAACAGCAATATTACAATAGAGTATCGGATGGACTGAATAATTGAAGTGTAAACCATCAAAAGTACTGGACTTAATTCATAAATTCATGAGAATATCACAAAAGGTGGGACAACAGCTTGTCCCACCTTGTTATTTATTTATCGTTTTCGACGAACACCTTAACAGGATATCTTATACTGCACCGATCAGTAGAAAATGCGCCGCTAACGATGACCTGACCTGTTTCAAGGTTATTCAGGCAGTACTCCGCAGCTTCATTCTTCTCGAGGCTCATAATCTTCATAGTATCCAACGCATTCGCCGGCTTAAATGAGCAGAAGCTCTCGCACTGCTTGAGGAGCTTTCCGATGTTCTTCGCATCGTCCGAGGAAAGATACTGCGTTGCCATAACCGTCGAAATGCCGAACTTGCGTCCCTGGCGAAGAATCTGATGAGCGAGCGGCGATAAACCATCAAGATTGAAATTCTGTACCTCGTCCAGTATCAGCGTACAGGTTACTACGCCTTTGTCCTGCTTTGACTTTTTGTGAGCAAACAGTTCCTCAAGAATAAGGTCAAGAATCGGCTTTATATCTGTCACATCAAGCGAAGAAAGGTCCAGTACAGAAATCAAGTCCCGGTGGCAAATATCGTTCCAGCTCAGCTCTTTGCCGTCAGGAATACCACTGCTTTGCATTGCGCTGTTGACATCTGCAAGCGTGGTAAGAGTATTGCCGTACATCATCTGATCAAAATGACCGAAAAGCTCCTTGATGCTTTGGCACTTGCCGATGGAAACAGAGTATTCTTTCAACTCGTTTCTCTGTTTGGTGGAGAGATTAACACAGGCGTTGGCGGCAGCAATCAGAGTGCCGCCCGAAGCAGACGAGGAAATGCTGTATTCATCGCCGATACTGTAAACCACCACCTCATCGCCTGTCATTGTACGGCTGAATTGACCGTCGGTGTCAATAATCACAGTTTCAAGCCCGTTCCGTGCGGACTCCCTTGCCCACTGGCGAAGCAGCGTACTTTTGCCTTTGCCTGAGGAGCCTGAAATATAGACATTTGCGTTCTGCGAACCATCGGTTCGGGAGAAAGTGAAGTATAGAGGCTTATTTGCTGTTGTTATGCCCAGACGAAGCTGGACTTCCGGCGCACCGAAAGCGAACTCGTCTGTTTCGGGTATCTGCTCGCCAAACTCAAAGAGCTTGCCCACGGCTAAGCAGTACATATTCTCGTTTTTCTCCGCCATCGGCAGAGATACCTTTTTCTGGAGCTTGCCGTCAGTTAACAGTAAGCCTTCGGTTTTCAGCGCTTCCGCAAAATTCCTCGGTTTCTCAAACCCACACAGCTCGGAGAATTTCGCAAAGCTGATGTTGTCAAGGGAAATCTTCTCACTGTCCACCAGTATTATGCCGTTGGGAGTAATACTGGTACACCTTACACGGTCAAACACCGGAATGCCGTTATTCGCCATTATCGCAGCTTTCAGCCGCTCAATTATCGAATCCGAACAGCCCTCGTTGGTGTCAATGAGGTAATTTGTCATTGCTTCAATGAGCCTCTGATGATTGCCTGCTTCCAGCTCCCACGATGATATGAATGTATCAAATATCGTAAGCAAAGCGGCAAAGAACGGCGCAGACACATCGTTCAGACTCGGGTCATTGTCCAGCAGCGAGGAATACTCCTTGTATTTCGCTGACATTTCTTTCAAGGTAATTCCTCCGCTTTCGGATATAAGCCGTTTCATTAGCCAGAAAACCACCCTTTCCGAGTGCTCGTTAATGCTATCGTCAAGCTTCATATTGATTAGCCGGTCGCTGCTGCATTTGAACAGATTTTTCGAGGTAGTGACAACCATCGGCAGACAGTTGATTTCTGCTGCTCCGTCGCTTCCCGATTTGTCCATAATCTCAACCAGCTTGTCTGCAAAATAGGAGTTTCCCGAGTCTGCAATGATAAAGGCAAGTTTGCTTTGGATTTCTGCCAATCGCACCTCCATCTGCTTGCCGAGTGCAATTTGCGGAGCGTTGGGAAATGCCTTGCCAAGCACACTTTTTGCTGTATCAATATTATCGCAATTAAGTACAACAATAGGTTTTGCTTTATGTCCGATTTGGGTCATCAGAAACCATATTTCGGAATAGGTTGCAACAGTAAGCAGCGAAGCCACGGGCAGTTTGATGATGTTGTCGCATAATCCGAACCGTGTGCGGCAATCGGGTATTTCGCAGGCGTTTTTATATATTTCTGCTTCCTCGCTGTGATGAATTCTATCCTGTTGAATACTGAAGCCTTTGTTTATTGTTTCCCATTTGGCGTTCTGATATTGGTTAGCAAGGTATTGGCAGAGAAATGACAGTTTACCCGGAGCGTGGACTATTCCCTCGTTCTTCTCGAAGATTTCCTGTATAAATTTGTGATTAGTCACATACTCTTTCGGAACATTAACCTCGGTTGTCGTTAGATTAGCACCGGTTATTCTTATCACAGCATAGTCCGTCCTGTGACCTTTTTCATCAAATTCAGCGAGCTTGCGGATAACCTCAATCTTTCCCGTGCAGATTAGCTCATCGGATTTCTTGGCAGTATTCCTATGACTATGATGTTCTCTTTGAGAGGTTGGGAGATATGGTATCTGGCAATAGGGATTTGGATCAGTAGGATAAGTAACATTATTGGAGTTTACAATGTTGGTTCTGAATGTTGTTCCGCTAATGAGCATCTGATTATTGGCAATTATAATACTGTACTCCGAGTGTTTGTCTTCAAAGTAATCTGCGTTGGCAATTGTATTGCTGAAAGCCGGAAGTGATTCGTTCTGTTGAATTACTTCCACTTTCGGTTCCTCTTTGGTGTCTGGTTTAGAGGTAGATGAGTTCTCTTGCGGTTGAACCTGTTCTGTTTCAGAAACCAATTTGAAAACTTGAAAAGGCATTTGGGGCGCCCCGGTGGTGTTGGTATTCGCAATGTTATTCATAAAAAATCCTCCTTAATTCCACCTTTCAGAAAAAAGAGAGTCTTATACCCCCGAAAAAGGCACTTTTAGGGCTTTTTCGGCTGATTTTTTCTGAAAAGGTGGAAAACATAAAAAATTCCCGATACCATTTTTGGTATCTCGTTCGAAAAAATAAAGCGTGGGCTTTATTGATATTTTCATGACGAGCTGCGGAATTTACCGCAGCCTGTCACGAAGTTCCTCGAAAAAGCTACTTGCCGCTGTCGTTATCACATTTACGGCGAAGCGTGTCCGAGGGGTTAAGCATGTTGTCAAGAGCGTCGGCGGCTATCTCGTCAACGGAAGCCAGGCTATGCCCGTAAATATCTCCCGTTGTGGAAACCTGAGCGTGTCCGAGCCGCTTTGAAACAGCCTTTATTGGCAGTCCCTGCATAAGCAGGAGAGTTGCCGAGGTGTGCCGCAGCATGTGCGGAGTAGTGTGTGGTAGTCCGTTGTCCTTGCAGAACTTTGACAGCCACTTGGTAATGGTGAGCGGATGGATGGGCTTGCCTCTGAACTGCGTGAAGATTTTGTTGTGCTCCTCCCACGCTTCGCCCATAAGCTCCTTGGTTCTGTCCTGTTCCGCCTTGAACTCCCGCAGCATATCCATTACGGATTCTGAAATGCTGACGATACGGTCAGAGCTTTCGGTTTTCGGGGTATCCTCATACATTCCCACCTCGGGAAGATAAAGCGAGTTGCGCTGAATGTGTATCTTGCCGGTCTCCCAGTTGACATCGCTCCATTCAAGCCCACATATCTCACCGCGCCTTGCTCCGGTGCAGATCATCAGATACACCATCATTCGGTATTGCGAGGGAGCTTTTTCAAGAGCGTCCATCAGCTGCTTGGTTTCGTCCTCGGTGAGATAACGCGCTTCCTTGCGTTTCAGCTTTGGTGGGTCAACTCTGTCGCAGGGGTTGCTGTAAACAATGTTCCAGCGAACCGCCTTTTCAAACATTGAGCGGAGCAGCCGAAAGTAGTGCAGAAGAGTTTTTTGCGAGAGCGGCTTGGTCAGCGCTTCCGGTCGGAACAGTGTTTCAACCTCTACCTCAATAGCAGCGCAGAGCTTTTCGGCGGTAGTTTTGCTGACCCTGCCGTCCTTGCAGAGCTTTTCGAGAGTGGAAGTGCCGATGTTGGTAGCGTCACACAGCCGTTGCCGACAGATATCGTTGTCCCTGATGAACTTGTCAAAATCCACCTGACAGATATAAACGCCGTCAACTCGGATTCCCTCCTGCTTCAGCATATCCATAAAAGCGTTTATGTGCTCCGGTCCTATCTGCTCCATTCGCAAATGCCCGAGAGCAGGCTCAATGCGTTTTTGGAGCAGTGTGTATTGCGATAGGGTAGTGCTTTTCAGATTGCCCGAAGCGTAGTTTTTGTTCCAGTAGTCCGTAAACTCCGAAAAGGTCATGTGTTGGTCAAGCTTGCCCTGCCGCCTGCACTCTTCCTCAAACAGTACCTTTTGTCGGAAAACTTCTTTATGAATCTGGAGCTCGGTCATGCCTATCGGCGGTAGCCAGTTTTTCTCATAGAATCGCCGCTTGCCGGTTTTGGGGTCGAAGCCGTTTGACTCTCTGAAGCGATAACCCTTGCCTCGTTTTTCAACCGATGCCATGGTATCACCTCTTTATTCTTGCAGGTATAGGAATAATGCCAACGGTGGTTTCAATTACAGGCTTTTCGGGCTGGGGGATAGTGCCGCCGCTCTGAATGAACTCGTAGAACACATTCCAGTTGATGAGCGTTTTGCGGCCGATCTTGATGCAGGGTATCGCGCCGTTCTTGCAGAGAAACCGAATGCTGCTCTCGGATATACCGAGGTTTTCCTCACGACAGCGCTTGGCAATTCCGCCGGGCGTGTCGTACAGCGGGTGGTGGTTTTCCGCTCTTGCCTTAAGCGCAGGGTTTAGGGTAACATTGTTAATTTCCATGGTTGTGTACCTCCTTCAAATAGATAATATGTGATTATAAAATCTGAATTGCGCAAGGTGTTTCTACCCCATAGCAGGTTAAGGTGCTTTTCAAACAGCAGCTTTTGTAGGCATTCAGTAAGGAATCCACCAGCTAGGGGAGCGTGGCAAGTGTTGTTCATTTCATACCTCCGTTCTCTTTGTTTTCTCTATCATATCATAAAGTTTACAAAATTGCCATATGTGAAGTTGATAAGTTTCCATTTCAAAAATCTTGACTATTAGCGCGATTTATGATATAATTTCCATATTATAAGAAGGGAGTTTCCGTAAAAATGAGAAAAAATACTGACCATTCTTTCATCTCCAGCCCGTTCCAGGCGATTATTGCCAAGATTATAATAACAATTTCTGATAAAAAAGAACGCTATGAGATCTCAAAGCGAGTTCTCATAACACCATCGACTTCAGAAAAGAATCTGGATAAAGCAACGATTAGTAAAATTCTTAACACCGATATAGTTGATTCTTCTAAGGACTTGTCGCGTCCTATCCCCAAGAAGTATTATGGATACCTGCTTGATGAAGACTTTAAAGAGAGGTTTTTCGATAATCTCCTGACAGTGCTGGATGACGCTGATGAAAGTAAGGTATCAGAAATCGTCAGGTTTGTACAGGACGGAAAATACACTACTTTATTGAATGATGGTGATAACTCAACATTTGTTGTGGATGCTTTACGCGAAAAACTCGAAGAGGAACTAGATCGCTTAAAAATTGCGATCTCATTTCACAACACAGATTTGCAACAGCCATTACTCTTTGCCGGTCGGCAGGACGAACTGTTTGAGATAGGTCAATCCTTGAATTGCTATGGATATGCAATTCTGTCCGGTGAACCGGGTATCGGCAAGACGGAGATTGCCATGAGATTTGCGCATGAGTGTACAAAATACTACAATAATGTTTTATGGGTTAAATTCCGGATCTCATTTGAGGAGACATTCAAAGATATTCTCCGAAATGATCCCCGCAACGCTAAATATGCTGATATACCAAATGCGTATAATATAATTGTGTCTAATCTTAATCATTTAGGTCAAAAAGTCTTAGTGGTAATTGACGGGATGGATGTGGACCTTAATGACATAAATTTCGTGGAGGTATTACATAAGTATAACGACTGATGTATAAAGGAGACAAAGAGTATGACCGAAAAGGAAAAAATGACAGCGGGAAAAATCTATGACCCGTCCGACAAAGAACTTGTTGCGCTCAGAGCAAAGGCGCACAGGCTTAGCAAGGAGTACAATGAGCTTCTTGAAACAGACGAAAAGCGCACAGAGATTATAAAGGAACTCGGGATAGCAGGTGATTCTTGCTACTTTCAAGGGCCTGTTCAATTCGATTATGGTTGTTTCACATCGGTTGGAAAGAATTTCTATGCAAATTTCAATTTCACCTGTGTTGATTGTTGCCCCGTGACAATTGGCGATAATGTTTTCGTCGGCCCGAATGTTTCGCTTCTCACTCCTATACATCCGCTTCGTTGGCAGGACAGAAATCAGTATCTGAAGCAAGACGGAACTCCAACCGATAAAGAATACGCAAAGCCCATAACTATTGGCAGCAATTGTTGGATTGCGGGTAATGTCACAATATGCGGAGGAGTTTCTATCGGCGAGGGTTGCGTTATTGGCGCAGGCAGTGTAGTTACAAGAGATATTCCGCCAAATTCGCTTGCGGTGGGTGTGCCGTGCCGTGTGGTTCGTGAGATAACAGAAGAGGATTCATTGGATAATCATCCCGAACTGTTCTGATATTGAACATATCTGAATAGCAAAGCAGATTACCGCTTAGGATTCCCCTGCCTTAACAAAGCAAACGGCTCAGAGCGTGGAACTCTGAGCCGCATTGTGTTTATTTGGATAAAGCCAAGCGAATAAGCTCTCCGGCTCTGTCAACAAGGAACAGCGGGATATTAAGCAGGTTTCCGTCAAGAGAGAGGTTCATCAGCGAGAATCTCACCATAAGCGGAGTCTGCTCCTGATACTGCTGCGAGTACTTCTTCAGGCTGGTTGATTTGACATTCGTCCCCGCCTTACATTCCACTGGAATTATATCATTGTCAAGCTGAACCACGAAATCCACCTCATAGGGAGTTTCCGCCCAGTATCTCGGCGCAGTTTCAAGCTGCCTTGACAGGCTTTGCAGAACGAAATTCTCGGTAAGCGCACCCTTGAACTCCGTGAACAGCCGATTGTACTCTGCAAAAGCGCTTGTAGCAAGGTGAGAATGCTTACGGAGCAGTCCTACATCTGACATATAGATTTTGAAAGCGGTCAGGTCATCGTATGCCGACAGCGGAAGCCCCGGCTTGCTTATCCGAAATGTTTTACGCACCAAATCCGCATTGTAGAGCCAGTTAAGAGCATTTTCGTACTCCCTTGCCCTTGCGCCGTCCTTTACTGCGCTGTACAGGAATTTCTTGTTTTCCCGTGCAAGCTGTGACGGCAGCGAGTCCCAGATAAGCTGTATTTTCGGAACATCTGTCGGGTCAGCGTGCTTGGCAAAATCATTCTCGTAGGACATCAGAATATCCGACAGCACACGGTCGGTTTCCTTGATGTCACCGTCCTCCGTCCAGACAAGAACAGGCTCCGGCATTCCACCGACCACGAAGTACATTTTCAGCTTTTCGACCAGCGGATTGAAGAATGCGTCAGGTATCGCAGCTATCTCGTTTATCCCCGACAGATATTCAGCGAGATTTTCCGCTCCGTCCGCAAGGAGATACTCCGTGAAAGTCATCGGACCCATCTCCAGAAAGTCAACCTTGCCAACAGGGAAGCCCTGTGACAGCTTTATTCCCAGAAGCGAACCTGCGCTCGCCACATAGTATTCCGGAGCGTCCTCGCAGAAATATTTAAGCGAGTTTAGAGCCTCCGGACAAGCCTGTATTTCGTCAAAGATTATCAGCGTATCCGTGGTTATCTTCTGTCCGCTCGCCATTGCGAGGTTCTGCAATATGCGGCGAACGTCCTTCGTTGATTGGAAAAACTGTCGGTACTCGGTTTCCTTGTCAAAGTTGAAATAAGCGTAACCGTCCGGGAAGCTGCGTCCGAACTCCTGAAGCGCCCATGTCTTACCGACCTGCCGTGCGCCCTTGACTATCAGCGGCTTTCTTCGCTTTGAGCTTTTCCATTTCTGAAGCTCATCCAGCACAAATCGTTTCATAAGCTCACCCCCATATTTTCATTATACCCTCTTTTGTCTTTTAAGTCAAGAAAAATCACGATATTTTATATAATTATGTGATAATTATCACACAATCAATAAAAAATATGTGAGCAAAGCAGAAAGAGGCAAGAGCATTACGCCCTTGCCTCTTTCTTGTTCATGGTTCTAGCCGCACCGACCGATTACATACTCAATCACCGATTTCTTCGGAATAAGCCATACTCTCCCATCATGGAGCGCCTTGATATGCCCACTCCTTAGCAGCTGGTACGCCTTGCTGCGTCCGATACGCAGCATTTCCTGCAATTCTTCTATGGTCACTATATCCTTGTATTCACTGAACATCTTTATTCTCCTTTCCGTCAAGCAAAGCGTTTATTTGAACGCCCTGTTTATCCAGCATTGCGTGAATTGCTGCAATAATCCCCGCTCCATTGGCGTGTGTCAAGGCTCTGAATGGCGCGGAGAGGAAAAAGCCCTCTATTTCAGTTATTCTGGTTTTAGCGTCCCGGTCGTTGGGATTGTGAATGAGTCGCTTGACGTATTCGGAATACTCCTGCATTGGCTTGGTGATTATTGTTTCAACAAGAAATTCTTGTATCTCGCTGTTGCTCATTTGAATACCTCCTTTGGTATTTTTTACTGATATGTTGATATGTAATAGATTATTGAGGATTTCTTCGGTTATCCTGAACCGGGCTAAAACTATTTCTTTTCGTCAAGGGAATAAACGGTTAAAAATCACTTTCACCGCATTTGAACACTCGGTGTCAGCAATATGCAAAAGTGAATATTCACTGAAAATTTACTTTATTCACTTTGGGATAGTGAATAAATGTTGTTGTGAGCAACTAAGACAGATAACCGAACATAAGTTGTAACATAAAAATTGCTTCAAAATATATGTTTCTACTTGATTATTCTTTTTAAATGTGCTATACTGTATATAACTTACAACAAAAATGTTGCAAATATGAGGTGAAACATATGGTGAAAAGAGAACGCTACCTTGAACGGCTCATTCACAATATGTGGAACGGGAAAATAAAGGTCGTTACCGGAATACACAGGTGCGGAAAGTCTGTTCTGCTGTTCGAGCTGTTCTACAATTATCTGCTGGAACAGGGTGTTGCCGAGGACCACATTATCAGGATTGAGCTGGATCAGCGGCGTTACTACAAATACAGAAATCCTATCACGCTGTGCGAATATGTTGAAGCAGCTCTGGAGGGTCACAAAAATGAAAAGTTTTTCCTGTTCATAGACGAGGTACAGCTCACAACAAAAGTCAAAGATACGGAAAACGGCGGTATTGAAGTAACCATTTACGATATGCTCAACGAACTGAAAGCATACAAGAACCTTGATGTGTATGTCACCGGAAGCAATTCCAAGGGACTGTCAAAGGATATTGCGACTGAATTCCGCGGTAGAGCAACTCAAATCCATATTTCCCCGCTTTCTTTCGCTGAGTATTACTCTTATGTCGGCGGTGATGAACGCAAGGCGCTGGATAATTATATGCTGTTCGGGGGTATGCCGCGGTTGCTTGCGCTTGATGACGAAAAGGACAAAAAAGATTACCTTTCTTCGCTTTATATTGAGCTTTATATCAGGGACATTGTTGAGCGCAACGGGATTGAACGAGAGGATTTGCTGAACGATATTCTTGATTTTCTCGCGTCACAGATAAGCTCTCTTACCAATCCCACGAATATTGCAAATTCAATCGCTAGCATGAAAAAGGAGAAGGTCAACCCGACGCTTGTTTCAAGCTATATTCAGTACACCATCGACTCTTTTCTGATCTCAATGGCAAAGCGTTATGATGTCAAGGGAAAGACATACTTCAATTTCCCGAACAAGTATTATTACTCTGATGTGGGACTTCGTAATGCACGGCTTAATTACCGTCAGTTTGACCCCGGGCATCTCATGGAAAATATCATCTATAATGAGCTTATCATGCGTGGATATTCTGTCGATGTAGGAGTTGTGACAGACCGTTCCGGCGGTAGTACAACTCAGAAAGAGATAGACTTTGTGGTGAACGACGCTGACCGTAAGCTCTATATTCAATCTGCGCTGCGAATGGATACAGATCAGAAAGCGACATCTGAGCTGGATTCGCTTAAGCTTACCAAAGACTTCTTCAAAAAAGTGGTTGTAAGAATGGATATTCCGCATAATTTCTATGACGACGATGGGATTTTCCATTGTAATCTTATTGATTTTCTGCTGGGGAAAGTGGATTTGTTCTGACACCGGGAACAAGGTGATTAGTGCAAAGCTAACCCTAATGATTGATATATGGATAAATAAATTGCTCCCGAAATCACGCGGATTTCGGGGATGTTTTCGTTTGGAAATCTATGTTTGGGAAAGGTCCGTTTAGCAAACACTCCGTACCATATCTACAAAAAAGCTTATTTACCCGGTAAGAAAAATGGACACCTCACTACCGAAATAATTGATAGTAAATCTATTCTCTTCAAGAATGGTCTCTTTTTCTATTTGTATCTCGCTGTTGGTCATCTTATAACCTCCGTTGGTATTTATTACTGATGTGTTGACGCGTAATAGATTATTGAGGAATGATTCGGTAATATATGCTGCTTCGTGTGAACGTAAGTAACATTTACCCAGATTTTACAGTAACTTAACCAAAGCGCGCTTTCATCTTGCTAAGTGAATACGTTATAATGAAGTATGGGAAAGGAGCGGGGTCTATGAGCTATTATTCGGAGAAGAGCGCAGACAGTATTCTGAAACAATTGATTTCACAGGAGCTTGATGAAATGTACCGCGGCAAAAAAGTGTCGTCCAAAAAACTGCCGGGATTTGTCGCGTACCGAATCTTCAACTGTTTAGTATTCCCGATAGTGATTGTACTGTTCGGGTTATTATGCAGGCTTGCCGCTCCTGCAATCTTTTTTGCCTGCGCTGTGCTGATAGTAAGCCTGGTGCTGTTCTTTTCGGAGAATAAACTCGCAGCGCTGATTGCTCACGAATCCAAGAAAGCCCCCGATAAAAAAATCTCAACTATCATTTCTGAAATATGCGTATGCGAGGAGTGTGATTCATCGGCTTTCCGCCGGATAAAACGCAGACATACAATTATAAAAGCAACGATTGGTTCCGCTTTCGGGCTGCTGATTGCGGGAGTATCGGTATACTTTTTCGTGCCGTTTACAATTTATACGCACACCGAGGGCGGCTATGCCGTAAGCCTTTGCAGAACAGGTTTAGAGGGAAAGCAGAGCGTTGAACAGTATCATAACGGCGAGCCTGTTGTGGGAATAAAAAGCGGAGCATATAAAAACAATTACTTTTTGCGAAGCATTGAGTTCCCCGATTCCATTACCTTTATTGAGGGCGAGGCATTTATGAACTGCGTTGGTCTGAAAAGTGTTGAAATCCCGCCGCTTGTTACAGAGATACGCGGCGACACTTTCCACAACTGCAAGAGCCTGCAAAGCGTTTTGCTTCACGACAATATCACGGATATTCACGCGCAGAGCTTTATGGGCTGCGAAAGCCTCAGGGAAATCACTCTCCCGCACGGAATAACCGAGATACACGAAAGCACCTTTAACGGCTGCTATAACCTTATGCGCATAGATATCCCCGAGGGAGTAACGAGGATTGCCGCAAGAGCGTTTTTCGACTGCAACTCGCTTTATGAAGTCATCGTTCCCCGAACCGTAACGGAAATAGGCAGCTCTGCATTCAGAGATTGCGACCGATTGGAAAGCATGGCTCTGCCTGAGGGCTGCACGGTAAACGAGCGTACATTCAAGGATAGCCCGATAACAATCACGTATTTTGAGGTGGAAAATGGATAGCGCGGAGAAATTCATTCATCTTTTATATGTGCCGACCATGAACTGCAATATGAGCTGCAAATATTGCTATCTTGGCGACAAAACCTCCGACAGCGAAAGCGAACGCGGCTGCGTTGAAACGTTGGAATACGCTGTGGAAAAGCTGCTGAACGAGGGCGTAATGCCGTTTAATATCTCGCTGCACGGCGGCGAGGTTACTTGTCTTTCCAAGCAGGATTTCCGCAATACGGCGGCATTTATAGCCGACTATTACGATAAGCACAGAGCGGTTTTGGAGCAAAACGGTTTTCAGGTCGGCAGACCGCACATCAAAACGAATCTGTTCGGCTTGGACAGGCATATTGACTCAATACGCGAGCTGAATATTTCCGTAAGCGGCAGCCTTGACCTGCCGTTTTCTCTGCATGATGAATTTCGCGTTACTAAAGACGGCAAATCCACCCTCGCGAAAATCCTTGAAAACATTGAGCTTCTGCGAGGTATTCCGAACCGAAAAAAGGTGTCCGCAACGATATTCAAGGAGCATTTTGACAGGCTTGAGGAACTGAAAAACGACATTTTATTTCTGCACAAAAACTCCTGCCTTGATATGAACGATTTCAATTTTATGATAGGCTTCGGCGGTCAGGGCGGGCTCCTTTCTCCGCTCACCGAAGATGAACAGGCGCGCTTTTTTGAGGAAATGCACCGCACATTTGACGGAACCGAGCTTGACCGCGGCGTAAACGGCGCGTGGTTTGCGGAGTTCACCCCCGACTACTGCACAGGCTGCGTAAACTGCGGCGAGAAATTCTTTCTGCTTGAGCGAAACGGCGACGTTTACTCCTGCGTAAGAGGTCAGGGGAACAGCGATTTTTTCTACGGGAACATCTACGAAAACACCGTCAGCGAAATTCTTGATACCGCGCGCACGAAAATATTCATGGCGCATAACAAATGCGGATTTTCCGAGGATTGCGCCGAATGCGGCTATTTAGGGCTTTGCAGAACGGGGTGTCCTTTTGTAAAAAAGCTGTACGGGACAAGGAAATCCTACACCTGCCTGCTGCAAAACAAAATCTACGAGCGTACCCCCGCGCTTTATCCGAAAGACGAAAACCCGCGAAGCGAAGCGTATGGGTACACGCTGATAAATCACCCGCAGCAGTCGCACTGTTACTACAAGCGGGAGTTTACGCTTGACCCGTCTATGCCAACGCTTGAGGAAATAATCGCGCGCGACGAGCGGCTGAAATATATTTACAGCGACGATGTGTTCCTGCTGAATATTGACGGAATTGAACACAGGCTTTGCTCGCAGCTTCTGCGCATTGAAAGGGAGATAGTCTGCATTACCCCGCAGTCGGAAGTTAAGCTTTATGTGCGCAAGGAAGCGCTTGCTGCCGAGTGCGATTATCCGCAGAACAACTCGCTGTACATAATGCTTTTAAGCGGCGACACTATTGTTTACGGTGACGAGGGCAGGGAAAAGCAGGCGCACATCATGACGCATCAGGTGTTCAGAAACACCCTCGCCGCTTACCCGTCGGACAAGGACGGATATTACTGCTTTGATATGTCCGCGCTTCTTCGGATTTACTCGGACAGCATGACGGAGGATACGCCGAACAATCTTTTCTTTACAACCTCTGCGCTGCGGGATTATCACTACCTTAAACACAAGAACAACGCATTTTATCATATTCAGGCGCAGAATCTTCCTTTTCAGAACATTGAGCTTTACTGCTGCCGCCAAGAAAGGATAACGACATGAAAAACGGACGCCCCGAAACCTACCGCGAGATTGTGGCAATAAAAAACGCTCATTCAATCGAGAAATATGTCACGCTGACAGACCCCGGGCTTATTCCCGAGATTTTTAAATTCATAATGCACAGCCCAGCAAACAAGATAACGTTCAACAACGGGTTTCTTACATTTACAAATTACAACGGCGAAACAGAAAAGGTTCTGCCTGTTTTATTGCGCACAAAGGTGGAGCTTCTTGTTATCAAGCGCGACGCAGTCACAATACGACTCCCCGGCGACCGCGGGCGGAGTTTCAGCGACAGCTCATCCTCGTCAAACAACAATAACAACAATAATAACAACAACAATAACGGATAAGCATAACCCCTCGCAAGCGCCGTACTTGCGAGGGGTTCTTGTATTATAGGGAAGTTACCGCTCCTTTTCACCGCTGCGCTCCGTAAGCAGCAGCCCTGCCGCAAGCGCGGTTACGGGCGCAACAGTCACTATTCCGAAGCTGCCCGCAACGGTGTGGATAAGCTCTGCGGCTATGTACTTGTAGTTCAGTATGCAGTCAAGCGGCGTACCCTGCGCCATGAACACCATAAGCTGCGCTATGCAGCTTCCCGAGTAGGCAAGCAGCAGCGTTGTGGTTATCGTGCCCATAGCCGCTCTGCCTACCGTTATGCCGGATTTAACCGCCTCCCACGGCTTTATGTCGGGCTTTTTGCGTACTACCTCGTCTACTGCCGAGGTGATGTCAACCGCTAAATCCATCATAGCGCCCGACGAGCCGATGAATATTGCCGCCATGAAAATTTCGGTAAGGTTTAAGTCCTGAAATCCGCAGTACAACAGGCTTTCCGACCCGCTCATAACCGCGCCGTGAATGTTCATAGCCCTTGTAAACAATGTCTGTTGACCTGCTCCAACGGAACATTTAATTAAATCATCACAATCATCAATCAAGCCTGCCGACAAACTTGTAGTAAACATCGAGCTTCTGAATAAACTCACCGTCCACATCTTCAGGCTCGTGAACCTCAATTCTGTCAATCAGGGTATTGAGGAGAGCCTGCGTAAGCTCGTCAATGTCCGCATACTGCTTGATTAAATCAACGAAATTCTCGGCGTTCTCGCCGTTCTCACGCTCTGCCTTTATGAGCGAATTGAGTTCGCTTATTCTGCTTTCCAATTCGGTCTGTTCCGTTTCGTAGGCGGCTGAAAGGCTGTTGTAATTGCGCTCGCTCACCTTGCCGTTGATGTGTTCCTCATAAAGCTTTGCAAACAGCCTGTCGAGTTCCGATAGCCGCTTGTTCGCTCGTTTCAGTTCACGCTCGGCTTGCCGCACGGTGTCCTTTTCAGCTTTGCCCAGCCGTTCGGCGATTGAGGAAATCATCTGCCTGTCATCTCCGAGAGCTTCATTCGCCAGCCGCTTAATGTCCGCTAAAACCGCATTGTAAAGGTTCAGAGCAGTTATTCTGTGCTGTGTGCAAACCGACTTACCCTCCATTCGATAGTTGTTGCACTGATAGTCGTAGTTTGCGTAAATATTCTCACTGTTCCAATTTCTGTGCGCTCTTACATAGGTCAGCGCAAAGCCGCAGTCGGCGCATTTCACCAAGCCCGAAAAGATATTGTCATACTGAACATCGACCTTGCGCACCTTTTTCCTGCTCGTAATCAGCCGCTGGACAAGCTCCCATTCTTCGGGGTCAATAATCGCTTCGTGCATACCCTCAACCACGAATGTTCCCGCCGATTGAGCAGGCTTTCTCTTTTCGCTTTTCAGCGAGATTTTAGGGCGTTTCTGCCCACGAATTGCGCCTTTGTAAACAGGGTTACGGAGTACCTCACGCACCGAACCCATTGTCCATTTGTATGCGCTTTCCTCGGTCGTGATATACCTGTCATAGTACTCTAATTCCTCGGCAGCCGCAGCAACGGGACGAGGGATTTTTTCTTTGGTGAGCCGCCTTGCGATTTGCGTTATGCCGATACCGTCCTTTGCCAGCTTGTAAATGTACCTCACAATAGGCGCAAAGCGTTCATCAATCAGCAGATGATTTTTGTCCGCAGGGTCTTTCACATAGCCGTAGGGAGCTTTTGTGCCGATGAATTTTCCCTGCTTCTGCCTTGTCAGCAGCGAGGACTTGATTTTCTTTGAAATGTCCTGCGCATACATATCGTTGAGCAGATTTTTGAACGGCGTAATGTCCATTGTAGAGCCTTTTGCGGTATCAACACCGTCCGTTACAGCTATGTATCGCACATTGTGCTCGGGGAAATAAATCTCCGTAAAACTGCCCGTTTCAAGGTAATTTCTGCCGAGGCGGGAAAGGTCTTTTGTGATAACGCAGTTGATTTTTCCGTCCTCAATATCCGACAGCATACGCTGAAAGCTCGGTCTGTTGGTATTCGTTCCGCTCCAGCCGTCATCAATGTAGATTTGGCTGATTGCAAAGCCGTTTTCCCGACAATAGCGTGTGAGCATTTCCTTTTGCGTTTGTATGCTTGAACTCTCGTTCATAGTGCCGTCGTCCTTTGACAGACGAAGATATAAAGCTGTATTGTACTTGGGTTGTCCTGTCATTGTAAACCTCCTTCAAACACGGACAACCGATTTATTCGACATCTTTATTATACATCAACCGCCCGTGTATTTCAAGTATTTTATGGTAAATTATTGTCGCTTGTCGTATCAATATTTTTCTTTTCAGCTTTGTTGAGTTTCTTCTCAATCTGTTCGGCTATTACCTTTCTGAAAACCTCGGTAGTTTTCACAGAGCCGCTGTAATGCGGCACGACAACGATTTTGAGATTTTTCTTTTTGTATCGCATAAGTTACCTCCGTTATCTTCTGTTGGGTTTCTTGTTTGTGGTTTGTGTTGGTTTGGGCTGTTCGGGAGATTTTTCTTTTTTCTGCTCTGCTTCTCTGCGCTCCCGTTCGGCACGAATAAGGTTATCTATATAATTGCCCTCAACGATTTCTTCGTAAGTGCGTATCACATTCTCAATTTGTGAAAGCTGTGTTTTCAAGCCAATATCATCAGCGTTGTTCTCGGCTTTTTCTCGCAAGTCGGCAGCCATATCATAAAGCTGTTCACGGGATTTAATTTCCAACACGGACAGCGTGTTGAGGCAGTACAACAATCGTCCGATTGTCAGGTCGTTCATAAAATCATAGGGCTTTTTTGTATCCCACTTTTTAGGGGTAATCTCAAACTTCTTTACAAGGGTTATGCTTGCATTTATCGTTGCGTAGAACGGCTTCTCAATTTTGCTTATGGCACGGAAGAGATATGGACAAAATATAGCCTTTATGATGGAATTTGTACGGAAATTTATAGCCGAGGAATCATCACGGTTGGCTTTTTCACTCGATTTTAACCACCATCTTATTCAGCGCTATGACAAAATGTATTTGGAGAACGCCGAGGCTGTAGAAATCTTTGCTGAGCGTATCGGCGAAATTGTTGTCAACAGCGATAATCTGAGCGACGACGAGCTGCGCGACGCTCTATGTGACCCGTATGACTTGGTGTACGATATAATTACCGGTAAGGCGTGGTAATACTTTGCCCCTCTGCTTTCTGAGAAGCAGAGGGGCTTGCTATTCCTCACGCGGGGTGGTTTGGCTGATACGAAATATCTGAAGCGTTTCCTTAGATTTCCGAAAAACGAACGTTTTACGGACAAAATCGTAACCCCCGAAATCACGCGGATTTCGGGGGTATTTTCGTTCGGAAACTCGTTCGGGAATCTATGTTCGGGAAAGGTGCGTTTTGCGGACGCTATCAGGCTATCTCTTTGTATCTGGTATATACAAAGGTATAGAAGTATTATAAGGTTTAAGCATATTAGTTTTACCAATCAAAAAATCTGATGAACTTTGATAATTTGTGATGATGGAACATCGTTATATGTGCATCCAGAGTATTTGAAAGGATACTTTTTGTTCCAAATAAATAGTCCAAAATAGTACTCAATTATATTATTTATTAACATATCCTGGTAAAAGTTCGGAATTTGGTAATAACTCAACGAAAACTCAGCTACAACTGGTTTTCCTGCTTCAGATAGCCGTTGCAATACATCAGGCATTTTCTTCTCAAGAGCCCATCTCGCAAGTTCGCCGCAGACATTTTGGCAAAACTGATTATAGCTTGTGTTACTATCAGAACTAATACTGCTTAATGGGGTAAAAAAACAAAGCTGCGGACTTCTTCCGTTGTATTTGCGTTCATATTCGGCCTTAACAAGTTTAGCAGCAGTGCTAATAACTTCTTCTGTAAAATCGAGATTGTGAAGTGTTTGAACAAATAGGGATACATACCTTTCAACGCTATTGGTAAATAATCCCTTTTTATAAATCTCGTCAATATCCATTATCCGCGTTGCATGAAAACAGAGAAGATAATTTGGCTCTAAATAATTGCGAATGCTTTCACACATACTTCTTGCTTGACTTGAAGTAAGTATTTGTTCAACAGCGCAGGGAATATCACTTTTATAATGTATTTCTTGTTTCTTTATGTTTTCAATAGTATCAATTGGCAATGATTTTATGAAAGATATTATTGAGTTTTTGATTTCTTGTGGGAGTGTATCGGGTTTTGATAAATCTATTAACATAGTCAGGAACCTCCTTTGATGATAGTGCCATGTTCAACATTGAATTCTGCTTATCTTTATATATGCATATGTTAACATGGCAGACGGCTTAAGGGAAAAAGCCCCACAAACCCGTGAGGCTTTTATGCATATTTCACTGTACACAATGCAACAAGATGCTTGTTTGGCTCTTCTTTCACCGTGTTCCCACGATATTATCCAAACAGCTCATCAAGCTTCTCGCTAAGAGTTCCATCTTTGGCATAAGGCAAGGCATCAAGCATACGAAGATTATGCTCCTTGATTGAAGCATTTTCGTCAAAGCCAAGAATAAAACTGAGGGCAATCCGGTATATTATTTCAGTTGGTGCAAGTCCGTAAACCTGCTTGTTAAAGATATGTCTAAGCCGCTCGTTGCTGTCTGGGAATAATGCGATGAGTTCCTCGCTGTTATAGAGCCTTTTTACGATTTCCGCAATATACAGGCCCGATTTCATATAGAGGTCTGCAAAGGTCTTGTCTGGGTCATCGAAACAGCCCGGATTTTCGGCTTCCAGCATATCAACCATCTGCTTTACAACATTTTTAGGTGTGAATATCTGGTTGGTTTTCTGCGGAGGAATATAGTCAAAAATATCCTCGGTCTGGGACTCGTCAAAGTAGTTTTTCAGGCGCTCCTTGAGTGTGAGAAACTCCTTTACGGAATCGTCAAACACAACAGGATCAAACAGCCTGCCCTGGTATTCTCTTTCTTCTCCGGTCTCAGAATCGATATATTTGCCGCCATCGCGCAGGAAACGGAACTGTTCAATAGAAATACTTGTAACCTCTTTGAAAACCTCATCGGGAATAATAGAGTCGAAGTTTGCAAGAGTAGTGTTCTCATCACCATATGCCATAAGGAATGACGGAATTGTGCGAGAAAAACCACGAAGGTGATCACGGACAGAATCCTCAATAACCTGTTTCTTACTCTCGCGTTTCTTGGTCTCTACTGTCTTTACTACTTCCTCTGTGAAAGCGGGAACAGCAGTTTCAAGAGTTTCTGCCAGATGCTCCTTGAATTGCTCTGTGGCCTGCTTGATAAGAGAGTCATACTTTTCGTTTACCTCATCTTCAGTGCTGCCGGAGCCAAGTAAATCGGACAAGTCCTTTTTACGCTGCAATTCAATCTCAGCCTTTTGTATTGTGAAGCTGCTAACTTCCTGATGAACCAGATCCTCTGCTTTCTGCTCAAGCGATTTCTGGATTGCTTTTTCATCTTTGGGCTTAAGTTCACTGTCATACTTGGTTGTTGTTACATCCATAATAGGTTGTATCAACTCTGTTTTGAAGGTGTCCTGCAAACGCTTTATCAGCTTATCTTCAGATGTTTCCTCGATAATCTGTGTTGTCCGGGTTTCAAGTACATCCGTAATATGAACGTAAATTTTATCTCCAAAAATATCATTAGCCTGTCCTATTACATACTCGTTGTCAAGCTCAACTTCACCCTCGTCATTTACAGACAGTTCTTTTCCGGTATCCGGTGTAACACTAAGCTGCCCCTCGGCAAAAGGTTCGAACTGCTGAATAATATCTATAACTTCCTGAGGTGCGCTGAAAATATTAGAAATGTTCTGGAAAAGGAAGTTAGACATGAATCCACGCCTTACAACCTCAAGAGAGCGGATTTTTCTGGGGATAGAAAGGACCTTCTCCGCATCCAGCTCAATCATTTCTCCGTTTTCATCTTCACCGACTACGGGGAAAAAGTTTAGCAGCTCGCGAACATTCTGCTTCCTTGTGTCGCTGTCGCCTCTTCCGCCTGAAGTATTAGCGGAGAGATCGTTCGCAAACTCCTCAAAGATAATCAGAGTTCTTGCGGGGTCAAAATCAAATACATAAGCATTCTCTTTGACATAGCAGGTACCATTCTTCTGATATCTCCAGGGATTCTGTGCTCTGAATGCAGCCTGCATATAGAGTGCAGGGCTTTTTATATTGCTTAGCATAAGAACCGCAGTCCACTCGGGTATGGTTATACCTGTGGTAAGCTGGCCAACGGAAATAGTGATGGTTTTCTCATGCTCCGCAATTGCCTCACGAACTTTATCGTATGATTTCTTTGCCTCATCCTCTTCAGACAATCTGCCGTCGCCGGCAGCGAGAACGATCTCATAATCCTTGAATACAGGATGCTCTTTCAGCTTTTTGGCAAGGGCTTTTGCACTCTCAACACGGTTGAGCAGCCAGAGGGTGTGCTTTAATTCCTCGCGGAGTTCATCTGTGGAGAACGGGTACTTTTCAAGAGTAGTAAGCGCGTCAAGGAACTTGTCTACCGATTCTTCATACTTAAATGAGCCGTCGGCTTTTGTTTCAAAGAACAGGTTCAGGTCAAACGCATATTCTTCTGTCTCACCGTTAATTTCAACGCCCTGCTTAAGTTCCTCACGGATAACCTCGGACATCTGATATGTGAATAGGTTAAGACAGGGCAGATTCTCATAGGGATTGCTGCCTTTTTCGTCGTCCCAACCACGCTTTGCCGCCTGCTCGTCTGCGTATGTCCAGTTGTATATTGCGGTTTCTTCAAACTTATCGTTGGCGAGTGCCTTAAAAGGTGTGCCGGAAAGATGCAGAGTGTGGTCTCTCTTAATCTGATAGAATGCAGTATCCGTCTTTCTTGTATCTACGCCTTCGTGCGCCTCGTCTACTATAAGCAGATTCCAGCGCATATCCTTAACTTCAGAGAGCTTGTCATACTCGCCGCCGAAATAAATCGAGCCCTTAAGGTCCTGCAGGCTGACAAACTCAATAGCGCTTCTGTCGTCCGAGCTTGAAGCATACTGCTCTTTTGAAAGGACATAGGGCTTACCCTTAAGGCTGTCTGTTTCGCTTACAAAAGCAAAGCCCGATTCATCACCCAGAAACGTGACATAATCCTCGTACCAGGAGTTGGCTATGGCAGGGCGGTTGGTTACAATAAGCACATTAAATGCCATCTCGTCGCCGTTTGCAGCTTTCATACGTTTGCAAAGGTCGTATGCAGCAAGCGTTTTGCCGAAACGGGGCTTTGCATTCCACAAAAACTCGCCTTTTTCATGGGTGCTGAAATACTCCATAGTCTTTTCGACAGCGGCGTTCTGCTCGCTGCGGAGGGAATAAGGGATTGCGCCAAGCGCCTTTAATATTCCCCTATCCCGTCTGAATTTGCAGTACATGGAGAAAGATTCATCACCGGTTGTTCTGAACCACTCCGGCAATGCCGTATCACCGGGCAGGGGTTTCATACGTTCAACACCCTGCTTGGCAAGATAAGCGTGGAAATCGGAATCACGGAAATATGTAACGCCGTCGGAGAAAACCGCAACATCAGACCATTCTGTGACATGGGGAATATGCGCCGTCTGTAACTGCTGGTTAATTCTCTTTTCAACATCGTCCTGTTCGGTATAGCCAATCTTTACAAATCCCTGATTATCTGCAACGGTCGGAGTAGTGTATGCGTAACACTTAGGGACAACCGATTTTGAGGTGTTGATACTAATCTTCCGCATATCAGGTCATCTCCTTTACATGGCTTTCGATAAAGTCAATTTCTTCCTGTGATAAGCCGTATTTATTGTAAAGCTGTTGGTCGATTTCGGGGATTGACAGGCTCCAGTTGATGTCGCTGTTGGTGGTGAAGTCTTGGAGGGGGATATATTTCCAAACAGGCTTATTACCATTTTGTGTGACCTTCAATATGCTCCACAGAGTTCTTGCAAACTTAGTGCAGATATATTTTTGTATTGACTGTGCTTCAGCCTTTGTGTCCATCTTACCAATACTTATAAAAGTTTCTGTATTTCCAGTGTTTGGCTCTCCAATAATTGTAGGACTCATAGCTTCACCGAACAATCCGCTTCCGTTAGCCTGAGGAACCAGCACTTTATAATGGTTCATATTTCCAACATTATTTACATAGTCTTTACGAATATATTTGTATACCCGTTTTGAATCTTCTCTTCCAATAATTCTGATATATTCATTATCGTCGCTTGGCATTGTATCAAAGAAAATAAAAGGTAATCTTTCAAATATATTTGAAGACATATCATAAGCGTGACCATTACTCAACTTATTTATGGCTTCAGGATGGTCTTGATGCATTTTATCTGTTAATCTGTATGCTGTTCTTGAGTATATTATTTCTGTTAAGCTTATAAAATCATTTCTTGATAATACTTTATGAAGAACAGAATTAACCTCAGGATACTGTGTAAAAGCTTTTATTGCACCGAAAGACTTTGTTGAATCCCTGTATGTTATCGCAACGCCTCCTTTTAACGGCGAAGACAGCGTTGGGAAAATAATATTGCTATCCTGCTCATAACTTAGCACTTTGAAATGTTCATCATTAAGCATTTTTTCATTCCATGTTTTCGGAGTGTTACCTGCGTTGAATAGAAATCTTGCAGGATGTATCAATTCGACTTTTTCTGCAATATCGAAAGCACTATCCATAAAGAAGTTATAGATAGAAGGAGCGAAATTTTTTTGAGAACTCTCAATATCAGTTGATACTTGCTCTTCCTGATACGGCGGATTACCAATAACATAATCAAATTTCATAGTAACACCTCTTTCATTTTTGCCGTTGATTTTCTTAAATACTTTCGGTCGCTTGTCTCGCCAGTCCTGTATTCGGCAAACAACAGGCGTTACCGGCTCCTCGCTGTCCAGCAAAGACATCTGTGTGTACTGTTCTTCCGGTGTGCCAATAGGTACTGTGTCGGTAAGACCGTCCATCTGCCATATATTCCATGCTATGATGTTCGCGAGTTTCTTAATTTCCTCTTTTGTGGCTTTACGGTGCCACTTATTTTCAAGATAATCGCAAAATGTCACAAGCAGGTTTATTCGGGCAATCAGTATATTATCGCCCTGAAACTCATAGCCGTAAATGCTCTGAAAAGCCCTTATTGCCCAGAAAAGCCAGTCATCCTCGCTTGTTGTGTTTTCGCCGACAATACGCAGCTTTCTGTCCAGCAGACCTATGCGTTCTTTAATGGGTATAGGCTCACCCGTTGTCGTATCATAACGCGATACGAGATAAGGAGCTTCACCGCAGGTTATTTCAAGTCGGCGTGAGTCAACATATTTCTGCCAGGTCTTTTTCCCCGAAAAAGCAACAGGCTCCTCGGTAGCGGTGATGTTGTGTTCGTTGTCCATTCGGTTGAACACATCATCTCTCCCGAACCAGTCGCTGTCAAGGTGGTTGTTCATCATATTGCAAATCCATGTCGGGGTGAAAACCTCGGCTTTTTTTCGGGTACGCAGATTTTGTTCTGATTGTGCTTTGCATACCCGAGGCTGTATTTCAAAAGAACACAAACCGGTGATTGCGGTTTCTGTCATGGGGTTGCGTTCACTGTATCCATAGTCGGAATACATATCTGTTGCAAAAATTATATTCTTCCCTGTTGTTTTATCTTGAAGAAGAATTTTCAAAACATCCTTGACAGGGTAGTTATCAATCTCAATCAGATTTAGCAAGAGATTTCTCCTTTTCTAATTCTTATATGTAAATTTCATTATAGTATAATT
This sequence comes from uncultured Clostridia bacterium, assembly GCA_945873955.1. Lineage (GTDB taxonomy): Bacteria > Bacillota > Clostridia > Oscillospirales > Ruminococcaceae > CAG-115. Next base: position 8,719 of record CAMCFA010000023.1, on the reverse strand, counting down.
ATACCACTTTTCAGACTAAAATTCAATAATCAGCTTGATAATTTTGTAAATTCCTATCATTTCCGTTATAAATCCAAGTTACTGTTATTATACCACATTTCCAAAGATATGCTGTACCCTTTTGGAAACAGTTTGTCAAGAATATTATGGACTTGTGTTTACAATATATTGTGGTATCGGTTGTTGCAATGTAATACATAGACTTTTTGTGCAAAAAATAAGCTCACCAAGCGGCAAGCTTATTTCCCTCTGCTATTCGTGCAGATTTTTATAGAGCGTTGTTTTTCGCACACCCGTCAGCTCTGTTATCTCGCTCACGGTGTACTGCTTTGTCTTGTACAGCTTCACAGCCTTGCGGACGGCTTCCTTGTCGATAGGGCGCCGTCCGCCTTTCCTGCCTCTGGCACGAGCGGCGGCTAGTCCCTCTCTGGTTCTGTCAGCGAGGACATCACGCTCGAACTGTGCCAATGCTGACATTAGAGTGAACAGCAGCTTGCCCGTGCTGGTTGTGGTGTCTATAGACTCTTTCAGAGAAACGAGGTTCACCCCTTTTGAGTTGAATGTTTCCATCAACCAGATAAGGTCTTTGGTGCTTCTTCCCAGACGGGAGAGCGATTCTACAACAACGGTGTCTCCCTCGGTCAAGCGCTCCAACAGCTTTTCAAGTTCGGGACGGTTGCGCTTTGTGCCGGTTATCTTCTCGTTGTAGAGGTAGTCAACTCCGTACTTCTGGAGCATATCAAGCTGACGGTCAAGGTTCTGCTGTTCTGTGGAAACACGGGCATATCCAAATACGAAATTCTTCATCAGAACTCACCGCAGTAGTCAAAGGCGCACTCGTCAAGTATTTCAGCAAGCGCCTGCTCGAAATCACCGGGGTGGTAGAGCATTTCTTCTATCTCCTCCACGAAATAGCCGTAGCATAAGAGCAGGTCAATGTCCTCTCTGGAAATTCCGATACTGGCGGCGAAATCTTTGAGTTGCTTCACATCTTGCGGCTCATGGTTGCCTGGGTCGGGATAATCCCAATAGCTGCTGCGGAGAAAGCGGTAGTCGAACGCATACAGATTTGAGGTATCGAACAAACCTCGCTCCATTGCGCCCGTGCTGTCAATCTTGATGATGTCGCCGCAGTTTGTGTCTATCTCCGTGTGCTCAAAGCCAAGTATTCCGAGTTTTGCGAGTGAGCGGTCGAGAATTGCCTCGGTGCTTGCGTAGATGTAAAACCCATATTTTTCGTAGCAGTACAGCGCAAGCGGATTATCGCCCTTGACAAAGTAGAGATTGTTGCGGTCGTCAAGTATAGTGAACACAAAAGACCCCTCGACCAACTCCGCCATCTCACCAATGAACTTCATGTCGAGGGTTTTCTGCTGTTCGAGAAGTTGCACCGCTATGTAGCTGTCGGTTTTGATTGGAGTGTTTGGGAGTTTCATTTGTGCGCGGAGCGTGAGGTCGTTGTGGATTACGCCGTTGTGTGCTAAGGCGAAGTGCGTTCCGTTCACGATTCCGGGGAACGGGTGATTGTTGCGGTTGTCAAGTTTGTTGCCCTGTGTTGCCATTCGCGTGTGACCCATAATGACATTAGCGTCCTCACGCAGTTTCAGGTGAACATTGTGAGCGGCAAACGGACGCTTGTAGATGGTGAGTTTCCCGCAGGAATTGTATGCGAAGCCTGTGGCGTCAGTTCCGCGCTCCTCGCATTCCTGCGAAAGCACGCGCAAGACCTTCTCGCGCTGCTTTGCGTTAAGGGTGTGGTTGTAGTCTATAAGTCCGAAAATTGCACACATATCAGTTATCCTCCTTCGTGTCAATCGGTGCGTTTACATAAAGCTGGCGCTCCTTGAGATAGGTAATGAGTTCGGAGCAGGTTTCTTCATCAAGTCCGCTGACAAAATCCGTCCAGCTAATCTTGGAAATCTCGTTGTCCGTGTAGGTCAGCGCCATATCGCAGATACTGTCCACAAGTTCCAGCGTGGCAATGAGCGTGTTGTACTTGAGCGTACCTCTGAACATACGGAACTCAATAGTTGACCAGTTCGTGATATTCACGCATGCGTACCGTCCGTTGCAACCTTTCTTTGCATCCTCAAGAATCTCTTTCGGGTTATTCTTGTATCCGTACCGAGCCGCCCAACGGTTCATCTGATACTCGGTGCGTCGGCTGAATTTCAGCAGCTCGTTCCAGTGATGTTCCACAAAATAAAGCACCCGGGAAATGCACTCGTCTTGTGCTTCCCGGGTGTTGCCGAAGGCTGTTCTGTTGACGTGTACGTGAAGCCCACAGGTGCTGGTTTTGTGGCTGCGGTAGTACATATGGATTGCAGATTCCATGAGTTCTGCCCACGGCATTTTTGTTTTGTGATAGCGTAATGTCATGGGGTGGGTAACTATCTCCATGCCGTCGTTTAGCGAGCCGTCGGACTTAATGTAGATGTGTTCCGCAAGCCTGTTGCCGATACCCAGAAGCGTATCAGCGTGGTCGCTGTCCTTGCCGCCTTCGTCGATTTCAAGTTCCACGCCGTAATAGCGCTTGCTGTCGCCATAAAAGATAGGGTCAGGCTTATAGCTGTACTCGTGAATGGAGCTTTGACAGCGTTCCTCATAACAGCGGTCACAGTAGGGGTAATCGTCGTCATCGTCGTAGTTGGCGTAGTCGCGATGAATGATTCTGCCGCAGCACTCGCAGGTGGTGTAGTAGTCGTCAAAGCAACGCTGGCAGAGCGGCATGTTATCTGAACCGGCGTTATCGTCAAGCCAGATTCGCTCGCCGCAGTGCTCGCAGGCGACGGTTTCATTGTGGTAGCAGTCGGGGCAGAGCAATTCTCCTTGCATTTCATAGTAGTCCTCGGTGTCAAGTTCAGCGCCGCAGCAGCTGCAAACAAGGCGTTCGGTTTCTTTGTTGTCCATGGTTGATTCCTCCTAAAATCAGTATTCTTCTGCCAAAAGCATAGTTGTGTGGGTTTCGTCGTCAATGACGAAGATTTTTGCCGTGATGGGGTCTTCGCTCGGGAACAGGTACTCCTTGCTGTACTCTGGCTGTTCCTGTGTGTGGGTGATCTTCTGCTTGCCGCTCTCAGCTGACAGACGAAAGACTTGCAGGTAATCTTTCTCTTCAACCTCCATGCTGTCGATTAAATCCCACAGGATTATCTGTAGCATGAGCGGCACTGTTGTGGTTACGCCTCGTGTGGCGTAGCGTGGACTTGTAAACATTTTTCCTCCTTTCCCGGACACAAAAAATCCCCGAAGCAGTGAAAGCTTCGGGGAGATTTCTGTGTGCCGTTATAATCGGATAGCTCATATATAGCTACATGAATATAATATATAAGCAAAAAAATATCTAATTTCAAGGTTGGATATGTTAGTTGAGTTGGAGAATCATTTCCTCAAGCTCTATATTTTTAATACCAGCTTTTTTGCATAGAGCTTTAAGTTTATCGGTCATTAAGCAATCTTGCCTATACACTATTATTCCACTTTTGGATTTTGCCATTGCAATTAGAAAAGGAGTATCTTCTGGGAGACGGCGTCGAGCAAATCTTGGATCTTCTTCAAAATCGTTGAAAATACCTTCGAGCATATATTCTCCAAGAACATTAGCATCTGCTTCGTCAAGAGTTTTAAAAATCTTTCTGTGTTTATTCACCCACTCTAAAGAATAATCTGTTGAAAGTTCCTGCTCAACCTTTTTCCGCGTTTCTCTGGATGATATAATATAATCATTGTCACAGGCAACTTCAAATTTATCCCAAAATGCAGGCATGATGCTCCTTGGATATTGAATAAGCATATATTTAAGAGAGTCACTATTTAATAAATACATTATTGATTGAACCTCCTAAAAAGACTTGAATCCAACGACTGAACAAGAGATGCTTTTGTGAAAGATAGTTGGCTAACTTGTGTAATGGTTAATTTGCCTGCATAGTATTTTTCAAAAACATTGGAAAGGTATGATTTACCCAAATAACTGATTTTAGTAAAATAAAAATTGCCACCTGAAGATTTATCTGTTGCTTCACGAGTATAAGTAGTATGGTAATTGGAATAGAATTGATCACCAATAAGCCCCAATGATTTAAGGCGATACGCAACAGCATCTTTGCTTACGCAATAACGTAGAGCCAAATCACAGATCAGTTTATCATCTTCATAATCAGAGTACTGACTTATCTGTATATTTAAATCATCACTTGGAATTAGAAAATAGCTTGCAAATTTATTGCACTTTGATTCAAGATTAGAATGTGCAAAATCCATGTCATTAACTTTTAAGTATATATGATATATTTCATGGAAAAGAGTAAAAAGCTGTCGTGGAAAAGACATTTTGTTGTTTAGCAGTATAACAGGGTACTGTTTGTCATACAAACAAAGGCCTGAAACATCATTGTCTTGAAATGAGTCTTTAAAAACATATAACCCTATTTTGAAAAGCTTTTCACGAAGGTATTCAAGCAGTTTATCAGCACTATTAGTTTTGACCTGTACTTCAATCGACAATTCAACTTTATCTCTAAGCCATGAGATCAGTTGTTCTGACGTAGATATTTTTTCTTCTGTAATTAAATCAGAAAATGATGGTCTAGTTTCTGAAGCAAAGAGTTCCTCGAGGTTTAATATATACACATCTGCTTTCTCAATTAATTCTCGACGCTTAAGAGTAAGAACCCTACTTGATGATTTTTCTAGAGCACGAAACTCCGCAGACAAGAATTGGGATTTCGGAGGTTTTGGATAGAAGAAAAAGAGGACAGGTTGATTGTACGCTTCTGACAATTTCTCTAGTTCTGAATATGTTGGAAAATCTGCGCCAGATTCAAAATCTTGCAGCTTTGTTTCAGTTATTTTTGTTTTCGCAGAAACAGTTTGAGTATCTAAACCATAATAGTTTCTAGCCCAAACCAATCGCTCCTTATTTATGGTCTTCATCTTCTGGACTGCCATAAAAATCTTCCTTTCTCTGGCGATGCAAAAAATTGTATGTATTTAAATACTTTGCGGAAATATAAGGCAGTATTGCTCTGTTTTGTCCGCGCAATGAATCAAATTCATCTTCTGAGATGTTCCAGTTTATGCAGAAATTCAGTTTGGGGTATCCGGATTTTAACGGAATTTTCTCATAATCCGAAATAATATAATTTGAAATAAGGGATTTTTGTTTCATTAGCTCAAATTGAGCGCTAGGAGTAAAATGAGCTCCAATCCAATCACACGATTCATGCCAACTAGCACATTCGTCTATTCCAGGTCCTATCATCACATTATTTATAACGCTATACTGTCCATATGATATTGCTCCGCGAATAGGGTATCCTAGTTTGCACGAATTCTCAAGTACATATTTCGCAATTTCAGCATGAAGGCATAGTAAATCTAATGCTTCAACTGAATCTCTTTTGGGCGTAAGGATTGCAATAGTGTCCGAGATACTTAGAAAAGTGCTTAACGTCTCTCTGGTAGGATTGTCTTTAAAGTATTCAGCTGTTCGTTCTTTCGTGAAAGTGTTAATTGAGTCTATCAGTTTTGTGATTTCAGTTAGTGGTATGGTGTTACTATTCTGCCAAAGTCCTTTCCATCCCAAAAAGTCAAAAAATGATATAGCCCCTGTTAACAGGACAGGATTATCTTGTACAATCCTTGATAACTCTTCAGCCCATCTATCTAGTTTGTTTTGCAAATCATATCTAGTTCCAGTTGAAAAATCTATTTCAATATTAGGGTATTTGAGATTACTTGAGAACACATAGTTTTCAAAGTATTCTTTTACACTAAAAATCCTCTTGTTATCATCAACCACCCTCAAATTCCCATCTTTGTTTATCAAAAAAATATCTATTTTTTCTTTAGAATAAATAGATGAACAAGATATATAGAAAATTTGATTATTTAGAGGAACCGTCGATTTTTTCTTTTCGAAAAAAAAATCAGCAACCATTCTATGGAAAAAATCCAAACTGTTACTTGAGAATAAAGTTGTAATTCTGACAGAGCTTTCGAAATCGATTTCCCCATTTTCATCAATTATTTTTAGATTACTTGGTAGACCTTCAAATCTATATCTTTTATTTTTTCTTTTTCTTTCTACCAATAGTGAAAAGAAACATTTTAAGCAATCAGTGTATAGTTCTTCGTCTATTTCACATAAGAGCTTATCGTTGGTTAAAACGGACTTGATTGATGACAAAGACTTTATCAATTTTAAAACATCTTTAAATTGGGGCGTATACAGAAATTCCGAAGTGTCCATTGATCTATCACCTCTTTTATTAAGTATACCATTGTTTTGGCATTTTGTCAAGGTCTGTCACCATAATGATTTATTGCTTAGACTATGTTGTTTGAACACCAATTACCTCCATTTCATATTATATATTATATAGGAGTAACGAAATGGAGGCACACTATATGAACGAGCACGGTTACACGAAATCGGAAATAAGGGATTACGTCGGCGAACCGCTTGCTGTAAACATTGACCGGATTACTAAAGCAAACCGGACTTATCGCACATCTCTATGGACAGGAGATCATCTTCAGGTAACGGTAATGAGCATTCCGGTCGGGGGAGATATCGGGCTGGAAATCCACCCTCATACAGACCAGTTTATCCGTATTGAGGATGGCTGTGCGCTTGCGGTTATGGGGAAACGGAAAGATTGTCTGAATATACGACAGAGGATAAACAGCGATTATGCCGTAATCATTCCCGCAGGAACATGGCACAATATCATCAATACCGGAAATTTGCCGTTAAAGCTGTACTCGATTTATGCTCCTGTGCAGCACCCGTTCGGACTGTTCAGGCGACAAAAGAAGAGGCTGAACACGAATAAATCAAGCAATAGAGAACATAACGCCATAAACCAAAAGGGAGCAAGCCATATCAAGCTTGCTCCCTCTGTTATATTATCTGTAATACCTCTGGTTCCTGCTTTTGGGTTTATCGGGTAATGTCAGCTTCAATCTACCCTCTGCAACGAGCGGCTTTACAATGCTTGACATGACATAGTTAATCGACAGCCTGCCTCTGAAAAGCTCCTCAATTTCATCGCGGCTTCTGGGAGTATTGCAAAAATCCAGCAGCTCAGCTTCTTTGCTGTTGGCGGGAATTACCGCCACGGTGTCATTGAACAGCGTTGCACGGAAAACTCCGCGTTCGCTCTCGAATTTCGGAGCAGGAAGTCCTGCGTCACGCATTGCGGCAATTACCGTCGGAATGCCGCTGAACCGATTCTCGGTTACTTCCATAACCTCAAGCGCATTCGCAAGGAACGGGTTTCGAGTGTCGGCAGATACCATTCCAAGCTGGTCAAGGGTCATTCTTCCGTAAAGCCCACCGGGGTTTTCAATTTCAAGCCTGTCGGCAAATATCCGAACAGTTACCGGAGCAGAATCGGTATGAATGCTGTAATCCCTGTGTATGAGCGCATTAAGAAGAAGCTCTCTGACCGCTATAACGGGGTATTCCGGCTTGTCAGAACGCTTGCCTGTGTCGGGGTCGATTATGGTCTTGGTGCGTGTGTTTTTCCGAATGAAGAGAAGCGCTTGGTCGAGCATTTGCGTGATAGTTCCGTCTATTCTCTGGTTGTCAATGAAACGCTCGCCAACGCTGCCGACCGTGCTTATTTCATTTCCCGGAACCGACACTGCAGTAATACATAGCTGCGGATAAAATGCCTGCGGATAAACAGAAAACAGCATTATTCCTGCAAGTGTAGGTTCGCCGTTTTTCTCAAAACCCTGGAGTGCCTTGATTTTTTCGTTGGGAAGAGCGGCAAGGTTAGGTTTCTTAGACTTCAGAGTAATCAGGTATTTTGTCATAGAATCCGTATCAATCTCGGAAAGCTCCGCCTCATCGGTTGTGCGCAGCTCGTCCTGGATTTTTTGCCGGAAGGCTTCAAAGCTGTAAACCTCGTACTCGGTCATTTTCCTGTCGCCGTCACCAACACGGACATACGAACCTTTCAGCCGACCGACGCCCTTATAAAAACACGGCTTCCGGAAATTATCTATCTCCTGTATCTCTGCGCTGACAACAGTTTTCCCGTCAATATCAGCGACCGTACACAGCGGTCTTACCTCCGGCTCCATTTGAAGGCTCTGCTCCATTATCTTCTTCTGTAGGTCTGCCGCGTCATATACTCCGCAGAGGGAAAAGTCCTTCTCGTCAACGCCGAATACGATAGTGCCGCCTCCTGATTGATTGGAGAATGAGGATAGTGTATCGTATATCTTCGGGCAGCCCTCTTTTGCAGACTTGATTTCCAGCGAATTGCTTTCGCTGTGTGTCGCCTGCGCGAATTTTACTAAATCAACAAGCTCGGATTGAAGCATTATTATCACCTCTTAATAGAATTATACGAGTTTTATACGAATTTGTCAAGAGAAAATTCGTATAAATCAAAATGCAGTGTTATAAAATTCGTATAAATTCATGGAGATTCGTGATAAATATGTGATTGTTAATATAATTCGATTTAATTTTCAGATAAAACATTAGCCATAAATAATCTCCTAACAAAAAATGCCCCGAACCCTTTCAGGTTCAAGGCAAAATTATATTCTTACAATCCCATAACTATATATTGAAGGTAATGTAGCACAATTTCATTACCTTGCCACACTATTCCTATATAATGAATTATACAATAAATAACCTAAGGCAATACCGCACAAAACTAGTAGACTAAGAATCGAAAAAGTGGTATAATAA
>CAMCFA010000022.1 GCA_945873955.1 uncultured Clostridia bacterium | reverse complement strand
CATTCTTGCAAAATACCGGTGGATATGGTATAATTAACGCAAGCGTTTATTTTACATCAGAATGTCCAAAAAATCATAAAAGAGGAATCAAATCATGTATAATATCAATATAAGAACCAAAGAAAAGCTCATTGATACATCTCCAAGTCTTTACGGGCTCTTCTTTGAGGATATAAATCGTGCCGGTGACGGAGGATTGTATGCAGAACTTCTCCGAAACCGCGCATTTGATGACGGAATAATCCCCGAAGGCTGCAGCTATGACGCTGAAAACAAACTCATCATTTCTTCCACAGGCTGGAGCAGTTCATTTGACTGCTGTGAGCTGGAAGGCGTTGCAGGCTGGACAGCAGCTAACGGTGCCGAAATGAGTCTTACTGACAAAGGTACGCTGAACAAAAACCGGAAACGAGCACTTATAGTAAAATTCAACGGCGGCGCTATCATCAATGACGGATTTATGGGCGTGCCTGTCGAATGCGGAAAGAATTATCGTTTCTATATGTTTGCCAAAAGCAATAAAAGCGTTTTCGTGAAAGTAATGCTTACATCTGAAAGCGGAAAAATCTATGCGGAACACAGCTTTGACATAAACGGCGACTACACAAAATACGAATGTGAGCTTACAAGCTCCACCACTGACTGCAATGCAAGGCTTTCGTTTTCTTCCTGTTCAGAGGAACCTGTTACTTTTGGCTTTGTTTCTCTGTTCCCTAAGGATACTTTCATGGGAAGGGAAAACGGTTTGAGAAAGTCACTTGCACAGCGTCTTATAAAGTTAAAACCGGCGTTTCTGCGCTTTCCCGGAGGTTGTATCGTTGAGGGATTTTCAAAGGAAACGGCTTACCGTTTCGCCGATTCTATCGGTCCTGTGTGGGAGAGAAAACCGCACTGGCTCCTCTGGTCGTATATGACTACAAATGGGCTTGGATTCCACGAATACCTTCAATTTTGCGAGGACGCAGGAATTGATGCAATGTATGTTTTCAACTGCGGAATGACCTGTCAGGGAAGATGCCCCGATTATTTTGATGAAAAGCTGATTGAAGAATTCTACGAGGATACTGTTCACGCAATTCTTTATGCAACGGCTCCCGCAGATACCGAATGGGGTTACAAGAGAGCCGCAAACGGTCACCCGGAGCCATTCACACAGCTGAAATACCTTGAGATAGGCAACGAAAACTGGGGCGGTGAGTACAACAAGCGTTATGAGTATTTTTACAAAAGGCTGAAAGAACAGTTCCCGCAGTTCATTTACATATCTACCGACCACACAGAAAAAGCGGGACTTGCAACAGAGTACGTTGATGAACATTTTTATTCCGACCCCATTTTCTTTGCCGCTAATACCGGTCTTTATGATGACCTTGACCGCAGCGGGATAAACATTTATTGTGGTGAATATGCGGCGACTATCGGCGTAAAGGAAGGTACTCTTTACGGCGCGCTGGGCGAAGCAGCATTCCTTACGGGAGTTGAACGCAATCAGGACAAGGTGCGTATGACAAGCTATGCACCGCTGTTCAAGAATGTTGATTATGTTTCGTGGAAGCCGGATATGATAGTTTTCAACAACCATGAAGATTATGCTATTCCAAGTTATTATATGCTGCAAATGTTCGCTGAAAACAGAGGCGACTATGTATGCGGTCACTCTGTTGTGGCTGATAGTGACAGACGAATTGAAAGCGGACATTTCACCGCACCTGACGGAACTGTCACAGAGGGGAAATGCTATTCCGCCGACATTGATATATCGGGAGATTTTCGTATCAGTTTCTGGGACAGAGGCACTGTTGGCGAAGAACAGAATCACTATGACTGGATTCTTGAAAACGGAACAAGCAAAGTGGTTCATTACAACGGCTGGTCGGCTGAAATAATCTGCAATGAAATTTCGTGTGATATTCCCGAAGGAACTGCTCATATTGAACTTACCGCCGATGAGGACAGTTTTAAGATTACGCTCAATGATAAAGTCATACACGAACACACTCTCGGAGCGATACCGCACATTTCGGCGGTATGTACTGTTGACAGAAACAGCGGTGAGGTTATATCCAAGATTGTTAACTTTTCTGAAAATGAGATTCCGCTGACAATAGTATATGATACACTTATGGCTGAAACAGCAGATATGACTGTTCTCACAGCGGACAGCTATTCCGCGCAGAACAGCTTTGAATCCCCCGAAGCGGTCATTCCTTACAAAGCGGAAATACAAGCATCAAGAGAGTTCAGTGTTTCTGTTAAACCGCGTTCGGTCAATGTGATAAGGCATAAAGGCACCACCGCATAATTATTGTCTGTCCCGCATCTTTCTGCCTTGATTTGCCGCCGCTATGGCGACGTGGTATACTGTGACGGGGTGCTACAGTATAATAAATAAACCCGTATTTATGAAGTCAGCCCCGATGTATGAACCTCGGGGCTGATAAACTATAGGTCACCTCTAAATCCTTGTTTGAGGAAAAATCGCCATAGCACATCGTCTGCTGGTTTTCTCTCAAACAAGGTTTTTGTGATGCCCTTGTTTAAGTAATGATTTATCTTATACCGATATGTTTTTTGTATTCTATCGGAGAAACACCCTCGTGCTTCCTGAATACCGTGCTGAAATAGCCTGCGTCGGAAAAGCCTGAGCGGGCAGCTATCTCGGAAACGGAAAGCTCGTTCCTCTGTAATAGCCTTTTTGCCTCCTGCAGCCTTCTTTGTGTGAGATACTCGTTCGGGCGCATGTTCATCGAGTCCTTGAAAACACGGCAGAGATGCTGCGGCGTGACGCCTGCAAGCTCCGCCAGCACAGTCAGCGGAAAATCATTGCGATAATTCTCGTCTATATAGTCAAGCACGGGAGCTAGCAGCCTGCTGCGGTCGTTTCTCTGCTTGTTCGCTTTGGTGTCCATCAGCTTATGGAATTCGAGAATGTAAGCGTAGATATATCCCGAGCAGGAGAAATCGCAGTAAGCACGGTCGGTTTTAAGCACAGTGAACATCTTGCTGTATAGCTTTGGGAGAGGCGAGCCGTTCTGCGGACTGATTATAACCGGTGCTGTCATGCTGAGCTGGCTTAAGATATGCGCACAGGCATAACCGTCGAAAGCCACCCAGCGCACATCCCATTCGTTGTTTTCCGTGTAGTATTCGTGCGGATATCCCGCAGGAAGAAAGAAGAAATCGCCCTCATTTATCACAATGGCGGTGTTATCGTACTTCAGTATGCCACTGCCGCCTGCACTGTACAGTATCTGATGCCAGTGATAGCCTTCGTTTCTGATTATATGGTATTGATATTCGCTGCCGCCAATTCCCGTAAGATGAACGGGCAGCTTTCTGGCTTCGGCATTATATGGGTATATGTTTTCATTTATCTTCATATCGTCACCTTCATTTTTTTGTGGTTAATTTTAGTATAATCCTGTTTTGCGTGATTGTCAATAGCTTTCTGCGGTTTTTTACAAGGTTTATTACCAAGTTTGATGTTGTAGTTTTAATATAGCCGATGTTCAAAATACAAAAGTATATTCAGAATTTACGATTGAAAGTTTCTTTCAAAAGTGATATTATTTTATTAAGGAAAAAGACTAATGATTTCAATGAAGGAGATTGGGTATGAGTTGTTATAGAATAGCGGCTTTCGGTATAGTGGCTGCAATAATGGCATCTGTTTTCAGCGGATGCAGTCGGGATGGTGAAAGCACTGTCAGCCCATCCAACACCACTGTAAGTGATACCTCGCAGACGGAAGTGACTGTCAAGCCCGAATACGCTGCAAAATATACGCTGTCAAATGAAAATGCGGACGAGATCACGCATAGGGTGTATGACCTTATCTGTGACAATTACGGCACATATATGTTCTCGTGCCAGCAGGAGTCCACATGGATGGGTTCTCCCGATTATGAGATGGATTATATCCTTGAAACAACGGGAAGGCTTCCCGCAATGCGAGGACTTGATTTTATGAACTCGGATTTTGACGGCGTTGTGGAACGCTCAAAGGCATGGTGGGATAAAGGCGGTCTGGTTACTATCTGCTGGCATACGGGTATAAATGGATACGGATATCAGGAGTCAAAGGACGATGTTCCCGATTTTGATAAGCTGCTGACCGAGGGAACTCCCGAGCATGAGGCAATGATTGCCAACTGGGACAAGGCGGCTGCGGCTCTCGCCGAACTGCGTGACAGCGGCGTTCCCGTACTCTGGAGACCCTTTCACGAGTTCGACGGCGGTTGGTTCTGGTGGGGCAAGGGCGGCGGCGAGAATTTCATCCGCCTCTGGCAGATGATGTATGACAGATACACCAACGAGTTCGGACTTACAAATCTGATATGGGTACTTGGTTATTCGGGCGAGGTGAAGGACGGCTGGTATCCCGGCGATGATTACTGCGATATCATCGGCTCCGACACCTATGACAATTCCACCCACGTCAAGGCATGGAACAAACTTCAGAATATCACCGACAGCGGCAAGCCCCTTACATTCCATGAGTGCGGCAAGGTTCCCCGTGTGGAGATGTTTGAAAGGGACGGCTGCCTGTGGTCTTGGTTCATGATCTGGCATACAGACTACATCAAAGGCAACAATAAAAAAGTGCTCAATAATGTTTACAACCACGAAAAGGTTATCACTCTTGATGAACTGCCCGATCTTGCCTCTTATAAAGCAGGCGATAAGATAACGCAAATCGCCGCATCTGAAATGGGGTCCGAGCAGGAGGAGATATCTATGCAGCAATATGAGAAGATTATGACAGAATTGCCGCCGGAGGGCATTTTTGACAGGCAGGACGGCGTTATATACCCCGATTTTCAGAAATACACTTATTATTCCCAGACCGCAGAAAGAGAAAGCAGAGTGAATGTGCTGCTTCCGCCCGATTACTCCGAGGACAAGGAATATCCCGTACTGTATGTACTGCACGGCTATTATGACAACGAGGACTGGATGGCGAGGGATATCGTTGGTCTGAGCGAGATGCTTTCAAACCTGTACGCAAGCGGTGAAGCGCAGGAGATGATAGTGGTATGCCCATATATCTTCGTCAGCAAGGAGCTTGAATGGTGTACCGGTATGAATCTTGAGAATTCGCTTTGCTATGACAATTTCATCAACGATCTTACCACCGATTTAATGCCCTTTATCGAAAGCACATTCTCCGTTGCAAAGGGCAGAGAAAATACTGCGATAACGGGCTTTTCAATGGGCGGCAGAGAATCCCTCTTTATTGGCTTTCAGCGCCCTGAGCTGTTCGGCTATATAGGAGCGGTTGCGCCTGCGCCGGGGCTTACTCCCGTTCCCGGCTCGGCAGACCACCCCGGTCAGATGCAGGCAGAGAAGATGAGATTTAAGGACAATGCGCCATATCTGCTGCTGATAAGCTGTTCCGACAGTGATGGTGTGGTAGGTACATATCCGAAATCCTATCACAAGGCGCTGACAATTAACGAAACCGAACATATCTGGAACGAGATCCCCGGCACCGGGCATGACCACACCAGCGTTAAGCCGCATCTTTATAATTTCTGCAGAATGATATTCAATAACTGAAAAGGAGACACACATGAGAATAGGTGTTGACTATTATCCCGAACAATGTGGCAGATCGCTGTGGGAGTCTGACGCAGACCTTATGCAGCAGACCGGCGTTGAAGTGGTTCGTCTTGCGGAGTTTGCATGGTGCAGACTGGAGCCGCAGGAGGGCTGCTTTGATTTCGGCTGGCTGGACGACATTATCGGAATACTGACGGAGCGTGGTATCGGAATAGTGCTGTGCACCCCCACGAACTGCCCTCCGCTGTGGTTTTACGAGAAATATCCCGAGGCTGTTCAGACCGAAAAGGACGGCCATAAGACCCGCACAGGCATCAGAGGTCACAGGTGTATCAACAATACAGATTTCCTGCGCTATGCCGAGCGCATTATCGATGTCATGACAAAGCGCTACGCGGATAACGCTTCGATAATTGCATGGCAGATAGACAACGAGCTTGAGGCGAATTTCTGCTTCTGCGAGACCTGCATCGGGAAATACCGCAGATGGCTGAAGGACAAATACACCACCCTTGAGGCGGTGAACGTGGCTTACGGAAATGCTATGTGGAGCGGAGAATACTCCTCCTGGGAGCAAATTCAGCCGCCCTTTGGAAGCTATCCCGACCCGTGGCTGAATCCCTCGTATATGCTGGACTACAACCGCTATGCCTCTGACAGCGTGACAGAGCATATAAATTGGCAGGCTGAGCTTATCAGAAGGCGTTTTCCGCATACGCCTGTAACCACTAATGTGTGGTTCTGCAGGAATATGCCGAACTTCTATGACGAGTTCAGGGGGCTGGATTTCATTTCCTACGATAACTACCCCACTACAAAACTCCCCGACAATTCGGAGGAGTGCTATTCCCACGCATTCCACCTCGACCTTATGAGAGGAGTAAAGCGCAGTAAGTTCTGGATAATGGAGCAGCTAAGCGGAGGTCTCGGCTGCTGGGCACCTATGGGAAGAACACCCTCTCCGGGTATGATAAAGGGATATTCGCTGCAGTCCTTTGCGCACGGCGCGGATACAGTGGTGCATTTCAGATGGAGAAATGCCGCAGGCGGTGCGGAGATGCACTGGCACGGTCTTATTGACCACTCGAATGTTCCCGGCAGGCGCTTTGCGGAGTTCGCTGAGCTTTGTAAAGAAACGAAAACGCTCAAGGCAGTCCGCGATACCGAGATATATTCGGACGTTGCGATACTTTATTCCCCCGAGGACGAGTATGCCTTTAAGATACAGCCCCAGACCAATGGAATGTACTATTTGGAGCAGCCAATGCTGCTGCATTCGGCGTTTACAAAGCATGGTCTGAATGTGGACGTCATACATCAGTGTGAGGAGCTTTCGGGCTATAAGATAGTTGTCGCTCCCGAAATGTATCTCACAAACGAAACCGCCGTAAAGCGTCTGTACGAGTTCGCCGAGAACGGCGGCACAGTGATACTTACCGACCGAAGCGGCGTTAAGGATAAGTTCAACAAGTGTATCATGCAGCAGCTGCCGACAGTTTATCGCAGTCTTATCGGTGCGTATATCGAGGAATACGATCCCATCGGATATGACAATGCAGCGATAAGGCTTTCGGACGGCAGCGTATATAAATGCCGACAGTGGTGCGATATCATTCAGCCCGAAACAGCGGAAACGGTAGCCACATACGACAGCGAGTTCTATAAGGGTAAGGCTGCCATCACACGCAACCGCTACGGCAGCGGAACCGTGTACTATATTGGGACTGTCTGCGAGAAGAGCCTCTATAACAGGCTTGTAAAGGATATCCTTGTCAATACGGGAATCCCGTATGTGGATGGACTTCCCGATAATGTGGAGATAACCACCAGAACAGGCGATGGTATCGAAGCTCGCTTTATCTTCAACAACACAAACAAGGAACAGCGTTTCATGCTTGACGGCGGCGAGGTATGCCTTGCACCGTTTGAGATGAAAACAGATATCAAGGAGGGATAATCATGGAAGCTATGAACAAGCTGATATCATTTGTAACCGCTTTTATAATGATTCTGTCGGGCTGCACAACGGATGACATTATAGAAACAGACAGCAGTTTGACAACAGGTGGTGAAACAGTGAATGAAACAGTAACAGGTAGAGCAAAAGTTGACCCTGCCGACATCACCTATGCGAGCAGCTACAGCTTTGAAAAACTCACATACAGCGGTATTGAGAAGATGGATTTCTGCACGGTCGCAGAGGCTGAAACAGCACGGGAAAATGCCGGAGTTTCGCTTAAAACAGACAAGAAAGGTTATTCCGGTGATGGCTATATAGATATCTCCGATAACACAGCCTTTGAGCTTAGCGTAGATATTCCCACAAGCCAGTATTATAAAATCACCGTTCGTCATTGCGCAGGCAGTCACAAGGAAAATCCACTGCTTTTCAACGGTCTCAAGGTGATGGATATCGTATCAGAAAACGGCGAATGGGTCGAGACTACTGTTGATGGTGTATTCCTTGAAAAGGGCAGGAACAAGGTGACCTTAGGCGAAGGCTGGAGCTGGTTCTCCATGGATTCAATACTCATTGAAAACGGCGAGTCCATCAGTGACAGCATATATGAGGGTATCGATGACACTCTCTGCAATCCCTATGCGAACCTCAAGACCCAGAACATCTATCAGTATCTGAAAGCGGTATACGGCAAGAGGACTCTCGCTGGTCAGTGCACGGATTATGGCAACAACACCGAGACTGACGCACTGTATCTCGGTATCGGAAAATACCCCGCTGTACGCGCCTTTGATTTCATCTTTGATTCCATGAGTTTCTGTCACGGCTCGCCGCAGGCAAAGGATGTTGACCTCGCTATACAGTGGAGCAACTATGGTGGTTTGGTAGTGTACGACTGGCACTGGTATGCTCCGTACGGCGAGTGTGCTTTCTATTCTAAAGATACCTCTTTTTCTCTTGCAAATGCAGTGACAGATGTAGATCTTTCAAAGGTGGATGACGCAGAACTCGAGGCTCTCTATGCAAACGGAAAGATATCCGCTGAAGCGTACTATATCGTCAAGGATATCGACAACATTTCAGTTTTGATGCAGCGTATGGAGGACGCGAATGTTACAGTAATGTGGCGGCCTCTGCATGAGGCAAGCGGCGGCTGGTTCTGGTGGGGAGCTTCGGGAGCAGATGCATACAAGTGGCTGTGGAAGCTGATGTATCACCGCATGACAGACTATCACGAGCTTGATAATCTCATCTGGGTCTGGAACGCTCAGAGCGCAGACTGGTATCCGGGCGATGAGTACTGCGATATTTCAGCAACCGATATCTATAACCGGGCATACGATTACGGCACAAGCCCCGGTCTTCTCGCAGAGATGTCGGGATGGTCAGACGGAAAGCTCGTCACAATGAGTGAGTGTGCCACCATGCCCGATCCCGATCTCATAGTCAGGGATAACGCATACTGGCTGTGGTTTGCAGTATGGAACTGGGATTTCATTGTAAAGAACGGCACCACGGAGCTTTCGGACGCCTATACATCTTTCGATATGATGAAAAAGGTCTACAACAGCGATGTTATAATCACAAGAGATGAGCTGCCTGATTTCAATAGCTGAAACAGTATGCCTTATGAAAAAATCCGTCCTGATGTACGCAGGGCGGATTTTTGTATTATGGTCACCTCTAAAATCCTTGTTTGAGTGAAAATGTGTATATGGCTGCTATGGACGGTGTGTCCTTTTGAGAGGTTTACAGTTGTAGATATCGCCGTTTGAAGGTTCCATCAGCTAAATATCCAACTGTCGGACAAATACGATTTCTTTGAAGGTATAGAACTGAAATGCGGAATCGAACTTGGCATTGTATTTCAGGATGTTCAAGGCTTCCTTTCTTTCGTAGGGGGTATCATTTCTCCGCAGAAGAATATGTCTGTGTGCTGCTCCATCAAGTCCAACTGTTAATGCCTATGTGGCTCCAAAGCAGTCAATAATCTTGGAGAGTTCTTTCATATACTAAGCCATTTTAGGGGGTGGGCAACATATTTACGAAAGAGTTGAAACTTTCTTCTTGAGCAGTTGCGGTTGAAGAAGCTCTCAAGGAATGATTCATCTGACCCTATAATATTTTACCGGCAGGGAAGAGATCCTCTGCCGGTATTTTTATTTCTCGACATTCACCACCCGGACGTACCTCCGCAGCGGGTATTCCCCGTCGTGAGCCTCGCCGCAGAAGCTGACCGACATATTCCCGGCGCGCATGATACGGTTTACTCCCGCCGCCGCAAGGATATCCGTGAGCTCGCCGCGGCTCTCCCGGCGGCAAAGTAGCCCGACGGTCTGGAGATTGCCCGCGCACTCCCGCAGCGCCGTGACGATTTGCTCCCGCGGCAGCGGCTTCACAAGGCAGCTTCCGTACATGTACGACAGCTCCAGCCGGCTGTCAGGGCAGGCGGTAAGGCTGCACCTCTCGCCCCGGAATTCCTCCCTGCCGGACTTTTCCGCGCCGATATGCTCCTCAAGCCGGGCAGAGTACTTCCGCAGTGTTATCTCCGCCGCCGCGCCGATATCATTGACGGGAGCTTCGTGCGCTGCCGCTTCAAGATACGGTAGGAATTCCCGGCAGAACGCCCTTATCTCCTCCATGTCCTCGGCGTCAATAAAAATAGTCTGGCAGGAGCTGCACAGAAGCTGCCGCGTGTCGATAATATGCTTCGCCAGCGCTGAAAGCTCTGCGGGTTTGTCCTCATACCCGGAGATATACGCGAACCCCAGCTTGTGTCCCCATTCAATGAGCTTCGCACCCGGAGGAGCCAGCGCCCGCACCGCTCTTACAGCCTCGTCCCCGCCCCAGACCACTATCCCGTCTGAAACCTCCGCCATTCGCTTCATGGCTGGGACGTCGGTTGAGGGCGTGTCGAAAACATACACGAACGGCGATATCTCCGGCTCGATCTCTATCAGCCTGCGCAGTATCTCCACAGTAATTCCGTTGTCCGCCTGCGGCAGCTTCAGAGTGTTGACGTTCCCGGTGAGAAGCCCCTCCAGCACGCTGAATGCCGGAAGCCCGTCCATATTCCCCGCCGCTATGTGGAACAGCGTCCCCAGCGGCAGCAGCCGTACCTCTGCGCTTTCCAGCCCGTAGGGCGGCGCTATCGTCCGACATGCCGCCGGGTACTCTCCAAGCTCCTGTTTCAACCGGAAACGGAGGCTTTCCCCGTTCAGATATTCACCGGCGAGCCGCAGATATTCCTGCGGAAAATCCGGCAGGAACTCCGATATCATGCCGCTGAACTCCCCTGCTGCGGCGCGTTTTCCCAGCTTATCCGCCGCATTAATCACCTTTTCAGGGTCGAGAGACAGCGTCTGCCGGGTGCGTGATATCTCCCCTGCCAGACTGTCCAGCAGCCGCGGCTGTTCAGAAGTTTCATATATCTTACCGCCAGCAAGTATCATTTCTGCACCTCCCCGCCGGAAACCGCCGCCGAAAGCAGCTCCGAAGCCCCGGCAGCGCAGGTCTTGATGTCATGCAAGCCTACCCTGCCGATTATTTCAAAATAGGGCGAATTTATCCCGCAGCCGCACTCCGCGCCGTCGTGCATTATTCCGAGGTCGTCGGTCATCACGCTGAGTATCGGCGTCGCTTTTATCATAGGAGTTACAAGGTTCACAAGCCCGGGAGTTCCGTTCGGGACAGGTTTCAGCGTATGAACGTCACGAATTACCACCCGACTGTAAACCGGGACATGAAAGTGGTGGTTCTTACAGTCGCAGTAAAGTATCGGGTGCTCCACCGCGCCGTATGCTTCAATAATGCAGTCCTCCGAGATTCCAAGCACCCGCTTCGCTAAAGCGTAGAATTCCTGCTTGTCCGCCTGCTGCTTGTAGAACTGCTTCCACCCGCCGCCAAGCATTATAAGAGAACGCTTCGGCAGCTTTACTGAGATACCCCGCTCCTCCATGAGCTTCATCACGAAATAGGTGTAGGACGGAAACCCGATAAACCGCAGCGGAAAGCGGGAGCGGCTGTGACGGACTATCGCGTTTATCACGCCGTCAATGTCGGGAGAGAACTTCCCGTCGGAGTATTTCAGCGCGTAGGTCCTGCTGAGTGCCGGCGCGAACAGCGTGTAGCCGTATGCGGTCTTTGCCGCGGCGGCATTGCTGCTTTTGTGCCGCCGGTATCCCATTACCACATAGTTGCAGGGTATCGGCGAAAGCAGCCGCCAGCGCCGGGCTATGGTCAGCACCATGTTCAGCCCGCAGAGCAGTCCCCCGGCTTCAAATCCGATATCGCTGAACGCGCCGCTTGTGCCGGAGGAGGTGGCGCGTATCAGCATTTTACGCTGCGGCATGGAGTACATTCGGTGTTTTTTCAAAAACAGGGTCGGGATAAACGGCAGCCGTTCGATGTCGCTGTATTCCCGGAGCATGTCCGGGTGAAAGCCCTCACCGTCAAGTATTTTACGGTATTCCGGGCAGTTCTGGTACTGAAACCCGCAGTTTTCCCGGACTGCGTTCAGAAAAAGCCGTTCGCTTCCTGTGAGGTCAAAGGGGTCTTTCATTCTGAAAAGCCTGCCGATGTAGCTCATATCTATCCCTCCGAATCCAGTTTTATTGGTTTTCTTAAACATTATTATAGCATATTACCGGCAGGAATGAAAGAGGAAAATAATCATTGTACAATATTAGTAAAAAAATACTTGAACTAAAACAGAATTTGTGGTATACTATAATAGATTGAATATAATCGCATTATTATACACTCAAGAAAGGGGAGGTATTTATGGATAAAAAATCATTCAAGCCCGTCGGGACTATCAAGGTCTCCGACAGCGTGATAGTTAAAATGGCGGAGCTTGCCGCGGCGGAAATAGACGGAGTATACTGCAAGGGGCAGGCTCCCGCGCCGTCCAACACGAAGTCAAAGGTACTGGGTCCCGTCCGGGCAAAGCTGGGCGCTGACACCGCGGAAATTCATGCCGACATCGTGGTAATGGAGGGCTACAACGCGGTGAACGTTGCAGAAAGCGTCCAGAAAAGCATAAAATCCGCGATACAGAGCATGACAAATTTCACCGTGACAAAGGTTGACGTAAACGTTGCCGGAATAAAATTCAAGGAGAGCGCTGAATAAGGCGCACAGACAGATATGGAAGAAAAGCTGACAAGACGAGAAGTGCGCGAGGGCGCATTCATTATACTTTACCAGACCCTTTTCGGGCAGACCCCGCAGGAGATCACCGAGGCTGACGAGGAAGCGTTCGGGCTGGCGAGAAACCACGAGACCGACGCGATAGTCCGCGGAGTGCTGGCGCACGACGAGGAGATCACCGCGCTCATCTCAAAATTCAGCACCACGAGATCGGTGGCGCGTATCTCCAAAGTGAACCTTGTGATCATGAAGATCGCGATATATGAGATAAAGTACGACGACAAGGTACCCGGCGCGGCGGCGATAAACGAAGCTGTCGAGCTGGGCAAGAAGTACGCATACAAGCAGGACTGCGGCTTTATCAACGGCGTGCTGAATTCCTGCCTTGAGGAGATCGAAAATGCCCGGGATTGATCCGCCCATTGTCACCGTTTCACAGGTGAACCGCGTGGTGGGTATGCTAATCAAGGGGGACAAGCGGCTTGCGAATGTCGCAGTCCGGGGTGAGATATCGAATTTCACCTGCCACTACAAGACCGGACATCTCTACTTCACGCTGAAGGACGAAAAGACCCAGCTAAAAGCCGTGATGTTCGCCGACGCTGCTGAAAGGCTGAAATTCAGCCCCCAAAGCGGCGACAAGGTGATCTGCTACGGCGGGATAGGCGTCTATGAGCCTAACGGCGTGTACCAGATCTACTGCTCAGACATTCAGCCGGACGGCGCAGGAGAACAGGCGCAGGCGCTGGAGGAGCTGAAAAAGCGGCTGGAGGCGCAGGGCTTGTTCAATCAGAACCGCCCTCTGCCGAAAATGCCTAAGCGGGTCGCGGTGGTGACCTCAGCCGGGGCGGCGGCATTGCAGGACGTAATCAACGTTATTTCCCGGCGCTGCCCGGTGGTAAGGCTGACAGTCATTCCGGCGCAGGTGCAGGGCGTTGGCGCGGCGGAATCCATTGCGGCGGCGATAGTCCGTGCGCAGGGCTCCGGGGCTGATGTGCTTATCTTCGGCAGGGGCGGCGGTTCGGCGGAGGATCTCAGCGCGTTCAACTCAGAAGTGGTCGCGCGGGCGGTTTATTCCAGCAGGATCCCCACCATTTCCGCGGTTGGACATCAGACGGATTTCACCATTGCGGATCTTGTCGCCGATACCAGAGCGCCTACCCCGTCCGCGGCGGCGGAGCTTGCCGTGCCGGATATCAGCGTGGTGATGTCGGCAATAGACGGCGCTATGTCGCGTATTCGCACCGACATGCTGCGCAGGCTTTCCGAATATGACCGGGCGCTTAGCTCGCGCATGGAGCTTATCTCTGCGCTGTCGCCCATAAGCAGGCTGAACAGCGCCGCCCAGAGGCTGGACGAACTTTCCGCCCGTATACGCACGGCTATGCACTCAAAGCTGGACAGGGCGGAGCGCAGCGTTATCGCCAACGCGGAGGTGATTTCCGCGCTGAATCCGCTTGGGGTGCTGGCTAGAGGCTACTCGCTGACCAGCAGCGAAGCCGGGATAGTCACCAGCGCAAAGCAGCTCTCCCCCGGCGACGAAATTACTGTAAAGCTGGCAGAGGGCGCAGTGAAAGCGCAGGTAACTAAGATAATCCCCGCAGAATGAGGTAATGATATGGATTTTGAAAAGGCAATGAGCAGACTGGCGGAGATCTCCAGGCTGATGAGCAGCGGAGAGCTTTCCCTTGAGCAGTCGATGAAGCTGTACGCCGAAGCCGCAGAGCTTACGAAGCAGTGCAGAGAATACATTCAGAACGCAAGACTTCAGGTTGAAAAGCTGGAAGCTGCGGAGTAAAGGCAGGGTTTGAGTTGGATAAGGAAACAGTTAAGGAGCGGCTGCTGGACTACGCAGAAATGACCGAACGCGCTATTGACGCGTATCTCCCGGAAAGGGAGTGCCTGCAAAAAAACGTTATCCTAGCGGCACGGCACAGTCTTACCGCCGGAGGAAAGCGCATCAGACCGGCGCTGGTAATGGAGTTCTGCCGGGCATGCGGCGGTGAGCCGGAAACGGCGCTGCCGGTGGCGTGCGCGATAGAAATGATGCACACGTTCTCGCTGATACACGACGATCTGCCCTGCATGGACAACGACGACATGCGCCGCGGGAAGCCAAGCTGCCACAAGGCGTTCGGCGAAGCCAACGCGCTGCTTGCCGGTGACGCTCTCGCGATACTCCCGGCGGAGGTGATAGCCAAGGCAGGGCTGAAAGGGACTTTGTCCCAGAACGCTGCGCTGAAGATCATCTCCCTGCTCGGCGAACAGGCGGGGATCTACGGCATGATCGGCGGTCAGGTGATCGACACGGAAAACGAGGGCAAACAGCTCCCGGAGAACGTACTTTTGGAAATGTACCGCATGAAAACCGGCGCTCTGCTGGAATTCTGCTGCCGCGCCGGAGTTATCGCAGCGGGCGGCGGCGCTGACCTTCAGCTTGCGGCGGGGACTTACGCGCGGAAGCTGGGGCTTGCGTTCCAGATAATCGACGATATCCTCGATGTTACCGCCGACGAAAAGCTGCTTGGCAAGCCTGTCGGCAGCGACAAGGAAAGCGGCAAGTACACCTACGCCGCACTGGTTGGTATCGACAAGGCACGCAGCGAGGCTGCGCGGCTCACGGAAGAAGCAGCCGAGGCGCTGTCCGTATTCCCCGACAGAGAGTTTCTGGAGGGACTTACCCGGCTCCTGCTTGAACGAAATTATTGACGCCCGGAGGGATCTTTTATAAATGAACATATTTATGGCGAATCCGATCATTTCTGTCGGACTAATATCCTTTATTTCAGCGCAGATAATAAAAACTGTGCTGTACGCGATAAAGGAAAAGTCCTTTAACCCGGAGCGTATCACCGGTGCGGGAGGAATGCCGTCGTCACATTCGGCGCTGGTTGTGTCCGTGGCGCTCTATCTGCTGCGAGTGGAGGGTTATTCCAGCACCACGTTCGCGTTGTCCATAATGATACTGGGCATAGTAATATACGACGCTCTTAGCGTCCGCTACAATGCCGGGCTTCACGGAAAAGAGCTGAACCGTCTGCGCAAGGTCATCGACGAAATGGACGACGAAATATCCAAGCTAAGCGGCGAGGAACGTGACGACAAGCTGGAAGAACTGGCAGACCAGAAGGAATTCAAAGAGTTCCTCGGACACAAGCCTATCGAAGTGCTTGCCGGCGCTCTGCTGGGAATAATCATCGCAATGGTATTTCCGCTGCCGTAAGGCGAGAAACGATGATCGTTCCGGGAGGATAAGATGATATTAGACGATGAGATAAATCACGACAAGATCTCCGGCATGACCCTGCCGGAGCTGAAAGAGCTATGCCGTGAGCTGCGGCGCTGTATTCTGAACACCGTTTCCGAAACCGGGGGACATCTGTCCTCTAACCTCGGCACGGTGGAGCTGACGGCGGCGCTGCATTTTGTTTTTGACGTAAAAACCGACCGTATACTGTGGGACGTGGGACATCAGGCATACGCCCACAAGCTGCTCACCGGGCGGTATTCCGAATTCAGCACCCTTCGCAGCAAGGACGGTATCTCCGGGTTCACCCGGCGCAGCGAGTCCCCCGCGGACGCGTTCATTTCGGGACACAGCAGCACCTCTATTTCCGCCGCCTACGGTATTGCCTCCGCCATGAGATTACAGGGCAGGCACGGCAGCGTTGCGGCGGTCATCGGCGACGGCGCACTCACCGGCGGTATGGCTTACGAGGGGCTTAACAACGCCGGAAAGAGCCGTGCACCGCTGGTGGTGATACTCAACGACAACGCCATGTCCATATCCAAAAGCACCGGGGCGCTGGCGAGATATCTGGCGCATATCCGCTCAACGAGGAAGTACTACTGCGCGAAGGAGCATGTAAAATCAGTGCTTTCCGCTGTTCCGGTGGTCGGCGACAAGCTAGAAAACACCCTCCGCACCGCCAAAAACCTCATCAAGGACGCGATATACGACAGCAGCAACATGTTCGAGAACTTCGGATTCCAGTATATCGGACCGGTGAACGGACATAACCTTGAGGACCTCATTGAAGCGCTGAACCTCGCGAAGCTCATGCGCCGCCCCTGCGTCGTGCATGTGTTCACCACAAAGGGCAAGGGCTGGAAGCCCGCAGAGGAAAACCCCGGCGAATATCACGCAGTCCCCGCAAAGCACGCGGCGGTAAGTCAGGCGGAAACCTTTACCGAAGCGTTCGGGCGGGAGCTGGAACGGCTTGGAAAATCCGACAGCCGTATCTGCGGTATCACCGCCGCCATGAAATACGCCACCGGTATGAATTACTTCAAAACCGCCTGCGGTGAGCGCTTCTTTGACGTTGGTATCGCGGAACAGCACGCTGTGACTTTCGCCGCCGGGCTTGCGGTGGAGGGTATGCTTCCGGTGTTCGCGGTATATTCAACGTTTTTGCAGCGCGGGTACGACCAGATAATTCACGACTGCGCAATCGAAAACACCCACGTTGTGTTCGCGATAGACCGTGCGGGATTCACCGGGGAGGACGGCGAAACTCATCAAGGTATATTTGACGCGGCAATGCTGGCTTCTGTGCCGAACACCACGGTATTCTCCCCGGCAAGCTGCGACGAGCTGCGGCTGTGTCTGTCCGAAGCACTCTACAACACCGACGGAGTGGCTGCGGTGCGCTATGCAAAGGGCACTGAGCCGTCAGTTACCGTGCAGCCCTCGGTCAATTTCGACTACTCCGGCAGGAACGGCAAAACTCTCGCGGTGAGCTACGGCAGGCTGTCTGCGGAAATGACCGCCGCAGCTCGTGAGGCATCACAGAAAGGCGCACCGGTGGACTGGCTGCGTCTGGTGAAAATATCCCCCATACCGCAGGAAGCGCTGGAAAAGGCGCTGTGCTACCGGCGGATAGTGTTCTTTGAGGAGGGTATCCTTCAGGGCGGTATCGCGGAGCGATTCGGCGCGGCGCTGCTTGAGCTGGGTTATTCCGGCAGATATGAGATAGCAGGCGTGGACGGACAGTTCGTTCCCGCCGGAAGTATCTCACAGCAGCTTGAAATGTTCGGGCTGGACAGGGCGGCAATGTGCGCAAAGCTGGCAGATTAGAACTTGATCGCTCCCCTACCCTGCCGAATATAAATGTCATTGGAGGACACAAATTGCGTCTTGACGTTTATCTTACTGAAAAAAATCTCTGCAAAAGCCGGACGGCGGCGCAGGCTCTGATAAAGTCTGGGGGCGTTTCGGTGAACGGAAAGCCCTGCGGCAAGCCCTCCGCGGAGGTGGGCGACTCTGACCGGGTGGAGATAACCGGGGAGCAGCTTCGCTATGTCGGCAGGGGCGGGTTGAAGCTGGAGGCGGCTCTGGAGCGCTTCGGCATTGACCTCGCCGGGGCGGAGTGCATTGATATCGGCGCGTCCACCGGGGGCTTCACCGACTGTATGCTCCAGCACGGCGCGGCTAAGGTGTATGCTGTGGACGTCGGCACTGACCAGCTTGCGGACAGCCTTCGCGCCGACCCGCGGGTGGTTTCAATGGAGCAGACGGATATCCGCACGGCAGAGCTGACGCAGGCGGATTTTATCGGCACGGACGTTTCTTTCATCTCATTGAAGCTGATACTCCCTCATATTCACCGGCTGCTGAAAAACGGCGGTACTGCGGCGGTGCTGATAAAGCCGCAGTTTGAAGCCGGGAAGTCCGCACTGAACAAAAACGGCATTGTACGGGACGAACGGGTGCGGATTAAAATACGGGACGAGCTTGTGAGCTTCGCAGAGGGGTGCGGCTTTGAAGTCGCAGGGACGACGCCCTCCCCGATAACCGGCGGCGACGGAAATGTGGAATATCTGATGTACCTTAAAAAGCCCTGACGGGCAGGGAGGTAATTATGGGCAACGGTGAAAAGGTTATAGTTTCATACAACCGCATGGACGAGAACTCCGTGCGCATTGCGGAGGAAATATGCGAGGAGCTTCGCGCCTCGGGAATAACGCCGTTTTCTCTGAAATATGACGACGGCGGCATCTCCGGACTTCGCGGGGCGCAGTCGCTGGAAAACGGCTCTGACTGCCTTTGCATGATAACCGTCGGCGGTGACGGATCTATAATCTCCCACGGCAAGCTGGCGGCGGTCTGGGGGATACCTCTGCTTGGGGTGAACACCGGGCGGCTTGGATTCATGGCGAACCTTGAACCGTCGGAGATAAGCCGTATCCCGGAGATAATCAGCAGCGAATTCCGCGTAAGCCGCCGTATGCTCATGGAAGCGGAGGTGCGCTACCGCAGCGGGGAAACTCTGCGGCAGAACACGCTGAACGACGTGGTGGTGTCCCGTGACAGCAAGTCAAAGCTGCCGGAATTCTGCGTCTACTGCGGCGACGTCGAGGTTTCACGGCTGAGGGCGGACGGCGCGATATTCAGCACTCCGACCGGCTCGACGGCGTATTCCCTCTCGGCGGGCGGCCCGATAATCGACCCCTCCATGCGCTGCATTGAATACACGGCGCTCTGCCCGCACTCGCTGTTCTCCCGCCCGACGATATTCTCGGCGGAAAGCGAGGTCACGCTGCGTGTTAACTCCTACCAGGACAGCCGGGTGACTATCAGCTTTGACGGCGACAGCGGCTATCAGTTCGACGAGGGCGACCTGCTCATAATGCGCATTGCCAAGCCGGAGCTAATGCTGATTGAAACCGGCGAGGGGTTCTTCGGCTCGGTGAACCGCAAGCTCATGCAGCCGCTGAAATAGCCATGTACGACCTTTCCGACCACTTCTCCCCCGCCACGGCGCAGCCGCTGATGAACAGCCTTTACTACTGTGAACTGCCGCCCTGCGCGGCGTTGAAGCCCTATGTCCGCTGCTTCTGGGGGACTGTCCGCCCGGTGACTTCCCCGGAGCCGCCCTCCACCGGCAAATCGCTGGTAATACCGGACGGCTGCATGGACATCATTTTCCGCGGGGACTTAACGAAAGACAGCATTTCAGCGTACTTCTGCGGGCTGGACGAAAACGGCTGGAACAGCGGCTCTTCCGCTTTTTCGGGCGGAATGTCCGTGACCTTCGCGGTGAGGTTCTACCTCTGGGCGGCGGGGTCTTTCACATCAGACGCACTCTCCGGGAGCGCCGGGCGCGGGATAGAAGCAGCGGCGTTGTTTCCGGGGTTCGTCCGGAATATGACAGAGTTTCTAAGGCGCGGGCTTACTCTGCGGGAAAACGCGGACTTCGCAGAGAGGCTGCTTCTCCGGGGAATGCTTCGCCAGCCGGAGGATAACCTCATGAACGCGCTGGAATTTATAGTTTCACGCTGCGGGCGGGTCACGGCGGCTGACCTGTCGATTCATACCGGCTGCTCTGCAAAACGGCTTCAGCGGCTGTTCAACAGCAATGTCGGCGCTTCCCCGAAGGCGGTGATGTCGGTTATCCGCTACCAGCTTTTGTGGCAGGAAATGCTCCGCACCGGGAGCTTTTCAGCGCTTGACGCGGTGGAGAAATACGGCTACTACGACCAGCCGCACCTGCTGCACGACTTCAAGCGGCGGCACCTTATGACCCCGCAAGCGGCGCTGGAGCTGGCGCGGGGCGGTAATTCCGGCACATGACAGGAGACACAGACATGGAAACACCAACAACTCATGACCTTGAAAAGCTGATAGGGAGCAGCTGGGACTCTGGAACAGACTTACAGAGCGTATCGACCTGCTCTATGACGTAGACAGAATATGGAACAAGGGCTTCGGCGATTGGACGTATGAGTATAAATACCGCAGAGGCAGCAAGACGCTGTGCGCGTTTTATGCGAAGCCCGACACCGCGAATCTTCTGATAGTAATGGGCAGAGCCGAGCGCGAGAAATTTGAAGCCGAAAGATCCGGCTATGCAGGAGCGCTGCTTGATTTATATGACGCGACAGAATCCCTGCATGACGGCAAGTGGCTCTGGATACCGATCGACGAGAACTTATCGTTCGACGATATCATTAAAATGCTGAGGATCAAAAGAAAGCCGAACAGAAAATAAAGCGCGGCAGCCGGGCTTATTGACCGATTTTTACAATACAAATCCGAAATTGTATGCTATGATACTCTTGGCGCACCATGCGCACGAAAAAAACGGAGGAGTATTATTATGAACATCAGAGAAACAAAGGAATTCCGTCTGGCGGAGCGCTTCATCATGCGGAATGCCCGCCCGCTCGACATGGCGGTATGGCGCTTTTATTTCTGCGGCGGCAGCAGCGAGGAGGTTCTGGCGGCGCTGGCGGCGTTCCAGAACCCGGACGGCGGCTTCGGCTGGGGTCTGGAATGCGACTGCATGAACCCGAATTCCTCGCCGATACAGACCCTCACCGCCTGCGGCGTTCTGCGGGAGATCGGCTTCAACGACGGCTCGCACCCGATAGTGAAGGGTATACTGCGGTATCTCGCTAGCGGAGCGGACTTCAGCCAACAGACCGGGCAGTGGCTGACGGCTGTGCCGACCAACAACGAATTCCCGCACGCCGTATGGTGGAGCTTCGACCCGAACAGAAAGCCGGAGGACGATCCCCTGCCCTACAACCCCACGGCGGGACTTGCGGGCTTCGCGCTGCGCTATGCAGAGCCGGGGAGCGACCTCTACTGTAAGGCTGAAAAGATTGCAAAAAGCGCGATTGAATTCATCACCGGCGGCAAATTCCCGCCGGAGCCACACGTCACCGGCTGCTTTGAAATGCTGTATCATTACCTCACGGAAGCCGGCGCGGAGCAGTTTGACCTCCACTCGCTGAAAAGCGCTCTGTTGAGCCGTTCCGCGGCGGAGATCTGCCGTGAGCCCAAACGCTGGGCAACGGAGTACGTCCCGAAGCCCTCCGACTATATAAAAAGCCGGGACAGCCTGTTCTATCCGGGCAACGAGGAACTCTGCTCGGAGGAATGTGCGCTGATACGGCGCAGTCAGCTCCAGGACGGATCGTTCCCGGTGACATGGCAGTGGTACACGGATTATCAGGAATTCGCGCTGGCGGCGAACTGGTGGAAGGCGCGGTTCATCATCACAAATATGCGTTTTCTCGCGGAATTTGGAGAGTAAGCTATGGTACAAAATTATGAAGATTTCTGCGCTGAGCTGCTGAAAAGCGGCTTCTCCCTCGGCGGCGGCAGCGACAAGGGAATATACGCGATAGTCCCGTTCGACTGGACGCAGCAGCCCGCGGACACACCTGTACGCTGGCACACCGGCGAACCCTCCACCGACCCGTGGGAATGGCGTATGCGCGTACTTGAGGAGCGCAGCGACATCGCCTACGCAAAGGTATTTTTCCGCAGCAGCGGCTACATAACCGAGGAGTGGTACCCGTATTTTCTGTCGGTGCGGCGTAAAGGCAGGACATTCGAGGAAGCGTGGCAGGACGGGCTGGTTTCCGACCTCGCCCGGAGGATATACAACGCCGCCGCGGAAAACGGCAGGGTCGCAATGCACAACATCAAGCAGCTTGCGGGGATTCACGGCGAGACCTCCGCGCAGATTGAAAAGGCAATGACCAAGCTTCAGATGAGCATGTTCCTTACAATATGCGGCAGGGCTCAGAAGCTGAACAAATTCGGCGAAGCATACGGCTGGAGCAGCACGGTGTTCTGCACTCCGGAGGAGTTCTGGCACACCGACGAGTTCCCGGATATCGACCCGCAGGAGGCTGCGGAGAAGATTCATGCGCGGGTGCTTCAGCTCAATCCCGGAGCGCAGGAGCGGAAGATCAAAAAGTTCATTTACGGCTGAACGAGGTAAAACATGGACAAGAAACAGCGGCAGCGCACGATACTGAAAATAATTTCCTCGCAGGAGGTGGAAACGCAGGAGCAGCTAGGCGAGCGTCTGCGGAAGGCGGGCTGCCCCACGACACAGGCAACGATCTCCCGCGATATGCGGGAGCTGAAAATACGCAAGGGGCTGTCCGAGGACGGCGTGAACTGCTACTACTCCCCGGAATGCGAGAACCCGCCGGGGTACAGCAGCGTATTCGCGCAGGCGGTGCTGTCGCTGGATTACGCCATGAATACCGTGGTGATAAAGTGCCGTTCCGGGCTTGCCAACGCCGCCTGCGTGGTGCTGGACGAGCAGGATTTCGGCTTTGTGGTGGGAACTATCGCCGGGGACGATACGATATTCGTGCTGACCCGGACGGAAAACCACGCTGTGCAGCTTTTGGAGCTGCTCAGAAAGATGATGACCAGATAAGGAGAATGTCGTTTGTTACGAGAGCTTTCAATTGAAAATCTTGCGGTGATCGAAAAAGCCTCGGTGGAGCTGGGGAGTAATTTCAATGTATTCACCGGCGAGACCGGCGCAGGCAAAAGTGTGATCATCGGCGGAATAAACGCCGTTCTCGGCGGCAGGACGACTAAGGATATCGTCCGCAGCGGCGCTCCTAAGGCGGTGATCTCTGCCCTGTTTGACGATATCTCCGACCGGGTGAAGTCAAAGCTGACCGAGCTTGGCTTTTCCGCAGAGGACGGCGAGCTTGTGCTTATGCGTGAGATAACCGCCGAGGGCAAGAGCAGCGCCCGTATCAACGGCAGGGCTGCCACCGCTGCAATGCTTAGGGAGGTCGGGGAGCTTCTGGTGGATATCCACGGACAGCACGAAAACCGTATCCTTATGAACAACGACAATCAGCGGCAGATACTTGACAGCTACGGCGGTCTGGCGCAGGAACTGGAGGAATACCGCGGCGAATTCCGCAGATTCTCACGGATATCCCGGAAGCTGCGGGAATTGCAGGAGGAAAACAAGACCAGAGAACTTCGCACGGGACAGCTCACCACCGTAATTGAGGAGCTTTCCGAGCTGAATCTCACCTACGGCGAGGGCGAACGTCTGGAGGAGGAGCTGGCGCGTATACGCAGCCGCGCGAAGATACAAGGGGCACTGTTCACGGCGAACAACCTGCTAAACGGCGAGGAATCTCCCGGCGCGCTTGATATGGTGCGGGAGTCCATGAACGCGCTCGCCTCCGCCGGGGCGGTGCTGCCGGAGGCGGACGGGCTGTTCAGCCGGCTGGAGGAGATTCTGCCGGAACTGGAGGACATCAGCAGCGAAGCGGCTTCGCTGGCTTTCCGGGCAGACGACAGTGAGGAGCGCGAGGCGGATATCGAGGACAGAGTTTCCGCCATGAAGCACGCCTGCCGCAAGTACAATATGGACGCCGACCAGCTTGTGGACTACCTTGAAGAATGTCAGCAGGAGCTTTCCGGGCTTTCCGGGCTGGACGTCGAGATAGAGCGGCTTTCGGAGGAAAAACACGAGCTTGCCGGACGCGTAAAGCAAATGGCGGAGCATATCAGCGAAAAGAGGAAAGAAGCCTCCGCGCGGCTGTCTGAGGAGATCTGCGAGGTGCTGAACTTCCTCAACATGCCGAACGTAACGCTGAGCTTCGCGGTAACGCCGGATAAGATCACGATAAACGGCATGGACGAGGTGGAGATACTGATCTCCGCGAACGCCGGCGAGGAACCCAAGCCCCTCAACAAGACCGCCAGCGGCGGCGAGCTTTCCCGCGTAATGCTGGCGATAAAGAGCGTCATGGCGGAGGGGGACGACATTCCCACCATGATCTTTGATGAGGTTGACGCGGGTATCAGCGGGCGTACCGCAGCAAAGGTCGGCATAAAGCTGTCGGAAACTGCCCAAAAGCGGCAGGTAATATGCATAACTCATCTGGCGCAGATAGCGGCGCTGGCGCAGACACATATCCTCATTGAAAAACAGACTGAAAACAGCCGCACCTACACCCGGATCATTCCGTTGGATTTCGATGGGCGAAAGCAGGAGCTGGCGCGTATCATGGACGGCGGGCTGACCGAAAACGGTCTGAAAGCCGCAGAAGAAATGCTGCGGCGGGGCGGCACAGAAACCGACTCCGAATAATTCCGGCAGATATGTGCAGAATATGTTGGCAAAGACTCAAAGGAGGATCAGTATGAAGCAGAAGATCACGGAATTTATCTATTCCCACCGGGAGGAACTGGTAAACACAGTCAAGGAGCTGGTGGAGATCCCCAGCGTGAAAGGGGCGCCGGAAAAGGACGCGCCCTTTGGCGCAGAGCCGCGGCGTGCGCTGGATAAAATGCTGGAGATATGCGCACAGCACGGTCTTGTGACAGACTGCCATGACGACGTGATGGGTACTGCGGACTACTGCCCCGCAGGCGATATCGAGCTTGGCATACTCTGCCACTTGGACGTTGTTCCCGCCGAGCCGCTGAACTGGACTTACCCTCCGTTTCAGCTCACCAGACGCGACGGCAAGCTGATAGGCAGGGGCACTATCGACGACAAAGGACCCTGCGCGGCGGCGCTGTATGCGCTTTACTGCGTCAAGGAGCTGGGTATCCCGCTGAAAAAGGGCGTAAGGCTGCTGTTCGGCACGGACGAGGAAAACGGCTCCGGCGACCTTGAAATATACCGCCGCAGCCACACGCTCCCTCCTATGGTTTTCACCCCGGACGGCAGTTTCCCGGTCATCAACATTGAAAAGGGCATGATACGCTCCAGTATTGAGGGCGAGTATTCCGGCGGCTCTGTGGTGAGCTTCACCGGGGGGAGTATCCCCAACGCCGTGCCGGACAAGGCGGAAGCCGTCCTACGGGGACTTACCCGTGACCAAGTACGCGCTGCGATACCTGCGAATTCCACAGGGGCGGTATTGACGGTAGACTACGGTGATGACGGGCTTATCACGCTGCACTGCTCCGGCAGGTCGGCGCACGCTTCAACCCCGCAGACAGGTATCAACGCAGTCACCGCGCTTATCGAAACGCTGAACCGCCTGCCGCTGGGGGAGGGCGCACAGCGCGATATTCTCCGCGGTCTGGAGCGGCAGTTCCCGTTCGGGGAAACAAACGGTTCTTCCGCCGGGCTGAAGCTCTCCGACGAGCAGTCCGGGGCGCTGACCCTCACCTTCAGCAAGTTCAGCATGAAAAATGGCAAAGTCTCCGGCTGCATTGATATCCGCTATCCGGTGACTGCGGAGCTCCCCGACGTGGTGAACAGGCTTTCTGCGGCGCTGAATTCTGCGGGGCTTCGCTACGTCAAAAACATGGAGGAACAGCCGCATTACGTCCCGGAGGACAGCGAGTTCGTGCAGAAGCTGCTGCGCGTCTACGAGGACGTCGAGGGCGAGCCGGGACGCTGCATTGCTATCGGCGGCGGAACTTACGTCCATGATGTCGAGGGCGGTGTTGCTTTCGGTGCGGAGCGCGGCGACATCGACTACCACATGCACGGCAACGACGAGTTCATTACCGAGGAGGAGCTTCTGAAAGACGCAGTGCTGTTCGCCTGCGCAATCGTTGATATCTGCGGATAAATACAAACAAGCTGCCGAAGTGATTCAGCAGCTTGTTTTTTTACAGTAGTTTTTTGAGGTACATTCCTGTGTAGGACTTCGGGTCTGCCGCGACCTGTTCCGGCGTGCCGTGGGCGATCACCGTTCCGCCGCCGCTGCCGCCCTCCGGTCCCATGTCCACGATGTAGTCGGCGGTCTTGATGACGTCAAGGTTATGCTCTATGACAAGGACGGTGTTTCCGCCGTCGGTCAGCCTTTGAAGTATCTCTATCAGCTTGCGGACGTCCGCGGTGTGAAGCCCGGTGGTAGGCTCATCAAGAATATATATCGTCTTGCCGGTGGAGCGTTTTGAAAGCTCCGCCGCCAGTTTTATA
The DNA here is from genome assembly GCA_945873955.1 of uncultured Clostridia bacterium. Taxonomy (GTDB): domain Bacteria; phylum Bacillota; class Clostridia; order Oscillospirales; family Ruminococcaceae; genus CAG-115. The sequence goes on along the minus strand of CAMCFA010000022.1, from coordinate 9,440 downwards.
CGCTGAGCCTCGCCGCCGGAAAGGGTGGTGCTGCTCTGCCCTATCTTGATATAGCCCAGACCTACCTCCTCCAGCGTTTTCAGCTTGTTGAAGATCTTCGGGATATTCGCGAAGAACTCCACGCCCTCGGAAACGGTCATTTCAAGGACTTCGTAGATGTTTTTGCCCTTGTACTTCACTTCCAGAGTTTCCCGGTTGTAACGGTGTCCCTTGCACACCTCGCAGGGCACGAAAACGTCCGGCAGGAAGTGCATTTCAATCTTGATGATACCGTCGCCCTCGCACGCCTCGCAGCGCCCGCCCTTGATGTTGAACGAAAACCGCCCGGCGTTATAGCCCCGCGCCTTTGCGTCGGCGGTCTGCGCGAACAGCTCCCGGATATCGTTGAACACCCCGGTGTAGGTCGCGGGGTTGCTCCGGGGAGTTCTGCCTATCGGCGACTGATCTATCATTATCACCTTGTCAAGGTATTCCACCCCGTCCATGTGGTCGAATTTCCCCGGTCTGGTGCGTGCGCGGTTCAGCTTGCCGACAAGGTGCTTGTAGATTATCTCGTTCACAAGCGAGCTTTTGCCGCTGCCGGAAACTCCCGTCACGCAGGTGAATATCCCCAGCGGTATCTCAACGTCGATATTCCGCAGGTTATTTTCCGCCGCGCCGTAAACACGCAGCCACTTGTCGGAGGGCGTTCTGCGCTGCTCCGGAACGGGAATTCTGAGCTTTCCGCTCAGATACTGCCCGGTTATGGACTCCTTGCATTTCAGCAGCCCCTTGACGTCGCCGCTGTAAATCACCTCTCCGCCGTGGACGCCCGCCCCCGGACCTATATCAACGATATAGTCGGCGGCACGCATGGTGTCCTCGTCGTGCTCTACCACGATCAGCGTGTTGCCAAGATCCCGCAGCCGCCGCAGCGTGGCGATCAGCTTGTCGTTGTCCCGCTGGTGAAGCCCGATAGACGGCTCGTCCAGGATATACAGCACCCCGGTGAGGGAGCTGCCTATCTGCGTAGCAAGTCGTATGCGCTGGCTCTCGCCGCCGGAAAGCGTTCCCGCAGACCTCGCCAGCGTGAGATATTCCAGTCCCACGCTCTGCAAAAAGCCCAGCCGGGACTTTATCTCTTTGAGTATCTGCTTCGCGATAAGCTGCTCGCGCTCAGTGAGCTCCAGCCCGTTGACGAATTCCAGCGCTTCCGTCACCGACATGCGGCAGAATTCCATAATATTCTTGTTTCCAACAGTGACCGATAAAGCCGCCTTATTAAGCCTTTCGCCGTGGCAGTCGGGACATTCCACGTCGCTCATGTATTCCTCAAGGGTGTCGCGTGAATACTGGCTGGAGGTGTCCTTGTAGCGCCGCTCAAGATTGTTCGCGATACCCTCGAAATCGGTGTAGAACTGTCCCCCGCCCTGCGATTTAGGGCGCTTTATGAGTATCTTCTCGCCGTTTGTGCCGTACATTATCTCGTCTATCGCCTTGTCGGAAAGCTCGGAAACAGGCTGCTCCACAGAGAATCCGTGCCGTTCCGCCAGCGCGTCGATATACATCGCGGCGATAGTCCCCTCGGCGTAATTCCAGCCGGAAGCCTTTATAGCGCCCTCCTTGATAGAAAGTCCGGGATTCGGCATGAGCAGCGCCGGGTCAACCCGGCGGTAGCTGCCCAGACCGGTGCAGGTGGGGCAGGCTCCGTAGGGATTGTTGAAGGAGAACATTCTCGGCACCAGCTCCTCAATGGACACGCCGTGCTCCGGGCAGGCGTAGCTCTGAGAGAAGTGCAGCTCCTCGCCGTCGATAATGTCGATATAAACCAGCCCTCCGGTGAGATTTCCGGCGTTCTCCACACTCTCGGTAAGCCGGGACTTTATCCCCTCCTTGATAACAAGACGGTCTACCACTATCTCAATGGAGTGCTTCTTGTTCTTTTCAAGCTGTATCTTCTCGCTGAGGTCGTAGGCTATGCCGTCCACCCTTACTCTTGAATAGCCGGACTTCCGCGCCGCCTCGAACTCCTTCTGGTGCTCGCCCTTGCGCCCTCTTACCACCGGCGCAAGCACTTGGAACTTGGTGCGCTCCGGCAGCTCCAGCACCTTGTCAACTATCTCGTCAACCGTCTGCTGCTTTATCTCACGTCCGCACACCGGGCAGTGGGGAATGCCTATCCGCGCGTACATCAGTCGCAGGTAGTCGTATATCTCCGTCACCGTCCCCACGGTGGAGCGCGGGTTCTTGGAGGTGGTCTTCTGGTCTATTGAAATCGCCGGGGAAAGCCCCTCAATGCTGTCCACGTCCGGCTTTTCCATCTGCCCTAAGAACATTCTCGCGTAGGAGGACAGGCTCTCCATATAGCGGCGCTGCCCGTCCGCGAATATCGTATCGAACGCAAGTGAGCTTTTTCCGCTGCCGGAAAGCCCGGTCATCACCACAAGGCTGTCACGGGGTATCGTAAGGTCGATATTTTTTAAATTGTGCTCCCGCGCGCCCTTGATCACTATCTTATCGTTTGCCACTTTCTTTGTCCTCTCAGTTCTACTGTAATTCCTTTATCTTATCCCGCAGGAACGCCGCATGCTCGAAGTCAAGCAGCTTCGCCGCCTTTTTCATCTCGGCGGTGTACTTCGCAATGAGCGCCTCCCGCTCCCGCTTGGTGAGCTGCTTTATCGGCTTGCCGTGCTTGGAGCTGCCGTCGGACTTCTTAGTTATCTCCAGCACATCGCGAATGTCCTTGATTATTGTTTTCGGGGTGATTCCGTGTTCCTCGTTGTACTTCTGCTGAATTTCACGGCGGCGCATGGTTTCGGTTATCGCCCGCTCCATTGACTCGGTAACGCTGTCGGCGTACATGATAACTACGCCCTCGGCATTGCGGGCGGCTCTGCCTATGGTCTGGACAAGGGACGTTTCGCTTCGCAGAAAGCCCTCCTTGTCCGCGTCCAGAATCGCCACCAGCGACACCTCCGGGATATCCAGACCCTCGCGCAGCAGGTTTATTCCCACCAGCACGTCGAATTCCCCGGCGCGCAGGTCGCGGATAAGCTCCATGCGCTCTATTGTGTCCACGTCGTGATGCATGTAGCGCACCTTTATTTCCAGCTTGGTGAGGTAATCGGTGAGATCCTCCGCCATTTTCTTCGTGAGAGTAGTCACCAACACACGTTGTTTCTTCGCGGTGCGGGTGTTTATCTCGGAAACTAGATCCTCTATCTGCCCCTCGGTGGGCTTTACAATGACCTCCGGGTCGAGAAGCCCGGTGGGTCTGATGACCTGCTCCACGATCTGGGTGGAATGCTCCTTCTCAAAGTCCCCCGGCGTCGCCGAAACGAACACCGCCTGCCCCACCTTTGAGTAGAACTCGTCGAAATTCATCGGGCGGTTGTCGTATGCCGAGGGCAGCCGGAAGCCGTAGTCCACAAGGTTCTTCTTCCGGGCAAAGTCACCGCCGTACATTCCCCGTACCTGTGGCAGAGTGACGTGGCTCTCGTCCACAAACAGCAGGAAGTCCTTGGGGAAGTGGTCGATAAGCGTCACCGGAGTTGACCCCGGCTCCCGTCCTGACAGTATCCGGGAGTAGTTCTCGACGCCCTTGCAGGTGCCTATCTCGCCCAGCATTTCCATGTCGTAGCGGGTGCGCTGTTCAATGCGCTGCGCTTCTATCAGCTTGTTGTTCTCGGTGAAATACTTCACCCGCTCCTCCATTTCACGGGTTATCTCCTCGATCGCGGAGCGCAGCCGGGTCTGGCTGACGATATAGTGCGAAGCCGGGAATATCATGACGTGCAGCAGCGTGGAGCGTACATTTCCGGTCAGCGCGTCGAACTCGCTTATGCGGTCTATCTCGTCCCCGAAGAACTCCACCCGTATCGCCATTTCATTCGTGCCGCCCGCCGGGAATATCTCCAGAGTGTCCCCCTTTGCGCGGAACTTGTTTCGTGTGAAGGACAGCTCGTTGCGCTCGTACTGTATCTCCACCAGCCGCTTTATGACCTCCTCGCGGCTTATCTCCTGCCCCTGCCGCAGCGACAGCGTGTTGCTGCGGTAGTCCTCCGGGCTGCCCAGCGAATATATGCAGGACACCGACGCCACGATTATTACGTCCCGCCGCTCCGCCAGCGCCATTGTCGCGGAGTGCCGCAGACGGTCTATCTCGTCGTTTATCGCGCTGTCCTTTTCGATATATGCGTCGGTGGAGGGAATGTACGCCTCCGGCTGGTAGTAGTCGTAATATGACACGAAATACTCCACCGCGTTGTTCGGAAAGAACTCCCGGAACTCGGAACAAAGCTGCGCCGCAAGGGTCTTGTTATGCGCCAGCACCAGCGTGGGGCGGTTGACGTTCGCGATTATATTAGCCATAGTGAAGGTCTTGCCGGAGCCGGTAACGCCCAGCAGGGTCTGCTCTTTATCGCCGCGCAGAACCCCCTCGGTAAGCGCCTTTATCGCCTCCGGCTGATCGCCGGTGGGGGAATACTGCGAATGAAGCTCAAAATGATCCATAAAAACTCCTTACCGCCATATATCCGGCAGCATACCTGCGGTGCGCATTGAATAGCTGCCGTCCTCGCTGACTATGATGTGGTCGGCGAGGTATATCCCTATATTCTGAAGCGCATTTGCGACCCGCCTTGTCGCCGCAACGTCCGAGGACGACGGTAGCAGCACGCCCTTTGGGTGACTGTGCGCCAGTATGATATTGCAGCACTGGGTCTGTATCGCTTTGGTGACTATCGTCCGCAGGTCAATGTCCACGGCGCTGGGTCCGCCGTGGGAGATACGCTGCTCCGCAATAAGGTTCATGCCTTGATCAAGAAACAGCGCATGCGCCTCCTCCACCTCGCAGCCTTTCAGAAGCGTAAAGCAGAACTCCCGCACGCTGTCGGAGGTGGCGAGCTTCATGCCCACCATGTCCGCTTTGTTGTATCTCCGGGCGAAGTCCTTCATAAAGCTGATGAGCGCCGCCGCGGTAACGCCCACGTCCTTTTCCTCCAGAAGCTCCTTGTAGTCGGCGTTCAGCACGCCCTCCAGCGAACCGAAGCGCTCAATTAGCTGGTGGCTGATGTCCCGTGTGTTCCTGCGGGAATAGGCGGTAAACAGGAAAATCTCCAAAATTTCCTCGTCGTCGAAGCTGCCGATACCATGCTCCAGATATCTTTTCAGCATTCGCTGCCGGTGTCCGGCATGCTCGTTCTTTTCTTCAGCCATCGTCAGTCCTCTTTCACGTTTTTGCAAATTCATGAACAATACTACTACATTATAAACCAAATACGGCGATTTGTCAAGTGCAGATTAAAATAACATTTCTGCCGTTTCACCATTCACGAAAAATGCAGAATATGGCAGGATTATCTATTGACTTATTTTTGGAAGTGTGGTAGAATAAAACTGTATAAAGTCAGACAACCAACAACATTCAAGAGGTTCTAACTGAATTATGAATAACGACGAATTAGAATCCCCGCGCCCGGAACACCTCGATACCGTTGAGCGCGTTTTCGTGAATCAAGCCGGGTATCTGCCCGACGACGAAAAGTACGCAGTTATCACATTTCCCGCGACATATTTCACCGTGGTTGACGAAAAAGGCACCGCCTGCTTTTCCGGAATACCGATACCCTGCGGCAGGGACGAAGCCTCCGGCGACAGCGTTTGCCGTGCCGACCTTTCGGGACTGCGCCTGCCCGGAAAATACCGCGTAATTGCCGGGAAAGAGGTATCCCACGAATTCTCAGTCGGCGACGATGTGTACCAGCCTTGCTTTGACAAGCTGATGAAGGCGTTCTACTTCCAGCGCTGCGGCTGCGAGCTGAAGGAACGGTTCGCCGGAATGTGGGCGCACAAAAAATGCCACACCTCCACCGCGATACTGTGGGAAAATAATAAGATATCCGTGGACGTTTCCGGCGGCTGGCATGACGCCGGGGATTACGGAAGATACACCACCGCCGCGGCGGTGTCGCTGGCGCACCTTTTCTACGGCTGGAAGATGTTCCCCGAAGTGTTTCTGCGGCAGGACATAGACATTCCCGGAAAGCCGTCGGACATGCCGGACGTACTTATCGAATGCCGCTATGAGCTGGAGTGGCTGCTGAAAATGCAGCGCTTCGACGGGGCGGTTTGGCACAAGGTCACTACGTTCAAGCATGCGCCGTTTATCATGCCGGAGGACGATAACGAGCAGCTTTACGTCTTTCCGGTATCCAGCAGCGCCACTGCGGACTTCGCCGCGGTGACGGCTCTTGCCTCCACGATATACCGCAGGTATGACGCGAGGTTCGCCGACTGGCTGCTGAAATGCTCCGAAGCGGCTTACGACTGGCTGGAAAAGAACCCTGCATTCATTGGATTTCAGAACCCGGAGGGCTGCGACACCGGAGTTTACGGCGAACATTCCGACGCCGACAACCGTTTCTGGGCGGCAGCGGAGCTTTACTGCGCCACCGGTGAGGAAAAATACTACTCCCGCACCATGGAGCTTATCAACCGCGATTTTTCCAAGACCGCGCTGGGGACTGCGTCCGTGGGCGGCTTCGGTTCGCTGGCACTGCTGCTCCACGGACGCGGCAGCGCGGCGGTACTCAACATGCTGCAAAAGCTGTTCGTCCGTCAGGCGGAGGAGCTTGCCGAGATCTGCGAAAAAAGCGGCTGGGGTGCTTCAATAACTCCGGATCAGTACTTCTGGGGCAGCAATATGAAGATCCTCACCAACGGCATGATATTTATTATTGCTGATCACCTTGAAAGAAATTCGCTCTCCGGCAACCCGCATTTCAGAAAATACGCCGCAATGCAGCTGAATTACCTGCTGGGAACAAACGCCACGGGGTACAGCTTCGTCACCGGCGTCGGCGATCTGTGCGTGAATTACCCCCACCACCGCCCCGCGTTCGCAGACCGCGTTGAGGAATGTATCCCCGGTCTGGTGAGCGGAGGTCCTAACAGCCGCATGGAGGACAACTACGCCGCCATGCTTCTGCCGAAGGACACTCCGCCGATGAAGTGCTTTTCGGACAACACCGAATGCTATTCCCTTAACGAAACAGCGATCTACTGGAATTCCCCAGCGGTCTTTCTTGTGGCAGGACTGCTGAGCTGAATCCCTCAAGAAAATACAGAAATATAACATAATTGGGAGAAAATCATGAGCAACAAAAAAACACCAAGCAGCAAGCGCCGCCCGGCAAGAGCAGGCGGGCTTTCCAAGAACACAATAGCGCTGATAGTTCTGTCCGTGGCGCTGGTGGCGGTCATTATCGTGCTGATCGTTCTGCTGAATATCTGGCACAGCCAGCCGGAAAATCAGCCCGCAGCGGAGTCCTCTGTGCCGGAGGTCGTGACCGTCGAACCCGCTGAGCCTACCGAAGAGCCCGAACCCGTCGTCACCGACGTGGAATTTGGCTCGTCGGATTACAGCCGGGAGTTCTTCTCCACCGACCTGTTCATTGGCGACAGCATTGCCACCGGCTTCACCGACTACTCAAAGCTGGACGACAAGAACGTTGCCGCGTCGATCAGCCTTACCCCCTACAAGGCGCACGCTGAGGCTATCGCGCTTCCCGACGGCACAAGCGGCACGGCGCTTTCCTACGCCGAGGCAATGCAGCCTAAGCGTATCTTCCTCATGCTGGGCTTCAACGGGCTGAATTCACCGATAGCTATGGAGGGCAGCTTCCGCGCACTCACCGAAAAGCTGGAGGAGGCATGCCCCAACGCGGTGATCTACTGCTACTCTATCACGCCGCTGACTGCGGACAGCTCCGCGGCGGCAAGCATTGGCGTTACGAACGCGAACGTGGTATCCTTTAACGAGTACCTCAAAACCATGTGCAGCGAGCTTGGCGTTATCTACCTTGACATCAACTCCAAAATGACCGACGACAGCGGCTGTCTTAACCCCGACTACAACGAGTACGACGGAATGCACATCAGCGCGCCGACCTACGATCTGATACTTGCGTACACGCAGAAGTTCATCACCGAAACGCCGGAGCCGAAGGCTTCCTCAAAGCACGACCCTGTTGCTACCACCCCCGCGCCGGAAACCACGACCGCAGCGCCGGACACCGACCCGGAGCCGGAACAGTCGGAACCGGAGCAGTCCGGCGGCGAGCTTTCCTCCGACTACAACAAGGAGGTATTTTCTAACGACCTGTTTATCGGCGACAGCATAACCACCGGGCTTTCCGGCTACGGGATACTCTCACCGAAGAACGTTGCCGCCGCGGTAGGATATACTCCCTACAAGGCATATACCACCGAGATAGCCCTCGGCGACGGCAGCACCGGCACGGCGCTTGACTATGCTGCGTCCATGCAGCCTAAGCGCATTTTCGTGATGTTAGGCTCTAACGGTATCACCTCTGCCTCGGCAATGGAGGACAGCTACCGCACGCTGCTGGAAAAGCTCGCGGACAAATGTCCTGACAGCGAGATATACTGCCTGTCAGTAACGCCGGTGACCAGCGACAGCAGCTCCGCCGCCAGCGCAGGAATCACCAACGATATGATCACCGATTTCAACAAGTACATAAAGTCCCTCGCCAAAGAGAAGGGGCTGACATATATCGACCTGTACACGCTGTTTTCCGATGACAACGGGTACTTCCTGCATGAATATGCGGAAAACGACGGTCTGCACTTCAAGGGCAACACCTATAAGGTGATGTTGAGTTATATAGAAAGCCTTATTTAAGTAGAAAGGAACAACAAAAATGAAGAAAACATCAATTATCGCCGCACTGACTGCGGCACTCCTGCTTACCGGCTGCTCCGGCGGAAATACAAGCTCCGGCGCGTCCCAGTCATCACAGGCTTCCCAGACCGAAACCGCAAAGACAGCGGCAGAAAAGGCTGACGCGCTCCTCGCGGAAGTAGAATTCGCCGGGGAAATGGTGGAGATCGACAGCGAAACAATGGATTTCCGGCTGGGCTTCAGCACTGAGGGACTTACCGACTATGCGGCTTATATCTGCGGCTCCGGCGCAGTCCCGGACGAGTTCGGTGTATTCACCGCCGACACTGCTGAACGCGCCGAGGAGATAAAGACCGCCCTCGAAAAGCGCATTGAGACCCAGAAAGACACCTACCGCGACTACACCCCGGAGGAGATGTACAAGTTCGACGACTGCTTCGTAAAGCAGAACGGGAACACTGTTTTCTACGCAGTCACCGCTGATAACACAAAGGCTGCGGAGATACTCGGTTAATTATCCCTTGAACAACAAAACGGCTCAGCCCTTTAGCTGGTTACCGATAAAGAAGTATTCAACCAAGACGAATAAGCGGCTTAATGCAAACGAGCGGCACGCATGATTGTGTGTCGCTCTTTTTTCTGTTTAAACAGTAAATTCTCAAAAAGAGTTGGTTTCAAAGGTTGGGCAAGTTGCATGTTCTGCTCGGATCAGCTGCAAACCTTACCGCCGAAATCCCTACCCTTAAATCAGAAATCT
>CAMCFA010000021.1 GCA_945873955.1 uncultured Clostridia bacterium | reverse complement strand
ACATCGACGAGAGCGAGGTACTCTCCCCCGCTGACGACAAGTACCACATCGACAAGCGCCAGTTCGACGTGCCGTTCGTATGCGGCGCGAAGGATCTCGGCGAAGCGCTCCGCCGTATCAACGAGGGCGCTTCCATGATAAGAACAAAGGGCGAGCCCGGCACCGGTGACGTAGTACAGGCAGTGCGCCACATGAGAATGATGCAGAGCGAGATCCGCCGTATCACCTCTATGGCTGAGGACGAGCTGTACGAAACCGCAAAGCAGCTTGCTGTGCCGTTTGAGCTGGTGAAGTTCGTACACGACAACAAGAAGCTTCCGGTAGTTAATTTCGCAGCCGGTGGCGTTGCGACCCCCGCAGACGCTGCGCTGATGATGCAGCTTGGCGCTGAGGGTGTATTCGTAGGCTCCGGCATATTCAAGTCCGGAAATCCGGAAAAGCGCGCCGCAGCTATCGTAAAGGCAGTCACCAACTTCACCGACGCTAAGCTCCTCGCAGAGCTGTCCGAGGACTTAGGCGAAGCTATGGTAGGTATCAACGAGCAGGAGATCGCGCTGCTCATGGCGGAGCGCGGCAAGTGATGAGGATAGGAGTACTTGCGCTTCAGGGCGCATTCATAGAGCATGAGAAAATGCTTTCGAAGCTAGGCGCAGACAGCTTTGAGATACGCCAGCTCCGAGACTTCGACCAGCCTATGGACGGACTTATTATTCCCGGCGGCGAAAGCACTGTTCAGGGAAAGCTCCTGCGGGAGCTGGGGCTTATGGAGCCGGTACGCCGGCGCATTGCAGAGGGGCTGCCGGTATTCGGCACCTGCGCCGGGCTTATACTGCTTGCAAAGGAGATAGACGGCGGCGAAGCTCCCCACATTGCCGCAATGGATATCGTGGCAAAGCGCAACGCCTACGGCAGACAGCTCGGCAGCTTCGCAGCAGGGGCTGAGTTCAAGGGGCTGGGCGAGATACCTATGACGTTCATTCGTGCGCCGTACATCAGCCGCTCCACCGGCGCGGAGATACTCGCCGAAGTGGACGGAAAGGCAGTCGCAGCACGGCAGGACAACATTCTGGTAACAGCATTCCACCCGGAGCTTACCGAGGATCTTTCGGTACACAGATACTTCCTCGACATGGCCGCACAGGCAGGCAAAAAGATCGCAGTATAACTCAACACACCGCCGTTAAAATGCAACGGCGGTGCTTTTTTGAATCACATGTTTTCGTTTAATCAGCATAATGAATTACAGTGCATGACATTTAATAAATATATCATCTGATTTAAATAAAACCGGGGTTTAGGTATTGATTTTTAATATTGTTTGTAGTATAATTAAAGAACAACTATTACAAATCCATAGGAGGATCAAGCAATGTTCAAGAATCAGGCAGAAGGCCGCAAGAACTACATCGGCATTAAAATGCGCGAAGTAAGAAAACAGCGCGGCATTTCCCAGCGTCAGGTAGCTGACGACTTGGCTGAAATGGGTCTTATCATTGATAAGAATGCCGTTCAGCGCATGGAGTCCGGGCAGCGTTTCATCACCGATATCGAACTGGTGGTAATCTCTAAGTACCTCGATATCCCGGTAAATGAGCTTCTCGCTTTCTTTGATAAGGAAAAGAAGTAAACACATGATACCTCTGCGCTTTGCAGGGGTATTTTGTTCCTCCGTATAATACGCTCCCCGCAGCTTTTTTGAACTGCGGGGAGTTTTTTATTATGATATACGGTCAGGCATTTTTCAGCTCAATGTACTTTATAAGCAGATCAACAGTTCCGTCAAGCCCCAGCTTTGAGGAATTAACGGTGATGTCGTAGCTTCTGGAGTCGCCCCACTTGTTCTCACTGTGGGTGTTGTGGTAGTACTTACGGCGCTTGTCCGCCTGCTCCATGCGGAACTTTGCCCTTTCCCGCGAGATACCCTCGCGCTCGGCGGTGCGCTGTATCTTCGCTTCCTTGTCGCCGAGAATGAACACCCTCACCAGACCGGGATTGTCACGCAGTATCCAGTCCGCACATCTGCCGATCACTACGAAGCTCTCCCCGGCGTCTGCCCTGCCCTTGATGTAATCAAACTGCATCTGGGCGATGACCTCCTCCGGCGAATTGCTGAAGCCGTTCACCGTGCGGGAGAACAGAGGGTTTCGCGCGCTTTCGTCGTACTTTCTGAGCTCCTCCTCACTGGTGTGCTTTTCCTTCGCTATCTCGCCGAGAATATTGCTGTCCAGCAGCGGCAGCCCGAAATGCTCCGCCAGCTTCGCGGCAACGATATGTCCGCCGCTGCCGAATTCACGTCCGACAGAAATAATAAGCTGTTTTGACATTATTCAAACCTCCCATAGAGCCGTATTGCTTATATAATTATATCACACGACCCCGGATATTTCAACCTTCAACTGTAAATATCAATAGATACCAAGCTCCGCGCCGTATCTCACGAAAATGCTCACGGTGCATATGATAAGCACCATAACCGTTGCAGGAACGCACGCTTTCAGATATCTGCCCCAGCTTATCGGGTAGCCGTGCTTCGCGGCAACGGAGGTTCCGACAACGTTTGCGGAGGCTCCGATAGGCGTTGCGCTGCCGCCGATATCAGTACCGAGGGACAGCGACCATGCCAGCACGTCGAGGTTTGTGCCGGTGGTGAGCGACAGGGTCTTTATTATCGGTATCATGGTTGCGGCAAACGGAATGTTGTCCACAACGGAGCTTGCAATCGCCGATACCCAGATAATGATAGCCACCATCAGCAGAGCGTTTCCGCCACTTATGTTGCCGATGAAGTCTGCAACGACCACCAGAACTCCGGTCTGCTCCAGACCGCCGACGACTACGAACAGTCCTATGAAGAACAGCAGCGTTTTGTAGTCCACCTTCTTCAGCAGCTCCAGAGCGTGCTTTCCGGAGGTCGCGAGAGTAAGCACCGCAACTACCCCGCCGATAAATGCCACGGTAAGTCCGGTCTGGGCATGCGTTACCAGAAGAACTACCGCGATAAGGAAGATCACAAGGCTGATGACGAAATCACGCTTGTTGGTGATAGCTTCCTTTGGGTCGGGCATGGCAGAGATGTCGATATTCTGCTCGCTGGCTTCTTTAAGCTCCTTGCGGAAAATAAGGAAGAAGTACGCCAGCACGAAAATAAGCGAGATACCCGCGATAACGCCGGTGTTGGTGAGGAAGTCCGCAAAGGAATAGCCAAGCGAAGTACCGACAATGATGTTTGGCGGGTCGCCGCACATGGTGGCAGAGCCGCCGAGGTTCGCGCAGAATACCTCCGACAGGATCATCGGTATCGGGTTGAATTTCAGGAGCTGCGCCAGCTCAACAGTTACCGCCGCAAGGAACAGAATGACCGTGATACTGTCAATGAACATCGACAGCACCGCAGACATCAGCATGAATGTGATGAACAGCGGGATAACCTTGTACTTTACCAGCTTCGCAAGGGTCATGCACAGCCAGCGGAAGAAGCCTGCCTTTGCCATGCCCTCTACCATTACCATCATACCGGCAATAAAGATTATTGTCGCCCAGTTTATACCGCTGGAGCTTTCCTCCGCAGAGCCTGCGGTGTACCAGAACTCCGGCGTGAATATGTTCGCGACGTTGAGAGTCTCCCACACTGCGTCGAAGCTCTTCATGCATATACCGAACACCATGACCAGCGTTGCCAGTCCGCAGCAGAGGGTAACGATATGACGCTCTATCTTATCCATGATGATAAGTACGAACATCACCACAAATATAAGCACCGCGACGATCTGGGCGACCAGTGATGAATCGTTTCCGCTGATTCCCATGAACGTTCCGAACAGCAGCAGAACTGCGCCCAGCGCACTCATTCCCATTGCCGCCGTCCGGGACAGCCTGTCCCTTGCCGCCATGATGAACATCACAGCGAACACGACAACGGCAAGTATGCTTGATAATACCATAGATTGACCTCCGTTGTGAAGCGGATATGTATCTGTTACCGCTTCTGATTTGTTCTGCACATAGAAATTCCCCCAATCCGCCGCACTGCGTTGAATATCGGGAGAGCTTTTTTATATATCTCTTTTGCGCTCATCTATTCTAGCACAAACACAATAAAAAGTCAATAGAAATTGCTTTTTTATGGTATTTTTTCGTCAACTTTGCCGTACAAAATTAACAACTTCGTGGGCTGTATTTTAGTCAAAATCACAACCGATTTTTCATAAAACATGGGAGAGGCAGCGCCCCTCCCATACATATTTTGTCAAGCCATGACGTCCATTATTGACTGCTGATTCTCTTTCTGGCTCGCCAGAATATAGCTCTGCGCCTGCATGATGAGCTTCTCCTTAGCGGCTTTCGCCAGTTCGCCGGGGATATCCGCGTCACGGATACCGGACTCGGCTGCCTCAAGATTTTCAACGTAGTTCTGGTTGCGTTCGTAGGTGTACTCCGAACGGTTGTGTATCGCTCCGGCGAGCGCCCTCCATTGCAGAAGATAGTTGTTCGCGTAGTCGATACGGTCTATCGCTTTCAGCGCGCGGTCAACCGTAGTCACTCCGGTGGTGTTTATCCGCATGAGGTGGTCGTCCGCGCGGGTCTTGCTGTACCAGATGTAGCTGTCCGTCCTGCGGCCGGTGTGAATGCCTATCTCATCATCGTCATCACGCTTGTCAGCGCCGTAGAACAGGTCGTCCGCGGCGTTTCCGGTGAACCTGCCGATATAATAAGCGCCGTTCTCCGTTGTGTAGAACATCAAGTGTCCATTGTTGTTAAATGTCCGTATAATGCTGCCAAGCTCCGCGTACTTCTGGTTAAGCGCTTCGGACAGATCGTCACATGTGTAGCTGCCGGACGGTATCGTCACCGTAATATCGCTGCCGTCCAGATTCATAGACAAGGTATCGTTCACCCCGGCATGGATAGAGATACCGTCGCTGAGGTCCGCTTTTCCCAGCACCCTTGACGGGCGGGGCGACTGGGTCGCATCATAGAATATCCTGTACGCCGAATTTCCGCGCACGCCGTCTATTATCGCGTCAGACACCTTTATCGTGCCGTCGTCCGGCAGGACATAGCTAAGCACCAGCTTATCCGACGGCGATATAGCCGTATGTCCGGTGTCTGCTATGCCAAGCCCGCCAAGACCTATCGTGGCATGGAAATGATCCGCCGGCAGAGGATCGCCGTTGACGTCGGTCATTGCCGCCAGAGCGCTCCGCCCGGCGGTCTGCACTGCGTCCGCAAGCTCCTGCGGCATATAGCCACCGGCGGGTATCTGGAACTCGACCTTGTACTTCTCGCCCTTGTAAGTAAGGTCGAACACAACGTTATCGTTCAGCCCCGAAAAGATCATCACATTCTTCCCGCTCTCCAGCTCCTCTGCCGATTCCGGCTGGAGGGTGTTCCTGCCGACGATATATGATACCGCCGACCCGGTGGTCGTGCCGACCTTCTCCGTGTGCCGCGTGATATTTGTATACTGAGGATTCTGAAACACGCGGTCAAACAGCCTGCCGCTGAAATTGCTGATCCCGCGGGTATCCGAGATATCCGCGCCGGTGATCGTGAGCTTCCCGCCCGACACGCCTACCACGAGGGAGTCCGCCGGCAGCGTAGCGTCAATGCTGGCTTGGATAGCCGCGGCAAGCTGGTTTGCGGTGTATGTCCCCGGCGGTACGGAAACGTTCACCTCCACGGAGCTTCCCTTTTCCGTATAGGTGAATTTCATCTCATTAAAGTAGTCCTCAATGTCGATCGTAGAAATAGTGGTTCTGCCGATAAGCTGGCAGGGCTGCGAAGCCCGGTTTATCTGCTGGGACGCCGGGCAGCTCTGCGCACGCTTGAAGTATGGCGCGGTATTATCAGCATTCAGGCTGACAGAGGCAGACGTACCAACTGCGTCGGTGGTGATACGCAGCGTGTTCCCGCTGACGGAAACCGTAACTCCCGCGCCGGAAAGTCCGTTATTGAGCGCTGCCACCAGCGCATTCTGCCCGGAGGAGCCGGAGTACTCCCCCTCCGGGATAGTGAACTTGTAGTCCGTGCCGTTCACTTTAAGCGACACGAAATTGTTCAAGTCGTTTATCTCAACGCCTTCCCCGGTGAAAAGGGTGTTGAACTGGGTGTTCTGGATATACGCGGGGTACTTTATCTTGTTCTCGTCCGGAACAGCGGTGCCGCCAGAACTGCTGTTGGTGGTTTTGTACTGATCCAGCTTCGCAGTGCCGCTGAGGTTTGTCAGAGAATACCCGTTTCCGCCCTTCACCGTCCGGAACGTCAGTCCCTTGTCAGAGCCGGAGGAAGAATAGCTGGCTTTGATCTTTCCGTTAAGCGCCGGATCAGCCGCGATAGCCGAATTAATCGCCGCGGTGAGGTCGGCGCCGCTGTTGTACGTCCCGTCCGGCAGGGTGATCGTCAGCTTCTCTGTGATACTGCTGCCGGGATTCGCCGGGTCGGGGCTTGTGTAGTCCATAGTTATGGTGTTGTTGGAGCTGTCCACCGTCAGCGGGAAATGGCTGTCGATACCCTCGGCGCGGATACTCGCCGGGATCTCCGCATTGCCGGTAGCCGGGTCGTAATACGGCGAAGACACGACATCGCTCACGTTCTTTTTCTGGTGCAGCTTGCAGGTGGAGCTTGCGTCCACTGTGATACTGCCGGATTCCTTCAGCGGACCGGTGATCACCAGCGTAGAACCGTTCACCGCGACTGTGGTCGCGGGAGAACCGCCGTCCTTTGCGGAGATCTTAGCGTTAAGCTCGTCCGCCAGCTCCGACAAAGAATTATATGTCCCGTGAGTAAGACTGATATCATAGCTGTGACCGCCGGCAGTGAATTTAAAGCGGTCATTGTCAGTGCCGACGATAAGCGGAATATGCGAACCGGCGGCGGACAAAGTCAGCTTTGACGGCTTATATACCTTGTTGTTTTCTGAGTCCACCACTGCGCCGGACTGCGAAGCAAGTGAATTCTTGTCGGCGCGGCATTTCAGCGTGCCGCTCACCTTGTCGAACATCACATTTTCGCCCTTCGCCACGGAGGTGAAAACCAGATTGTTTCCGTCCGCCGCGACAGCCGCGACCCCCGACAGAGCTTCGTTGAGCTTGTTCACCGCCTGTGCGGCAGTTGATCCCTTTGGCACGGTAACGCTGTAAGTTGTGAAGTTTCCGTCTTTATCGGACAGATCAAAGGTCAGCGCCGTTTCCCGGAGGGAAGTCCCTGCGGCGGTGAACTGGGTGAGCGCATTTGGGATAGTCATGACCGCCGGCGTGTAGGTATATGATTCCGGACCGGTGACTTGACCCTCTATCCCGGTGAATATGGTTTCACCCTTATCCTTGTTTTCAGTGACCGTGGAATAATTCAGATAATTCCCCGACTGCTGGCTCTCCGACGGGTTGAAAACGCTGGTGTAGGTCACGGCGGTCTGGGTTTTTCCCGCTGTACTGGTAACATTGGGACGGCTTGTCCCGGGAACTCCGCTGCCGTAGGACACCAGATCCTTTTCCGTGCCGGAGGAATGCGATGCGTCGATATTGTCGTAGTACACCGGACCGTAGATCAGACGACTGTACGCAGAACTGCTGTTCGCTTTTATTGAGGTTATGTCAGAGCCTTTAAGCCCGTTTGCGCTGAGGGTCAGCGTTGAACCGACACTGAAATACAGCTTGTCGCTGAGGTCGGGATAGCCGGACGAAAGAAGATCGTTCAGCTTGGTGTTTAGCTGCGCCTGAGTATATGTTCCCGTCGGGATATCAAAATCAAGGGTGCGGCTGGTGACTGCGCCGGCTTCCTCGATCCCGACGGTGAACGAAAGCTGGTTATGCGTCGCCGGAATGATTATGCTGCCGCCCAGTGGCTTTTTAGCATTAAAGCACGCCGCAGTATAAGAGGACGTGGTTTTCCACGGGCTGAGGGTCGAAAGCGTAGCATTGTCGAACAGGTCATACACCATGTATCCGCTCGGCACGTCGGAGGTGTCCAGCTTTATCTTGCACTCCTTGCCGTATTGCAGCGTAGTGAATTTCAGCGCGCCGCCGGAGGTAAGCTCCGCCGTTATCGGGCAGTCAAGAGCCTCAAGCTGCTCGTTTATGCGGTCTAGGAGCTGCCCGCCGCTGGTATAGGTCTTGAGGTTTTCTCCGGCGTCCAGAAGCTCAATTCGCAGCTTTTCCGTCTTTGATACTCCGTCCCCGGTGTACCAGCCTGCGTCCAGCACGAAATAGTCGTTTCTGCCGCGCTCTATTTCAAGCCCCGCCAGAACGGACTTGGTGCCGGTAAGCGTTGCCTCGCTGTTCACCAGCGTGCTGTAACAGCATATATCATATATCGGCGAATGTATCGGAACGCTTCCGCCGTCAATCATCAGAAAGTTGCCGGAAAGTCCGGTCATTGTTTTCTCGCTTTTCAGACCGATTATCTTCTTGCCGTCGGCATTGTCCTGCATTACAGCCTCAACCTTGCAGGGAAGCCCTGCCGCGTCCAGCTTTTCGTTGATCTCCTGCACCAGCGCGGGTCTTACATACTTCCCCGGATCAAGGGTGATAGAGTACAGTGTGTCGTCCTCGTTGCCAAGCCGGAAAGCGATAACGTCGTTCTTGCCCGTGATTATTTCAAGCTCCGCGTTGTAATCGTTGGAGAACGTGGTAACTCCCAGCAGATAGCCGTCGGAGGAGCCTATGACCGTATCATAGAACAGCGACGACGCGTTTCCGCTTATGTAGTCCAGCTTGCCGCCCTCACACTGCATGGTGAGCTGCTTCTGGTCGTTCACGCCGATTATCAGACCGTTTCTGTTGTCAAAAAGGTCTGTGTCAATGACGTCCGCAAGCTCCTCTACACTGTACACGCCCCGCGGGATATGCACGGTATACTCTTTCTGAGCGCCGTTCATAGTATATCCCAGCACCAGCGTGTCGTTCGTGCTGTCAATGGTGACCGGTTTTTCATGGACGACCATGCCCTCGTCCTTTTCGTACTCCGGGTAATGCCGCTCGAACAGAGGTATGCCGTTGAATTCGGCAGAGTCGCTGATCTGCCCTATCTCGTCTATGAGCTGCTGGTACTCCAGATCAAGGGCGCTGCGGTCGATATCGTCATAATTGCCGTTCGCCGCCTCCACCGCTATCTCCTTCATGCGGTGGAGCATGCTGTTTAACTCCTGCGCGGCTCCGTCAACGGTGTCGATATAGCTGATACCGTCGTTGATATTGCGCATGCCCTGTCTGAGCCCACGGTCGATAGCCCTGAGCTTTTCAGATATTGCAAGACCGGCAGCGTCATCTGCGGCGGAATTCACACGGTAGCCGGAGCTGAGCCTGTGCGTTGCCTGCGCCAGCTTGGATTCAGCCCGCTTTCCGCGGTTCGCGGTACGTACCATGTCGTTATTGGAGATGTTCAAGCAACTCACCCTTTGCATATAGTTCTTCATTATTTATTATATACCGCGGTGGGTAATTTGTCAAGAGAAGCAAGTCACTTTAATACACTTTTGTTGTATAAGCAGCATTTTTTGGCAACTGTGTGCAGTTGTGCATTATTTCGTACCGGATAGCAAAAGATCCGCCCCGGCAAACGCCAGAGCGGATCATTTTACTTGGTATGGTTGATGTTGAAGCTGCAATTCTCGTTGAACTGCTTGCTTTCCTTAACTCCCTTTCCCGTTTTTCTGTCGTCGGGGTGAAGCTCGTTATGCAGATGTACGTCCTTGGGCTTATCGCTGCCGCGGACAAGATCTGCGTCCTGCTTCATGGTGTGAGTTTTAGCCATATAGCCACCGGCTGCCGCTTAAACGCAGCCCTGTGCCTTCATAGCCTCTGCAACCTTGAGGAAGCCGGCGATATTAGCGCCTGCCATGTAGTTGCCGGGCATGCCGTACTCCTTTGCAGCCTCGTCGCAGCTCTTGAAGATAGACTTCATGATGTCGTGGAGCTTGTTGTCAACCTCCTCGAATGTCCAGCTGTATCTGATAGAGTTCTGGCTCATCTCAAGACCGGAGGTAGCTACGCCGCCTGCGTTTGCAGCCTTTGCGGGACCGTAGAGCATGTTGTTAGCGAAGTATACTTCAATAGCCTCGGGAGTGGAGGGCATGTTAGCGCCCTCTGCAACTGCGTAGCAGCCGTTTGCAGCCAGTGCCTTTGCGGACTCTCCGTCGATCTCGTTCTGAGTAGCACAGGGCAGAGCAATGTCGCACTTGATAGTCCAGATACCCTTGCAGCCCTCGGTGTAGGTCGCGTTCTTGTGGGAGGTTCTGGTGACATATTCCTTGATCCTGCCGCGCTCAACTTCCTTGATCTGCTGAACAACAGGCAGGTCGATACCGTCCGGATCATAGATGTAGCCGTTGGAGTCGGACAGAGCAACTACCTTTGCGCCAAGCTCGGTAGCCTTCTGAGTTGCGTAGATAGCAACGTTGCCGGAACCGGAGATAACAACGGTCTGACCGTTGAAGCTCTTGCCGTTAGCCTTCAGCATTTCGTCGGTGAAGTAGCACAGACCATAGCCGGTAGCCTCGGTTCTTGCAAGAGAGCCGCCGTAGGTGAGTCCCTTACCGGTGAGAACGCCGCTCCACTCGTCGCGGATCCTCTTGTACTGACCGAACATAAAGCCGATCTCACGACCACCAGTACCGATATCGCCGGCAGGAACGTCGCAGTCGGGACCGATGTGTCTGCAAAGCTCAGTCATGAAGCTCTGGCAGAAACGCATAACCTCTCCGTCGGACTTGCCCTTAGGATCGAAGTCGGAACCGCCCTTTGCACCGCCCATGGGAAGTGTGGTGAGGGAGTTCTTGAAAATCTGCTCAAAGCCGAGGAACTTGATGATACCCATATATACGGAGGGGTGGAGTCTGATACCGCCCTTGTACGGACCGATAGCGGAGTTGAACTGGATACGGAAACCTCTGTTTACCTGTACCTTGCCGTTGTCGTCTACCCACGGAACGCGGAAGATGATCTGTCTTTCCGGCTCAACGATGCGGTCGAAAACGCCGGCTTCAACAAGGTCGGGTCTCTTTTCTGCTACGGGCTGAAGTGTTTCAAACACCTCTGTTACTGCCTGAATGAACTCCGGCTCGCCGGGATTTCTTTTCTTTACGGTTTCCAGTAAGTCTGCGAGATATTTGTTAGTTAACGCCATTGTTAAGTAACCTCCTGATAAAATATAAGTACTCCGCAGGCGGACAAACACCCTTGTATGTGCCGCAGCCTCACGGTCTATGACTATTATACATCAATGTGCTGAAATTTGCAAGATAATTTTGGATTTTTTTCATCTCAAAAATGCTTTTTGTTGAGTTGCAACAAGGTTTTTGTGCTGCAATTGTGCAGATTATACAGTTATTTTTACTAAAACCACCAGTTGAAATGCCCTGTGCTTGCAAATTTCAGCTAAAATCCTTGTCATTTCCAGTTTTTGAGTTTATGCTTCAGCACACTGCAAACCGCATTGCCAAGCAGTTTGTCAGTGGCAACTAAGGTCAGTGCGCCCGGTGCGGTGTGCATGTGCAATATCTCAAATACCCAATTATGAAATTTTCTGAGCAAAAAAATTCATTTATAAGAGCTAATAAAGCAGTCCTACAATAAACTGCGCCGATTTTGACATATTTTTAAATTATTATGCAGAAACCCCTTGACAAAGACAAGTTTCTTGTGGTATAATTTGTTCACAAGAAAGAACTTATGTGAACATTTATACAAAGGAGTGATATCATGCCGGACGTAATGGGCGCCCTCCAGCGGGCAAGGTCCATGGAACTTGAAATACAAACCCAGCTTGAACATATAGAAAGACTTCACCGCATAGCGAACCGGGCGAAGAACTCCTCCGCCTGCGCCGCTGAAACAGTGGAAAAACTCGCCGGGCTGGAACGAGAGCTGAACTACTCTATCGACGAAATGGTGGACGCAAAGCGGGAGGCTCTTCGGTACATAAGCTATCTCTCCGGGGAGGAGCGCAGCGTGATCGAGGGCTACTACATTTTAGCAAAGAACTGGCAGCAGCTTGCCCTTGACCTGTACATGAGCGACCGCAGGGTATTCCTGCTCCGAAAAAGCGGGCTTTCAAAGCTGCTGGACAGATTCGGCGGAAAGCCGCCAGAAAACGCGGATCACAAAACTTCACGGACTGTTGCAAAGGAGTAAAATCATGGGTATCGGAAAAAGGATCAAGCTACTGCGGGAGCGCGCCGGAATGACGCAGGAGCAGCTTGCGGAGCGGCTGGAGGTCACCCCCTCTGCGGTGGGAAACTACGAGCGGGACGTCAGCTTCCCGCGGGAGGAGATACTGTATCGTATTTTCAAGGCGCTGGACTGCGAGCCGAACGAGCTTTTCACCGACTACTACCGCGCTGAGAAGAATCAAGGACGCATTCATCTGGAGCTGTACCGGGAGCTGGACGAACACGGCAGGGAGCTTGTAGACGCCTGCACCGCCATTGAACACCGCCGCTGCTGTGAGTCAGACGGGCTTACCGCCGTGGCAGCCCGCAGCTTTGGCAGGAATGAGTACCCGGAGAAGATAATGCTCAAAAAGCGCAGGAATGCCGGCAGTATTCTTGACGCGCCAGACTACAAGGAGTGATTACATGACCGCGGCTAAGGCACTTATGAAATCGGGAACGTCGTCGCTGCCGGTCAGCGTATCGGCAGTGGCGGCGGGCTTCGGGATAAAGCTGGTGGACTACAACGCGTTCGTACAAGCCTACGAACTAAGCAAGGACGAGCTTTACGGCAAAATAAGCTACGGCGGCTTCAGTCTTATAGCGGAGGGGCGGTATGTCTGCGTGCTGAACAGCGGGCTTTGCGGGCAGTCCCGGCGAAAATGGACGGCGGCTCATGAGGTCGGGCATGTGCTGTGCGGGCATGTGAACGGGACTGATCCCGTTACGCATGAACAGGAGCGGGAGGCTGACCGGTTCGCCGCGGAGCTTCTTGCACCGCTGACGGTGCTGCATTTCTGCGGCGTATCTTCGGTGCTGGAGATAGAGCGCCTGTGCGGTATCTCACGGCAAGCTGCGTCCGCAAGGTTCAACGAGCTGTCTGTACTGCGCCGCACCGACGAAAGCCGCTTCACTAACGCTATCCGAAACGGGGAAGCTCCGCCGGAGAGCATTTTCCTGCAAACCGAAGAAAACCGGGAGCTTTTCCGTTGGTTCTCCCCATTCATCACCTCGTACATAACCCGCAGGAGCGCCCACGACGGCTACGGAAAATATCTGGAGATGAAATCCCGCGAACGTATGGCAATTTAGCTCTTGCCAGATCGTGTAAAATATGTTATGGGAACCTCTAAAAACCGGTTTGAAAAGGGAAAATGGGTAGAGGGCACCGAATGCGAGGAAAGCCGACGACGCAAGGCTGTATGCCTTGCTAGGAGGTTTGACGAAGCAGGCGGTGTGCTCTGCACATTTTCACTCAAACAAGGTTTTTAGAGGTGACCTTATAATAATTACACAAATGAACACACCGTACCCCTAATAAAGCATATTAACTCTATAAACTAAGTATAGAGAATATCGGAGGAAACACAGCATGGGTATTTTTGACAAATTCAAGAAAGACAAAGCTCCCGAAGATACGCCGCTTTCGTCTAAGATTGAGAAAACTCCTTCATTAGTAGCGGTCGTGCCGAAATCCGGCAGCCTGCCGGAAAAACCGGACGAACTCGCTGAAAAGCTGCTCTCGCTGCCGTTCATCAAGGTGATCTCAAAGAACGAACGTGACAGCGGCGAAACGGAATTCATCGTGGAATACAAGGAGGAGGAATATAAGCTGGCGCTGTTCTGCGACAGTTTTGAGCTTCCGGAGCTGTTCCGGGCGGAGCATGACTTCACCGAAGCCGAGATCGCGGCTATGGAGTCCGCGAAACGCGCACTGTACAGCCGCATGATCTTCGGCGGGGACAATCTGCGATCCTACGCCTTGCAGATAAAGCTGCTGTGCGCCCTCGTGGACGACCCGGCGGGGGTCGCTGACATCAGCGGTGAGAGGATCCTTTCCGGCAGGTGGGCAAAGCTCACGGCGAACTCGGAAGTACCACCCGCGCCTACATATCTGTTCTGCATACAGTGCGTGAACAGCGGCAAGAACGGCGACGTGTGGCTTCACACCCACGGTCTGAACCGCTGCGGCAGCATTGAGCTGGAGGTACTGAATTCAGACACGAAGCACTTCCGGTGTCTTGGCCCGGTTTTCAATACGCTGGCGGCGAACGTTATCACAAAAGAGCCGATCCCGGACGAATACCAGCCGCATTTCGCAATACGGCTGCCGGACGGTCAGCCGATAGTGACCACATGGGTGCGCTGGCAGACGGCTTTGAAGCACCTCCCCCGCAGAATACTCGGCGGAAAAGAGGACAGGGTGAACGGTCACAACGAAAACACCGGCGTGCTGTTCGTCTATCCCACCCCGGAGGACTGCGAAAAGCGGCGGTTCGCGCAGATCAGCCGATACAACAAGGAGCTGGAAAACAATCCGATGATGATGATCTCCAGCGAAGAAACAGACCGCATGAAGTCCCTCGCGATAGAGCGTCTGGACTATCTGAAACGGCTTTTTGACAAGCGCGGGGAATACCAGAAATTCGCCGCCCTCGCCAAGATCGGGCTGGAAGTCGACGAACAGTACCGCGAAGGCGACATGAAGGAGCATATCTGGTTTGAGATAAAGGAGTTCCACGACGACGAGAGTTTCTCAGCGGAGCTTACGCAGGAGGCATACTACGTTGAGGCGATAAAGCCCGGAGATATCAAGCGCTGCACCCCGGAGGAGCTGACCGACTGGGTGGTGTATTTCGACAATGATATGATCAATCCGGACAGCGTGTACCGGCTGGAGGAATAAAAAGAGGGGGTAAGCAACCGCGCTTACCCCTTTTACTATGTAATTCTTACTTTATCGTAAAGCCGTCCTTGAACGCATTGCCCACCTTTTCGCCGATCACAAGGTAATCGTGAGTTGCCGGGTCAACGGTTATCGGGCGAAGCTTTGCGGCGCTGACTTTTCCAGCTTCGTCCAGCACAGACTCGTCCGCGCTGACGTTCAGTATCTCGCCGAAAAGGCGGCAGTTCTGCGGGTCGTAGCTGATAAGGCGGCACTCCAGCGCAAGCGGCAGCTCGTCGATAAGCGGAGCGTCCACAAACTCGCTCTTGGTGGTGTGGAAGCCGCATTTTGCCAGCTTGTCCGGAACCTTGTTCGCGGAAACCACTCCGACGTAGTCACACTCAGCTACATGCGCGGCGGTCGCCATGCTTACGGTAAATGACTTGCGTGCAAGGATATTCTGGGTAGACTTATGTTCGGGAGATATGCTCAGGAATATCTCGTTATCCCCGGAAATACCGCCCCACGCAGCGTTCATCGCGTCGGGAGTGCCGTCCTCGCCGTAGCTCGCGATAATGAACACCGGCTGCGGATATAAAAGCGCCTTTGCTCCGAAATTCTTCCTCATAAAAAATAGCCTCCAATTCTTCGTTTCTTGTGAAACGTTTCTTTTATCGTAATTATACCACCGATTTTCACTTATTGCAATAGTTTTTATATATTTTTAACAAATTTTCACACCGTGGTTGAAAAAGGGGAACGTTGACCGCTCCCCTTTTGAATTATTGATTTAATCTGAAATGCACAGGTATGCCGTTTTTGTACTCCAGCACCGGCTCGCCCTGTATGAGCGGCAGAAAGTAATTCAGCGCGTCAACCGTTACGTTGTTGCCCTCCGGATTGATCCACTCCCGCGGGAACTTCTTCTCTTGATTCGCTACCTTTGTGATGTCCGACGGGACGATCTCCACACGATAGGGATTATTGCTGATCCTGCGGAACGCCATCATCACGCCGCTCTCGCCGTATTCCAGCGCGGCTTTCACCGCTTCCCTGCCGATACGCTCCGCCTCGGTGAGGTCGGTGAGGGAAGCAATGTGGGAGCTGCACCGCTGCATTACGTTCAGCTCGATAGAGCGCACCTTGCAGCCAATATGCGCCGCGGTGAACTTCTCCAGCCACTTGCCGATACCCGAATTGTACTTATGCCCGAACGCGTCGGTTAGCTCTGAGGAGAACTCGCTGCTGTTCCCGGCGCTGATGCCCTCCGATACAGCCACGATAACCGCCTTGTAGCGGAGCTGCGCCTGCTTTACGTCGTTGAGGAACTTCTCCGGGGAGAACTCGCCCTCCGGCAGATAGATCATGTGCGGCGCAGGCTCGCCGTTGGCTCTGAGTACGCAGGAACTTGCCGCAAGCCAGCCGGCGTCACGCCCCATTATCTCCACGATCGTGACCGACGGAATGGAGTACACTCGGCTGTCCCGGATTATCTCCTGCAAGGAAGCCGCGACGTACTTCGCCGCCGACCCGAAGCCGGGAGTGTGGTCTGTTTCGGTGACGTCGTTGTCTATCGTCTTCGGGACTCCCACGACCTTGATGTCGATATTGTTCTCTGTGAAGTAGCTGTGCAGCTTCATCACTGTATCCATTGAGTCGTTGCCGCCGATATAGAAAAACGCCTTGATGTTATGGCGGTTGAATGTGTCCACTATCTTCAGATAGTCGGTTTCGTCCTCGTGGTAGTCCTTCAGCTTGAAGCGGCAGGAGCCAAGTATCGTGGACGGCGTAGTTATAAGGAGCTGCTTGTCATGCTCGTCCGTCAGAATGTTTCTGAGGTTGAACAGACGGTCGCCTAAGATACCCTCGATTCCGTTTTCCGCGCCGTAGATCTCATCTACCTCCGGGTTCTGCTCCGCTCCGTTAAATACACCTGTAAGGCTGGCGTTGATCGCGGCGGTAGGCCCGCCGGACTGTGCGACTGCAATATTGAACATCTTTTGTCCTCCTGCTTCCCGGCGGATTGTTCCGTTGAGAAGATTTTTATATTTTATGGTATTATTGTAACATAAACATACGGATTATTCAATTGCCGTAATAAACAAAAAATGGGCAGAAACCCTGCCCATTTTCTATTATTCCACATTCTTGAAGAAATATCCACAGCGATCAATCGCCGAAGGAGATACCGATATCTCTTGCGGTAGTCACCATTTTGCAGTCCACCGGGACGAACTTTGTTTTCATTGCCACGTCGCCAAGGGGATTCTCAGTGATCTTGCCGTCCACCATTGCGACGGTGTAGCCGAACTTCTTCGCCTTTAAAAGCTGCGCAGCGTGTGCGCCGAACTGCGTCGCAAGGATCCTGTCGTATGCAGACGGGCTGCCGCCGCGGAGCATGTGTCCGGGAACGACGGTTCTGGTTTCCAGCCCGGTCATCTCCTGAATGTTCTTCGCAATGCGGGCGGTGGCGGTGGTAAGCCCCTGCTCTGCGCGGAGCTTCGCGCGCTCCTTCTTCTTCATCTTTGCCTCCTCAACGTCGAAGCAGCCCTCTGCTACCGCAAGAATTGAGAAGTTCTTGCCGGCGTCGGCGCGCCTCTGGCAAGCCTGCGCGACCTTGTTGATGTCGTAGGGGATCTCCGGCAGAAGAATGATGTCCGCGCCGCCTGCAAGTCCGCTGTAAAGCGTCAGCCAGCCAGCCTTGTTGCCCATGATCTCAATAACCATAACGCGGCTGTGGGAATTCGCAGTGGTATGTATACGGTCAATTACCTCAGTTCCGATATCTACCGCGGAATGGAAGCCGAAAGTAACGTCCGTGCCGAAGATATCGTTGTCGATAGTCTTGGGAAGTCCGATAACGTTCAGACCCTCCTCTGACAGCATGTTCGCGGTCTTGTGAGTTCCGTTTCCTCCGAGGGTGAACAGGCAGTCGAGCTTCAGCTCCTTGTAGGTTTCCTTCATTTCCTTGACCTTGTCCACCTTGTCGTCCTCAATGATCTGCATCATCTTGAACGGGGTGCGCTTTGTGCCGAGGATAGTTCCGCCCTGCGTGAGAATACCCGAAAAATCTGACGGCTGCATACTCTTGTAAACGCCGTGGATAAGCCCGTGATAACCGTCGTGAATACCGATTATCTCAACCTTGTCCTCGCCGAACGTTTCATAAATAGCCTTTGCAGCGCCTCTTATCGTGGCGTTAAGTCCGGGGCAGTCGCCGCCGCTTGTGAGCATACCAACTCTGAGTTTTCCCATTTTCGTAACCTCCATTTTTATTCATGTGCCGTATCGGCGGCACGGAATTTACGTTTTCTATTGATCACTGCTGCCGCTGCGTTTTGGCGCGCCTGCGGTTGTCGCTGCCGACGAACGCCAACTGTCGCAGCACCGCAAGCCGGGAGAATATCTTGTCCTGATAGCGCCTTTGAAGCTCCACGATAGAGTAATTCGTGCTGACTATCATCGGAAGCCCGCGGCATATCCGGGCGTTGATTATCTCATACAGAAGCGACTGATACAGCGGCTTGTCCATTTCCGCGCCGAGGTCGTCCAGCACCAGCAGGTCGCAGCCGACAAGCGCCGACATGGTGTCCTTGTCGGACTTGCCGTAGTACTCCTGTTCAAGAAGCCTCATCAGCTCCGGCGAGGAGCCGTAGATCACGCTGAATCCCTTTTCCAGCACCTTAGCCGCTATTGCCAGCGACAGGTGAGTTTTGCCAAGTCCTGTCGCGCCGGTCATCAGAAGCCCGTCGCTCTTTAGGGTGAATTCCTCGGCGTAACGCCGGCAGGTGTCGAAATTCCTCTGCATCATTTCCCGCTCGGAAATATGCATCTGCGGGTTGATGAGGTCGGAATAATAATCCAGCCGGAAGCTCTCAAAGGAGGAAAGCTCCAGCGGGGAGTTCTCGTTAAGCTCCCGCGCAGCCTCCTCCAGCATGAGTTTGCGGAAACAGCCGCACCACTTTCCATTAACAGTTCCCTTATCCTTGCATACCGGGCAGGTGTAGATCGGTTTGAGGTAGTCCTCCGGATAGCCCGCTTTTGTCAGAAGCTCGCTCATGCAGCGCTGGGTATCAAGATTGTCCTTTTCCAGCCGGGACACTCCCTCTGCGGTATCGCCGCCCTTCATGATCAGCGACACCAGCTTGCCGCCGGTTTCCGCAAGGTGAAGCGAAAGCTCCCGGTACTCCGGGATCTTTTCGTAGATCTCGCTGCGGCGCTGCTCGGATATGATCTTATTTGTGCTGCGGCGCTGCTCCAGCTTCTCCATTGCCGCATTGAAGTATTTTTCATTGATACTCATTTATCACCCTCCGGGGGATCACTGGTATTGCTTGCGCAGATCCTCCAGTATCTCGTCCATGTTGATAGAAGATCCGCCGGTTTCCTGCTGCTTTGCAGGCTTTCCCTTGTGCTCCTGCGCGTCGCGCTTGGCGGCGTCCTGCGTGTAGATCCCGGAATTCTTCCAGTTTTCTAAGATCTTGTTTGTGTAGCTGAAACTCATGCTGCCGGTTCTGTCGAGGGTTATCTCATGCGCAAGGATTATCATATCCTCGCCGAAGCCCCAGTCCTCCGTCCAGCACTTGATAAAATTAAGCTGCGTCGGCGAAAACTTCGTCTTTAAGTCCATAGCGCGGCGGAGTTTTTCCTCCACGCTGAAACGCTTCTCCATTTTTACAAGGTGAGCGTCCGCCTCCTCGACGGTGCGGATATTCTCGTTCACCCAGTCCTTAGCGACTGCTTCGATATAGCTGGGGGTGGTCTTGCCGATCTTGAAACAGAATTTGTACAGCATTACCGCGACCTCTGCCGGAATACCGTAGTAATCGGTGATCTGGAGCGCCATGCGGCTTTCGGGGTTTTTCAGCGGTCTGCCGTAAAGCTGCTGTATCTCCTTGAACAGGAAATCCACTGCGCCGTCGGTCTTGATACGCTGGGCGATATCTCCGGCGGTGTAGATCGCAGCGCCGTTGTTCTCCGTCACCCTGCGGACGCTGGAGGGCTTCTGCTCCGGCTCGGCGGCTGCCACCTCCGGGAGCACCTCCTGCGCACTTTCGCCTGTGGGTATCAACTCGCCCTCGTCCATGCGGATCACCCCGCGCTGGAACCAGAACATCGCGGCGTCCTCAAGCTCGCCGTCCCGCTTTATGCCCAGCGACTCCCGAAGCTGCTCCTCGGTGAAGCTCTCGCCGCCGTGCCGCAGAAGAAACAGCAGCAGCTTCAGGCTGTTTCCGTCCGCCAGCTTTATGTATTTGTCCACCACGCTGGCGGGGACTGCGAAAACGCTGTTCCACGCGCCGGCGTCAAGAGAATAGTTCATCATTTCACCCGATCTTGCTCTAGGGACACGCTGGTTAAAGCGTAGCGTACCAAATTCAGCCACGTGAGTATGCGGGTTTGAGCGGGGCGAATTTGGTTTAATCAGCATTTCCCAAGAAATTTATAAATACAGTATACCACAAAATTTGCTTTTTTGCAATAGGCTACACAAAAAACAGCGCCGCCAGCTCGCGAATGAGGTAATTCGGGAACACCAGCGCCCTTGTCGGCGTGGAATAATGCCCGGTGGAAAGCCCCAGCCGCCGCGCGTAGATGTCCGAGCGGTACTGGTGGAAGTCGTTCGTCACCACGGCAATACCGTCGGTTATGCCCAGCTCCTCAAGTATCGGGACGGAGTTGGCGAAGTTTCCGGCGGTGGAGTGGGACTCACGCTCGGTGTAGATACGCGCTTCCTCCACTCCCTGCGAGATCAGCCACTGCTTCGCGCAGTCCGCTTCGGTGATGTCCTCGCCCCTGCCCTGACCTCCGGTGACGATCACCGGGCAGTCCGGATTCGCTTCAATAAGCGGCAGAGCGGCGTTCATGCGGTTTATGAGTTCCCTGCCCGGCTCTGTTCCGTGGACCTGACAACCCAGAATCATCACGCAGTTCACCTGTTCCAGCGGCTTGTCAGAGTATTCCGCCATTTTCACGCAGTTATAGCCGCAGAACCCCACGAATCCCGCCAGCGCCGCAGCAGCAGCGCACAGCACGATCTTTCCCGCGACATGCCGCCACAGCCGGCGCAGAAGCTCCGCCAGCCGAAAGCGAAACACCGCGCACGCCGCAATGATAAGGCACAGCAGCACTCCCAGAAAAGTCCCCGCATTGAAGAATCCCGGCAGAACGAACCACACCAGCATTCCCGCTGAAACCGCCAGCACCGCAGCCGACCACGGTGTAATTATACGCCGCTTTTTCTCCATGAGCCAAAACCCTCCATAGCCGGAATTCGCCCGGCACAGGGTCGGGCGAAAATGAATATTGATAGTTACAGAGCCATTCCGAGGGCGAGAGCCTTCATGTTGGCTTCAATGAGATTTGCCTTTTTCGGGGGGATCATCTTTTCCAGCGCAGGACGTACTGCGTCGATCACCGCGATACCGGTTTCCTTGATCAGCTTGCCCACCAGAATGATGTTCGCCATTCCCGGCAGTCCGTGCTGCGCGGCAAGCTCCGTCGAGGGTATGCGGAAGCTGCGGATATCGGTGCGGGTGCATTCTTTAGTGACCAGCGTGCTGTCGATTATCGCGATCCCGCCGGGCTTCACCGAGTCAATGAACTTGTCGTAGCTGGGACCATTCATTGCTATAAGCACGTCCGGGTCGGTGACGTAGGGAGAACCTATCGGGTGGTCGCTGAGGCACACGCTGCAATTCGCTGTGCCTCCGCGCATTTCCGGGCCGTAGGACGGCAGCCACGAAACCTGCTTGTCTTGGTTAAGTCCGAGGTATGCGAGAAGCTTACCGGCGAACAGTATTCCCTGCCCTCCGAATCCTGCAAGTATTGCTTCTGTTGTCATCTGATCGCTCCCTCCTTGAAAACGCCGAGAGGATAATACGGTATCATGTTCTCTTTTAGCCAGTTGATAGCTTCCACCGGGGACATTCCCCAGTTGGTCGGACAGGTGGAAAGCACCTCTATTATTGAGAATCCCTGCTTGTTCTTCTGGAACTCAAATCCCTTGCGGATCGCCGCCTTAGCCTTGCGGATATTCGCCGGGTCGGTGACGGTGACTCTCTCCGCCAGCGCCACGCCGGAAAGTGTGGAAAGCATTTCGCACACCCTAACCGGGAAGCCCTCTACGTCGGGATTTCTGCCGTAGGGAGTGGTCTGGGTGACCTGCCCCGGCAGAGTTGTGGGCGCCATTTGACCTCCGGTCATGCCGTAGGTAGTGTTGTTAATGAATATCACGGTGATGTTTTCACCGCGGGTCGCCGCGTGGACTGTTTCAGCCGTGCCTATCGCCGCAAGGTCGCCGTCCCCCTGATAGGTGAACACGAACTTGTCGGGATTTCCGCGCTTCACGCCGGTCGCGACCGCCGGAGCGCGTCCGTGAGCCGCCTCTATCATATCGCAGGCGAAGTAATCATACGCCATTACCGAGCAGCCTACCGGGCATACGCCGATAGTGTCGCCCTCAATGCCCATTTCGTCAATGACCTCCGCCACCAGACGGTGAACTATACCGTGGGTGCAGCCGGGGCAGTAATGGAACGGAACGTCCGTCAGAGAATGTGGTTTTCTGAATTCCGGCATATCACTCAGCCCCCTTTTCGTTGAGTATCTTTATCTGTTCAAGGATAGCCGAGGGCTTGGGGATAACTCCGCCCGTCCTGCCGTAGAAGTCTACCGGCACGCGGCAGTCCAGCGCCAGCTTGACATCCTCTATCATCTGTCCCATGGACATTTCAACGCACAAAACGCGCTTTGCGTTTCTGCATGCGTCCTTGACCTCCTGCACCGGGAACGGCCAGAGGGTTATCGGACGGACAAGCCCCGCCTTTATCCCGGCTTCTCTTGCGAGATCCACCGCCGCCTTTGCCAGACGTGCGACAGAGCCGTAAGCCGCAACTACGATCTCCGCGTCGTCGGTGCGGTAGCACTCAGCCTCGTGCACCTCCGACTTAACGATCTCATACCGCTTGAAGCGCTCAACAACAAGGTTTTCAAGCTCCTCCGCCTGTAAGTACAGTGAGTTCACAATATTATGTTTCCGCTTGTTGCCGTGTCCGTTGGTAGCCCACGGTTTCAGCGCCGGGTCGGGGGTGTGTATCTCCTCGCTGCCGAAGGTGACAGGCTCCATCATCTGACCCAGCAGACCGTCCGCCAGGATCATTGCCGGCATTCTGTATTTATCGGAAAGGTCGAACGCCTTGCCCATGTAGTCAGCCATTTCCTGAACGGAAGAGGGGGCAAAAACAAGTATCTGGAAATCGCCGTGTCCCAGCGCCCGGGTCGCCTGCCAGTAGTCGCTCTGGGAGGGCTGTATTCCGCCCAGACCGGGTCCGCCGCGCATTACGTTCACGATAACACAGGGCAGATCGGACCCCGCCATGTAGCTGACGCCCTCGCTCTTGAGGGAAATTCCCGGTGAGGAACTGGAGGTCATGCAGCGAACGCCGGAGCTTGCGCAGCCGTACACCATATTGATAGCGGCGATCTCGCTCTCCGCTTGCAGGAACACACCGCCTACCTTCGGCATGCGCTTCGCCATGTATGCGGAGATCTCCGTCTGAGGTGTGATGGGATAGCCGAAGAAGCCCTTGCAGCCGGCGCGGATAGCCGCCTCCGCCAAAGCTTCGTTGCCTTTCATGAGGTTTCTTTCCATCACTTGTCACCTCCGTCCGGAATTATGGTTATCGCGCAGTCGGGACACATCATTGCGCACATTGCGCAGGCGATACACGCGTCCTCGTCGATACATTCCGCGGTGTAGTAGCCCTTGGAATTCAGCCTTTCATGCGATATCGCAACAATTTTCTTCGGGCATGCGGTGGTGCAGAGGGCGCAGCCCTTGCATACCTCAAAATCCACATTCATCTTTGCCATAGTTTTCCCTTTCCCGTCCGGACAATGCCGGAACTCTGCGGAAGCTCCGCAGAAAACGCCATGCGGCGTATGTGATACATGGGGACGCCGCGTCCCAGTCTATTCTTCCCAAAACGGACGTATATAGACGTCCACCGGATAAGCGCCGTCAACGCCCAGACTACGCTCCGCAGCGGTCATCACCACCGGTATTCCGGCGGCTTTACCGCAGCTTACAGCATAATCCGCCGTGACTGTCACGTCGACGGCGGCGGTTTCTGAGCCGAGGTTCGAGCAGTTTATGATACCTTTTGCTCTGATACGGGACGCCTGCTCAATGTCCCGCAGCAGTTCGACCGCCTCCTCCGGTGTACGGGTGAGGTAGCGGTACTTGTTCACAACGTAATACAGCGAACAGCCGAGATTGTTCAGCACGGTGGAATACTGCCCCAGCGCGATCGCCCCGGAGTCGTCCCCGCCGACATCAATAATGAGCCTGTCGCAGCCGTTGACGACCGCCGCCATGTCTATGCCAAGCGAGGGGATATCCAGATTTGTATTCGCGAACTGCGGCGCTATCAGCTTTATTCCAAGCTCACTGAACAGCCCGGAGAAATCCGCAGTGCGGAAGTAGGGGTTCACGATATCAAGGTCGACTATCGTCACCCTGTCCCCCGCCCGCGCGAAGTCCGAAGCAAGGTTGACCGCAAGATTTGTTTTGCCCGAGCCGTAATGCCCGGTTATTGCAATAATTCTGCCTAATGAGTTTAAATCGGTCATCCGTAATAATAGTAGCTGCTGTATGAGCCGGTTTCAACTGCGTCCTCAATAGCCTCAGCTATCTGCGGGATCAAAGACGTGAATACTGAGAACATAACGATCGACATAATGATAGAAACCGCAATGCTTATGCATTGAATGATGATCATTGCCTGACAGTAGCGCTTCTTTGCGATAGGAGTGCTGTCGCTCACGCCCCATACTATACAAAGGATAAGGCTGATAATTCCGAACCATGTGGTGAGAATTACCGTGCCTACCCACTGACCGAGAGTCATTTCGGTGGTGTTCACAACGTTTGCATTGGTGAACTGCGAGTTGTTATTTGCTGTCCCGCCGTAGTTCGGAACGGTATTCGGCTGCGGTGCGCCGTAATTCGGGATAGAATTGCTCTGCTGCGACGACTGCGCGCCCATGCTCTGCGACGGCGTGAACTGAACAGAAGCGCTGGGGACGGGATCCTTGTCAAGCTGCACTGCGGAAGGCAGCGGCTCGCCGCAAGAAGGACAGAACGCGCCCTCGCCTGTTACTAAGGTATTGCACTTGGGACATACTCTCTGCATAATAAATTACCTCTTTTCTTAAGATCAAGGGTAAACCAGATACCCTGAAAACAATTTTACACAAACGATAATCATTACCGTTATTATGTACAACATAATTGTATCATATTTATTCTAATCTGTCAATAACAAACAAGAATTACACATAAATTTCACACTTTGTACACCAAATAAGCGAATTTATTTTTCCGGTTTTTCCAGCCACTGGCTCATTCCCGCACCCAGCAGCTCGTTGGGTCTGTCGCGGAAGCCAAACTGCCGGTAGAAAGGCTCGCGCTCCTTTGCCGACATCAGATACACCACTATCTTCTCGCCCTCCTCCAGCGTGGAATAGAGGTAGTCCATTGTGCGGCGCATCATCTGCTTTCCTATCCCTTGGTGCTGGTACTCCGGGATAACTATCACGTCGGTGATGAAGTTCGCATACCCGCCCTCGGAAAGTACTCTTATCATTCCCACGCAGCGCCCGTTGTCCCGGACTGTGGTTATGTGAAATGCGTTTTTCAGCACGTTATTGCATATCCTGTCGGACAGCGGCATGAAGTTCACCAGCCGCCGCATTTCCTTGTATTCCTCCAGAGTCGGCGCTTCGTCCTTGAATTCCAGTGCCATGATCTCTCTCCTCCCAAACCAAAAGCCGCCCGCAGCGGACGGCTTCTGAACTTTTTTATTCTTCTGTCTTGTTATCGCTGTCGTCAGCGGGAACTTCTTCGGGCTTCTGCACGTTGAACTGCTCTGCGGGCTTCTGCTCGTTAAGCTGTTCAGCGGATTCCTTTTCAGTGGTGAACTCCTGCTGTACCGGCTTTTTCTCGTTGCCGTCAAGGTCTATCTCGTCCGCCATTAAGCGATAGAAATCCTTGCCCT
The DNA here is from genome assembly GCA_945873955.1 of uncultured Clostridia bacterium. Lineage (GTDB taxonomy): Bacteria > Bacillota > Clostridia > Oscillospirales > Ruminococcaceae > CAG-115. The sequence continues at coordinate 11,291 of CAMCFA010000021.1, read as the reverse complement.
CGATCTTCTCATGACGCATGAGGTACTGTGCGCAGCGCTCCAGCAGGTCGCCGTGTACGGTGAGGATCTCCTTCGCCTTTTCGTAACCGGTCTCGATAAGCTCACGGATCTCGCCGTCGATCTCGGCGGCTACGTTCTCAGAGTAGTTCCTGCCCTGTGAATAATCCCTGCCGAGGAACACCTCTTGATTCTCATGCCCGTAGAGTATCGGACCCAGCTTCTCGGAGAAGCCGTAGCGGGTCACCATATTCCTTGCAACGGAGGTCGCGCGCTCGATATCATTGGAAGCGCCGGTGGAAATGTCGTCCAGAATGAGCTTTTCAGCCACTCTGCCGCCCAGCAGCACGATGATCTCCTCCTCCATGTAGGTCTTGCTGACAAAGGAGCGATCCTTCTCCGGAACGTGCATTGTAAATCCGCCAGCCATTCCTCTGGGGACGATAGAAACCTGATGAACCTTGTCCTGCGTCTTGCAGAAGTAAGTCGTGATAGCGTGACCTGCCTCGTGATAAGCGGTAAGGCGCTTTTCCTCCGGCGTTACCACCTTGGACTTCTTCTCCGGACCTGCTACGACCTTGATCGTAGCCTCCTCGATATCCTTCTTGGTGATCGCTCTGCGGTTTGCTCTTGCCGCCAGCAGAGCCGCTTCGTTCACAAGATTCTCAAGATCCGCGCCGGTGAAGCCCGCCGTGGTAGCCGCGATAGTTTTGAGGTCAACGTCGGGACCCATGTTCTTGTTTCTGGTGTGAACCTTGAGGATCTCCTCACGACCCTTGATGTCGGGGTAGTTCACCACGATCTGACGGTCGAAACGTCCCGGACGGAGCAGCGCGGGGTCAAGGATATCCCGGCGGTTGGTCGCTGCCATGACGATTATCGACTCGTTCTCGGTGAATCCGTCCATTTCGACCAGAAGCTGGTTCAGCGTCTGCTCGCGCTCGTCGTGACCGCCGCCTAAGCCTGCGCCTCTCTGGCGACCAACTGCGTCTATCTCATCAATGAAGATTATCGACGGGGTTTTCTTCTTCGCCTGCTCGAACAGGTCGCGCACACGGGAAGCGCCTACGCCGACGAACATCTCAACGAAGTCAGAACCGCTTATTGAGAAGAACGGAGCGCCCGCTTCGCCTGCAACTGCCTTTGCAAGCAGGGTCTTACCTGTTCCGGGAGGGCCTACCAGAAGCACGCCCTTAGGAATTCTCGCGCCGATATCGCGGTACTTTCCGGGATTCTTCAGGAAGTCAACGATCTCCTCCAGCTCCTGCTTTTCCTCGTCAGCGCCGGCTACATCGTTGAAGGTGACCTTCTTGCCGGTCTGCTGGCGGACGTTCGCCCGGGAGAAGTTAGACATCTTCCCGCCGTCGTTGCTCTGGCGCATTACGATTATCGTGAACACGATCATCACGCCGACCAGCAGCAGGTACGGAAGTACGCTTGTAAGGAAGGTATTGTCGGAGATCGGGATATAGTCCTCCTTGAGAGGTGCGTTGGGGTTAGCCTCGTTGTATCTCTGGCGGTAATTAGCTATATGTCCGCTCTCGTCGTAGCCGGTGTTGATGTCATTAATGAATATGTTGACATTCGGGACGCTGTAAGTGTGCGAGGGCTTGGTGACGTCCTCGCCCTTGAGCGAATAGGTCAGCGAGCCGCTGCCGAGGTCAAGCGTATAGCCGGACACGTTCAGCGAGTCAAACTCCGCGATAACGTCGGAATAAGTAACCGTCTGGCGAGATGTTGCGCTCGCCATATTAAGTACGGACACAAGCCCGAAAATAAGCAGGAAAATAATTACAAGATAAATAATTATACCTTTAAATTTAGAATTCATTTATACCGCCTTTCCGGAAGTAATTTCCATGTATATTATAATCTAGTGATGTTTGAAATATACGCTCTTATTTACGCCACAAATGTCGCGTAATTGTCCTTGATATAATTTGGACAATGAATATTATATCATACTTTCAATCAAAATGCAAACTATTTCGGTGAATATTTTCTGAAAATTTTAAAGGAAAACAGTGAATCCCGTTAATTGTCCCTCAAAAGGGGCAGTTCACTTACCCTCGTGCTTGCGGTAATGCTGCTCTGCCTCCTCGACAAATGCGACGCCCCGCCGCACCACGAAGAACTTCCCGCGGCAGGGGTTGAACTTTCCCTTTCCCGCCGCAAGTATATCCGCCGCGGTGCTGATACGCAGAGCGCTCGGCTCTATCCCTCCCGCGGAGAATATCAGCTTTATCGCGCGGCTCCGGATCGGCTTGGGGAGCGCCGCCAGCGCTGCCGCGCTGTATCCTCCCGGCATTCTGAACTCCTCCAGCGCCTGCGCCGCCATTCCCTCCAGAAACTCGCTGTCCTCCCGGAGATTCTTCTGCATACGGGCAGCGGTGCTGAACAGAGAGCCGTTGATCTTCAGCATTTCCGGCAGGATAATGTGCCGAACCTTGTTGCGGGTGTAGTCGTCGCAGAGGTTGGTCTTGTCCGTCACCCAGCTCAGCCTGCGGCTGCGGCAGTATTCCTCAACCTCGTCGCGGGTGCAGTAGATCAGCGGGCGGATTATATTCCCCCGCACCGGCGGTATCCCGCACAGACCTTTCAGCCCCGTGCCGCGCATGAGGTTCAGCAGCACAGTTTCGGCGCTGTCGTTGGCGGTGTGTGCGGTGGCGAGCTTTTTCCCGGCAGAGACCTCCGCGAAGAAGTCGTATCTCACCCGGCGGGCGCATTCTTCAAGGCTCTCGTGCTTTAACTGCATGGAGCCTACTTCCGCCTCCCGCACGGTCAGCGGTATTCCGAGCCTGCCGCACAGTTCCTCGCAAAACCGCATGTCGCTGTCGCTTTCCTCGCCCCGGAGATGATGATTGATGTGACACGCCGAAACAGTTATTCCCAGCTCCCCGGAAAGCTCTTTCAAGGCATACAGAAGTGAAACGCTGTCCGCCCCGCCCGAAAGCGCAGCGACCACAGCGTCCCCTTTTTCTGTCATTTTGTGATCGGCAGCCGCCGAACGCACTTTTTCAAGAAAGTCCATAAAAGACCTCGATGTACATTATTAATATACTACTGCTCCTGCCGCACGAATTCAGCGTTGGTGAAGCGTGTAAACTCGCCGTCCCAGCCAAGCGGCACTGTCCCGGTCTCGCCGTGACGGTTCTTCGCCACGATACACTCGCAGGCGTTCACGTTTGGGTCAGTCTTGTCGTAGTAGGAGTTTCGGTACAGGAACATTACGATATCCGCGTCCTGCTCGATAGAGCCGGACTCACGCAGGTCGGAAAGCATAGGTCGCTTGTCCGGACGCTGCTCCGGGCCTCTGGCAAGCTGCGACAGGGTTATGACCGGCACGTTGAGCTCCTTCGCCATGATCTTTAAGTTTCTGGTAATATCGGAGATCTCCACAACGCGGTTGCCGTTGTAGTTCTTCGTGGAGGACATCAGCTGCAGGTAGTCTATAACCACCAGACCGAGGTTCTTCATGCGGCGGAGCTTCGACTTTATCGCCGCCACCGTGATACCCGGCGTGTCGTCAATGTAGATGTTAAGGCGCGAAAGCACATCTGCCGCCGTGCCGATATCCTTCCACTTTTCCGGCGGAATATCACCGGTTTTCATGCTGTCTGAGGAGAGCGACGCCTCGCTGCTTATCATACGGTTGACGATCTGCTCCTTTGACATTTCCAAGCTGAACACAGCAATCGCCTTGTCGTTGTATTTCTTGCCGACATTCGTTGCGATATTCATCGCAAAAGAGGTCTTACCCATACCGGGTCTTGCCGCCAGAATGATAAGATCCGACTTGTTAAGACCGTAGATCCGCTTGTCCAGCTCTTTATACAGGGTGGAAAGACCGGTTATCGTCTGACCGCCGCCGGCCTTCGCTCTTTTATAAAGCTCGTTCAGAGCTTTCATGTTCTCATAAACTATCCCGCTGATAGGGGTCAAGCCCTTGATGTCCGCGCCGCTTCTGATATCGAATATCTTCTGCTCCGCGAAATCTATCAGCGTATTCGCGTCCTCTGCGCCCTCGTTCGCTGCGTCGATTATCTCCTTCGCGGCGAAAATAAGGCTGCGGGTCATGTACTTGTCCGCAACTATCGTGGCGTACTTTCCCACCGACGATATGCTCGGAACTGCGGTCATAATGCGGGTGAGATACTCCTTCGCCTGCTCGGAGGTCTCGAATATACCCTGCCGCATGACTGCTTCCAGCACCGTTACAACGTCGATCTTGTCGCCAGCGATGAACATGTTCAGTAAAACGCCGTAGACCTCACGGTTCAGGCTGACGTAGAAATAATCCGGCTGGAGCATGGTCGCAAGCTCGTTCATGGCGTCGCTGTCCATAAGCACCGCGCCAAGCACCGACTGCTCCGCGTCGAGATTATACGGAATATTGATCCCGGTCAGATCGTACTCAGCCATATCAGCCCTCTACTACGCTTACGGTGAACTTCGCGGAAACGCCGGCGTACAGCTTTGCCTCAGCCGCATAGTCGCCGAAGCCCTCTATCTTGAGGTTAAGCAGGATCTTTTTCTTGTCTACGTCGCAGCCAAGTTCCTGCTTTATCGCGGCAGAAACCTCCTTAGCGGTGACAGTGCCGAAAAGTCTGCCGTTCTGACCTGCCTTTGCGGTCACTTTTATCTTCTTATCTTGCAGCTTCGCGGCGATATCCTTCGCATTAGCGATATCAACGTCGATCTTGTGCTGCGCGGAGTCCTTCTGCCCTTGAAGAAGATTCAGATTCTTAGCGGTCGCCTCCTGCGCAAGTCCTTTTTTAATAAGGAAGTTCACGCCGTAGCCGTCCTTTACCTCGTGTACCTCGCCCTTTTTGCCGGTTCCCTTTACGTCTTGAAGTAAAATTACTTTCATGTCGATTCCTCCTATATCAGTCTTTGGGCAGATTGTCGTAGTAGCTGTCGATTGCCTCGTGCAGCTTCTGCACTGCCTCGTCCTTAGTTATGTTGTATAGCTGCGCACCCGCCATTGTGAGGTGTCCGCCGCCGTCGTCCTTTTTGTTGCCGATGTTTTCCATGAGCACCTGCACGTTCACTTTGCCGAGGGAGCGCGCGCTGTAACTCCAGCCGTTCTCTATCGGGTAGACGGTCACGGACGCGTCCACGCCGCTGATATTCAGCATTTCGTCCGCCGCCTGCGAACATACCACCCGGATATCCTCGAAGGACTCCTCCACAACAGAAATAGCGAATGAACGGTACACCTCCGCCGCCGAAACCACGTCGGAGCGCCGTTTCCGCGCCTTCATGGAGGTCGCAAACAGCTTCTTCACAAGTATCGTATCCGCGCCCAGCTTTTTCAGCCGCGCCGCGGCTTCAAACGTAGCTTCGCCGGTACGCATTACAAAATCCTTTGTATCCAGCGTGATACCCGCCAGCAGAGCCTCCGCCTCCAGCGGCTGGATATTCCCGGCGTCGCCGAAGTATTGAAGCAGGTCTGTCACCATTTCCGACGTTGAAGAAGCGTTGGGGTCTACCCAGCTTATTACCGCCTGTATCTCGTTATCCGCCTTCCGGTGGTGGTCAATTACCACCATATGGCTTGGGTCTGCACGTTCGTACAGTTCGGTGCTGTCTACCTTCTTTTCGATGTGGGTGTCCACAATGAACAGCAGTGAGCTTTCGGTAAAGCGTATCGCCGCCACCTTCGGCTCGATAATGAGCGGCGGGTCGTACTCCGAGAAACGCGCCAGAAGCTGTTCCGAAAGGTTCTTTACGTTGCCGTTTCTGTCAAGCTCGCGGCTGACGCAGGCGTAGGCAGTCTTGCCCATGCGCCGTATCGCCGCCGCAAGACCTATCGCCGCGCCCACGCTGTCGTAATCGCCGTAGCTGTGTCCCATTATGTACACTGCGTCGGCGGGATTCATCAATACTTTTATGCGGTCTGCGGTAATTCTCGTCCTCACGCTGCTGCCGTTTCGCTCGGTACGCTGGGTCTCCGCGCCGAAATAGTCATAGCCGGACTCCCTGCGGATAACCGCCTGATCGCCACCTCTGCCTATCGCCTTTTCCAGCGCCTGCCATGCGTAGCTTTCGCTTTCCGACAGGTTGGAGGCATTTCTGCCCACGCCTATGGAGAGGGTGACGTTGGTGCGGTCGTTCACCGCGATCTTGCGCGCATCTTCAAGCAGCTTTACGCGCTCGTCGATCATTTTCTCAACGTATCTGTCCTCTACGACAACGATGAATTTATCGCCGGAGATCTTCCGCAGTACCGCGTTCATCTCCGCAAAATATTTTTCAAGGAGCTGGTCTATCAGCACGCTGATAAGCGTCTTGTCACTCTCGCGGGCTGCGCTGACGGAATCGTCGTAGTTGTCCACGGAGATGATCATTACCACCGGCTTTGACTTGCGGAATTCGTCCTGCAAGGTCTTTATCGCGGTAACGTCGCTGAAAAACAGGATATTCACCTTGTTCGCGGAATTTATGGTGTCCTGCTCCAGCAGGCGCCGTCTGCTGCCTTTTTCGTCCGGCTTGTATACCGTGTCGCGGGCGGTGACTCTGTACCACCTGCCGTTCTTCTGGATCTCGCGGCCCTCGCCGACAAGCATGGAAAACGGCTCCGTCGTGATCTTGTCGATACTGCTTTCATCGTCCGTCGGACGGAAAAATGTCGAAACAAATGAGTCGTTGCACCAGATTATCCGACGGTCGTCAGTGACCAGCGCCACCGGCAGCGGAAAGCTGACCAGCGCCATGTGGTTCGCGTTGTCTATCGACTTGTCCAGACGGTCGTAGTAAGCGTATTCGTTCAGCCGTATCTGTATCAGCTTACCTATCGCAAGCCCTCCCACAAGCAGCAGCAGCGGGAAAGTCAGCCAGAACAGTCTGGAATCGCTTCTGAACAGAGCGACATCAAGCACCAGCAGGCACACGACCAGAGCCGAGACCGCCGCCAGCAGGACATTGCTCCTGTACATATTTTTCAAGAATAGCCCCTCCTGATAAAACTAAAGTCGGCTTGGGTCAGTCTATCGCCCTGCCCTGCACCTCCATGATTATCGGAAGTATCATCGGGCTGCGCTTGGTCTTTGAATAGATATAGTCGCTAAGCGCGTCCCGCATTGCCGACTTGATGTTGCCCCATTCGCGGATATTGCGCTCGCGGCAGTTGTCCATGACCTGCTTCATGAGCTGCTTTGCCTCGTCGATAAGCTCCTCGCTCTCCCGGACGTACACGAACCCGCGGGATACGATATCCGGTCCGGCAAGCACGCAGCCGCTCTCCCGATCGATAGTGGCAACGATTATCATCACGCCGTCCTCGGCAAGGTGCTTTCTGTCCCGGAGCACCACGCTGCCGACGTCGCCGACGCCGTAGCCGTCTACCATAACCTTGCCGCTGGGGACAGTCCCGGTGAACTTCATCTCAACGCCGTCGGTCTCAATGACCTGTCCTAGGTCGGATATGAAGATGTTCTCCTCCGGAATGCCCATGCTCATGGCAAGCTTGCTGTGCTTTTTGAGGTGCTTGTACTCGCCGTGGATAGGTATGAAGAACTTCGGCTTCGTCAGCGATATCATCATTTTCAGCTCGTCCTGACACGCGTGACCGGAAACGTGTACCTCGTACATGGACTCATAAATGACCTCGGCGCCCTGCTTCATCAGCTCGTTGACTACCTTTGTCACCAGCTTTTCGTTGCCGGGGATCGGGTTCGCGGAGATAACGATGAAGTCGTTCGGGGTGATAGTCACCTGCCTGTGGTCGCCGCTGGACATTCTCGACAGCGCGGACAGCGGCTCGCCCTGACTTCCGGTGGTGCATATAACCAGCTTCTCCGGCTGGTACTTGTTGACGTCCTCAATGTCGATAAGAATGTTCTCAGGCACCTTGATATAGTTCAGCTCGACCGCCTTTGCGATAACGTTCTGCATGCTCCTGCCGGAAACAGCGACCTTTCTGTCGTGAACTATCGCCTGGTCGATTATCTGCTGTATTCTGTGGATATTGCTGGAGAATGTAGCAATAATAATGCGCTTCCCCTCGGCGGAGTTGAACAGGTTCTTGAAGCTCTCGCCCACTGCGCGTTCGGACTTGGTGTAGCCGGGGCGCTCTGCGTTGGTGCTCTCGGACAGCAGCGCAAGTACTCCGCGGTTGCCCAGCTCGCCGAACCGCGCAAGGTCGATTATACCGCCCTCTATCGGGGTGTAGTCCACCTTGAAGTCGCCGGTGTGGACGATAACTCCCGCCGGGGTGTGGATCGCAAGCGCGCAGGCGTCGGGGATAGAGTGGTTCACACGGATAAACTCCACCGACATGCAGCCCATGCGGACGTTCTGCCGCGGCTCTACCACGTTCAGCGAAGCCTGCGACAGCAGACCGTGCTCCTTCAGCTTGCCCTCTACAAGACCAAGCGTCAGCCGTGTGCCGTAGATAGGCGCGTTAATCTTCTTTAAGAGGTACGGCAGTGCGCCGATATGATCCTCGTGACCGTGGGTGATAACTATGCCGCGCAGACGGTCGCGGTTCTTTTCAAGATAGGTGAAATCCGGCACGACAAGGTCTACGCCCGGCATTTCCTCGTCCGGGAACGCCAGTCCGCAGTCCACGATAAACATATCGTTGCAGCACTCGTAAACATAGAGATTCTTGCCGATCTCGTTAAGTCCGCCCAGGGCAATGAACTTCACCGGCGCGGAGCGTATCTCCCTCGGCTTCTTCGCCGCGGTGCGCTGTACCGGGCGGCTGTCGTTGTAGTCGCGTATCTCGCGCTTGACGCGCTCCTGCGCAGCCCTAGCGGACTTCTGGTCGTTCTTCTTCACCGGAGTGAAGCGGGCGCGGTATTTCTTCTCGCCGTTGTTTTCTTTTGGTGCGTCCTGCGGAGCGGATTGAACACGGCTTCCGGGCTGCACCCGGCTGCCGGGCTGGGTATGCTCCGGGCGGTTCTTCGGTGTGATATTCTCTGTTTCGGTAAGGAGCTTGTTGTTGGTCAGTAATCCCATATATTCTTTTCCTTTCTCTTATGCAGAGCATACACGGCGGCGCAAAAGCGCAGAACTCCCCCGTAAACAGAGAGATACACATCAGTCAAGAGCAGGCAGCGTCCGCATATAAGTAAGTACAGGCAGCACGGGAGAGGTTAGATGAACCTCCCCGCCGCTGCGGCGGTGACTGCGGGATCAGGCATGGCGGCGCAGGATCTCACGGTCGGTTGAGTAAAGTGGCAATGCGGAACAGACCCGGTCAGCACGGCAAATGAAGCCGCGCAGGCTGCGGGTCGGCTGTATTCCTGCGGCAGGCGCAGGCGCTCTGCTGTTCAGCCGGTATGCTGGTCTGCGTGGCTGGATCAACTTCCCTGCCGCACGCAGATCTGTAATACTGCAAATTATCAAATGGTTCTATATTCTATATTTGACCGGCGGAGCGCAATTATTCATAATGACTGCCGCGTCCTCCGGCTAAAATAATAGCTTAACGGAAATGGACACCGGGAGAGATCAGGAGATCATTCCCGGACATTTATATTATATTATACCGCATAAGCATAAAATTGTCAAGTACCCGCCGAAGAATGAGCGCCGACGCGCGGGACGCACAAAATTTCTAAAAAAATCCGCATAACCTATTGAAAAATCAGCGGAAATGTTGTATAATACAATTGTATGTCCGGGCAAACTTCTCCGGACAAAATGTTGAAAGGAGTTCAAACAACAATGACTTATTCTCATGAAGTTGAAAACATGTGTCCCGTGGCACAGGGCGTTGCTCACGGCGCTGCGCCTATCCCCGAAGAAGCTAAGTGGGTAAAGGCAAAGGAAATCGCTGATATCAACGGTTTCACACACGGTATTGGCTGGTGCGCACCCCAGCAGGGTACATGCAAGCTGTCCCTCAACGTTAAGGGTGGCGTTATCCAGGAGGCTCTTGTTGAGACTATCGGCTGCTCCGGTATGACTCATTCCGCAGCAATGGCTGCTGAGATCCTCCCCGGCAGAACCATTCTTGAAGCGCTCAATACCGACCTCGTATGCGACGCTATCAACACAGCAATGAGAGAGCTGTTCCTCCAGATCGTTTACGGCAGAAGCCAGTCTGCTTTCTCTGAGGACGGTCTTGCAGTCGGCGCAGGTCTTGAGGACCTCGGCAAGGGTCTGCGTTCTCAGGTAGGTACAATGTACGGTACTCTGGCAAAGGGTCCCCGCTACCTCGAAATGACAGACGGTTATGTTACCGGTATTGCTCTTAACGAAGATGACGAGATCATCGGCTACAAGTTCGTAAACTTCGGCAAGATGATGGAATTCATCAAGAACGGCGATGACGCTAACACAGCATTTGAGAAGGCACAGGGTCAGTACGGCCGTGTTGCTGACGCTGTTAAGGTTATCGACCCCAGAAAGCAGTAATAGGAGGTAAAAAACAATGGCTTTATTTGAATCCTACGACAGACGCGAACCGCAGATTCTCGCTGTTTTAAAGAACTACGGCATCAATTCCATCGAGGAATGTGCTGATATCTGCAAGGCTAAGGGTCTTGACATCTACAAGCTCGTTGAGGGCATTCAGCCTATCTGCTTCGAGAACGCAAAGTGGGCTTACACCGTAGGCTGCGCTATCGCTATCAAGAAGAACTGCACCAGAGCTGCTGACGCTGCTGCCGCTATCGGCGAGGGTCTTCAGGCATTCTGCATTCCCGGCTCCGTAGCTGACCAGCGTAAGGTTGGTCTTGGTCACGGCAACCTCGGCAAGATGCTCCTCGAAGAGGACACCGAGTGCTTCGCATTCCTCGCAGGTCACGAGTCCTTTGCGGCTGCTGAGGGCGCTATCGGTATCGCTGAGAAGGCTAACAAGGTTCGTAAAAAGCCCCTGCGCGTTATTCTGAACGGTCTCGGCAAGGACGCTGCTCAGATCATCGCTCGTATCAACGGCTTTACATACGTTGAAACTGAGATGGACTACTACACCGGCGAGGTTAAGGAAGTATTCCGCAAGGCATACTCCGACGGACTCCGCTCCAAGGTTAACTGCTACGGCGCTAACGACGTAACAGAGGGTGTTGCCATCATGTGGAAGGAAAACGTTGACGTTTCCATCACCGGTAACTCCACCAACCCGACCAGATTCCAGCACCCGGTTGCAGGCACCTACAAGAAGGAGCGCCTTGAGGCTGGCAAGAAGTACTTCTCCGTTGCTTCCGGCGGCGGTACAGGCCGTACCCTCCACCCCGACAACATGGCAGCAGGTCCTGCTTCCTACGGCATGACCGATACCATGGGCCGTATGCACTCCGACGCACAGTTCGCTGGTTCTTCCTCCGTTCCTGCGCACGTTG
>CAMCFA010000020.1 GCA_945873955.1 uncultured Clostridia bacterium | reverse complement strand
TGTTCATCGGCGACCGTCTTGTAAACGACGTTGCTCCTAAGGACAGAGATATCGCGATGGTATTCCAGAACTACGCTCTGTATCCTCACATGTCTGTATTCGACAACATGGCTTTCGGTCTTAAGCTCCGTAAGGTTCCTAAGGACGAGATCAAGAAGCTGGTTGAGGAAGCTGCTAAGATCCTCGATATCTACCACCTGCTCGACAGAAAGCCGAAGGCTCTCTCCGGTGGTCAGAGACAGCGTGTAGCGCTTGGTCGTGCTATCGTTCGTGATCCTCAGGTGTTCCTGCTTGACGAGCCGCTGTCCAACCTCGACGCAAAGCTCCGTGCGCAGATGAGAACTGAGCTTTCCAAGCTGCATAAGAAGCTGGGTACCACCTTCATCTATGTAACCCACGACCAGACAGAGGCTATGACGATGGGTGACAGAATCGTAGTTATGAAGGACGGCTACATTCAGCAGATCGACTCTCCTATCAATCTTTATGAGAATCCTATCAACAAGTTCGTTGCAGGCTTCATTGGCTCTCCGCAGATGAACTTCATTCCCGCTAAGCTGCTCATGCTGAACGGCAAGTACACTGTTGAGTTCGGTTCTGAGGACACCAAGACCTCCAGAGGACGCAAGTTCTATGTTGAGCTGCCCTCCGCTAAGGCTGACGACGAAGCTCTCAAGTACTATGTAGACAAGGAAGTTGTTCTTGGTATCCGTCCTGAGAGCATTCACGACGAGGAGATGTTCCTCTCCAATGCAAAGACTGGTATCATCGAGGCTTCCGTTGACGTAACCGAAATGCTCGGTGCTGAGACCTTCCTGTACCTCACCTGCGAGGGTATCCCGCTCACAGCTAGAGTATCTCCGAGATGCACTGCTCGTCCTCAGGACGTAGTTAAGCTCGCTCTCGACCCGAACAAGATCCACCTGTTCGACGCTGCTGACGAGCACTCCCTGCTTTCTTAAGCGTAATACATTAAGTGCGGCGCAGCTTTCGGGCTGCGCCGTTTTGTATTTGGTTAGGAGAATATATGAAAAGGCTGAAATACGCCGGGCTGATTCTGGCGGGGCTTTTCCTGAACTTCTTCTGCATTCTGGCGGGCGCGTTTTCACTCCAGATAAATATCGGTATCGTATCTCTGCCGCTGACTGCGGTGCTGTTTGGATTTCTCCACTCCTGCCTGTGCAAAATAATCCGAAAGGACTTGGGCATAACCACTATCTGGTATACGGTCGCGGCGCAGCTTCTTCCGGTAGCTGCCGCAGTGTCCGCGCTTGTTGTGACGATCTATAAGAGGAACACCATTGCCCGCTATGATTTCAAGGGCTTGTAGCAGGCGTTTTGCACTTATGTGGTCGTTTCGCTGGTGCTTATGCTGGCGGTGAGCTTACTCTTTAACCGGGGCATGAAGAACGGCACAAAGCGACAGGCGTTAGGCGAACGAACGGGCAAATCAGAAGAAACATAATGGCTTGATTTCAACAATGGAGGCGGGTAATATGAAAGTACTAAAATATATCGCGTTAGTTCTGGCGGGGCTTGCTTTGGACTTTTTCTGTATGCTGGGCTGTTTTTACATGCTTAGCGGCAATATCCTGCTGTATCTGATAGGGACTGCTCTGATGGCGGCAGTGTTCGGATTCCTTAATTCCTGCCTGCGCAGGATCATACAAAAGGACACAGGGTTTCCCACTATTTGGTACACGGCGGCAACTTTGTTCCTGCCGATAGCCGGGTCTGCCGCTGGGCTTATCATGATCCTTGTCAATAAATACAATGACCTCGGCTACGACATCAAGGGCATAACACAGGGATTCTGCACGTTTTTACTTATTACATTTACTGCAATGCTGATCTTCAGCTTCCTTTTCAACCGGGGAATGAAGAGAGATACCAACTAAATCGACCTAGGAGAAAACCAGATGAACGATAAAATAGAACAGCTTATTTCCAACATTGAAAAGGTGATAATCGGAAAGCGCCCGGTCATTGAAAAGGTAGTCTGCGCCATGCTCGCGGGAGGTCATGTGCTTATTGAGGACGTCCCCGGCGTGGGAAAGACCCTGCTGGCTGAAACCCTGTCTAAGAGCGTTTCCGGCGTTTTCGGGCGTATACAGTTCACCCCGGACTTAATGCCCTCGGACGTTATCGGCTACACCGTGGTGGACATCAACAGCGGCAAGAGCGAATACAAGCCCGGAGCTGCGATGTGCAATTTCCTGCTGGCGGACGAAATAAACCGCGCTTCGCCGAAGGTGCAGTCCTCGCTGCTGGAGGCTATGGAGGAGCTGCAAATCAGCGTTGACGGCGTGACTCACCAGCTCCCAAAGCCATTCATGACCCTCGCCACCCAGAACCCTATCGAAACCTTCGGCACATATCACCTTCCGGAGGCGCAGCTTGACCGCTTCCTCATGCGGATATCCGTGGGCTACCCGGATCGGGCGGCGGAGATGAAAATGCTGGAAATTATGCCCCAGCGGGTGGAGGTTTCCCCGGTGATGTCGCTGGAGGAGCTTATCTCTCTGCGGGAGCAGGCGGCGGCGGTCACGGTCTCCGACAGCGTAAAGGCTTATATACTCTCTCTGGTGAGCGCGACCCGCTATATGCCGCAGGTCAAGCTGGGGGTAAGCCCCAGAGGTTCGATAGCGCTGCTGCGTTCGTCGCAGGCAATGGCGCTGATGAACGGCAGAACCTACGCGACCCCCGACGACGTGAAGTCAGTCGCAGGCGCGGTGCTGTCCCACAGGATCATTCTAGCGGCGGGGCAGACGGATTTCGGCGCGCCGTATGATATTATCGCGCAGCTTCTGCAAAGCACTCCCGTGCCGGTATGATACAGGGACAAAACTAACAAAAAGGCGCACAGATAATCTCTGTGTGCCTTTACTGTTTGTATAATTGCTGCAAAAATCAACCGTTGGATATATCCACGACCCGGCACAAGCCCTCTGCTTCCTCAAAGCGGAGCTTCAGATCACTGCCGCCGAAATGTGCGGTCATTTCGCCGCCGTTTTCGGTGAATTCAGTGCCGTTCTGGTACAGGAAACCCGCCGCAAGCAGCCGGTGGTCGCAGTAGAATCCCCGGATTATTTCAAGGTACTGCCGCACGAATTCCGGCAGCTCCGCCGGGGTGAATATCTCCTCCGGCAGCCCGGGGATAACCACGAACGCCGCGCCGCCGTCGTAGGGGCAGCGGTAGTAGCAGAGCTGCTCCTCGGAAGCGCCGCAGGCTATCATGGACAGATTATGCCCGGTGTGCAGCTCGTCCAGCATGAACTTTCCCGTCTGGAACTCCGGCAGATCCGGCAGGGACTTTTTCGCGCGTCTTGACGCGGCGACAGCCTTTTCGGGAAGTCCGCTCTCGGTGTGCGCCCAGCTCCACAGCCATGTGTTCTGGATATGTGATTCCGAGCCGAGAATTCCCGCCCGGAACTCCTGCCCGCCGAAGCGGATAAGTCCCTCGCTGGGGTTAAGCTCCCAGCCGTTGTCGCCGATAATGCGCTCTCCCATGCGGTTCTGGTGAAGAAACGCAGCCCCCGCCGACAGCGACAGTATGTCAAGAAGGTCTGCCTTGTCAAATCTGGTGGGGCAGCTAAGTATTGAACGATTTTCCATAATAACTCCTATATATTGATGTTTTGACCGAATTTCCGCAGAATATCCCGCATGAGCAGCTTGTCTATCCGGTAGGTTTTGGTGTGTCCGTGGGGGAGGTCGTCCGCCCGAAGCTCAAACCTGAACCACACCTCGGAGTAGTCCTCCTCGTAATAGAAGGTACAGAGCAGGTACTTGTTCTTGGTGGCATAGTAGTTCACCGGCGTGAAATCAAGAACGCTGCGGAGGTCTTGTTCAAGCTGCTGTTCCGCTTCCGCAATGGTGAGCGGCTCGAACTGGACTTTTTTGGTGCGCGGAAGGCTCTCCGCACGCTTTTCTTCCTCAGTTTTGCTGATTTTCGCTTTTTTGAACAGTCCGAACATAACCAAACCTCCCAGACTTTTTACTATATTATACCTCAAATCCTGTTTATTGTCAATACGCCGGACAAACAACAGAAAAGGCTGCCCCTATACGAAGCAGCCTGTTGAATTATTCTCCATCAGTATATATGCACGAAAACTCTGTGAATTCCGCTGTGCCGTTTACCGCGTACAGCGCGGTGATGACCCCGGTGAAGCCCTCCGCGACCTCGCTTGAGAGATACTTAGTGCTGCCGCTGCCGAGGTGAATCTCCTTACCGTCTTGAACCACAAAGAAATTGTAGCAGAAGCAGTCGGAGCGCATTACAAGCTGAGCGGCGCTGCTGTTTATCGGTACTTCGCACTGGCGGTGCTTTATCCCGCCGATGTTCAGCATAAGCACCGCGCGGTAGCCGGACTCGGTTTGTTCCAGTGCCAGGTCATAATGCTCGTTTTCGGTGATGTAGGCGGTAACTCCTCCCACAGCCGGAAACTTGCCGCCGCCGGAAACATTCACGGTCACGCGCAGCTCCATGTGGAAGTCCCGCTGGCGCATACCGACGAAGGTCGGGGAGTCTGTCATATCCAGCGTTATATCACTGCCGTGAAGCACCGCTTTGTCCGGCAGAAGCTCGTAGTTCTCAAGGCGCGGGCGGCGCATAAAGCACCATTCCACGTCCCAGCGGGTGTTCTGGAATGTGAATTCCCGCTGCTCGTTCTGGGTGAAATCGCCTTGTATCTCGTAGCTTTCGTCGGTGGTGCCGTCATTTCCGCAGGTGAACCAGCCGTCCTCGCCGAACCGTACCGGGGTGAGGAACACCTCTCTGCCGAGGTGATGATAAGGCCGCCAGATGTGCTGCTGCCGGAACCCGAGGCTCAGCACATGCCAGTCGCCGTATTTGTCCTGAACAAGGTCGCCGTGTCCTATGCCTTGAATGATGTACGGCGCTTTATTGCGGTTGGTAAGCACCGGGTTATGGGGATTCCCGGTGAACTCGCCCCATACGGAGTCCGCACGGGCGCAGGTTATCATGTGGCCGTATTCCGTGCCGCCCTCCGCCGCCATAAGGTAGTATCTGCCGTTTATTTTGTACATGTGCGGGCTTTCAAGATACCGTCCGCCGGAGCCCTGCCAGATACAGCGGCTGGGGGAGAGCTTCTTTCCGGTGGCAATGTCTATCTCACACTGGACTACTCCGCCGATACCGTTGTCGTCCTGCCCGTTGCTCATGAAGTATGCGCGGCCGTCCTCAAAGTACAGCGACGGGTCGATACCGCCCTGATCGACATATATCGGCTCTGACCATTCGCCGTAGATGTCGTCTGTCCAGACGTAGAAATTCTGGTGGGTGGTGTCGTTGGTGGTGACCATGTAGAATCTGCCGTTATTGCAGCGTATGGTGGGCGCGAATACTCCGCCGGAGCTGTTTATTTTGTCCAGCATTACTTGGCTGCTCCGGGTGAGAACGTAGCCGATCTGCTTCCAGTTCACAAGGTCGCTGCTCTCAAACAGCGGCACCCCCGGAAAGTACTGGAACGAGCTGCATACGAGGTAGTATTTCCCATTATAGCAGCAAACGCTGGGGTCGGGGTAGAAGCCTTTTACAACGGGGTTTTTGTATCTCATGACAATATCACCTTTCTGATATTATTTACTGGAATCGTTGCTTTGATTATATCATATCATTGCGGTAATTTCAATCCCATTTCTGCCAACTGCCTGCACAAAACTGCCATCTTGACAAAACCGCCGCTTTCGGGATATAATACTACTAGGGGGGGGGAAGCAGTATGAAGCACGACGAGCATTCACGGCAGACCAAGCAGGCGCTGTCTGCGGCGCTGAAACGGCTGATGGAGGAGAAACCTCTCAACAAGATAACGATACAGGAGCTGGTGGAGGAGTGCGGCGTCAACCGCAAGACCTTCTACTATCACTTTGAGGACATCTATGCGCTGCTGAAATGGACTCTGGAGCAGGAGGCGATCAACCTTTTCGACAGATACGACCTTATAAATGAGCATACAAAAGCGATTGAATTCGCGCTGGATTATATCGAAAGCAACCTTGATGTGCTGAAAAATATCGTGCGCTCCCTTGGCGGCGCGGAGATACGGAACTTCTTTTTCAACGACATCTACGAGCCAATGCACAGGCTTGTCTGCACCGTCGCCCAAAACCGCAGGTGTCACGTCCCGGAAAGCTATAAGGCGTTTTTGAGCCGGTTTCTTACCGAAGCAATCGCGGGTATCCTAATGGATTGTATTGAGCGGGACGCTCTCTCCGAAAGGGACAAGCTGTCGGAGTACATCTCCTCCACGCTTATCACTTCTATCCCTAACGCGCTGGAGGCGGCAGCGAAAAAATAGCGTTTCTTCTGCTCATATTTGGTGAAATCTGCACATTGACTTTACGCTCACCCTATGATATAATTATCATATAAATATAATAATACGCAGCAATGGCGCTCCGTTCAGACAACTGATCCGGGGCGCTTTTATTTTGCGGAGTTCCCGGCAGAAAGAAAGGTGACATCTATGGCAGTAAAACAATCTATCCAGTCAAGAATAATGCGGCTTGCGATCATTCCAATGCTGATCATTGCGGTGCTGCTTCTGGGGTATGCGGCGATAGGCGGCATTATGAACACCACCTCCACGCTGGAGGACAGCATAAAAGAAACCGCTGACATCTCAGCTCTGGCGATAAAAAATCAGCTTGAGATATACGAAACCGCCGTCACCGAGGCGGCGTCGAATCAGATGTTCCAGCGGGCTGATTTCGAACCGGACGAGGCTATGGCTTACCTTGAGGAGGTAAAGCAGCGCTCCGGATTTCAGCGCATAGGCTACACCGACGAGAACGGCGTAAACCAGAACGGCAGCGACTTCTCCGAGCGGCAGTACTTCAAGGACTGCCGGACATCTCTTGCCGCAGTGACCTCCGACCCCTATTCCTCAAAGGACGGAAACGGGGCGCTTTCGGTGCTGTTCTGCGCACCGATAGTCCGTGAGGGGGAGTTCTGCGGAATCGTCTACGGCGCGGGTGACGCGAAGCTGCTCACCGATATTATCGGCGGAGTGCTGGTAGGCGGCGACGGCGTAAACTTCATAATCGACAGCACCGGAACCTATATCGCCCACAGCGACTATTCCCTTGCCAGCAGCCTTACCAACTGCATAACACAAGCCCAGACCGACCCCGCGTTTTCCGGGCAGGCGCAGGTGGTATCACAGATGTTGGCTGACCGCACTGGCTGCGTGAAATACAGCGACGGCGGGACGCAGCGTATCGCCTGCTTTGTTCCGGTGGAAAAGGGCAGCGGCTGGGTGCTGGCGGTTACAGTCAATCATTTTGACTTTATCCGGCAGGAGATATTCGGGCTGATACTGCTTGGGATATGCTCCGCGGCGGTGATAGTATTCAGCATTATTCTCATTGCAAGGACTTCAAAGCGTATCGTGAAGCCGGTCTGCGACTGCACCAGACGGATAGAGCTTCTTGCGGAGGGCGACCTGCGGTCTGATATCGAGCCGTGCAGCTCCGAGGACGAGACCG
The DNA here is from genome assembly GCA_945873955.1 of uncultured Clostridia bacterium. Lineage (GTDB taxonomy): Bacteria > Bacillota > Clostridia > Oscillospirales > Ruminococcaceae > CAG-115. The sequence goes on along the minus strand of CAMCFA010000020.1, from coordinate 31,787 downwards.
GGGTGCTTGTGGAGTCCACACGGAGGAATATCCGGCACCTCAACAGCATGATACGGCACATATCCGAGAGCCTTGAACAGATGTCTGCCGGGGACTTCACCCATGACGTGGAGGGCAAATTCCGCGGGGATTTTGAGCCGATAAAGACCTCACTTGACAACATCATGACATCTCTGCGGTCGGTGCTTGCCGATATTGACAAGGCTGCGGCGGACATGTCGGAGATATCCGAAGCGGTGGTGGATACCTCCTGCGCGCTTTCCGGCGGCGTGAAGCGCCAGACAGGACTTATCAGTGAGATGAGCGACATTTTCGGCAGCATGAAGGACAGCGTGCGCATGAACGCGGAAAACACCGCCAGCGTGGTGGAGCTTGCGGCGCAGACCAGAAGCGGCGTTCAGACCAGCGGCGAGCAGATGAACTAGGGAAACGCTGATTAAATCAAATTCGACCCGCTCAAACGAGCATACTCACGGGTCTGAATTTGATACGCTTCGCTTTAATCAGCGTGTCCCTAGCTTCTGACCGCTATGCGGGAGATGTCCGACCTGTCAAACGAGATACGCTCTATCAACGACGTGATAGGCAATATTGCGTTCCAGACGCACATTCTGTCTCTCAACGCTTCAATTGAAGCGGCGTCCGCAGGGGAGGCAGGAAAGGGCTTCGCGGTGGTCGCGGACGAGGTAGGACAGCTTGCCGCAAAGTGCGGTGAGTCCGCGCAGAAAACCACGGCGCTTATCGAGCGCACCGTGGGCGCTATCTCCAACGGAATGAAGCTAGCCGAAACGGTGGCAGACTCCTTCGGGGCGGTCTCCCGGATAACCGACGAGGTGGAGCAGAATATCTCGGACATCTCTGCCGCATCAGAGGAGCAGGCGGCGTGCATAGAAAGCGTCTGCGAGAAGATGAACGTTATTTCCGCAGAGGTGGAGAATACCTCAGCGTCTGCTGAGAAATCTTCGGAGATCAGCGAAAAGCTGATGAACGAAGCAGATATCCTGAAAGGTCAGATCAGCAGATTCAAGCTGAAATAACGCAGAAATAACAAAGACACGGGCTGCCGAAATGCTTGACAGCCCGTTTGTCTATTCCTCACTGAAACCGCCGACCACTGAAACCTCTCCCGCCCGAAGGATCTCTGTCCCGTCTGATGTTTCCACCACAAGGCAGCCGTTGTCGTCGATATTAAGCGCCCTGCCGCGCCGTGTTTCGCCGTTCTGGAGAAATGTTATCTCCCTGCCGGGCAGTATAGAGCGCTCCCGGTACTTTTCCAGCAGGGACGTCCTGTCGTCGCTTTCCGCGTAGTCCAGCAGACCGGCGGCGATATCCGCACAGAGGCGGCTGCGCTCCGCGAATACCCCCAGCGACCCGGCGAGCCCGGCTATCTCCTCCGGGAAATCCGAGGTGCTGATGTTTATGCCCATGCCGACTATAACGGTTTCTGCCATGCCGCTTTCAAAGTCGCTAATCGCTTCGGTCAGTATCCCGGCGATCTTTCTGCCGCGGCAGATAATGTCGTTCACCCACTTTATTCCGGGGACGATCCCGCAGATACGCTCCACGCTTTCGGTCAGAGCTACCGCCGCCGCCATTGTGATATAGGTGCAGTCGGATAGCGGCTTGTGCGGCTTCAGAATAACGCTCATGTAAAGCCCGGTGCCGGCGGGGGAATAGAAGCTCTTGCCGAAGCGCCCGCGCCCGGCGGTCTGCCCGTCCGCGGCAATTATCGTGCCGTGGGGCATACCGCGCAGCGCCGCCGCCTTTGCCGAGGTGTTGGTGGATTCCACAGTGCGGAACACCTCCACCGGGACGTCACGGTACTTTTCTGGGAGATTCAGCCGTATCCCGGCTTCGGTGAGTACGTCTGTTTCCTGTTCGAGGATATACCCGCGGTTCGTCCCGGCTGAAATGCGGTAGCCCTCCTGCTGAAGCTGCTTGACCGCTTTCCATACCGCCGCACGGGAAACCCCCAGCCTGTCCGCCAGCTCCTGCCCGGAAACCGCAGTTCCCCGCCGCTGCTCCAGCAGTGCGGCAACGTCGTTCTTTATCGCCATAGCCCAGCCCCCCTTTTCTCTATTATATACCAGTATCGCGTTTTTTTCAAGTGAAAGATTTATCATGCAAAAAAAGGGCTGCCGCATTTCTGCCGCAGCCCGGTTACTCAATTTGGTCAATTGTTTGTCATTTTCTCTATGAATTCCTTGTCACGCAGCGGTCTGCCGTTAAATATGCCTTCGATAAGGTCGATATCGAAGCCGCCCAGCGCCGCCAGATCCTTCGGGCTGTCAATATCGCGGGCGCAGACTGCTATGCCTTTCTGACGGGCGAGTTTTATCAGCGATTTCACGAAAGCAGTTGAAACGCTGTCCCCGGTAAGTCGCGAGGCGCGTATTTTCACGGTTTTAACCGCGGGATTTTCCAGCGGCTCTGCGGTGAAGTACCCCGCGCCGGTGTCGTCCGCGATAACGTTCACGCCCATTTTTGAAAGCTGCTGGAGGTACACGCTGCTGCTGTTAAGAGTTCCGGCGCTTTCGGACACCGCTATGCTGACGGCGCTGGGGGGCAGGGAATATTCCAGCAGGGTGCTTTGAAGCACCTCCACCGAGGTTTCGGAATTCAGAATGTTCTCCGGGATATTGAAGCTGACCCGGAAGTCCGGGAATCCCTTTTCCCGCACAGTTGCACAGAATTTGCATATCTGGTCGGTGGCAAAGCTGTAAAGCTGCTTTGCCAGTCCAAGCTGGTCGATTATCGGCAGGAAGCGCTCCCGCGGGACGGTCATTTCCTCGTTGCCCCAGAACAGGCTTGCTTCGCAGCAGTGGAGCGCTCCGGTGTTCATTTCCAGCACCGGCTGATAGAGGTAGTAGAAGCCCCGGAAACCGCTCTCTGCGGCGTCGGTGATGAGCTTCTTCACCATAAGATTGTCGTTAAGATTGTCCTCCAGCCCCTCGGAGTAGCACACGGCGTCCTCGCAGCGGCGCTCCTTGGCAAGCCGCAGGGTATGCGTTGCGGCGCTGACGCAGCTCTGGGTATTTTCGGCGTCGTGGGGGTACATTGTGAAGCCCGCGTACACTCTGATGTGGTGCTCGTTGTCATGCAGATACCACGGCGAGCGGAACTTGGTCAGCACCGCCTGTGCGAACTGCCGCGCCTCCTCCTGCTGAACGCCGTTCAGGTCAATGAACAGAATGTCCCCGGAGAAGCGGTATACCTTTTTAGGACCGCTGCACGGCAGCGCCTGAATATACTCGGCGCAGCTCTTTAAAATATCGTCGGAGTAGGAGAAACCGTATATCTCGGAGATGTTTTTGAGATTGGAGAACTCCACGGCAAGGACTGCTCCGCTGCGGTTCCCGGCAATTTCCTCCTCGAAATCCCGTTCGAACATGCTGCGGTTCGGGATATTTGTTGCCGTGTCGTAGTACGCGATACGTTCCAGACGGGTGCGGGAGTTGCGCAGTTCCTCCTCCAGAAACAGCTTGTATATCACAGTGGAAAGAAGCTGCGTGAGATTTTTCAGCAGGGAGCGCTCGCGGCTGCTCCATTCCCGGTCAGAGGTCTTTGCGGTGTACAGAAGCACCCCGCGGTTCGAGCCTTGATCGTAAGTACGGGCGAGAACGCAGCTCAGATTTCTGCCGTCCCTGTCCTGACCGATAGTTTTTCTGTCGGTGCAGACGATACCGCTGTAATCAAGCTCCTCCTGTATTTCGGGTTTGCACACGAAATTCACCATGATCGGCAGCACCATGCCGGATCTGTCCAGCTTGTAGGATCTCACCGGGTTCATGTCGTCGGTGCAGAATTCTATCTCGCTCAGCCCGAAATGCTCGGATATGAGCAGGGTGATGTTGCGTATCGCGGTCTTGGTGTCCGGGCTTTGCAGGAATATCGAGTACACGCCGTTCACAAGGATCTGATCCTCAAAATTCTGCCCAAGCAGCTTGTTTGCGTTCTGGGAGGTCTCCATTTCGTCCACTAGAGCGACGTAGGAATTTGCGACGCTGGACACGGTATGCACCATTGTGTCAAGGAGCTGTGAGTTTCCGTCCACCACCTCTTGATTTTCCCCGGTGATTATCCAGCTTCCGAGGGTCTGGTGGCGCACTCTTATGCTCTTTTTGCGCTGGTAGTCCATTTTGTTGAGGTTCAGCCGCTTATCTTGCCCTTTAGGCGGAATGACCACGCCGTCATTGTCGGTGATAGCGGAATAAAGCCCCGTTGTCTGGGAGAACGGCTGCTGAATACGCACGAGATAGTCCTCTCCGAGGATATCCCGCAGAGTATAGGTGGTCTGGTCGTTGAGCTTTACGCTGTGCTTGCTGCGGTAGCGGCGCATTACCACGTCCTCGCCCTCGCAGTCAAGGTAGGTGGTGACGTTGAACATCATGCCCTCGATAAAGTCTAGCAGGGCGCTGCCGCGGCGTGCCTTTCCGGTTATGTAGTACCACTGGTACTCCCCGCCGGAATTAAGCCGTGCGTGTACTTTTATTTCGTCGGCAGTTCCGGCGATGACCTGACTGATCACCTCGCAGAACGGCTGATAATCGTCCGGGTGGACTGTTTCACCCATGATTATGGTATCTCCGGCGGCTCCAAGCGGGCTGCTGCCTGCCAGAATCTTTGCAGGGAAGCCCTGATGAAAGCTCATTGAAAAGGCGATATTTCCGCTGTTTTCCACCGCGTGGAACAGCAGCGCCTCGCCGGAGGTTTTGATCCTGTTGTTTTCTTTTGCGGGTTTGGGTTCTCTCATTACGCGTGTTGTTTGGTTAACTGAATTGCTCAAGTATTATCACCTCGTCGGCTGATACGTTAAAATTTTATCAAGTTAAGCTCCCGTTATACAACGCCTGTTTTCTTACATATTCATTTTACCACAAAATTTTCAACTTTGCAAGTGCTTTTTGTAGCATTTTTAATATTTCATCAAAAAATCACAAAAATACTGACAAATGCTCCTGTCCGCAAATGATTTATTCTTACCCGGTCAGCGGCTCAGACAGTTTTCGGCGGGATCCGCGCAAAATCGGCTGATGTCGCATAAATACCCATAGGAGAAATTAATATGCCCGGCAAATAGTTAATAGTATGACAATATATCTGTCATACTCCGGAATTATCCCACAAAAAAACGGGTCAGAATTGGATCTCTGACCCGTTAAAAAAATATGCGTTTCCGGCGGGAACTATACCCGCTTTCTGTAAAGCCCGATGAAATTCTTCTGCTCGTCGAATACCTTTATCACACGCCCGTCAACGTAGAGGTAATAGCCCTTTCCGTCCAGAGTGTTGGTGATAGTTACCGGCGACAGCGGGAACATTGCGGTTTTTACGCTGCTGTCAAGATCGTACCACACGCCGTCGTAGGTGAGCCAGCCCTTGTTGCTGAGTAGAAGTCTAGGCTCGTATTCCTCGTCCTCCTCTTCACACTCTATTGTTTCCTCACAAAAATCTGCTTCATCTGAACACCAGATCTCCAGAGTTTCTTCCGGAATAGAGTTGTCCGGCGCTCCGGTCGAAGGATTCAAGTCGGGCTCGTCGGGTTCCTCGGTCGCAAGCGGTATCTCACCGGTTTCCTCGGCAGCGTCCTGCTCAATGTCGCTATCAATGCCGTTGGCTTTATCTAATGGATCGTCCGGAACTGTTTCAGAGGCAGAGCTGCCATTGTCCGGATACTGCGGTATATCAGCGGGATCGGCTCCGGTGACGGGATTTCCGCGGTTGGTAGTTTCATCGTACTCCTCGTAGGTTTCCGGTTCGACCTCCTCGGTGGGTACAGCATATCCCGGCGCTGCGCCGTCGTAGCCTCCAAGATCGCCGATAGGCAGGGTATCACTCGCGTCCTCCTCAGCGTCGGCGGGATATGTGGGAAATGTGGTGGAATATATCGGCTCGTAAATCTGTGTGCTTTCAGCAGCGCCGGAACCGCAGTCCGGTACTGCGTCATCGGCTGCCTCTGCCACGCTGTCCTCAAATATCAAGTCGTTTTCAGTTTCACCTGCTGCACCGCCGGCGATATCCATAGCTGAACCGTTCGTTGCCGCGACAGAGGACGCCGCCACCATGTCGGAGGTGTTCAAATTAGGCAGCAGAGTCATAGCCGAAACTGTGACTACCGCGCAGGCTGCCACTGCGCCGCCGATAACGGCTATACGCTTAAAGGGGAGCGGTTTCTTATGAGATGTGGGTTCGGGGTGTTCTTCGGCGGATCTGGCTGATTCGGAAATTTCCGGGAACTCACCCTGTTCTTCGGCGATCTTCGCCATGACTGCCGCTTTCATGCGGTCTATCGCTTCTCTGTCCGGGGAAATGCTTTCCGCTGACTTTTTGTATTCGTCCTTGAAGTTCATCAGAAATCCACCTCCCCTGTACATTCTGCATAATCCCGCAGCAGCGGCTTGAGTAGCTTCCTCGCCCTGCTTAGCTGGGATTTCACGGTGGACTCACCAAGCCCGGTAGCGCCGGATATCTGCGCGATCGACATGTCCTCATAGTAGAACAGATGTATCACCGTTCGGTATTTATCGGGCAGCCGCATGACCGCGTTCATTACCGCGGATCGGCGTTCTGCTTTTTCAAAGTTTTCCTCGCAGTCGGAATATCCCGGCTCATTGCCCGGCTGATCCGGGTCGCTTAGATTATCCAGAATATCCCCGCTGGCACGGTGTCTGTTCCATGCCGAACCGGCTGAGGTGTTGGCGCAGTTTACTGCACACCGGATAAGCCATGCCTTCCGGTGTTCTTCGCTTTGGTATGTCAAGCCGGCACGGAAGTACCTCAGAAACACGTCCTGAGTGACGTCCTCGGCGTCGCTGCGGTTGGCAAGCCGGGTAAAGGCTATCCTATACACCATAGGCATATAGAACTCCATTACCTGCTCAAAGCTCTCCGCCGCGCAGAGCGATAGTGTGTCCATATTTTTTCTCCGTCGGAATACGGATCTCTCCGTATGAATTCATAAATAATACCGCGTATGTGGGGAAAAGGTTGCAAAAATTTTTAAAAGTTTTTTAAGGTCTGCTGTACGCCGTTTTGCCGCCTATGACGGTCAGCACCGGAGTTGTCATGATGTCCAGCGGGTCGCCGGAGAACAGCGTGAAGTCTGCGTCCTTGCCGACTTCGACAGAGCCTATCCTGTCGGCAACGCCAAGGATCTCCGCCGGGTTTATCGTGACAGCGCGCAGCGCCTCGTCGTGGGAAAGCCCTCCCCGCACCGCCAGCGCCGCCGTGAGCGGCAGGTACTGTATCGGCGTTTCCGGGTGGTCGGTGCATATCGCGAATTTCAGCCCGCGCTTTGAAAGCTCCGCCGGGGTGGAGATGTCGTGATTTGCAAGCTCCGGCTTGCCGCGGTCGCCGAAGATAGGTCCAAGCACTATCGCCGGTTTGTCCTCCGCCAGGTCGTCGGCTATGACCGCGCCGTCGGTGCAGTGGATAAGCACATATTTCAGCCCGAACTCCTCGGAAATGCGCATCGCGGTGAAGATATCGTCCGCGCGGTGGCAGTGGAAGTGCGCTTCCAGCGGGTGCTGCTTGTCGAACAGCGGCAGCAGAGCCTCGCACTTCATGTCGAAGTCCGGCTGGGATATCTCGTCCTCAGTGCCTTTCAGACGCTCGTATTCCGCAAGGTCGTCACGGTAGCGGCGCGCCTTGGTGAGCTGCTCCCGGATTATCGCGGCGGTAGCCATACGGGTGACGGGAGCTTCGTCCCGGTCATTGTAGGTGTTTTTGGGATTTTCACCCAGTGCGAACTTTATCGCCGCCGGGGATTTCACCGCCAGCCTGTCAACACGTCTGCTGCCCCATGTTTTCATAATTATAAAAGAGCCGCCGATAGGGTTGGAGCTGCCCACTCCGGTGCAGACAGAGGTAACTCCCGCCGAAACCGCGTCGGAAAAGCAGCGGTCAAGGGGATTCACGCTGTCGATAGCCCGCAGGTGCGGCGTGGAGGGGTCGGTGTCCTCGTTGCCGTCCTCGCCCTCAAAGCAGAGCGCGTCGTTCCACATGCCGATGTGGCAGTGCGCGTCAATGAAGCCGGGGTAGAGGGTAAGCCCCTTTCCGTCAATGCATTCCTCGCCGGGGAGCGGCGCGAATCCGCTCATTTCGCCTATCTCGGTGAATACCCCGTCCGCGCACCGCACGAAGCCGCAGTCGAAGTCCCGCTGTGCCATTGTAATTATTTTAACGTTTGTGATTACCATAAAGTTCCTCAAAACAGGTCAGCCGCCCGGAGAGTCACCCCGGCGGCTGAAAGAATCAGATGTGTCCGTTTTTCTCAAAAAAGCTGATGAGCTTTGCTATTTCGCCGCAGATAACGGCGTCTTTTGCGTTGCCGTTCACCATAGCCATGCTGTTGCGGCGGTATATCTCGGAGCGTTTGTTGTAAAGCTCCCGGAGCTGCTCCGGGGTGTTGTTCACCACCAGCGGGCGGTTGCGGTCGGTTTTTATGCGCTCGTAGCACACTTCAAAGGCGGTGTTGATATACACCGAAAGCCCGCTCTGCCGCGCGAATTCCGCGGTGTTATCATTTATGAGTGCGCCGCCGCCGGTGGCGACGATATATCCGCCGGAAAGCTCCCGGATATACTGAGCTTCCAGCGTGCGGAAGTGCGGCTCGCCGAATTTATCGAATATCTCCGGGATAGACATGCCCTCCCGCTCGACGATCACCCGGTCAAGATCCACCAGCTCCCTGCCGAGCTGTTCAGCCAGCATACGCCCTATGTGGCTCTTGCCGCAGCCCATGAACCCGCAGAGATAAACCGAAGCGCTCATATCAGGTCCTCCATATCGGAGATTATCTTGTTGACGTCCTCGGTCTTGTAGGAAGCGCCGTCCCATATCTCATGAGCCGCTACCGCCTGCAATACCAGCATAGCCATTCCGGTCATTGCCTTTGCGCCTTTTTCACGGGCGGTCTTTGCCAGCAGCGTTACCTTAGGATTGTACACCGCGTCGAAAACATAGCTCACTCCGTCCAGAACGGCGGGGGTGCAGGGCATTCTGTCTACCTTGGGGTACATTCCGACGGGGCAGGCGTTCACCAGCAGGTCGAACTTTGCGCCCTCCGGCAGGTCGCAGTGGTCAAGGGAAGCGCCGCTGATGTACGCGATACGCACCTGCGCGTCCGGCTTGAGCGCCTTTATCTCTTTGACTACCTCCTCCGCAAGCGGCTGGTCGGACTTCAGCGCCGCAATGGTGAGGTTTCCTCCGGAAAGCGCGGTTTCGATAGCCATCATTCTGCCCACGCCGCCGCAGCCTATCAGCAGCACGTTGGAATCAAGCGAAGCCCCCAGCGCCGCGATAGATTTCGTGAAGCCGATAACGTCGGTGTTATAGCCGACCTTTTCCGGGCTGTTAGCGCCGCATTTTATGCAGTTCACCGAACGGTAGCGCTGCGCGCCCTCGTCCAGCCTGTCGCAGAAATCAATGATAGAAACCTTGTGCGGGATAGTGATATTGAAGCCGTCCAGACCGGCAAGGAAGTCGAATTTGCTTTGCAGTTCCTCCGGGGGAATGTCGTACATCTGATAATCGACCTTTTCGCCGTCCAGAGCGAACAGCCGCTCGTGTATCTGCGGCGAGAGGGAGTGTCCCAGCGGGTGTCCCAGAATTCCGAATTTACGCATAGTTATTCTCCTTTTCAGACCTTGAGCGCGGCAATTGCTTTTTCAAGAGTTTCCGCATTTTCTATATGCATAGCGTTCGCGCCGCAGAAGGTCTTTTTAACAAGCCCGGTGAGCACCTTGCCGGGGCCAAGCTCTACATATGCTTCGATACCGGCGCTGTTCATGGCTTCAAGCTCGTCGGTGAATCTTACCGGAGAGCAGATGTGAGCGGCGAGATAGCCGGGCATGTCGGAGAAGTCCTCCAGCTTCTTGCCGTAAAGGTTGGAGTAGAAGTCGCAGTTGGGCTGAGCGAAAGCAAAGCCCTGAATAGCTGCCTTGAATTCCTCTGCGGCGCTGTTCATCAGCTTGGTGTGGAACGCTGCGGAAACCGCCAGCTTCACCGCACGCTTGCCCATATCAGCGAACTTCGCGATAGCTTCGTCGATTGCAGAGGCTTCTCCGGCAATTACCGTCTGCTGCGGGCTGTTGTAGTTCGCGGGGGCGCAGAATCCGCTGACTTCCTCGCAAACCTTTGCAATAGTGTCGTTGTCGCTGCCGATTATCGCAGCCATAGCTCCTCCGGTAGCTTCAGCAGCCTTAGCCATAGCCTCGCTGCGGAGCTTTATCGCCTTGAAAGCGTCTTCCATGCCGAGCATACCGGAAGCGTACATAGCGGCGTACTCGCCGAGGGAATGTCCCGCAACTGCGGCGTTTTCAATGTCGTTTTCACGAGCCGCAGCCAGCGCAAGCATTGAAGTTGTGAAAATAGCGGGCTGGGAGAGCCGGGTCTGCGCCAGCTCCTCCGGGGTGGACTCAGCCAGCTTCTTCGCAAGGTCGAAGCCCATGATGTCCGAGCCGCACTCTAAAATGCGTTTGCCCTGCGAGGACTTCTCTGCCAGCTCTGCGCCCATGCCCGGGTACTGAGAACCCTGTCCGGAAAATAAGAATACTGTTTTCATAGTTTAAACCTCCAAAATATTGTCGTAGAATTAAATAGTAGCTTCCGCGTGCCTTGTGACGTGGCAGCCGATATTGACCGCCACCGGAAGTCCGGCGATATGCGTTGCTGACTTCTCAATATTGACGTACAGCGCGGTAACAGTGCCGCCGAAGCCCTGTGAGCCTATGCCGAGCTTGTTTATGCTGTCCAGCATTTGCTGTTCAAGCTCCGCGTATACCGGGTCGGGATTTCGCACCGAAAGGTCGCGGCAGAGCGCCTTTTTCGCGAGGTAGGCGGAGTACTCAAAGTCACCGCCTATGCCTACGCCGACCACGATAGGCGGGCAGGGATTGCTCCCGGCAAGGCTGACGCACTCGGTCACGAAGTTCACGATATCCTGCTTTGAAGCGGAGGGGGTGAACATCTTGAGCCGGCTCATGTTTTCACTGCCGAAGCCCTTCGGCGCCGCCATGATGTGTATTTTGTCGCCGGGTACTATCCGGGTGTGGATAACGGCGGGGGTGTTGTTGTTTGTGTTTTTGCGCTCCAGCGGGTCGCCGACTATGCTGAGCCGCAGCTTCCCGTTGACGTAGCCCTGCGCTACGCCGGCGTTCACCGCGTCATCGAATGCGTCCCCGGTTATGTGGACGTCCTGTCCGACCTCCGCGAAAATGACCGCCATGCCGGTGTCCTGACAAATCGGCACGCCAAGCTCCGCGGCGCAGTCAATGTTGCTCACGATGTCCGAGAGGATGCTTTTGCACAGGGGGCTTTCCTCACGGTCGATACTGCCGCTGATACATTCTTTCATGCCGCAGGGCAGGTTCAGATTCGCCTGCTCGCACAGCCTTGCCACTGTTTCTGTAATGGCTGATGATGGAATTTCTCGCATTATCTGTAATTCCTTTCTTTATTACTGTTTAGATAAGCATGCTCCGGCTGCGGAGAAGTCCCGCGGTTCTGCCGGAAAAATGCAGTTTTAATGTATCTTTGTTCCGAGATAATCGCCGATTTCACTGAAATAGTTGAAAAAAGTGTTGACAAATCCATCGGAATAGGGTAAAATAAAGATGGTATGTCATGTCTGCTGACATTGCGCACTCCCATATAATGGGTATTAATTTGAGAATGATAAACACACTATGTTTATTATACTATATAACGCAAAGAAAATCAAGGAGAAATTTTAATGAGCGGAATTGAGATCTTAGGAACCGGAAGCTATGTTCCGGAATTCGTTGCGGATAACAACAAATTCGCAGAGTTCCTCGACACGTCTGACGAATGGATAACCCCCCGCACCGGGATAAAGCAGAGGCATATCCTCACCGACAAGCCCGGTTATTACATGGGCATAAAGGCTGCGGAAAAGGCTATCGAGGACGCCGGAATAAAGCCAGAGGAGATCGACCTTGTGCTGGTTTCCACCTGTACGCCGGATTTCTTCTATCCCTGTACCGCCTGCCTTATCCAGAAGAAGATCGGCGCGGTGAATGCCGCTGCATTTGACGTGAACAGCGCCTGCACCGGCTTCATCACCGCGACGGATATCGCGCAGAAATACCTCGAAACCGGTCATTATAAGACGGTACTTGTGGTGGCATGCGAGCGGCTTTCCGGTCAGCTTGACTATACCGACCGTTCGATGTGCATACTATTCGGTGACGCGGCGGGCGCGGTGATTTACCGCAGGTCCGACAAGCCGTTCTATTCCATGATCGGCGCGGACGGCGACGAGTTCGAGGCGCTCTACTGCAAGATAAACTACGACCCCAACTGCCCGTTCTACGCAGAGGAGTCGGAGCAGTGGGACGGATTCTTCGACACTCCCGCTAAGAAAAAGTACCTCCAGAGCGACGGTCATGCGGTTTACAAATTCGCAGTGAACGCCATGACTAAGGCGGTAAAGAACGTCGCAGAGCAGGGCGGTTACAGCCTTGACGAGCTTGATATAGTGATCCCTCATCAGGCGAACCTGCGTATCATAAACAAGGCTACCGAAATGCTTGGTATCTCGAAAGACCGTGTATACACCAATATCGAGCGAATGGGCAACGTTTCCAGCGCATGTATTCCGGTGTGCCTTGACGAGATGAGAAAGAAAGGCGCAGTAAAGCCCGGTCAGAAGATATGCTTCGTGGGTTTCGGCGCGGGTCTTACCTACGGCGCGCTGATATTTGAAACATAATTACAGACATTATATAAATAACGGAAAGGAATCACAATTATGGCAGGAACAGCAATAATCACCGGCTCCAGCCGCGGTATCGGCGCAGCTATCGCAAAGCGTCTTGCAAAGGACGGCTACAATATCATCATCAATGATGTGTCGCAGGAGATAATCGACACCGCCGGAAAGGAAGTCGCGGAGGAGTGCCGTGCTCTGGGCGTTAAGGCTGAGTGCTACGCGGCGGACGTTTCCGACTACGCGCAGTGCGAGGGGCTGGTCAAGTGGGCCAAGGACGAATTCGGCAGCATTGACGTGCTGATAAACAATGCCGGTATCACCCGCGACGGGCTTATGGCTCAGATGAGCGAGGAGACCTACGACCTTGTTATCCGGGTGAACCAGAAGTCTGTGTTCAACATGACCAAGCTGGTGGGCAAGGTGATGATACGCCAGCGCAGCGGCAGGATAGTGAATCTCGCTTCGGTTGCGGGACTTTACGGCAACCCCGGTCAGATGAACTACTCTGCTTCAAAGGGCGCGATAATCGCCATGACAAAGACCACCGCCAAGGAGCTTGGCAGCCGCGGCATAACCTGCAACGCAGTCGCACCGGGATTCATACAGACTCCCATGACCGACAAGCTCACCGAGGAGCAGCGTAACGCAATGCTGGCTCAGATCGCAATGAAGCGCTACGGTCAGCCGGAGGAGATCGCGGGAGTTGTGTCGTTCCTTTGCAGCCCGGATTCTTCCTACGTCACCGGGCAGGTAATTGAGATCAGCGGCGGGCTAAGTATGTGATAAATAAAACGTTCTATTATTATATTTTCGGAGGATAAACACTTTTATGGAAAGACGAGTTGTTATAACCGGACTGGGCGCTGTCACCCCCTGCGGAAACTCCCCGGAGGAGCTGTGGAACAGCCTTGTGGCTGGAAAGCACGGTTTCGAGCTTGCTCCGTGGTTCCCGGATCAGGAGCCTGATAACCTCGCAGTCGTATCAAGGGTAAAGAACTTCGACCCGTCAGAGTATTTTGACAAAAAAGAGCTGCGCCGCAACGACGTTATCGTGCAGTACGCTGTGTACTGCGCAATGCAGGCATTAAAGGACGCAGGCACAGACTTCAAGGATCTTGACCCGTTCCGTGTTGGTGTGGTTATCGGCAGCGGTATCGGCGGTATCTACACCACCGAGGAGGAGCTGAACAACTATCACTCAAAGAACAACAAGCGCGTCGGCGTATTCACGATCACCAAGATGATCGGCAACATGCCGGCGGGCGTTGTGGCTATCCGCACCGGCTTCAAGGGCAGCAACTTCTGCGTTACCACCGCATGCGCCAGCGGTACTCAGTCCATAGGCGAGGCATTCCGCGCGATAAAGCACGGATATCTTGACGCGGCTATCGCGGGCGGCACTGAGCACAGCGATATCGGCTTCTGCTATGCGGCATTCAACAATATGCACGCAGTTACACGCTCCACCGACGTGGACAGAGCCTCTATCCCGTTCGACGCGGAGAGAAGCGGCTTCGTGCTGGGCGACGGCTGCGGTCTGCTGGTGCTGGAGGAATACGAGCACGCAAAGGCGCGCGGCGCTAAGATCTATGCAGAGCTGTGCGGCTACGGCAGCACCTGCGACGCATACCATGAGACCAGCCCCGACCCGGAGGGCAAGGGCGGCGCAAAGGCTATGGAGCTTGCATACAAGGAAGCAGGACTCAAGCCGGAGGACATCAACTATATCAATGCCCACGGCACCTCAACCAGCATGAACGACAAGACCGAAACTATGGCTATAAAGACCGCCTTTGGCGAGCATGCAAAGGATATCGCGGTGAACTCCACCAAGTCCATGACCGGACATCTTTTGGGCGCAGCCGGCGGCGTTGAGGCGGTAGTCACCGCACTGTCGATAAAGAACAGCAAGGTACACATGACGCTTGGCTATAAAGTCCCCGACCCGGAGTGCGACCTCGACTATGTAACAGAGGGCGCGCGGGACATGAAGATAACCGGCGCGCTGAGCAATTCGCTGGGCTTCGGCGGACACAACGGCTGTATCTGCATGAAGCCTGTTGAGGACTAAGAAAGCGCTTTTCTGACGGAAAGGAATTTCATCATGACAAATAAGAACAACGAGCGAAGACCTATCGAGGACACCATTGAGTGTATCGAAGCTCTGGCTGAGATCGTAAAGAAGAACGACCTCGGTAAGATAAAGATCAGCACCGAGGATATTGATATCGTGATCGAGGGCAAGCGCTGTCCTCCCCCCATGCCGGCGGCAGCTCCCATTCCGGTTATGGCAGGAGCGCCGGTAGCTGCGCCTGCCGCCCCCGCAGCGGAGAGCGCGGCAAAGCCCGCGGAGCAGGTCAGCGGCAATATCGTGACCTCGCCTATCGTGGGAACGTTCTACGCTTCCCCCTCGCCGGATAAGCCCCCGTTCGTAAAGACGGGCGATACCGTGAATGCAGGCGATGTTGTGTGCATTATCGAGAGCATGAAGCTGATGAACGAGATAAACAGCGAGTTCTCCGGCAGGGTCGCAGAGATCTACGCCAAGAACGGCGAGCCGGTCGAATTCGGTCAGAAGCTGATGAGAATAGAGTAATAAGGAGCATAAAATGACGCTTGATCTTGAACAGATAAAGGAAATAATCCCCCACCGCGACCCGTTCCTGCTGATAGACGAGGTAACCGAGCTTGAGCCCGGCGTCAGCGTTACCGCTAAGAAGTACCTCAAGCCGGACGAATACTGGTTCAAGGGACACTTCCCCGGACAGCCGGTGCAGCCGGGCGTACTGATGATAGAAATGCTGGCTCAGGCGGGAGCTGTGTGCGCCCTCTGCCTGCCTGAGAACAAGGGAAAGATCGCGTTCTTCGCCGGGATAGACAAGGCGAGATTCCGCGGGACTGTGCTTCCGGGAGATACGCTGGAGCTTCACGTCACCATGACCAAGAAGAAAGGTCCGATAGGCTTCGGCGACGCAGTAGCTACTGTGAACGGCAAGAAGGTAGTCACCGCGGAGATATCCTTTGCTGTGGCAGACCCCGCACCGAAATCTGAGTAATATCTGGAGCTGACAGAATGTTTAACAAGATACTTATTGCAAACCGGGGCGAGATCGCTATCCGTATCATGCGCGCCTGCCGGGAGCTGGGGATAAAGACCGTCGCGGTGTACTCCGAGGCTGACCGCTCCGCGCTGCACGCACAGATCGCGGACGAGGCGGTGTGCATAGGTCCTGCCCCCTCACGGGACAGCTACCTCAATACCAAAGCGATAATCGCCGCGTGCGAGATAACCCACGCGCAGGCTATCCACCCCGGCTTCGGTTTCCTTTCGGAGAACGCGGACTTCGCCAGACTGTGCCGTACCTGCGGGATAACCTTTATAGGTCCTGCCCCGGAGGTCATGGACGCAATGGGGGACAAAGCCTCCGCAAAGCAGACCATGATATCGGCGGGAGTGCCGGTAGTTCCCGGTTCGGACGGTATCGTCCCGACGGTGGAGGAAGCGAAGAAGATCGCTGCGGAGATCGGCTACCCGGTGATGATAAAAGCCACCGCCGGCGGCGGCGGACGCGGTATCCGGCTTGCGGAGCGTGAGGATCAGCTGGAGCAGCAGTATATCGCGGCTCAACAGGAGGCTCTGACCTGCTTCGGCAACGGCGACGTATACATTGAGAAATTCATCGTGAACCCGCGCCATGTGGAGATACAGCTCCTTGCGGACAATCACGGCAATGTCGTTCATCTGGGAGAGCGCGAATGTTCTCTCCAGCGGCATAACCAGAAGGTCCTTGAAGAAAGCCCCAGCCCTATCATGACGGAGGAACTTCGGGAGCGCATGGGCAAAGCTGCCGTAGCCGCCGCAAAGGTGAGCGGCTACCAGAACGCCGGCACGATAGAGTTCCTCGTGGACAAGGACAGGAATTTCTACTTCATGGAGATGAACACCAGAATCCAGGTGGAGCACCCGGTAACCGAGCTTGTCACCGGTATCGACCTTGTAAAGGCGCAGATACGCATTGCCGCTGGCGAAAAGCTGTGGTTCACGCAGGACGACGTTCACCTCACCGGACACGCGATAGAGTGCCGTATCAACGCGGAAGACCCGCGGCACAACTTCCGTCCCTGTCCGGGGAAGATAAAGTCGCTGCACGTTCCCGGCGGCTTCAACGTCAGAATAGACAGCGCCGTATATGCGGGCTATGAGATCCCGCCCTACTACGACAGCATGATCGCTAAAATGCTGGTGAAAGCTCCCACGCGTGAGGAAGCTATCATGAAAATGCGCGTGGCTCTGTCGGAGATGATAATCGAGGGCGTGGAAACGAATATTGATTTCCAGCTTTGTCTGTTAAAGGACGAGGATTTCGAGGCGGGCAATTTCGATATAGGTTTCCTTAACCGTAAGAATGTAATGGGGGAGTGAGCTGAATGGCAATAGAAGATCTGTTCAAAATCGTCAAGGAGCGCTTTGTAAGCGAGCAGCCGGCGACCCCTGTTACCGACGGGGACGTAGAGATCCCGCAGGACTTACTGTTCAAATGCCCCCGCTGCGGCGCGGTAGTATACAACCGTGAGTTCACCGCCGCAATGAAGGTATGCCCGAAGTGCAACTATCATGCCCGGCTCACATGGCAGGAGCGGCTTGACCTCACCGCAGACAAGGGCAGCTTCGTAGAGCTTGACGCGGATATGAAGCCGCTGAACCCTATCGGCTTCCCGAAGTACGAGGAAAAGGTGTCTAAGCTCCAGCAGCAGTGTGACATGAACGACGCGATCAAGACCGGCGTATGCACTATCCGCGGCTATCGCACGGTTATCGGCATTATGGACAGCCACTTCATGATGGCGAGCATGGGCAGCGTTGTCGGCGAGAAGATCGCCAGAGCGTTTGAGTACGCCACCGAGCACGGGCTTCCCGTGGTGATGTTCACCGCTTCCGGCGGCGCTAGAATGCAGGAGGGCATAATCTCCCTCATGCAGATGGCAAAGACCAGCGGCGCGGTCAAGCGTCACAGCGACGCGGGCGGGCTTTACATCACGGTAATGACAGACCCCACCACCGGCGGAGTTACGGCTTCCTTCGCAAGCCTTGGCGATATCATACTTGCCGAGCCGAAGGTGCTTATCGGCTTTGCGGGGCGCAGGGTTATACAGGACACGATACGCCAGCGGCTGCCGGACGACTTCCAGTCGGCGGAATTCCAGCAGGAATGCGGCTTTGTGGATATGATAGTTGAGCGCGGAATGCTGCGCAAGCGCATTTCAAATATTTTGAAGCTACACGGCTTCCCGAAGGAGGCGTACAGCAGATGAGCGAGCTTACAGCCTGTGAAAGGCTTGAACTTATCCGTCACAAGGACAGACCGACGGTGAGCGACTATATCCCGGCGATGTTCACCCGGTTCATGGAGTTCCACGGTGACAGGCTTTACGGCGACGACGCCGCGATAATCGGCGGTATCGGCTACCTCAGCGACACGCCGGTAACGGTTCTGGCGCAGGTAAAGGGGCGCAATCTTGACGAGAACAAGCGCACCAACTTCGCAATGCCGCACCCGGAGGGCTACCGCAAGGCGCTCCGTCTGGCAAAGCAGGCGGAGAAATTCCACCGCCCGGTCATTTGCTTGGTCGATACCCCCGGCGCATTCTGCGGGGTTGAGGCGGAGGAGCGCGGTCAGGGCGAGGCTATTGCCCGTAATCTATACGAGTTCATGACGCTGAAAACCCCGGTCATTTCGGTGGTTCTCGGCGAGGGAGGATCCGGCGGAGCGTTGGCTCTTGCTGTGTGCGACGAGCTTGCCATGCTGGAGAACGCGCTGTATTCAGTAATAAGCCCCCGGGGCGCCGCTTCGATACTCTGGAAGGACGGAAGCAAGGAAAAGGAAGCCTGCGAGGTTCTGAAAATAACAGCGGAGGATCTGGTGTCCTTCGGCGTGTGCGACAAGATAATCCCCGAACCCACCGGCGGTGCGCACCTCAGCAAGGAGCAGACCGCGGACAACATCTACGAGTATCTTGTGGACGCGGTTTTCCGTCTCAAAAATACCGAGATACCGCAGCTTCTTGACCGCCGTTATGAGAAATTTAGAAAAATCGGCATGTTTACTGAATAATTTTGTAGAAAATTCTTTGCAAAAATTTCTTTCCGGGGCTTGATTATTTGTGTTGTATGATATATAATATAACATGAAATGTTTCCAGCAGGAAATCTCAGTCTGTCGATAAACCACCATCTTCGTCGTCACACAGCCAAATGACAGGCAGCTAGCCTAGCCGTTAGGCTGGTTCCTATAATCTGGCGGTTTCTCGCCACCCTGAGAAGTCATCTTTATAAGCAGGAATCTAAATTAATTGGAGGGTACAATAATGGTATTTGACAAGGTAAAGGATCTTATTTCCGAGCAGCTCGACGTCAAGGCAGACGAGATCACTGAGGATTCTTCCATTCAGGACGATCTGGGCGCAGACTCCCTCGACGTGGTTGACCTCGTTATGGCTATTGAGGACGAGTTCAGCGTTGAGATCCCTGAGGATCAGGTCGAGAACATCAAGACCGTCGGCGATATCGTTAAGTTCATTGAGGACAACACTGACAAGGATTGATCTCCGTTTTTTCAGTACAATTTTCCTGCCGTCATTTTGGCGGCAGGATTTTTGTTTTCAGGGTAGCTCTACGCGGAAAAAAACAGCTTGATTTTTTTTCGTAAAATATGTTATAATTACAGCACAGCACCGAACAGGGGAGTTCTGATCGCCTAGTGCGGGGCTGATAAATAGACGAACAACGACACATGTTGCACTCCGGTGCGTAAATCTGATCACGGAACGGATTCGGGCATGTGTCTTTTGTATTTCAGCGCATGCCGCGGCATGCGTTTTTGTTTTGTCCGAAAAAAAGGAGGATTTCTATGCCAAGAAATCAATTTCAGAAAATGATCTTTGCCCTCATCACCGTGGTGATCACCGTACATGCCTATGTGTTTTACAGCCTGTATGTCATCAACGGCGGAATGTTCATGGAGATGACCGGGGAGACCGGGGTGATCGCGGCGATCAACAAGCTGGGCGGAGTGTATGTTTTCGGCAGCCCGGTGCCTATATGGGCGGTGGTGCTTATTGAGTTCGTATGCGCCTACACGCTGGAGGTGCTGTTAGGCTCGCCGCTGTCGTTCCGGCTGGCGTCAAAGGTCTTTGACCCGCAGTCTACCCACCCGGTGCTGTTCGAAACCGCAATAATCTGCGCCACCGTCGGTATCATGTGTCCCTCAATGAGCTTCATTGCCGCTTTTCTGTATTATGACTATCAGGCAGGCTTCAACATGTGGACGCTGCTTGCCAACTGGCTGCGGCTGGTCTGCTATAATTTCCCGTTTGCGTTCTTCAGCCAGTTGTTCTTTATCCAGCCGTTTGTGAGAACGGTATTCAAGCTGATCTTCGCAGGAAAGAACCGTACTGCACCCTGCCAAGAGCAATGATACAGCTTCTCCCGCAGTCACTACGGCTGCGGGATCTTTTTAGCATTTCACAGTTTTTTCTGTGCCGGGGCAGTGTTCCGGAAATAAAAAAACATTCGTGTTAATAAATATTTGTGAATTTCTTGACAGAACGTTAAAAGTGGTATATAATATTATTGTACAAGCATGCCGGGGCGCGGCTCCGGAAAATAAACAAAAAGGAGCAAAAGACATGGGACTTACATTAACCGAAAAGATAATCAAGGCTCACATCGTTGACGGCGAAATGGTAAAGGGCACGGAGATCGGACTTAAGATCGACCAGACCCTTACACAGGACGCCACCGGAACGATGGCTTACCTCCAGTTTGAGGCTATGGGCGTGGACAGAGTCAAGACGGAGCGCTCCGTGGCTTACATCGACCACAACACCCTCCAGAGCGGCTTTGAAAACGCGGACGATCACCGCTTCATCGGCTCTGTCGCTAAGAAGCACGGGATCTGGTTCTCACGTCCCGGCAACGGTATCTGCCACCAGGTACATCTTGAGCGCTTCGGCAAGCCCGGCAAGACGCTCATAGGCTCTGACAGCCACACCCCCACCGGCGGCGGTATCGGCATGCTGGCTATGGGCGCAGGCGGTCTGGACGTTGCAGTTGCAATGGGCGGCGGCGCTTATTACATAACCATGCCTAAGGTAGTCAAGATAAACCTCACCGGCAAGCTCAACGACTGGGTTTCCGCAAAGGACGTTATCCTTGAAGTGCTCCGCCGTCTGTCCGTAAAGGGCGGTGTCGGCAAGGTAATGGAATACACCGGCGAGGGCGTAAAGAGCCTTTCCGTTCCGGAGCGTGCCACTATCACCAACATGGGCGCGGAATTAGGCGCTACCACCTCTATTTTCCCGTCGGACGAGACCACCCTCCAGTTCTTGAAGGCGCAGGGCAGAGAGGAGGACTACGTTCCTATGTCCGCCGATCCGGACGCTGTTTACGACGAGGAAGTGGACATCAACCTTTCGGAACTCGTTCCGCTGGCGGCTTGTCCTCACAGCCCGGACAACGTTAAGTCCGTCGAGGAGATCGGCAAGATCAAGATAGATCAGGTGTGCATAGGCTCCTGCACCAACTCCTCTTTGCAGGATATGCGCAAGGTCGCACACATCTTAAAGGGCAAGACCGTTCACCCGGACGTAAGCCTTGCTATCGCTCCCGGCTCAAAGCAGGTGTTCAACCAGATCGCCGAGGACGGAACTCTGTCCATTCTTATCGCGGCGGGCGCGAGAATTCTGGAAAGCGCGTGCGGTCCGTGTATCGGCATGGGTCAGTCCCCGAACAGCAAGGGCGTTTCCCTGCGTACATTTAACCGTAATTTCCTCGGCAGAAGCGGCACCAAGGACGCCGAGATATACCTTGTATCCCCGGAGACCGCCGCTGTATCGGCGCTCACCGGCGTATTCACCGACCCGAGAACCGCCGGCGACATGCCAGCGTATGTAATGCCGGAGAAGTTCATCATCAACGACAATATGGTAGTTCCTCCCGCAAGCGTTGAGGAGGCTCCCTCGGTTGAGGTGCTGCGCGGTCCGAACATCAAGCCGTTCCCGGTAAACAAGCCGCTGGCTGAGAGCATTGAGTCCGGCGTTACCCTCAAAGTCGGCGACAATATCACCACCGACCACATTATGCCCGCCGGCGCGAAAATACTGCCGCTGCGCTCAAATATCCCGGCAATTTCCGAGTATTGCTTCACCGTATGCGACGAGACCTTCCCGAAGCGCGCAAAGGAAGCGGGAACAAGCATTATCGTGGGCGGCGTGAACTACGGTCAGGGCTCGTCCAGAGAGCACGCGGCGCTTGCCCCGCTGTACCTCGGAGTTAAGGCTATAATCTGCAAGAGCTTCGCCCGTATCCACCGCCAGAACCTCATCAACAACGGCATTCTGCCGCTGGAGTTTGTCAACGAGGCGGACTACGACAAGGTAGAACAGGGCGACAGGCTCGTTATCGCGAATATCCGCTCTATTGTCGAGAACGGCGGACAGATAATCGTTGAGGACAAAACAAAGGGCTTCAGCTTCGAGGTGAAGTGCGAGCTTTCCGAGCGCGGCAAGGGCATGATGCTTGCTGGAGGTCTGCTGAACTACACCAAGAACGGAAAGTAATGAAAAACAGGGAAAGGAGTACTGCATGAAAGGGTCTGCGTGCTTTTTTATGGCAATAGCGGCATTTCTCGCTGGAGTTATAGTTGGCAGCAGGTTTCTGCCATGCAGCGGCTCAGTGGGTTGTAACACTAACACCATATATAATTACGGTTCTGTAAAGAAAGGAAAAGACAATGGCTGAGAAAATACAGATGACCACCCCGCTTGTAGAAATGGACGGAGACGAAATGACCAGAATCATCTGGAAGATGATAAAGGACATTCTCATCACCCCCTACATTGACTTAAAGACCGATTACTACGACCTCGGTCTGGTTCACAGAAACGAGACCAACGATCAAGTTACTATCGACTCCGCGAATGCCACCAAGAAGTACGGCGTTGCGGTAAAGTGCGCGACCATTACCCCGAACGCACAGCGCATGACCGAATACGACCTCAAGGAGATGTGGAAGTCCCCGAACGGCACTATCAGAGCCATTCTTGACGGTACTGTATTCAGAAAGCCTATTCTTGTAAAGGGCATTGTACCCTACATTCCCACATGGACTAAGCCTATCACCATTGCGCGTCACGCTTACGGCGATATCTACAAGAACACCGAGCTTAAAGTGCCGCAGGGAAGCAAGGCGGAGCTGGTAGTCACCGACAAGGACGGCAAGGAGACCCGCGCGCTGATCCACGATTTCAAGACCAGCGACGGTATCATTCAGGGTGTACACAACCTTGACAATTCCATTTCTTCTTTCGCTAGAGCCTGCTTCAACTACGCTCTGGACGCCAAGGAGGATCTGTGGTTCGCGTCTAAGGACACTATCTCCAAGACCTACGACCACCGCTTCAAGGACATCTTCGCCGAGATCTACGAGAACGAGTACAAGGACAAGTTCGCGGCGGCTGGCATTGAGTATTTCTACACTCTTATCGACGACGTTATCGCGAGAGTTGTACGCTCCGAGGGCGGCTTTATATGGGCTTGCAAGAACTACGACGGCGACGTGATGTCCGACATGCTGGCGACGGCGTTCGGCTCTCTGGGACTTATGACCAGCGTGCTGGTTTCCCCGGACGGCGTGTATGAGTACGAGGCGGCTCACGGCACTGTTACCCGTCACTACTACAACTACTTAAAGGGCGAAAAGACCTCCACCAACCCCATTGCGACTATCTTCGCATGGAGCGGCGCTCTGCGCAAGCGCGGCGAGCTGGACAACATTCCCGCGCTGATCGACTACGCAGACAAGCTGGAGAAGGCTTCTATCCAGACAATGGAAGAGGGCGTTATGGACAAGAACCTCGCCGCCATGTCCAAGCTGGAGAACAAGCGCCCGGTAGACACTGAAACATTCCTGACTGAAATCAACAACCGTCTGTCCGTGCTTATGGGATAAAGAAACGCCGATAACGCGTTTTCATCTCCGCACGGCGTCAGGGAAAAGGGACTAATATTTTACTATGCAGAAGAACAATATATCCAACTCAGTCATTCGCAGACTTCCCAGATATTACAGATTCCTTGGGGAGCTGCTGAATCAGGGCATATCAAAGATATCCTCACGGGAGCTGTCCGAGAAAATGCGACTCACCGCTTCGCAGATACGGCAGGATCTGAACTGCTTCGGCGGCTTCGGACAGCAGGGCTACGGCTACAATGTCGCGGAGCTTCGCCGGGAGGTAGGGCATATTCTGGGGCTTGACAAGCAGGACAAGATGATACTTGTCGGCGCCGGGAATCTTGGTCGCGCTATCACGGTGCATATCGACTTTGCGAAGTACGGCTACGAGCTTGCCGGGATATTCGACAGCAATATATCACTTGAGAATATCGAGATCTCCGGGATAAAGATAATGCACACCAACAAGCTGCCGGAGTTCTGCGCGGAGCACAAGCCCTCAATGGCGGTGCTGTGCATTCCGAAAAGCGGCGCAAAGGACATGGTAAAGACCCTTATCGAGCTTGGCGTGAACGCTTTCTGGAACTTTTCGCACTATGATATCCACTATGACTACCCGGACGCAGCCGTGGAGAACGTCCACTTAACGGACAGTCTTATGACCTTATCCTATGCCGCCCGCAGCAAGCAGGAGTACTCACCGGAGTGCGCCCCGGAGGGTGACGCGGATATTACCGAGGAATGATTTTTTAATCAAACAAAATACCGCTCCCGACATATCCCGAGCGGTATTTTGCGCATAATACAGGAGAAAAACGTGACAATAAAAGAAGTAAGCGAGAAATACGGCGTGTCGCAGGACACGCTTCGCTACTATGAGCGGGTCGGAATGATCCCGGAGGTCAGCCGAACCGCCGGCGGCATACGCAATTACACGCAGGAGGATTTGGGCTGGCTGGAGCTTGCGCTGTGTATGCGCTCCGCAGGTCTGCCGGTGAACGTCCTTGTGGAGTATCTGAAACTTTATCGGCAGGGGGACGAAACTATCCCGCAGCGGCTGGAACTTCTCACCGCGCAGCGCAAGGAGCTGCTTGAGATGAAGTCCCGCATTGAGCAGACGCTCGCCCGGCTGGATTACAAGATAAGCGTGTACGAGCGCGGCGTAAAGACCGGCGTGCTCTCATGGGACGAACCGGAAAAGTGCAGCGGTGACGGCAATGGATAATCTGGAGAAAAACACTTTGAAAATACGGCTGGAATTCCCCGGCTGCGGAGTCGGGGGGATCGCCGCAGCTTCAATACAATGCCAAGGCGCGCGGGAGTATCAAGAGGATAGCTGCGGCTTCTCAGAGGTGAACCCCGGCGAGCCGGCGGACAGCTTCTGCGCAGTGGTGGCGGACGGAATGGGCGGACTCAACGCCGGAGCGTTCGTCAGTGATTACGCAGTGAAAAGCCTGCTGGGGCAGGAGTTCGGCGGCGAAATCCCTCTGCCGGAGCAGCTAGTGGCGGCGCTGCGCCGTATCAGCGGCGAGATAGCCGCCGGCGGCAGCCGTGGAGGGACTACCTTAGCTGCGGTGTTCTGCCGCCGCGAGGGAGTTTATTTCTTCTCCGTAGGGGACAGCAGGATATATCTGCTGCGGGGCGGAGTTCTCACCCAGCTCACCGAGGACGAGGACTATTTCAGCGTGCTGCTGGATCGCGTTATCTCCGGCAAGACGACCTATAAACAGGCGGAAAACGACCCGGACAGGGGATCGCTTTCACAGTACGTCGGCAGCGGGACGTTCCTCACGCCGGATATAAGCCTTACACCTATGAAGCCGCAGCCCGGCGACAGGCTGCTGATATGCAGCGACGGGGTGTACAACGCGTTGAGCAGTGAGGAGATATTGCAGTCCATGACCCTCAGCGCCGGGGCTGCGGCGGAGGATATCGCCGGGCGGATACTGGCGAAGGGCTACACGAATCAAGACAACTTCACGGCGGTGACGCTGGAATTCCAGCCGGGGGAAACCGCTGAACTTCCGCCGGAGCAGACTGCCGAGCCAGCGCCGGTGCAGTATGACGGCTGCGATTTTTCCAGCTTCACCGGCGCAGGCGGCTGCGAGCGCAACGAGGACAGCTTCTTTACCGGCGGCGGGATATATGCGGTGGCGGACGGTCTGGGCGGTCACAAGGGCGGCGAGAAAGCCTCTGCGGCGGCGGTGGACTATATTGCCGCCCATGCCGGGGAGTTCTCACCGGACAGGCTGGAGCTGCTGTTTGAGGGCGCGAATACCGCCGTCCGGGAAACCGGCGAGGGAATGTCCACGATAGCAGCGTGCTTCGCAAAGGACGGCGTTTTCAGCTACGGGAACGTCGGCGACAGCCGCGTTTACTTCCTGCGCGGCGGCAGGATAATCGCCCGGACAAAGGATCATTCGGTGTGTCAGGCGGCGGTGGAGCTGGGGCAGCTCACCCCGGAGCAGATACGTTTCAGCGAGGACAGGTCAAGACTGCTGAAAGCTCTGGGCAGCAGCGAGCGGCTTGACCTGCGGCAGGGATACGAGCCGATACAGATACAGCCGGGGGATTCGTTTGTCGTATGCTCCGACGGCTTCTGGGAGTATGTCCACGAGCACGACATGGAGTGCGACAGGCTGAAATCCTCCACCAGCGCCGAGTGGCTGCGCCGCATGATAAAGCGCCGCATGCTGAATTCCGGGGACGGCGGCGACAACTACACCGCGATCTGCGGGATTTTCACCGACCTGCCCCCGCAGGAACCGGCGAAAAAGCGCCGCTTTGACCGCAGGCTGCTACTTGCGGCAGGACTTGCGGCGGTAATGCTGTGCGCTCTTGCGGCAGTATTGATATACCTTTTGTTAAAATAGTACTGGTATAGGAGAAATCATGACAAAATCAACTCTCAATGAACTTACACCGCAGCAGCGGGCAGAAGCCCTTGCAGATTCACTCACCGTGCAGGAGCAGGCAGAGCAGCTTAAATATGACGCCCCCGCGATACCTAAAGCGGGACTTCCCGCCTATAACTGGTGGAACGAGGGACTTCACGGAGTAGCGCGGGCGGGAACGGCGACAATGTTTCCGCAGGCGATAGGGCTTGCGGCGATGTTCGACCGCGAGCAGCTCCGCCGCTGCGCCGAGATAACCGCGCAGGAAGCCCGCGCGAAATACAATGCGGCGCAGGCTCACGGGGATCACGATATCTACAAGGGGCTGACCCTCTGGGCGCCCAACGTCAATATTTTCCGCGACCCCCGCTGGGGCAGGGGTCATGAGACCTACGGCGAGGATCCCTACCTCACGGCGCGGCTGGGGGTGGAATACGTCAAGGGGCTTCAAGGGGACGGAAAGTACCTCAAAACCGCCGCCTGCGCAAAGCATTTCGCGGTACACAGCGGCCCGGAGGCGGAGCGCCACACCTTTGACGCGGTGGTTTCCCAAAAGGATCTGGAGGAAACCTATCTCCCGGCGTTTAAGGCGCTGGTGGAGGAGGCTCACGTAGAGAGCGTCATGGGCGCTTACAACCTTGTGAACGGCGAGCCGGCGTGCGCCAGCGAGTTCCTGATGAGCAAGCTGCGGGAGTGGGGCTTTGACGGCTATTTCACTTCTGACTGCTGGGCGATACGGGATTTCCATACTACCCACTGCATAACCGCTACCGCGCCGGAATCCGCTGCGCTGGCGCTGAAAGCCGGCTGCGACATGAACTGCGGCAACACCTATCTGCATATTCTGGCGGCGCTGGAAAAGGGGCTTGTCACCGCCGAGGATATCCGCCGCGCCTGCGTGCATGTCCTGCGCACGAGGATACGGTTAGGTCAGCTTGACAGGACGGAGTATGACGACATTCCGATAACCGACGTTTCCACCGAGGAAAGCAAGGCGGTTTCGGAGGAGTGCGCGCTAAAATCGGCGGTACTGCTGAAAAACAACGGCATACTGCCGCTTTCCGAGGATATCGGCACGATAGCTGTGATAGGTCCTAATGCGGACAGCCGTGAGGCGCTCACCGGAAACTACAACGGCACGGCAGACAGCTACGTTACGTTCCTTGAGGGCATACGGGAGCGTTTCAGCGGACGTATACTCTATTCCGAGGGCTGTCACCTCTACAAGGACAGAACTCAGGGGCTGGCGCAGCCGGGGAATCTGTATTCCGAAGCGCTGGCTATGGCGGAAAGCGCAGATGTGGTGATAGCCTGCGTAGGTCTGGACGCTTCGCTGGAGGGCGAGGAGGGGGACACCGGAAACGAGTTCAGCTCCGGCGACAAGCCCGATCTGCGCCTGCCGGAGAGCCAGCGCATATTGCTGGAGAAGCTGGCGGCTCTGGGCAAGCCGCTGGTGGTAGTTCTTGCGGCGGGAAGCGCCGTGAATGTCGAGGTGGACTGCGACGCGCTGCTTGACATGTGGTATCCCGGTCAGAGGGGCGGCAGGGCGCTGGCGAAGCTGCTTTTCGGGGAGGTTTCCCCCAGCGGCAAGCTGCCGGTGACGTTCTACAAGACCGCCGATTTGCTGCCGGATATCCGTGATTACTCCATGACCGGGCGGACTTATCGCTACTGCGGCGGAGAGAATGTTCTGTACCCGTTCGGTTACGGGCTTAGCTACGCGGATATCCGCTGCACGGAGTTTTCCTGCACCCGTGACAGGGCTGAACTTACCGTCACGAATCACAGCGATATCCCCGCGGGGGAGGTCGTGCAGCTTTATGTCAAGGGGTATTCCCCGGAGGACGTCCCGAACTGTTCGCTGTGCGGATTCCAGCGGGTGTATCTGGCTCCCGGCGAGAGCCGCCGAGTTTCGATACCGATACCTCAGTCGGCATACGAAACGGTGCTGAGCGACGGCTCACGCAAGGTAGCCGGAAGCAGGTTCACCTTCTATGCGGGGACTTCCCAGCCGGATAAGATCAGCCGTGAACTCACCGGGAGACACTGCCTTGAGCGGAGGTTTTGATTCGGAATTGAGGGATAAACTGTAATTTAGCTGCTGTAAATAAAAGGACTGCCGCCCCAAAGCAGCAGTCCCGCACAAAACAATAACCTTACAGGAATATATATTTCAGAATGAACAGCACCGTCAGCACATAAAGCAGCGGCGGTATCTTCTTCGCCTTGCCACAGCAGAGATTAATGACGGTGTAGGAGATAACTCCCAGCGAAATGCCCTCAGAAATGCTGTAAAACAACGGCATTGCGAGGATCGCAATATATGCCGGAATGGTTTCCGTAAGGCTTTCCTTGTCGAACTTTATTTCAGTTATCGCGCTGAACATCAGAAACCCGACCACGATAAGCGCCGGCGCAGTCGCAAACGAGGGGATCGCCACGAATATCGGCGCGAGAAACACAGAAACTAAGAACAGCACCGCCGTAGTCACAGCGGTAAGTCCTGTCCTGCCGCCGGAGCCGACTCCCGCGGAGGATTCCACAAAGGTGGACACTGTGCTTGTGCCTAAGACCGCTCCCGTGGTAGTGGCAACGGCGTCCGCGAGAAGCGCCGGTCTGATCTTCGGAAGCCTGCCGTT
This sequence comes from uncultured Clostridia bacterium, assembly GCA_945873955.1. Taxonomy (GTDB): domain Bacteria; phylum Bacillota; class Clostridia; order Oscillospirales; family Ruminococcaceae; genus CAG-115. The sequence continues at coordinate 2,509 of CAMCFA010000020.1, read as the reverse complement.
TTCGTCCAGCATTCCTGCCTTCGCGCTTACTCCGATAAGAGTGCCGAGCGTGTCGAACAGGTCAACGAACAGAAACGAGCACACGATAACAATGAAGTTCAGGATATCCACCGCCGAGAAATCAATGTTGAAGCACTGCCCGAAGGTCAGCAACAGCGCGGAGAAATCCGTCATGCCAAGACTAGGGATAAGCGACGCGAAGCCCGCCTCCGGGTCGGGAATATACAGCCCGGCAAGCTGGCAGATGATTCCCGCAACCCACGTTGCGAAAATGCCAACAAGTATCGCGCCTTTGAATTTACGGACATGCAGAATGAATATCAGAAATGTTCCCAGCAGGGCGAGAAGCGCACTTATTCCCGCCGTGTTGAAGTTCTCGGTGAAATTAGTGATAGCGACCAGCGTCGCGCTGCTGTCCACTACAAGCCCGGCGTTTTTCAGCCCTATAAACGCAATGAACAGCCCGATACCTACCGACACCGCCTTTTTCAGCGTCATAGGTATCGCGTTGAAGATAGCCTCCCGCACTCTGGTGAGCGAAAGAACGATAAAGATAACGCCCTCCGCAAACACCGCCAGAAGCGCGGTCTGCCAACTGTAACCAAACCCCAGCACGATAGTGTAGGCGAAATACGCGTTCAGTCCCATTCCCGCGGAGAGCGCGAACGGCAGGTTCGCCAGAAGTCCCATGAGCATAGTTCCGACAAAGGACGCAAGGCAGGTCGCCAGCAGTACCGCAGTACTGTCCATTCCCGCCGCGGAAAGTATACTGGGATTCACCGCAAGAATATACGCCATAGTCATGAATGTTGTCACGCCGGCGGTGATTTCTGTCTTGACGCTGGTGTTGTGCTCTTTCAGCCGGAACAACTTTTCACAGAAGCCCGGCTTTGTGTTGTCAGCCGTTTTCCCGCTCATATAATTACCCCCTTTTATTCGGCGGAGTATTCCGCTATGTAGGGCAGATTCCTGTATTTTTCGCCGCAGTCAAGACCATATCCCACCACGAAATAATCCGGGATAGTAAACAGCGCCTTATCGGCGTTGAAATCCACCACCCGGCGGGAGGGCTTGTCCAGCAGCGTCACAACCTCCAGCGACAGCGGGCTGCGCTTTTTGAGAAGTTCGACAATCGCCGCCAGAGTTCTTCCGGTGTCAATGATGTCCTCAACAATGACAACATGGAATCCGCTGATGTCCTGTGCAATGTCCTTGGTTATAGTCACCTCGCCGCAGGATTCCGTGCCGGCATAGTAGCTCTTGGCGCACATGAACGCTATCTCGCAGGGGATCGTCACCGCACGGCACAGATCCGCCATAAAGATGAACGCCCCGTTCAGTATGCTGACCAGCAGAAGCGGCTTTCCGTCGTACTTTTCGCTGATCTCTCTGCCGGTTTCGGCGATTTTTTCCTTGATCTCCTGTTCGGTGAACAGAACTCTTTTGATGTTGCTTTTCATGTCTGAATGAACAGCACTCATAATACAGCCCCCTTGCTCCGCGGATTTTCGGCGGAGAGTTTCTTTATCTCATTATAACTTAATTTTCTGCATTTTTCAATACCTAATTCAGATTTTGCCGAATATTGTGTTTTTATGCGGGTGGGTATTGACAAGGCAGGTACAAAATTGTATAATTTATAATAATGATATGTTTTGTAGTAAAAGGAGAAAATATGCTTAATCAATTTTCACGGACGGAGCTGATATTCGGCAGGGAAGCTATGGAAAAGCTGGCTGAGTCAAGGGTGGCGGTATTCGGTATCGGCGGCGTGGGCGGTTTCACCGCTGAGGCTCTCGCGCGGAGCGGCGTTGGTACGCTGGATCTCATAGACGACGACAAGGTGTGCCTCACCAACATCAACCGACAGATACTAGCGACCCGAAGCACCGTCGGCAGGTACAAGACCGAGGTCGCGAAGGAACGTCTGCTGGACATCAACCCCGACATGACGGTGAATGTATACAGGACTTTTTATATGCCGGAAACTGCGGGGCAGTTTGATTTCACGCAGTACGACTATGTTGTTGACGCGATAGATACAGTGACCGGAAAAATAGAGCTTGTGATGAACGCGGACAAATGCGGCACGCCGATAATCTGCTCAATGGGAGCGGGCAACAAGGTAGACCCTACCCGGTTTGAGGTCGCGGACATATACAGCACCTCGGTATGCCCACTTGCGCGGGTGATGCGTTATGAGCTGAAAAAGCGCGGGATAAAGAAGCTGAAAGTGGTGTACTCAAAGGAGAAGCCGATCACCCCCGTGGACGACATGGCGATAAGCTGTAAGCAGAATTGCGTCTGTCCGCCGGGTACTCAGCGAAAATGCACTCAACGGAATCAAGTGCCGGGGAGTAATGCGTTCGTGCCGTCGGTGGTGGGGCTAATTATCGCCGGAGAGGTGATCAAGGACATCACTGGATTTAGGGGAGTGAAATAACTCTGTACGACAAATTGTAATTTATAGGAGTGCCTATGACCCAGTGGTACGTTAGATTTATCGTGT
>CAMCFA010000019.1 GCA_945873955.1 uncultured Clostridia bacterium | reverse complement strand
TGCTTAAAAAAATTGGAATATCCATATTATTAACCTCCGATAATTTAATATTATCAATAGTTGAGAACATTAATGCCCAACAGCTTTTCTTTGCAGTTGGGCATTAATAATATTAATAATATAAAGAAAGGAATGTGGTATGCCCAAACTCATAGTAACCAGCCGGTATATACAATCCGGCTCGCATGGAAAGCTCGGCAACTATGTGAAATACATTGCGACCCGCGAGGGCGTTGCGATCCCGCAGCAGCACACAGAACTTGACCGTGAGATTTTCATGAACTACCTTGATTCCCGCCCGAAATCTCACGGTCTATTCACGGGCAAAGACGATCCAATCGTCCTTGACAGAGCCGCAAAGGAAGTAGCCAATCATTCCGGAACAGTGTGGATGCACATTGTTTCCCTGCGGCGGGACGATGCGGAGCGCATGGGATTCAACACATTGGAAGCATGGAGGGAGCTGGTTCGGCGGCATATCTCGGATATTGCGGCGGCGCAGAAAATTTCACCGCAGAATATCCGCTGGTATGCCGCCTTTCACAACAAGGAAACCAATCCTCATGTGCATATCGTTGTGTATTCCACCGACCCGAAAGAGGGGTATCTCTCGAACACCGGAATTGAGAAAATCCGCAGCGCATTCGCAAACGACATATACCGTGACGAGCTGCAGAATTTGTATCAGGAGCAGACTCAGGTGCGGGATAAGCTGCGCCGTGAAGCGGAAAATGTTATGCAGAATCTGGTTTCAGAATTGCAGAACAGCAATTGTTCCAGTTCGCAGCTTGAACTGCTGATACCAAAGCTGTATTTTCAGCTTCAGAAATCCAAAGGCAAAAAGGTATACGGTTATTTGCAGTCGAACGTCAAGAAAACCGTTGATGAAATTGTTGCGGAGCTTGCGAAAAATCCCGTTCTCAAAAAGATGTATGAGGAATGGTGTGAGCTTGAACGGCAGAAATATGAAACCTACACAAGCGCAGTTCAGAATTTCCCAGCGCCGGCTGATAACAAGGCGTTTAAGCCCATTAAGAATGCGGTAATCTGGGCGGTCATGGATATGGATATACCAACCGAAATCGAAATAACTATGCCGAGCTTTACACCCGATGAGATTGAAGAAATCGCTGACGACACTCAGGAAGATATTTCTGATGTGCGCTACCACATGAACTGGCGGGATAATTACAAAACCGCCTGCAGCCTGCTTTATGATGAGGATTACGAAAAGGCTTTCGCATTGTTTCAATCCGAGGCGGAAAAGGTTAACGTTCCAGCAATATATAACGTCGCAAAAATGTATCAGCGGGGCTTGCTCGGAGAGGAAAATATCCCAAAGGCACAGGAATACTATGCCGAGGCACTGAAAGGTTTTCTGTACCTCGAATCATCGGCAGGAAAAATGCAGCCGTACATCTGGTATAATCTAGGCAAGCTGTATAATCTAGGATATGGCACTCAGCAGAATTATTCCGAGGCGTTCAAATGGTTTCAGAAAGCGACTCTGGCTGGAAACAGCTATGCTCAGTATTCGCTCGGCGGCTTATATTATTTCGGAAATGGTGTGGAGCAGGATCGCTCACAAGCGTTTGCATGGTATAAAAAATCTGCCGACCAGCACAATGCCTACGCTTGCTACGAAACTGCTAAAATGCTTCAAGACGGTGTTGGAACAAAGAAAAATTCTGATGAATCCGAATGGTATTTTTGTGAAGCATACAAGGGCTTTCAGACAATGAAATCCGTATTAGCAGACGATATGCTGTTGTACAGATTGGGTATCATGACCTTGAAAGGGATAGGCTGTGAGGCTGCTCCGGAAAAGGCTTTGGATTACCTCCGAAAATCTGCTGAAATGAATAACAAATATGCCCTCTGCGAGTACGGCAAGCAGCTTGTTGAGGGTGTTTTTTTGTCCCAAAATGTTGAGAAAGGTCTTGCAATGCTGAAACATTCGGCTGATTTGGCAAATACAGCGGCTTCATATTGGCTCGGCAAAATGTACTTGTTCGGCAAGGGTGTGGAACGTGATACCGACATGGCTCTGTACTGGCTCACAATGTCTGCCGAGTCCGGAAATGAATATGCTCAAACGGCAATCGAAAATATGGATCACTTTTATCAATCGGCAATTCAGAATGCAGCTTTGACCATGCTTAAATCCTTTGGCAGACTTATCTCTAAGGATTACAACCGAATTTCCAGAGGACAAAAATTCCGCACCGAACACAAGTTGAAGCAAGCTATTCACCGCAAGAAAGCCGCACTCGGAATCAAGGGAAACCCGCTTGAGCCAAAATACTAACAAGGGGTGACTATGCTCAAAAATCGTGAAATTTATTCGTCCGGACTGCCGCACAGAGCTGTGGCAGTCTATATTTATCTCTCCGACCGCTGCGACCGTGACGGCAAATGCTTTCCGTCAATCACCACGATCGCCGCAGACCTGAAAATTTCCAAAAGCACCGTGAAGCGTGCGCTGTCCGATCTTGAAAAGGCGCAGTATATCCGGCGCGAACGCAGATTCAGGCAGTCCGGCGGGAACTCGTCGAATATGTATTTCGTGGTGCGCCCGCCTTAATGTGCGCACAAGGTGGACTGAGGGTAGGTTCATGGTGAACCCACAATGCTAAGTAACCAATCTAAAAAATATATTCTGAAGAAAGGAAATTCACTTGAAATACATCAATTTTTCTGACGAAGATTTTCAGCGTGCAAACACTATCGACCTTGCACGATACCTCCAAAGCAAGGGGGAACGGCTGAAAAAGGTCGGCAGCACCTACCAGTACATCTACACGGACGGCTCTGGAACGCACGACAGCGTTACGATTTCCGGCGCAAAATGGTATGACCACAAGAACCAGCGCGGCGGTTATGCGGTCAGATTTTTGCAGGAATTCTTCGGCATGAGTTTTCAGGAGGCCATGTTGGAACTGCTCGGCGGACATATCTCTGCAGTAACAAGTCAGAAGTCTGAAAAGTCTGCTGCAAAGCCGTTTGTTCTTCCCGAAGCAAATAAAGATATGCGGCGTGTATTCGCCTATTTGTCCAAGCAGCGGTATATTGCGCCTGATGTTATCTCACATTTCGCGCACGAGAAAAAGCTGTTTGAGGATAAGAAATACCACAATGTCGTGTTTGTGGGAACTGATGAAAACAATGTTCCCAAGCAAGCTTCGGTACGCTCTGCAATAAGCTTCGGAAAGCCTTTCAGGATCACGGTTGCCGGGTCGGATACACGGTACAGCTTTTCTCATTTCGGAGTGGACGAAAAACTGTATGTGTTTGAAGCTCCGATAGATATGCTGTCGTTCATCACGCTGTACCCAAAGGACTGGCGGCAGCACAGCTATATTGCGATGAACGGTGTGTATGAGAGTGCAGTTCTGACCGCATTGGAAAGCCATTCGCAGCTTGAAAAGGTCTATCTATGCACCGACAATGACGGGGGCGGAATTGAAGCCGCCGAGCGTCTGCTGGATATTCTTTCGGAGCATGGGTACGCAGAAATCTTTCGAATAACCCCGGAGCAGAAAGATTGGAACGAGGTTCTGAAAGAGCAGAATGGCGCGGAATTTTTGCCGCCAGTTCCGCACAAGCGCAAGGAAAAATACCTTGAATTTGTTTCTGCGTTAGGCGAGGTGAAGATAAATTCAAACCGCATATCTGCCGATCTGATTTCAATTTACAATTCCGCCGATTATGTTCGATTGGCGGAATTTTCTCTTTCTGCAAGCGAACATTTCATGAGAATTTCAGGCGAGAAATTTCCGCTTGAACAGATTAAATCCAAGCTTTCGCGGGAGTACAAATGCTATCTCGACAAGGGAGGAATACCGGTGAAAAGCAACAAGCTGAAAAGCGCTGTGAGCGCAGGCGTGGAGCTGCTCCGTGCTCGTTCGCAGACTGCTTCCGAATTTAAAATGACAGCAAAGAAATTTTATGAGATCGCAGATTTTGCACTGCGGCTTGCTGCGGAGGAAAGCCTTATCCACCAGAACGAGCAGAGAGAAACGCCCGAGAAAAGTCCTGATGAGGAACCTCGGGAGGTGTGTATATCTATGTGACGGAGGAAATCATGACATCAACACAAATCCTGCTGCTCTGCCTGTGTGGGGCAGCTTTTCTTGTAATCGGGCTTATAACAGCAATTGGCAGCACCTACTCCCTCAAGGGAATCCCCAGCAAGCCTGTGGGCAACGGTCAGCACGGCGCGGCGCGGTTTGCAACACCGAAAGAAATATCCCGAACCTACAAGCAGATACCCTACACGCCCGGATTGTGGCGGCGCGGGGAGCAGCTTCCGACGGTTGACGGTCTGATAGTCGGCTGTGTGGAACGCGGCGGTCAGATGACTGCGCTGGTGGACGATTCGGATATCCACACGCTGATGATTGGTGCGTCCGGCGTGGGCAAGACTGCGAATTTCCTCTACCCCAACATTGAGTACTGCTGCGCCGTCGGAATGTCCTTTGTGACCACCGACAGCAAAGGCGACCTTTACCGAAATACCGCCACGATTGCTGAGAAATACTACGGTTACAAGGTGTCGGTGATTGATTTGAGAAACCCAACACGCAGCAGCGGATACAATATGTTGTATCTCGTGAACAAGTACATGGACTTATATAAGACCTGCGGTAAGCTGGAATTCAAGGCGAAAGCAGAAAAGTTCGCAAAAATAACCGCCAAAACAATAATTTCGGCGGACGGAAATATTTCAAGCATGGGTCAGAATGCGTTCTTCTATGAGTCGGCAGAGGGCTTGATTACATCAGTGATTCTGTTAGTTGCCGAGTTCTGCCCTCCGGAGGAGCGGCATATAATCAGCGTTTTCAAGCTGATTCAGGAGCTTCTCGCACCGACCAGCGGCAAAGAGCCGACTGCGTTCCAGAAGCTGATAAATATGCTGCCGACCGAGCATAAGGCGAGGTGGTTTGCAGGAGCTGCGCTGAATTCCTCGGAGCAGGCTATGGCGAGCGTTATGTCAACTGCTCTGTCCCGGTTCAATGCGTTTATCGACTCGGAGTTGGAGCAGATTTTGTGTTTCGACACCTCAATTGACGTGGAGGAGTTTTGCAGCCGCAAGTCCGCAATTTACCTTGTACTGCCGGAGGAGGACGCGACCAAGCACTTCTTGATTTCGCTGATTTTTCAACAGCTATACAGAGAAATGCTGACCGTTGCGGACGAGCGCGGCGGTCAGCTTGAAAAGCGTGTGATGTTCTATGCGGATGAGATAGGTACGCTGCCGAAAATAGACGGGCTGGAGATGATTTTCTCGGCTTCACGTTCACGAAAAATCTCAATTGTGGCGATAATCCAGTCGCTTGCGCAGTTCGAGAAAACCTACGGAAAAGAGGGTGCAGAAATAATCGTGGACAACTGCCAATGCACTCTGTTCGGCAGCTTTGCACCGAATTCCAAGACCGCAGAAGAAATGTCCCGAAACCTCGGAAAGCAGACGATTCTAAGCGGTTCGGTCACGAAAAGCTCCGGACGGGACGGCGGCAGTGAGTCGCTTCAGATGATAGAGCGCCCGCTGATGACTGTGGACGAACTGAAATCCATGCCGAAAGGTCACTTTATTGTGATGAAAACCGGCTGTCACCCGATGAAGACTAGACTCAAGCTGTTCCTGCAATGGGGGATACGGTTTGAGGAGCAGTATGGAGATAGCGGAGCATTCCGCTCGTGAGGTGAAATATGCGGACAGGCACGAGCTTGCGGAGGCGGTGCAGATGGTTTATCCGCCGAAGCCGGTGCCGGTGGAGTTTAGGGAGGAGGTTGATGATTGTCCGGGTATCAACCAAAGAAAGCGTTCTCCAAAAACCAATAGGTGAGCAATATAGTGTCTTGAATAAATGCTTTTTTTGTTTCGCCTATTTTACATGTTACGCAAAATTATGACATTTTATGATGATGCTATTGAAAAAATAACTTTCATCGCTTATCATAATATCAAAATATATAATTCGTAAAATGGGAGGAATTGTAATGAATTCTATAATCGCAAAATCTAAGCGTTTTATTTCGGTTCTACTATCTCTTTCAATCATTTCGTCCATGTTCCCGCAGACATGGCAGATTGGTTATGCTGAATCCTCTGATGTTGCTGGAAAAGAAATCGAAAGTCAGTCTATGGATAATAATTCCGAATTAGTAAAGCAGGAATTCAATGGTCATCTGTATTCCCTTATTGATGAGCCAATGTCGTGGACAGAGGCAAAAGAGTACTGTGAAAACCTTGGTGGCTATTTAGCTGTTATTACAGACGAAAAAGAGCAGCATTTTATTGAAGATAATATATTAAAATCTGACACGGCTAACCGTATGTATTGGATAGGTGGTATACAAATTTCTGGAGATTGGACATGGATAACTGGTGAGCCTTTTGATTATACAAATTGGGAAAGTGCAGAACCGACTGCTGGAAATTACCAGCCGTATTTACAAATGTACTCTCCGATTTCTAGGTACGATACCGGAACATGGAATAACCATATTAACAATGATACTTCAAGCTATTGGAGCGCTAAATATACAGGAGCGATATGCGAGTGGGAATCTTCAAATAGTGAACTCGACTACGCTGTTTTTTCTGGAAGCCAAACACAGGGAATCAATCTGTATGGTTGGAAAAGTCGCTTTGATGGTAATATTTACTCAGGCGGTGGATTTAATTACGGTGGGTCTGAGCTATATGTAACTGGAAGGATTGATTCAGCTGGAGCAATAATAACAAACGGCTGGATAACAGAAATTGACGAAAGAAATGAGTATATTGACGCAATCAATATGCCGGATTATGATAAGGCTATCCACGATAACGCTGAACCATACGAGTATTTTGAGCAGAGTCCTGCATATGTTCAGGATAGGAATGTCATAAACAGTTCTATAAAAGTCGGCGGCGATGTAGTGATCAGTGGTACTACCTTTGAGGGTGATTGCTACATTATTGCCGACGGCAATATTACATATAATGTTGAGAGTTTTGTAAGCACAGGACGAGTTTTTCTGTATTCAAGAAACGGAAGTATAACAGTCAACGGTTCTCAGATAGACATTAATGGAGCAATGTATGCTCCAAATGGATCGGTGACTTTTAATACTTATGATACCACTATTACAGGGTTTATTTGTGCAGATACCATTAATTTTAACGGCAGTATTTTCAATATTACCGGGGCAAATTTTGATATGGTTAAGCCCAAAGTCAAAGAAATTGTAAAAACCTATACTACAGATAACGATTTCGCCGAGGGAACGCTTGACGGAGTCAGCCTTGCTGTGCCTGATCAGCTTGTTTTAGCTGAAGAACAGGGTACATCTGTGCCTGTTGAGAAGATTTACGGAGATACAGAGAGTGGCAAAGGTATAAAAATCACTTATACATCAGATAAATCTGCTTTGTCTGAGAAGGATACCTCTGCTGTGATCAGTTATGATCTGAGTGGATTTGGTGAGGTAGATGTTAGTGAAAATGCGGTTGACCTTATTATTGTAGTGGATGAATCCGGCAGTATGTCCGGTCAGAGAATGATAAATACAAAAAATGCTGCAAAGGAAATAGTCGCTCAGATGAAGACTAATGATCGCTGTGCGATTATAGGTTTTACCTCATCTGCTGTAGTTAGACAGAGCTTGACAGACGATAAGGATTTACTTGCTGCCGCAATTGATAAGCTTAGAGCAAGTGGTGGAACTGCTATATACAAGGGATTAAACAGTGCATTAGATATGTTTTCGTCAATGAGCAGTAGCGATAGGCAGAAATACATAATTCTTCTTTCAGATGGAGAGGATGGCTCAACATCACAATCCCTTGCAGCTGCCAAAAATGCCGGCGAAAAGAATATTCGTATTTTTGCTCTGATGATAGGTGCAGGAACTCTTCAGATGCAAAATATCGCTATTAACAGCAACGGAATCTATAAGAATGCCCCCACCTCTGATGAGATCGGAAAAATAATGTCTTATTTTGCTTCCGAGGTTTTCAATGTTGCTGGAAGAAATACGACTTTTAAAACTACAATTAAAAACAAGAATTTCATTGATTTATCTTCAATATCTCCCGTGCCTACGGCAGTTACAGAGAATGCTGATGGCAGCATAACTCTGGAGTGGCATTTTGATAGAATATCTATTGATGAAGCCAAATCCATCACTATACCGATAAGTGCGACCGATGCAGAGGGTTTTGCGGAACTAGCCGAAAATACTTCGTGCGTATATTACGACCGCAGTGGTAAGCCGCATGTTATCTACCTTGATGATGTTACTCTGCCTATAAGCAATTATGCTGATAAGGGAAGCTGGTCTGTGATTTTCGACAGCGAACAAGCGGCGGTTGAATGGTCAAATATTTATTGGAATGGTCTTAGAGCCGGCGACAGCAAAATTGTTGTCAATGCGTCTGCCAGTGAGGACGGTATTGATTTCGGAGAGCCTGTTGCTGTGGTGAATTATGAGAATATATCCGGACTTTGCGGCAGATTTTTAAAGCTTGATGTTGAGATGACTGCTTCATCTGATGGAAGAACTCCGGAGCTTTACGATATAACCGCAGTATCCGCTGATGCTGAAAAACAGGACTACGTCAATGAACGTCCTGTTGCAAAAATCCATGCGAAATCTGCGGCTAAGGTTCACATGCCCGTAAGTATCCGTGCGGAAATAACAGATGACTGTCTTTCCAGTGATATTGTGTCGGTATGGTCGTGCGACAGTGATTCCGTAGTTTTCTCGAATGAAACCGGTCTGTTCACAAGTGCAGTATTCTCTGAAACAGGAGAATATACCATTTCCTGTATAGTAAGCGACGGAGAGAATGCATTTGAAACTACATGTTCTATAAAAGTGGAAGCGCTTGATGAATATGAGGACATAGATCCGGATGTAATTGAAAAGAAAGCACCAGAGATTTATGTAGATCTTCCTCAATATGCTGATAAAAAGCAGGTTATAAATTCCAAGATTGAGCTGCTGAACGATACGGAGATCTCATGGTATTCAGTAATATTCAAAGGAAATACTGCGGTTAATGTAGCTGATGATGGCAGTTTCAGCCTTACCATGCCCAACAGCAACGGAACATATCATGTGGCGGTTCGTGCGTTTGACTGGGCAGGTAACTGTGGCATCAAAGAATTTGACATAATTGTTGACAGCTCGGTACCTGAAATTTTAGTATCTGCATCAGCCGACACTGTGTGCGCAGATGAAACCGCTTATTATACAGTAACTAAGTCAGTATCTCAGAAGATCAAATCTATTACCTATACGATCAACGGACAGAATATCGCAGAAACTGAGGACGGGATTTATCCGCTTAATACACAAGAACCGGGCGTGTACGAATTCTGCGTTGAAGCAGTTACGTATGCCGGAGGTATCCTTACAGCCAAAGCTGTCATTACGGTTGTTGAACCGGATATTACTGCCCCGACTGTAAATATTGCTTTCGATAAGGAACTCTATGTGGAGGGAGATTCTCTTAACGCTGTAATAACTGCAAACGACGATATTGGGGTTGACAGGGTAGAACTGTACATAAACGGGGAAGAAGCAGCATTTGACGCTAATTATAATTTCACTGTTGACGTTCTTGAAGCGGGGATATATGAAATTACTGCAAAAGCGTTTGATGCAGCAGGAAATTGCGGGTATTCCACATATACTTTTGAAATAGCTGACACGACATGTCCTGAACTTACGCTGACCGTGGATAAGTCAACCGCAGAACCCGGGGAAGCTGTCACCATAAATGTGTCTGCATTGGATAAGGGCGGAATTGCGTCCGTAGAGCTGTTTGTAAACGATACTGCAGTGGAGCTTACAGATAATACGGCAATTTTCGTGCCAGATTCTGTTGGAGAATATGTAGTAAAGGCAGTAGCGAAGGATAATTCGGGGAACTCTGTTACACGGAGCATTACGGTTTCGGTTGTGGAATATGACCGGGAATCTCCGACGATATCTGTTTCATTCGACAAGGATATATATTATATCAGTGAATCTGCGTCTATAACAGTTATGGCGCAGGACAATATCGCTGTATCTGAAGTTGTTGTTAAATTCAATGATGAAATCCTTAACGGCAGCGATAATGTATATGTAACTCCGCAGCTTTCAGAGGGTGTGCATTTCGTTGAGATAACAGCGTATGACGAAGCCGGGAATTGGTCGTCTGTGACTTATCAGATCACGGTTGATACTGAACTGGACATTACTGCCCCGGAGGTTTCAATCGTCGGTACTTCCCCTGCGGAAATTTACACTGGTGATTCTGTCACTATTGCCATAACAGCAACAGATGAAAGCGGTATTTCAGAGGTTACAGCGACAATAAACGGTGAAACAGTGCCTGTGATTGACGGAATGATAACCTACATTCCCGAAACAGTGGGCAGCTATGAAGTAGTAGTAACTGCCGTTGACGCATTTGGGAACAGCCAGTCAGCGTCCGCAGTATTTGAGGTTCTGGAAAGAAAAACACAGGATACAACACCACCGAATATTCATATTACAGCATCGTTTCCGAGTAGTATACCACGAGTTAACGATACCATTAAATTCAATGTAACGGCAAGTGATGACAGCGGTAGCGCTGATTTGACTGTTTTGGTTAATGGTGAGGAACTATATGGTAACAATGGAGTATATCAATTCACTCCAAAAAGTTCTGGTTCATATGTAGTTAGCTTTATAGCAACAGATCCTGCCGGAAATATTACTTTATTTGACTATCCTTTTGTTGTATATGAAAAAGGGGATACGCCAACAGATACAACCAACCCAACAGGAAAAATAACATTTAATAAGATTAGCGCAGTTGTTGGAGAAGAAATAATCGCTGATATAGAAGCACAGGACGACAGCGGTGAGGTGTTCATTGAAGCTAAAGTGAACGGAGAACCTGTTGAGATTGTAAATAATCAGCTCAGATTTATTCCAACAGAAGCAGGTAAATATACATTCGTTATTACTTTATCTGATGCGGTAGGGAATAAGTCTATCTGTAATAGAATTATCACGGTCACGGAGGCTGATGTTACCGCACCAAGACTTGAAGTCAACAGTATACCGGACGCTATTATACTGGGACAGCAGATTGAAATCACTGCATCGGCGACAGACGATAGCGGTACTGTATATCTTACTGCATCTATTAACGGTGCAGAAATAGATATTTCAAACGGAACAGCAGTATTCACACCCGAAACTGCCGGAGATTATACCATAGTAATTATTGCTTCAGATAACTCTGGAAATGAAATGAACTTCACTAAGACAGTTCATGTCGTTGAACCGGGAACCGAGGACATAACTGCGCCCGAACTGGAGATCATCTCTTTCCCGGCACAGGCAGTAGTTGGTGAGGAGGTAAGGCTTGAATTCACGACCTCCGACGACAGCGGAAACGTATTTGCAAAGGTAACCGTAAACGGCGAGGAAATTGAGTATTCCAACGGCGTAGCGGTATTTACCCCTGAAACAGCCGGCGGCTATGATGTGGTTATTTCTGTGTATGACGCAGCAGGAAACAGCCGTACCGCAAGAGGTACTATCACTGTCACCGCAGCGGTGGACGACACAATACCCACACTCAGCATAACCGGGCTTACTAACCAGATGTCGCTGGGAGAAACTGTTGTTGTTAATATCACCGCCGAGGATGACAGCGGCAGCGTGACCGTCACTGCATATATTAATGGCGAAGCAGTTGAAGTCACTAATGGACAGTTTGAGTTTACCCCTGAACAGATCGGCTCATATACAATACTCATCAGAGCAGAGGACGCCGTAGGAAACTATATTCAGAAAGAAATTGACGTTCTGGTTTCCGAGCTTTCTGCATATGAGGATAGCAGACCGGTCGTGACGATTTACGCAAATGACGGCTGGGATACTGCACGTCTGGGAGATACTATTGATGTTAATGTTACCGCATATGATCCTGACGGAATTGCGGCTCTTACAGTTACATTAAACGATGAGGCGATCAATCTTGACGCAGCAGGAAATGCGTCCTTTACGCCGAGCGATGTTGACCCAACTCAACGGAACTCCTTATAAAGCCATTCTCATCATAATAATCATCTCAATCAAGCCTGCCGACAAACTTGTAGTAAACATCGAGCTTCTGAATAAACTCACCGTCCACATCTTCAGGCTCGTGAACCTCAATTCTGTCAATCAGGGTATTGAGGAGAGCCTGCGTAAGCTCGTCAATGTCCGCATACTGCTTGATTAAATCAACGAAATTCTCGGCGTTCTCGCCGTTCTCACGCTCTGCCTTTATGAGCGAATTGAGTTCGCTTATTCTGCTTTCCAATTCGGTCTGTTCCGTTTCGTAGGCGGCTGAAAGGCTGTTGTAATTGCGCTCGCTCACCTTGCCGTTGATGTGTTCCTCATAAAGCTTTGCAAACAGCCTGTCGAGTTCCGATAGCCGCTTGTTCGCTCGTTTCAGTTCACGCTCGGCTTGCCGCACGGTGTCCTTTTCAGCTTTGCCCAGCCGTTCGGCGATTGAGGAAATCATCTGCCTGTCATCTCCGAGAGCTTCATTCGCCAGCCGCTTAATGTCCGCTAAAACCGCATTGTAAAGGTTCAGAGCAGTTATTCTGTGCTGTGTGCAAACCGACTTACCCTCCATTCGATAGTTGTTGCACTGATAGTCGTAGTTTGCGTAAATATTCTCACTGTTCCAATTTCTGTGCGCTCTTACATAGGTCAGCGCAAAGCCGCAGTCGGCGCATTTCACCAAGCCCGAAAAGATATTGTCATACTGAACATCGACCTTGCGCACCTTTTTCCTGCTCGTAATCAGCCGCTGGACAAGCTCCCATTCTTCGGGGTCAATAATCGCTTCGTGCATACCCTCAACCACGAATGTTCCCGCCGATTGAGCAGGCTTTCTCTTTTCGCTTTTCAGCGAGATTTTAGGGCGTTTCTGCCCACGAATTGCGCCTTTGTAAACAGGGTTACGGAGTACCTCACGCACCGAACCCATTGTCCATTTGTATGCGCTTTCCTCGGTCGTGATATACCTGTCATAGTACTCTAATTCCTCGGCAGCCGCAGCAACGGGACGAGGGATTTTTTCTTTGGTGAGCCGCCTTGCGATTTGCGTTATGCCGATACCGTCCTTTGCCAGCTTGTAAATGTACCTCACAATAGGCGCAAAGCGTTCATCAATCAGCAGATGATTTTTGTCCGCAGGGTCTTTCACATAGCCGTAGGGAGCTTTTGTGCCGATGAATTTTCCCTGCTTCTGCCTTGTCAGCAGCGAGGACTTGATTTTCTTTGAAATGTCCTGCGCATACATATCGTTGAGCAGATTTTTGAACGGCGTAATGTCCATTGTAGAGCCTTTTGCGGTATCAACACCGTCCGTTACAGCTATGTATCGCACATTGTGCTCGGGGAAATAAATCTCCGTAAAACTGCCCGTTTCAAGGTAATTTCTGCCGAGGCGGGAAAGGTCTTTTGTGATAACGCAGTTGATTTTTCCGTCCTCAATATCCGACAGCATACGCTGAAAGCTCGGTCTGTTGGTATTCGTTCCGCTCCAGCCGTCATCAATGTAGATTTGGCTGATTGCAAAGCCGTTTTCCCGACAATAGCGTGTGAGCATTTCCTTTTGCGTTTGTATGCTCGAGCTTTCGCTGTCCGTTCCATCGTCTTTGGATAGGCGAAGATAGAGCGCTGTGTTGTATTTGGGTTGTCCTGTTGTCATTCTAAACCTCCTTTAATCACGGACAACCGATAATAATCGACATCATCATTATACATCAATTATCCGTGTTTTTCAAGTGCTTTTTAGTGTGATTTGAGTTAATTTGCAGTATTATTTGTTTTGGTATCAATCTTGTTCAGCTTCTTCTCAATTTGTTCTGTGATAACTCTCTTGAATACTTCCGAGCGTTTGACCGAGCCGCTGTAATGCGGTACTACAATAATTTTTGCCTTTATCTTCTTCATAGAGTACCTCCTTTTGCAAGAATGCTAATTGTGGTGTTCTTGTAATTGTAATCATCATCGTGGTATTTCTATTGTCTTTATCGTCATTAAATCATCATCTTGCCTTTTCGCAGAATGGGTATAACGCATTACCTGTTTTGTCAACAAAACAGTCTGCGTCAGAGAAATACTCCTCTGAAACCCCTCATCACTGCCGCAATCGTCATTGTTGTTTGCAAGCCGCCTAAACGGCTCATTCAAAAATTTTAGCAAACGCTTGAATAACGGCAGGGCTGAAAAGAAAATTTTTCTTTCAGCTTTGCAAGGGACTTTCTCTGCCACCCTGTTCCGCTTCGTGTTCCTCTCTAATCAGCTCAATGGCTGCCAGCGCTTTCTGCTTCAAATCCTCAGACAGCTCCTTGCGAAGCCAACGGTTAAAAGTCGGCTCTGAAATGTTCAGCTTCTCGGCAATCTCATAGAGATAAACCCCGTTCTCCCTTGCCTTTGTGCGAATGTCGTTGTTGTGCTTAATCATAATATAGTCCTCCTGTTATAATAATTTTGAAATTCAACTTGACAAATCATCATTATCGTGGTATTCTAATGATAAAGACGATTGTTGTGGTGATGTTATTGATTATAACACTTGCCTCTAGGCTCGTCAAGGCTTTTGTGGTATATTTCTCGCAATTCCACAAATATAGTCTTATTTACAATTTTGTAGGAGGATTTTTATCGTTATGGAGAGCAAAAACACCTGTGTTGAGGTATTTGGCAAGCGGCTTAAAGAGCTGCGTAAAGCGAACGGCTACACGATTGAGCAGTTCGTCGATATTGTCGGCATTTCAAAAAGCACGCTCGGCTACTATGAGAACGATAAGCGTATGCCTGATATTGAGATACTCGCCCGAATAGCCGACACGCTGAATGTGAACGCAGATTATCTTATTGGCAGAACGAACACAACTGCCAAAAAGGGCAAGATGAAAACCGTGTGCGAGTTTACGGGGTTGTCTGATTGTGCAGTAGAATACTTGTCGGAGGTAGTCAAGAACAAGGACTATGCAAAGCTGTCAATTATCAACCATCTGTTTGATGAGCTGTCCGAGGACTACGACTTTTACAGCTACGAAACACAGAACGGAGATGAAGCTGCGAGCAGTATTCTCGGTGCATTGTTCCTCTACTTTGAGCGGTGTTCGGACACGGACAGCGTGTGGGATGAGTTTGATGACTTGGGCAACGACAGGCGCAAGGAGATGCTTGCGGCGGCTTATAAGCAGCTTCTTCTCAATCAAGTTACCGACCTTGTGAAGGCGTGCGCCGAAGCATATAGGCTAGATAACGAGCAGATGAAATGATAACTCCAAAGCTGAAAAGAATAATATAACCCTCCTGTGTTCGGGCTGAACGGCGGGAGGGTTTCGCTTTTATAGGGCAGGACACACAGAGATAAATCTATTGCTTGGTTGGATTTACCCTAGAGAAGAACAGAGGTAAAAGTTTGAGGTCGGGAAAATTATCTTCCTAATATGCCACAGGTAAATTTTAACAGCAAGTAATTTTACCTTGCCTGTGCCACCACTTAAAATAGAGGTGAGGAAGATTTTATCTTCCCAACGCTCCGCAAGTCCATTTTGGAGTTTCGGAGTTTAAGTCGCTGACCGTGGGGTCAAGCGAAAAGGGGGTTCAGGGGTTTAACCCCTGACTCAATGCCTTATTGTGAAGCTGGGCGTAACAATATGGCTATTGAGTATAGCCTTATTGATTGAAGCCGATAAAATAGCCCAAAATCAAACGCCCAAAAATTGCCGCACCGCAGAGGTAAACGGCGGCAACGAAAGAAGGAGGTATCATACTATGAGTGAGGTAAACGGCAAGACGCTCTCCATTTCCTTTAGGATAGACGAGGGGTAATCGAACACAACAACAGAATTTTTATCGCCAAGAATGTGGACGGCGAACGGGTGCAGTACAACATTAGGTCCTGCATTTTCAACTATAAATAGAAAACATTTTGATTGTTCAACAGGTTGGTTATTGTTCTTTAGGGTATTTTATGCTATAATAATTACAACAAAGGAGGATAAAAAATATGAACATTGGCAGAACAATATCCGAAAGAAGAAAGGCACTCCGACTTACTCAACAAGCATTAGCCGAAAAGCTGAATGTTTCTTTTCAAGCAGTTTCCAAATGGGAAAATGATGGATACAATACTTAAAGAAACCAAGTTAAATCTGCATTATTACAACATTGCTTAATTACAAAAACAATCATACTCAAGACATATAACAGTTGTAACTAAATTTGTTCAATTAAATTGAGAAATATGTCAAATAAAAACAAATCCTGTCACTCAGACCCATACTGATATTGTGATTGATACAATTCAGTCACGGTATTTATGTTTTGTTAAGAAGTTTTGCCCTCAGGTGTTGTTCTTACGGGCATTTCACTTTATTTTATATTTTTATAAAAACGCAAAACGGTCCAAAACCGAATCTATGATATACTTCACTTTTCTAAAAATACTTTTTTTCCCATTTGATTGCTTCGTAAAAAACAGGTAATATAGCCAGCCCGCTTTCAGTCAAGGTGTATTCTACATGTGGAGGGATCTCGTTAAACTGTTCACGGGTAATCAGTTTCCTTTCTTCCAATCCGCGTAAGGCAGAAGTTAAAACAACATTTGATATTTCAGGAATCGCTTTTTTTAATTCTCCAAATCTGCTTGGATTCTTCTGACAAAGTTCAAACAATACTCTGGCATACCACTTTGATTGAAAAATCTCAAAAGCCGTATACCGTCCGTTCGTTTCCTGTATGTGTTTTGCACGTGCTGCGATCTCTGCAATCATATCTTCATTTTTCATATTGATTCTCCTTATAGTAAGTTACAACTTACATAGTTAACTACAACTGCGTACTTGATAATATTTTCTTACTATAGTATAATATATAACAGCTAAAAAGTCAAGGAGGTTTATCTTTGAATGTAATTAGTACAATTGGTAAACAACACGGAAGCGGACACACATACATTATCAATAAGCTATCTAAAAAACTGGACATCGAATGTTACCCGTGAAATCAAATAATGAAGAATTATATTAATCTATTCCTATGAGGAAAGCCGTTGTTACACTGGTGATCCCCACGATCATCAGTCAATTAAAAGAAGTTAAAATATGACAATAAAAAGGATCTCCGCGATGCTTGCTGCACTGCTTATGTCGGTGTCAGTTCTTTCGGGCTGCCGCAGCAAAAAAGAGCAGCTCCAAGCTGACGGATACATCAGCTCACTTGAGATAAGCAGCACCATAGACTATGTCAATACAGCTTACATCAAAAGCCCGCAGCACGCAAATCCGATAAGCTCCGAGATGTTCTGTGCCGACCCCACAGCCATCGAATATAACGGAAGGCTGTACGTCTTTGGCACCAACTCGTGCTTTCGGAAAGCGGCATCGGATTCTACGACTGGCAGTTCATATAATAAAAGTACACAGCCGTCCAAATCTCTGATTTTAAAAACGGTGTGTGGTTATTATAATATATTTATTGGGAGGAACAATGAAAAAAATAATTGTTGCAATATCTTTGTCAGTACTGTTTGTAGTTACTTCGGTTATACTGCTTTTACTGCATTCAGCTAAATTTGAAACCGCTTCACAGGCAGTTGATAATATCAAGGTCGGCTGGAATTTAGGCAATACGCTTGAAAGCAACGGAGAGTGGATAGGTCTTTATACAGACGGTAAGCCTGAAAATTACGAAACGGCTTGGGGAAATCCTGTGACAAAACCTGAACTTATAGCCGCTGTAAAAGAGGCTGGCTTTAATGCAGTGCGTATTCCTGTTACATGGTATGAGCATATTGATGAAAGCGGGAATATTGACCCGGAATGGCTTGCAAGAGTACAGCAGGTGGTTGATTATGTAATTCAGCAGGATATGTACTGTGTGATAAATGTTCATCACGATGCAGGAGGCGGCTGGTTGCGTGCAACGCCTGAGTGTTATGAAAAGTATCACGATAAAGTATCGGCACTGTGGCATAATATTGCTGTCCATTTTAAGGATTACGACGAAAAACTGATATTTGAGGGATTTAACGAGATGCTGGACGGCGAAGGTCATTGGGGTGGCGCTGGCAGTCCTGAAGAATATAAAGCACACAATGACTTTAACCAGCTTTTTGTTGATGCAGTCCGAGCAACAGGCGGAAATAATGCACATAGAAATCTAATGGTGCAGATATATTCGGGTGCATGCGGCGACGGGGCACTTGAGAACTTCGTACTTCCGACAGACATTACAGAAGGGCATCTTATTATCCAGGTACACAATTATGATCCACAGCCGTTCACATGGACTTCCGTTGATTATACTGAATCGACAGATCAATGGGGAAGCGAAAGTGAAAAAGAAGATGTAAAAAATCTATTCAGTAAACTAGCAGCTTTTTCACAATTGCATAATGTGCCTGTTATCGTCGGAGAATGTGGTGCTGATTTTAAAGGTAATGAAGTCACAAGAAAAGCGTATGTGGAGCATTTTTTTAGTAATGCTTCTGAATATGAAATAAAATGTTTTTGGTGGGACACTGGTGCAATGGCTTTGTTTGACAGAAATACTTGCAGTGAGAAGTATACTGAAATTACTGAAATTATTATGAACGCCTGTGGTTAGAGCTAAAAAGCGTGTATATGGATCGCCTGTTTCACACTTTGATGAGGTATGCGCCAGATGAACTGCGAACTACCGACGAAAGCGGGTCTCCATATAGATGTAAATAGACGATTCTATAAAATAGTAATTTTGGTATTTACTTAATACCTTCTGCACTATACTTAAATATATTCAGAAATAAATATAAACGAAAGGAAATTCGCAATGAAAAAGAAACTTACAGCTTTTCTCTTATGCATATTAATGCTTTTCGCCGCTTGTTCTGCACCTGAAACAACCCCTGAAATCTCATCGGGAAATAGCTCGGTCACTTCCTCTGTGACCGAGGATGATATTGAAACAAGCTCCGCAGACGGCTCACAGTCGGAAATCGCTATACCTGATACAACAACCAAGGAGTCCGAAACTACAACGACCTCGGTGTCTGATGCTACTACAACTGCGGTTTCTGAGACTACTACCGCAGTGCCAGAAACTACGACAATGGTTACCACTACAGAATCTCAGACAGAAGTTCCCCAGCCTGAACTGGTTGTATTTCCTACGGCAAATGAAGTGGCAAAGGATATGGGACTGGGCATAAGTCTAGGCAATACAATGGAGGCTTATGAGGCTACCGACTGCGAAAAGATCACCTTCGAATGGATTCCTGTGGTAGGCAATAATACTCCCAAGGATTATGAGGTTTGCTGGGAATGTGTAGAAACGACACAGGAAGTAATAGACGGTATGAAGGCAGCTGGCTTCAATACCGTAAGGATCCCTGTTTTCTGGGGTAATATGATGGCGAATGACGGCACATGGACTATCAATGCCGATTATATTGCAAGAGTAAAGGAAATCGTGGACTATTGTCGGAATGCAGGAGTTTACACAGTTATCAACATCCATCACTTTGATGAATTTATCATCCGCAGAAATGACATAGATGAATGTGAAAAGATATTCACACATCTGTGGACACAGATCGCGGAATATTTCAAGGATTACGGTCCTACTCTAGTATTCGAAGGCTACAATGAATACTTGGGAGGAAAACAGTTCAACGATAAAGGTGAGCTTGTAGAGTTATCGACGAGCGACGGCTACAAGATGACCAACACAATGAATCAGTGTTTTGTAGATGCGGTTAGAAAGACCGGTGGCAACAATGCAGAGCGTGTGCTTATTGTATCAGGTTACTGGACAAATATAGACCTTACGACAGACAGCCAGTTCAGGATGCCCACTGATACCGTGTCTGACAGACTCATGGTATCTGTACACTATGTTGATAACAATATGTACTGGTGGAACAGAATAGGCAGTCAAGACTGGATGAATTACATAGACGATCAGTGCGGTAAGCTGAAAAGAGCTTTTACAGACAAAGGAATTCCCGTATTCATGGGAGAAACCACATCAAACTATCCTAAAGACAATATGGATGCCTCTGCAAAAAATAAAATGACCTCGACAGAATGCCTAAAGATCGTACTTGAGAGACTTCTTGACGAAGGCTTTGTACCTGTATTATGGGACACCAACAGCCATTTCTATTCAAGAACAGATTATAAGATAAATAATGCAGATGATGCGGCGCTTATAAAGAGTTTATCCGAAAAGTCGGCGCAGTAAGTTTAAAATGCCACAGCTTTGATGCTGTGGCATTTTGTCGATAAGGTTAAAAATGGCTTTGAGCATACTGCACTATTGCTCCCACTCATTGCATAGACTTGCTCCTTAAAATAATTTTGTTTAGTAATTATTGCACTTGCTGTTCTGATTATTTTGATTATATTGCCACTAACTATATCGACAA
Organism: uncultured Clostridia bacterium; assembly: GCA_945873955.1. Classification (GTDB taxonomy): domain Bacteria; phylum Bacillota; class Clostridia; order Oscillospirales; family Ruminococcaceae; genus CAG-115. Next base: position 19,062 of record CAMCFA010000019.1, on the reverse strand, counting down.
CCTCATCAGAGCGCCGAGGGAGCAGGAACTCGCCAAGAACGGAGAGAAGCGTACTTGATAAGGCTCCTGCCACCCATATAAAACCGAAAAGAGCCACCTCGGAGCTGTTACGGCTTCGGGGTGGCTGTTTTTTGTTCACTTGATTTATATGCAGGAACAGGTGGTTCTGTATTCCGATATGCTCAATGTATTGCATTTTAGTCATAGCTTGTGCCGCAATGGTTTAAGCAGAGGTAATGTATCAATGTATGCGACATTCCTTTTGGCCGAAAATGGAGTGATGATGCTTTTGATAAAACAAAAACTGCTGCAAGCACAGCGGTTATACTGTTTGTCGAATTATCGGTTGCCCTTATGTTCCGTTGGAGCAGGTCAACAGAGATAGGCAGATATGTTATTTCCGCAAAGGCAGTGGACGTTCTTGGAAATGAGATCTGCGAAAGCTATAAAATTATGGTGATCAATACCGAGGACACTTCTGTCTGCGATATCGCCATCACTTCTCCTGCTGACGGCAGCGTAATTACAGAGCCGACGGATATTATAGGAACAGTATCCGGCGATGGTCTTGTTTTCTATTCGTTGGAATATTGTCCGGTAGATTCCGCAGAATACACTGAATTCGCGTACAGCAGTGATCCTGTGAATAATGGTGTATTGGGTAATTTCGATCCTACGCTGCTTGAAAACGGATATTACATCATTCGCCTTACAGCATACAGCTCCTGCTACAGCGTTGAGCAGGAAATGGTTGTGTCGGTAGAAGGGCAGATGAAGATAGGTAATTACTCCATTGCTTTTCAGGATATGGATATTCCGGTAACGGGATACCCTCTCACAGTAATAAGAAGCTATGACAGCAGAAGAAAGCAGACAAGCGGAGATTTCGGCTATGGCTGGGATTTAAGTCTTTCCAGCATAAAGTTGAACGAAAGCTGCGCCCCAGGGAAGTACTGGTCGCAGAAAAACACTTCTTCGATGTTTGGTTCTAAGTATTTCTTCTCTGAGGACAGAGTCCATGAAATATCCGTGGATTATGGCAATGGTCAGGTTGACAAGTTCAAGATGAAGCTCTCCCCCGACCAGCAGAATCTCTATCCTATAACCTACGGAATTTCCGCAAGCTATGAGGCGCAGGGAAATACCAAATCCACATTAGAAGCTATAGGAACTACCACCGATTTGATTTACAACGGTGGAACCCTGTGCTACAGCAGCACTATTACTCCATATGCTCCGAGCCAGTACAAGCTCACAAGAGCTGACGGAACAGTATACATACTCAGCGCTGCAAACGGTGTTGAGAAGATTACAGATACTAACGGCAATGTAATCACCTTCACCGAGAACGGCGTAACTCATTCCGACGGCAAATCCATTACGTTTGAGCGTGACTCGGATAACCGCATTACGAGAATAACCGGATCTTCCGGCAAAACTATTGAGTACAGCTATGACGTGAATGGAAATCTTTCTGTCGTTACCGACGAAGCAGGAAAGAATACGGCATTCAAGTACGACAGGAATCATTATCTGGCGGATATTATTGACTCGCGTGGTGTAAAGATCGCCCGCAACGAGTATGACGAAAACGGAAGACTTATAGCGACCGTTGACGCAAACGGAAATCGTCTCGAATTTTCTCACGACATTGACGGCAGACGTGACGTTGTAACCGACCGTCTGGGAAATTCCACCCTGTATATTTATGACAACAGGGGAAATGTCATTTCTGAAACAGACGCGCTGGGTAATACTACCCTTTCTACTTATGATGAACGAGGAAATCTCAAGACCAGAACCGATGCACTCGGCAATACAACGACCTATAATTATGATTCACAGGGCAATCTGATTTCTGTAATGGACGCTCTCGGAAACACTGTAACTAATACATACAGCGAAAAGGGACAGCTCCTCTCTATTTCATCAATGGGAGTAACTCAGTTCATCGTTAATTATGACGAGTTCGGCAACCTTACCTCCACCGAGGACGGAATGGGCGGCAAGACTGAGTATGATTACGACAAGAATGGCAGAGTGACTAGCATTTCGGACAGCCTAGGCAGCTATATGAAGATGTACTATGACGCTGACGGAAACGTGGTATCTTCAATCAACGGGAACGGCGAAACTGCGTCCTTTACCTATGACAGCGAGGGCAACTGCTCCTCCAAGACCATTACCCGCAGGACAGAAAGCGGTGTTGAATCACTTACCGAGCAGTATTCTTACGATGTTTACGGGAATGTGATACAGATAATCTATGCGGATGGCTCTGTTACCAGCATGGAGTACGATTCTGTCGGAAACATGACCGCCGCAGTGGACGCCAAGGGAAGAAGAACCAGTTACGAGTATGACCTGTTTGGAAATCTCGTAAAGATCACCTATTGCGACAACACCACCGAAACCTTTGAATACGATGCAGAGTGCAGGAATACAAAGGCTACCGACCGTCTGGGCAGAAGCGTTGAAATGACCTACGACGCAGTGGGAAATCTCATCAGCAAGACCTGTCCCAACGGCTCTCAGGTAAGCTATACCTATGACGCGAAATACCGCCTTGTTTCTGTAACAGGAGCAAACGGCGGCGTGACCCGCTATGAGTACGATGTCCTTGACAGAAACACGGCGATCATTGACGCTCTCGGCAACCGGACAGAGTTCGGCTACGGAGCAACGAACGGCATGCTTGAAACCATGACCGATGCCAAGGGCAATACCTACACCTACGGCTACGACCTGAACGGCAACCGCACCTCCGTTACCATGCCGGACGGGACCAGCGTTACCACCGCCTACGATGCAAGAGGCAGGGTAATTTCCCAGACTGACCAGCACGGCTACACAACGAAATACTGCTATGACGGCGCTGACAGGCTGACGTCAGTCACTGACGCGCTCGGAAATGTATGGAGCTACGAGTATAATTCTGTCGGCGAGCTTGTTTCCATAATGGACGCAAACGGTAATGTCACCCGCTATGAGTACGACAACGCAGGCAGAGTAATAAAGACCACCAATGCGGCGGGAAGCTCTGCGACCGTGGTTTATGATGAGGCGGGGAACGTCCTGAAATCCACGGATTACGCAGGAAATGTTACCACCTACACCTATGACGATTTTGACAGAGTAATTGCAAAGGCGGTTGGCGGCGATACTATTCGCTACGCCTATACCGTTGATGGCATGCTTTCCAGCGTAACAGACAAAAACGGCACGATAAGCTATAACTACGATGTAATGAACGGTCTTACCTCGGTAACGCTGTATGACGGCAAAACCATTGATTACACCTACGATGAGGCTTGCAGACTTACATCTGTGGAAACTCCGTTCGGGGCGACGCAGTATGAGTACGACCTCATGGACAGAATCGTGCGCGTTGTGGCTCACGACGGCACGGCTACGCTCTACGAATATGACGCAAACGGCAACAGAACAGCCGTCCGCTATGCTAACGGACTTGTCGTAACCTATGAGTACGACGAGGTCAACCGTCTTGTCCGCGAGAAAATACTTGACAAGAACGGCGCACCTGTGGTAGAATATACCTATACCCTTGGGGCAGCCGGAGAGCGCATTAAGGTTGAAGAAACCGGAGCAGCTTCCGACCGCACCGTTGAGTATGAGTATGAGTATGACGAGCTTTACCGTTTGGTAAAGGAAACCGTATCTAACGATAACGGCACAACCGTCACCGAGTACACCTACGACCGCAACAGCAACCGCCTTACAAAGATGGTTGACGGCGAGGTCACCAGCTATGCCTACAACGAGCTGAACCAGCTTGTTTCGGAAACTGGCATTACTTACGAGTACGACCTCAACGGAAATCTCATCAAGAAAACCGAAGCCGCCCAGACCACGACCTACACCTACAACGCTCAGAACCGGCTCATACGAGTAACGATTCAGAGCGGACAGCAGGTGAATGTTGAGGAATATCTGTACGACTATGCGGGCAACCGTATAGCTAAAATCAGCGAGCTTAGCACAACTTATTATCTCGTTGATACAAACGGAGCGCTTTCGCAGGTGCTTGCGGAGTATGACGAGAATGGCTCTTTGACAACCTTATACACCCGTGGCGATGAGCTTATTTCGCAGGAGCGAAACGGCGTAAAGTCGTACTACCTCTATGACGGCTTTGATTCCGTAAGAATGCTGACGGACGAGGGCGGTTCTGTAACCGATACCTACACCTTTGACGCATTCGGTAACCTTACCGATTCTACCGGCGACACCGAGAACAGCTATCTCTATCGTGGCGAGCAGTTCGACAGCTTTACTGGGCTGTATTATCTCCGTGCGAGATATATGAATCCCTCGACAGGCACGTTCATCACTATGGACGAGTACGCCGGAAGCGTGTTTGAGCCTGTTTCACTGCATAAGTATCTTTATGCGAATGCGAATCCTGTGATGAACAGCGACCCGACGGGGTATGAGACTTTGAAAGGTCAGTTAACAACCGCGGCGGGAATTGCTGTTTTGTCAACAATGCTTGTAGCAAATTATAATGGCATTTTAAATGCTATGAACTTCATGCTGACAGAAATTTGTACTTCTGTTGCAATTGCTGCAGATACTGTTGCTGAGTGGGTTGATGGGCTGTTGACTGGAACTGTTACTGCGGCTGATATTGAAGAAGATGTTAAAGAAGACATTGTACTAGACAGCGAAAATGAATCCACTAATACTAATTCTCCCTCTCCTAAAAAACCTAAAAAGCCCAAGAAACCGAGAAATTACAAACATTTGACATTGGAAGAAATTTTAAGAAGGTTTAATTTGAGTAAGGAAGAATGGCATCGTATCATTAAACCTGGCATTCTTTCATGGTTATCTCAAAACATTGGATCTTTCTCGGAAGAGGCACAGAAGGTATACAAGCAATTGGAGAGAAATCCTGATTTCTATTTTTCTTCAGATGGATTTATACAGTTGGTTGGGGTTAGATGTAAGAAAGCGATAGAATTAGGAGTCGATATATACCATTTTATTGAAGAACTTTTGCATTGTTAATTAACATTATTCCTTATATCTTTATCTTTAAATAATGCAAATGCCAGATTAAATGATTTGGCATTTGCATTATTAATATTAGGAGGTAAAATGTCATACGATCTATTAGCATTATCGGTTGGTGCAAAACATAATTGTGATTTATGCTATTCCGATATTATAGCTATAAAGCTAAATGGTTTTGGGGCGTCATTAAATGAACGTTATTCATTTGCCGGTAGATTAAAGGGAACCTGGTTTGAGTTGGTGAGAAAAGGTTCTTTAGAGATATTGGGGTCCTATGATTTATGTGATTTTGATTTTAGTAATCAAGAGTATAGATTATTTTGGCGGTTGACTAAGAAAGAGACAGATCATTACAGTTTGTCATTCAAGTCTGAGACAATTTGGGACAATTTCAAATATATTATTAGTTCTATTCAGGATTTATCCCCATATAATATGGTAATTTTTTTGCCAAGATTGCAAGGCAGTGAAATGAATGATATCTGTGGAGTAATTACTTTGAGAGAATTTTTTGGACTAATAAAGCAAGGAAAAGTGTATAGTAATCTGTGTTATATTATTCAGAATTAATTTGGGCAATGTAATTTGTGAACGGATTCTCTTGCGTATTTCGGCACAGACCTGACTGCGCTGGGCGATTCCTGCTTTACCGGCGATACTTTCGTTGCAGCAGAAAACGGTCAGAAGCGCATTGACGAGATTGAGATCGGCGACAAAGTTTGGGCATACAACGTTGAAACCGGAGAAACCGAACTCAAGACCGTAACAAAGGTTTATGTCCACTCTGTTGATGAAATTCTGCACCTCTACACCGATGAAGGCAACATCGACACGACCACAAACCACCCGTTCTATGTGATTGATAAGGGTTGGGTTGCCGCTGGTGACCTTGCTGTCGGTGATGAGGTTTTCAACCTCGACGGTACAACTTCTACAATTCTTGGCTCTGGAATTGAGGTTCTTGATGAACCTATTCTGGTCTATAACCTTGAGGTTGAGGATTTCCATTCCTACTTCGTGGGTTGTGTGCCGAGTTTGGTGCATAATTATCATTCTGATGAGGATACATTAAGCAATTGGCTAAAAGATAACTCGGAACTTCTCGAAGAAACTCGTTTAATGTATAAGAATTCTCCAGAATGGTGGGGTATTGACCCAGATAGTACACCTGTTTTTTATAGAGACCGAGCTGAAGTAAATGCCATTCGACGTAAGTCAGGCGAAAGTGGTGGTCATCATCCTCATGGACTTGCTTTAGGGGGACCAGCGGGGCAGACACTCACACCTACAAATGAAACTCGATTAAATAAAAATCCAGATCATTCAAAGGTAACAGGCTTACAAATCAGGGTAATTAATGTAATTAAATCCATTCTTGGTATTTGAGCTTTGGAGGTTAATATGGATATAATAGATATGTTTTATAGTTGGGCGCTCAAAAACGGATGGAAAGTGAGTTTATCGTCACCCAATCATGAGATCAATATTCACACGCATCCAATTTTAAAAGGCTACTCAATTGATACAAGTTCTGCTTATTGGAGATTTATCAATCGTTTTTCTAATTTTGAATCTGAAGATGGCAGCAGATGGTTCTTATGTGGTGCCGATTATCGTAATACCTATGCAATCAATGAATTTGCATGGAATGAGTTTGAGATGATTAGCCTCAATAATACGATAGATTTGGCACAAAGGGAGAGAATAAAGCAGTGGTGGGGTTGGCATTTGCCAATTGCTTTATCGGTAAACGGTGAGTATAGCTATTGGGCAATAGATTTAAAGGAGAATGTTGGGTCTGTTGTTTATGGATATGAACCGGAGTTTGAGATTGCCGAATCGGTTGCAGATAGCTTTGAACAGTTTTTGCTGGATTTAATGTCTGCAAAACAATGATTACACCTACGATGAGGCTTGCAGACTTACATCTGTGGAAACTCCGTTCGGGGCGACGCAGTATGAGTACGACCTCATGGACAGAATCGTGCGCGTTGTGGCTCACGACGGCACGGCTACGCTCTACGAATATGACGCAAACGGCAACAGAACAGCCGTCCGCTATGCTAACGGACTTGTCGTAACCTATGAGTACGACGAGGTCAACCGTCTTGTCCGCGAGAAAATACTTGACAAGAACGGCGCACCTGTGGTAGAATATACCTATACCCTTGGGGCAGCCGGAGAGCGCATTAAGGTTGAAGAAACCGGAGCAGCTTCCGACCGCACCGTTGAGTATGAGTATGAGTATGACGAGCTTTACCGTTTGGTAAAGGAAACCGTATCTAACGATAACGGCACAACCGTCACCGAGTACACCTACGACCGCAACAGCAACCGCCTTACAAAGATGGTTGACGGCGAGGTCACCAGCTATGCCTACAACGAGCTGAACCAGCTTGTTTCGGAAACTGGCATTACTTACGAGTACGACCTCAACGGAAATCTCATCAAGAAAACCGAAGCCGCCCAGACCACGACCTACACCTACAACGCTCAGAACCGGCTCATACGAGTAACGATTCAGAGCGGACAGCAGGTGAATGTTGAGGAATATCTGTACGACTATGCGGGCAACCGTATAGCTAAAATCAGCGAGCTTAGCACAACTTATTATCTCGTTGATACAAACGGAGCGCTTTCGCAGGTGCTTGCGGAGTATGACGAGAATGGCTCTTTGACAACCTTATACACCCGTGGCGATGAGCTTATTTCGCAGGAGCGAAACGGCGTAAAGTCGTACTACCTCTATGACGGCTTTGATTCCGTAAGAATGCTGACGGACGAGGGCGGTTCTGTAACCGATACCTACACCTTTGACGCATTCGGCAACATCACCGATTCTACGGGCGACACCGAGAACAGCTATCTCTATCGTGGCGAGCAGTACGACAACTTTACGGGGTTGTATTATCTCCGTGCGAGATATATGAATCCCTCGACTGGCACGTTCATAACAATGGACGAGTATGCCGGAAGCGTGTTTGAGCCTGTTTCACTGCATAAGTATCTTTATGCGAATGCTAATCCTGTGATGAACAGCGACCCGACGGGGTACTTCTCACTCAGTGAGCTGAACGTAACCCAGACTATTGAAGCAACGCTTCACAAGATGCTGACACCAAACTTCAGCAACGTAATGAAGTGGATAAACTTCTTTGCATCGTTTATTGATACCTGCAACCAGATTCAGCAGATGTTATCCGACGGGGCAACGCTTGGTGACATAGCTTCTTCTATGCTCAGAGGAGCGGTTTCAGGACTGCTTCTGAACAAGATGTGCATGATAAAGGGAATAGGACCGATACTCAGCAAGATAATGATAGGGTACGGATACTATGTTCAGATTCAGGCATTTGATGAAGCAATCAAGGACGGCGATATAGTAAGCGCAATCCTGATAGGTTTGCAGGTTGGCACAGACCTGACTGCGCTGGACGATTCCTGCTTTACCGGCGATACTCTCGTTGCAGCAGAAAACGGTCAGAAGCGCATTGACGAGATTGAGATCGGCGACAAAGTTTGGGCATACAACGTTGAAACCGGAGAAACCGAACTCAAGACCGTAACAAAGGTTTATGTCCACTCTGTTGATGAAATTCTGCACCTCTACACCGATGAAGGCAACATCGACACGACCACAAACCACCCGTTCTATGTGATTGATAAGGGTTGGGTTGCCGCTGGTGACCTTGCTGTCGGTGATGAGGTTTTCAACCTCGACGGTACAACTTCTACAATTCTTGGCTCTGGAATTGAGGTTCTTGATGAACCTATTCTGGTCTATAACCTTGAGGTTGAGGATTTCCATTCTTACTTCGTGGGTTGTGTGCCGATTTTGGTGCATAATGTGTGTGGAGATAAACCTTATCGGACATCTGATGGGGGATATTCAGACGGAACATATTCAATGTCATCAAAGGGAAATTCGGAACACACTTCTGGTACAAACAAACCAAGAAATCCAGGTGAATTGCCACCAAGCCAATTTTTATATGGCGTTGATGATGTTGGAGCAACATTTGCTGCTGCGGCTTATGCAGATGCTAATAATTTATGGATAGATGGGCAAGCAACTGTATATGTCACTAACGGTCCAATAGGTGTAACTGGTTCTGGAGAACTAACATCGTATATAACTGTGGCTAAGAAAAACTCTGGCACTATACATGGATGGCCAGCAAACCCATTATAATCTTTTTCCCTTTACTTTAGGTTGAGCTTTATTATGAAAGGCTGATATGGTATTACTATGGCAGTTCAAGGAGTACAGCACGCCACAGAACGTCAAAGGAAAAGTGCACATAACAACGTAGATGGTGAAAGCGAGTTATCGCCCTGCGAGGAAGTTAGCGTATCTGTATGTGTAACCTAAGTTGTCAAAATGTGATGTGTTTTTTCTTGGACTGCTATATATTATACTAATGAGGTGTATTATGGACAATTTTTCAGCAGTGCTTAGTAGTTCTTTAAAATATGGGTCTTATTATGACGGAGAAATTGATCATTTGATTTCTGTATTTGAAAACAAGCTTAATGTTGTTTTAAAATACAATGAAACATCGTGGGTACAGTTATGTGATAAGAACGACGGTCAGTTAGTTGTATTGATGCACAGGATATACAAAATTGCCTTTGTTAAATCAAGTCAATTAATGGATTCTAATCAAATTTATATCAAAAATGTCGAAAGTTTTGACAGTGAAAATTGGTATATAGATGATTTTGAACAATTTGTCAAACAATTTCCCTATTTGCATTGGGATGAACCGTGGGAAGAACCCAAATGCTACGAGAATAGGAAGACGTTTAGTTTGCTGGATATGCGTTTCAATACAGAATAAGAAAGCGTTTGCATTGGTGAACATTGAGGAATACCGCTATGACTATGCAGGCAACCGTATAGCAAAGGGAAACGAACTAGGTTCGACTTATTATCTCGTTGACACCAACGGAGCGCTTTCGCAGGTGCTTGCGGAGTATGACGAGAATGGCTCTTTGACAACCTTATACACCCGTGGCGATGAGCTTATTTCGCAGGAGCGAAACGGCGTAAAGTCGTACTATCTCTATGACGGCTTTGATTCCGTAAGAATGCTGACAGACGAGGGCGGTTCTGTTATCGATACCTACACCTTTGACGCATTCGGAAATCTGACCATAGGAACGCGACGCCGAGAAAAACCAATAAATTTATCTCAAATCCCCTGTTTCCACAAAGCAGGGGATTTTTTTCAAAAACAAGATTTAAAAAATTTTGTTTAACTATATCTAAATATCCTAAAAGGATATGTGAATTATTCCATTCTGTCTGCAAATAATGTAGAATAAAAGCAGAAATGGAGTGAATGGGATGTACTATGATGTGGATTTGGATATAGATTACAAGGCGATAGGTAGGAGGATAAGGGCGGCGAGGGAGCGAAAAGGTCTCAAGCAGCATAATCTTGCTGCGCTTGCGGAAGTGGCGGCAACCAATATTTCACACATAGAACGGGGTGTAGCAAAGGTCAGCCTGCCTACGTTGCTGAAGATTGCGAATTCCCTTGAGGTCTCAATGGACGAGTTGCTGTGCGATAGCCTGACCAAATCAAAGCATATTTTTACAGGTGAGCTTGCAGAAATTGTCGATAGATGCACCGACAAGGAACTGAAGCTTATCACTGAAACTGTGAAAGCAATGTATGACACCATTCATGGCAGATTAGGCTGAAAAGGAGGGTTGGGGAATTATGGTTCGTATTGCGGTTTGCGATGATGAAAAGGTTGATCTGGAGTACCTTGCTGAGAAAATAGAGCACGGCTGCTCCTGCGACTGTGAAATAGTCAAGTATGAGGACGGAGAAAATCTGTTGGCGGACAGCCGGAAACAGGTTTTCGACGTCCTCTTTTTGGATATAGATATGCCAGGAATGGACGGCATGCATGTTGCCGAAACTATTCGTGAAGAAAACCAGTATGTGAAGATCGTGTTTGTCACGAATAAGGAAGAATGCGTTTTCCAGGGTTACAGATACGGAGCGTTCAGGTTCATGAGGAAAAGCTGCTTTGAACAGGAACTGCCGGAAACTATGGCTTCCTTGGAGAAATTTTTTGATTCTGTGAATGAATTGATAATATTCAAAAAGCCTGGAGGAGAGTTCTCGAAAAAGATATCTGAGATCAGATATATAGAAGTTCAGGGGCATAATGTGACTGTAAATTGTGGAGATACAACGGAGCAGGTTATGGGAACAATGCGTGAGTATGAGAAGAAGCTCAGTGCCAAAGGATTTATTCGTATACATAAGGGGTTTCTTGTGAATTTCCGTAATATCTATTCAATAGAACAAAAGGACATTGTGCTGGATGACGGCAAAAGGCTTCCGCTAAGCAGAAACCGCATTAACGAAACTAAAACCAAGCTGCAGGTTTTTACAAGGAGTATGGATATATGATTTGGGATATGGTTGAAATTGCGGCGTGTGTTGTTGAGACAGTACTCATAGTAGATTTTCTAGGGAAGTATCTTGGATATAAGGATAAAACGAAAGTTTGGCTGAAGTGTCTTATCTTTTTTGTCCTTGAGATGATCAATCTGCTGGTATTATCAGAGATAATACAGTCGGAAATAGTATCTTCAGTGGTTCTAATAGCTATTTCACTTGGTTATAGCTGTGTATTCTTAAAAGGAAGTATATTTGAGAAAATATTTATTGTTTTTTTCAATATTGTAATGATATTAGTAGTAAATACACTTGTGTTAACATTATTTGGTGGTGCTCTTGACGCAGATCTCGACGAACTGGCAATGATGAGAAATTCCGCAAGAGTAATGATACTTGTAACAACCAAGTTTCTTTACTTCTTGTGCACAAGACTTATGTTGAAAGTAAAGAGAGGTGATTCATATTCACTTTCGTCAAAAGAGTGGCTGTCGGTGCTAGGTATATTTGCTTTAACTTTATTAGTTGGAGTTATGATGTTTGAAGCTGTATGGAAGAAAGAGTATAATGAATATGTCCTTGCGGTATTGGCAGTTGGCCTTATATTAATAAACGTAATTACATATATGCTTCTTAGGAAATTGAGCAGGGATAATGCTCAGAAAACAGAAATGGCGATGTTGCAGCTTCAAGTCAGTGAGCAGAAGGAGCGAATGAAAGAAATAGACATCATGTATAATGAAATTCTTCAAATCAGGCACGATATACGGAAGTGCATTAATAGTGCTGCTGTACTATTACAACAGAAAAAATATTCAGAAGCTGAGAAATATCTGGGCGAACTGTCTACGGAAAAGCTTGGAACTGTAAAGGAATATTATGTGCGAGAAACAACTCTTTTATTAATTGTGGCAGTAAATAATAATTTGCAAAATGGTTTTCCGTTCTGATATACATATTATGAAAAACAATACCAAAAAATTCGACATTTTATATGATATATGATATATTGTCAAATAGTCTATCAACATGATGGGTTTCATATGTACCAATAGGTATATGATCCTGCGAAAGTTTCGGTTCACCGAAAAAAGATGATGGGTTCAGCATTTGAGCAATTGCCTGAATGATTAGTCCATGGGCTTTTAACACTCTTTACCACTCACGTTTTTCTTTAGTAAATTGGGTATAATGACACAAATTGCTCCCCAAGTTTATGATTGTGTGGTTATTTCCTTTTAAACACGAGTCACTATGTATGTCATTATTTTATTAAGTGTTGCACTTATACCATAAATCCATTTAAACGAATTATTAGAAATGGAAAGAAGGTTTTTAATAATGAAAGTGTATTCAACATCAGAATGCGCGGCATGTTATTTTAGGACGGCAGCAGATTATCCTTCAAAAAAGAGTCTTCTTCAAATAACCGAACGTTGTAATCTTCATTGCAAACATTGCTTTGTTTCTTCAGTTTGCAGCGGGCAAGATATGGATTTAGACCTGATACTGACTAAAGTGATTCCTGAGTTTGTAAAAAACAACATTTCAAAGGTTACTCTAACAGGCGGAGAGCCTTTTGTCTATCCACATCTGATTGAAGTTGTAGAAGCTCTGAGGAACAACGAAATAAGCGTTTGTATCTGTACAAATGCATCTCTCGTGACTTCGGATTTTGTTAATAGGATTAAGGGATTAGGCAGTATTCATTTTAACGTTAGTCTTGACGGATTTTCCAATGACTCTCATGGAAAGTTCAGGGGGAATGATAGTGCTGGATTATTCACTCATATAATGAATAATATTAAATTGTTGGGAAGCGAAAATATGCTTAATGGCATTCTTGTGACTCCCAATATCTATGCCTCAATAGAAGAATATAAAGACATTTGCCAATTTGCGAAAGATAATAATGCCAAGTATGTGTTGTTCAATCCGCTGTCCGAATTCGGAAGAGGTGAAGAATCGGTGTCCTTGTCATACACGGAACAACAGATGCTCGATTTGCGGAAAGCTGTGGAAGGCTATTCAGATAGTAAGTTTGAAATAGTTTTTATTAGATTTCCTAACTCGAATAGTATTCCGCTCAATAAATGTCCCGCCGGTGATATTATATATATCTTTACAAATGGCGATATAGCATACTGCCCTTATATGGTGTTTGCCGCCAAAAATAGTTCCAGCAGATATGATTATCAGGATTTTGTGATGGGGAATATATTTAGCAGCAGTTTCGACTGGAACAATGACGTGAATAATTATCGTTTTCCTATAACTTTCGATAAGGTCTGTGCTGAATGCATAAACAGAGAATGCAAGAAAGGCTGTTATGCATCAAAAATTGCTTTGGGTAAACATTTAGAAGAATGTGACGAGCAATTGTGTCCGTTGATCAATGGCACTAATACAAATTAGTATAGGAGAATGAAAATGTTTATTACTATTGAGGGTCCCAATGGTGTTGGGAAATCATCGTTTATAAAAGCATTGGCAGATAGCGTTAAAGATGAATTCAAAGTCTATTGCACAAAAGAGCCAACCGATACCGACTTCGGAAGATCAATTCGTATCAACGAAGAAAAATTAAGAGGCATTGAATATGCAGAAATGATTGCCAAGGATCGCCAAAACCACCTGAGCAATGAGATCGTACCGATGCTTGAAAAATATGATATAGTTATTTCTGACCGATATATAGAATCAAGTATGGTGCTTCAGGTGTTTGATGGGGTTTCTGCTGATGAAGTATGGGATCTAAACAAGAATTTCTTGATCCCTGACATAAGTATAATCATACTGGCATCTGAAGAAGCAATCCTAAAAAGGCTTCTTGAACGAAACGTGATGACACATTTTGAGAAGTGCATGACCAGAAAAGAGGAGATCAATCTTTACAAAAAAGCGGGAATCTTTTTAACAGACAAGGGATATAACGTTGTTGAGCTGACAAACGATACAATAGATGATTTGAAAAACAATATAGCCAAGATCTGCGGAATGATACGCCAAGCTTTAACCCACAATTAAATGATAGGAGTAACCATGAAAACTAGAATACTCACAATGAATGTCGGAAATCCATCGTTGGAACGAGCAAAACTCCAATGCGAGTGGCTAGATCAACAGAGTTTTGATATTCTTGTCTTGACTGAAACCAAAAACAGTCAAGGCTGTCAATATATATACGATCATTTCTTCAATAATGGTTTTGATTTGAATACGATTGATACAGGCGTCAATTTTTACGTTAGCTATCCACTGTCAAAGACAGGAGATCTAGGTGTAATGATCATATCAAAACATGAGATATGTTCGGAAAGAAATATTTTTGAGTCAAATAATAGGCTTTTTTCTCGATTTTCTCAGGTAAGTGTCGAATCTGGAATGGATAGTCTTAATATTATCGGATTATATGTTCCATCGAGAGATAAAAGCATTGAAAAAATCAATAGAAAAAAAGAATTTATAAATTGGGTGAGTGACGAGCTAAGCAGACAAACTGCAAAAAAAACCATTATAGCGGGTGACTTTAACATTCTGGACAGGAAGCATATCCCACACTACTCAACATTCTATACATGGGAATATGATTTTTACGACCATATTATTAATAACGGGTATTGTGATGTGTTTTGCAAGTCAAATCCCGGAAAGCAGGATCACAGCTGGGTGGGCAGAACAGGTGACGGATACCGATATGATTATATTTTTGCTTCTTCGGACTTGGCCAAAAATATCGGACAATGCTATTATATTCATGAAACTAGGCATAGAAAACTAACCGATCATTCAGCTTTATACGCTGAATTAGATATTTAAGAAGGGTGGAAGTCATCATGTTTAACAGGAAAATGAAAATTTTCAGGGATACTGTTCACGGATATATTTCTGTTCCTGAAGAATACGTCAGCGCATTCATTGACACAGATGTTTTTCAAAGGCTCAGAAATATTGAACAAACTGGTATGAGAGTTCTATACCCTTCTGCACGTCATGACCGGTTTATCCACTCTCTTGGCACTTTCTATCTTGGAAACAAAGCAATTAATTGCCTGAGAAGCAATCTGAGATCAGATTATGAGGATGGAAAAACCGATTATTATAGTGTATATGATATTGACCAAGAAAATGATCAATTCTGGAACAAATGTCAGATGCTTTTTGAGATTTCCTGTTTACTGCACGACTGTGGACATGCCCCCTTTTCCCACACAATGGAGTTCCTTTATGATATGATAATCGATGGTGAACTTACTCTAACAGAACAATTGGCTGCGTGTTTTAACACCGACTTTAAAAATGATATCACTAAAACTAAATCAGCACCGCATGAACGAATGAGCGCTTTGTTGGTATGCACATATTATAAAGCGGCAATTTCAGAGTTGCTGACAAACCATTTCTCTAATTCAGTATCAATTGACGATTCTCTGGAGTTTATTGCTAGGGCTATTACTGGATGCAAATATTCAAATAATGATGATAAATCATCGAAAATATTAAATTGTCTGATTGAATTGCTTAATTCAGATACGATTGATGTTGATTCTCTTGATTATATAATTCGCGATTCTCAATCATCGGGTGTAAATAATGTGAGCATAGATACGGATAGACTTCTTGGTTCTTTGACAATAATTCCAATAACATCATTTAATAGAACTATGATCAGAGATTTTGAGTTCTCTTCAAACGTTATTAATTTCAGTTTATCAAATGATAACAACAATAAATGCTCGTTTGACGGGAGGTGTTTTGGAGCTCTTGGTGCAGAACGTTTTAACTGCTCAATAATCGGGAAAATTAATGTTAAGGGTCAGATGCGCAACAACAATTCTCCAACCATTAAGTTGAGTTCCGCTTCTAATGACATCATATCAGTCAATGGTACTGAATTCCTTTCTTTACCAGAACACAGCAGTAATGAATCAACAATCGAGATACGTGGACTGATCAGTAGTGATGCTCTTGAACTTTTTGGGTCGTCAATAAATGGGAAAAATATAAATGGGTCTGTTTCAATTGTTGCAGAAACCATTGAGTTTACTCAAGCATATATAGAAGGGAAAGTCAACGGTTTGTTGACCGGAACAATAGTGGGTGACTACTCTGACAGGATTAAAAAATGCACTCTTAATTATACTCTTGGGTACAACAAGAACTCGCTCAGTGTTGTGGAGAATGTCTTGATAGCACGTAATTATGAATACCAGTGGATCTATACTCACCATAAAGTTGTGTACTATTCTAACTTCCTTCTGGTTGATCTTTTGAAAAAGTGCATGGAACTAATTTCTATCTTTGACCCCTGTGAAAACGCCAGTTCCGTGGATCGCTTGAACAAATCGTTTAGTTGGAGCAGAATGATTAATGAGTTTGATCCCAGCAATCAGGGAATGAGTTCTGGAAAAGATTTTATTGATCTTCCACCTCGACCGACCGATAGCGATATTATCAGCCTGTTTTCTCACTGTAGACTTCTTTGCAATAAATTTCATAATACAGACAATTTACGTATGCTTCTTGATGAATTATTCACAAGGAAATACAAGGTCAGTTTGTGGAAATCATTTGCAGAGTACAATTTATTTTTCAGCGATTTCTCGGATTCTGAAAAGGATGCACTCTTCAGAGTAATCAAGGATAATTCTGTTTGTAGCAATGATAAATACGGTTATCTAAATTCTGAATGGTCGCAAATATTCCATGACGTTGGCCTTGATAACGTGGTATGGGTTGAAGCAGTAAACAAGATAAAAAAATTTGATTCTGATAAGATATTCATTGCATTTCGAAATAGGGTACTAACATTTAGAACTGCAACATCAGCTTCGGCAAATCAGAATATTGAACATCATAATTTCTTTTATATCTACTATGTTCCTGCAAAATCTGAGAACGAGGAATTGAGTGTATCTCAATTGACTGATTTCCTCAAAAATGAGATACAAAAACTGACCCCTCACTCTCAGGCGGAAGATCAATAAGATCGCGTTTAGTAGTGTGTTTACCATTTTGACGGGTAAGAGAATCGGACGGAGCCACTAGGCTGTTTTGAATACCATACCAGTCAAGTGCCTCGACACGCATTTTCGCGCGTTGAGGCACTTTTTCTTTTATTGTTTTCTCCCGCGATAAAAATCTATTTTGTATAGCATAGACAAGTTGAAAGCTACATTTTTTGAGCAAAACGCACAAAGAATGTGGCTTTTATATTTACATAATACCAACCGTAGGTTAAATTGCCTACGGTTTTCTTTTTGGGGAGAGATGAAATGAGCAAACTAAGGGTAGCCGCTTACTGCAGAGTCAGCACTAATCATGAAGAACAGGAATTAAGTCTTGAAACGCAGATTTCTTATTATAGTAAACTTATTTCAGCACATGAGGACTGGCAGCTCGTTGAGATCTATGCCGAACGTGCTTCAGCAACTCAAATGAAAACACGGTCTGAGTTTATGAAGATGCTCAAGGCTTGCAGACAAGGCAAGATTGTCCTGATTCTAACAAAGTCAATAAGCCGCTTTGGAAGAAACACGTTGGATACATTAAAAACATTATATGATCTTTTCGGTCTAGATGTTAAAGTTTTCTTTGAAAAGGAAAACCTAAATAATTACAATAAGGAGAGGCGAACAATGATGGGAATTTACGCAGGATTTTCACAGGAAGAAAGCAAGAATATGAGCGACAATATCATACAGCTTGCCATTTTCAGCCTTGATCTCCGTGATGTCAGTAACGCACTTCTCGCAGGGTTTCTCCGAGAAAAAATCCCGTTTCAGCAAATCGTCTGATTTCCGGGCTTCTTTATCTGATTTGGTTATCCCGTTGGGCTTGCGGTTTGGTTTGTGTGTGATCCCGATATCCCTCATCACCCGATAAACCGTGCTTTCGCTGGGGATATCAGCTTCCGGGTATTTCAACGTAAGCGCTTGGTGCATTCTTTCTCTGCCGTATGTATCGTTCCATTCGTCCTCAGCGATTATTTCCATCATCTTAGCCGCCAGAGCTTCGTGCTTCCATGGCTTGTCACGGTTCTCAAGGTAATCACGAAACCGCTGACGTGTCACTTCCAGCACTCTGCAATAGAAAGAGATTTTGCCTGTTTCTTGTCCATCGTTAGTTTTGAGGGCAATGAATTTCATTCTTTCCTTTTTGCTTACTTCCGACGGCTCGCTGCGAAAAAAGCTGCTGCCTCGTTCAGAAAATCCCGTTCCTCCTGAAGCCGCTTGTTCTCTTTGTTAAGCCTCTTGACCTCGCTGCGCAGCTGACGGACTTCCTCAGCCAGGCTCATGACGTTTTCCGGCGTTCTTTCTTCCATGTCCAGTTCGCCTTTTTTCGCTGCCTGTACCCACCCGTATAACGTCCCATACGGCACTTTCAGCTCATCGCTCGCTTTCTTCACTCCTATCTGCCCTGCAAGCTTTACCGCCTGCTCCTTGTAATTCTTGTCATATTGCTTCGCTTCTGACATGTCAATCACTCTCCTTTAGTTTTAGTATATATTTTTGGAGGGTTTGTGTCAAGTTTTATTATACAACATCAATGTTTTTGAAAGTGCGATAGATCTTCTATCGTTCAAGCAGCTTGCTAATCAAGA
>CAMCFA010000018.1 GCA_945873955.1 uncultured Clostridia bacterium | reverse complement strand
GTCGCCTTAGGTCACTTCACTGATATCACGCACTTCGGCGAGAGAGTGACGCGCCGTTTGTGCGCCGTTAAATTACAATTTATAATATCAAAATCCGCCCCATAATTAAAAATCATCAGCGTCTTGAACAGGCTCTTTGTACAGCTTCTTCGGCGTGTAATCCTCACCGCTGGAAGCACGTTTTAGCGCCTCAATAAGCTCTGGCGTGCGCCACTCGAACGTAGTCCGGTCAAGCTCACTGCCGTCGTCCCACAGGAATGCCGCTATATTGCTGTCCCGGCAGAGTTTCACCAGTTTCTCACAGAAAAACACCCGGCTGGCGGCGTCGCTGCCCTTAGCGCCGTATTCAGTGATCATCACCGGAATACCCTTGTCAACAAACTGTGTTTTCAGCGTATCTATCTGCTGCTCCATCCAGCGCTGTTCACTTGGGATACCCCAGTAATTGCGTATAGACTCCCGGCAGAATGTGATCGGCGTATAATAATGTACCGACAGGATACACTTATTTGCAGGATCGTCCGGCATAACAAACCGCGAGCTGCAAGTAGAATTGATGTCCGCGTTATACCCCGCGATCACCAAATGCCGCCTGAGGTTATTCCCGTTGGAGCTGCGTATCGTATTCACAAACTCTTGATTCAGACGGTTGAACAGGTCGTAAGCCTCCGCTTCCGGATAGCCGTAGAACTCCACCTCGTTCATGCTTTCATACAGCAGGCGCTCATTGTATGCGTGGAATTTATCAGCGATCTGCTCCCAGAGATATTTATAATGTTCTATCGTGATATCCGGCTCTTTAGCGACATTGCGAATCCACGCACCGTAGTCGTCATCAAACGCGCCGTCGTGATAAACCGTGATAATGGCATACATTCCGCAGTTGTAGGCGTAATCCACCACCTGTTTCACACGGTTGAGCCAGTCCTCATTGATGTTGAATTCCCTGTCAACGTGACCCCGCCATGTTATCGGAATCCGAACGGCGTTTATGCCGCTGTCCACCAGCGCATTGAAAAGCTGTTCGCTGGCAGGAGGATTCCCCCACAGCGTTTCGTCCGGGACTTTCCCGGTAGGGGGGGTAGCGTCCGGCAGAGTATTGCCGTCTAAATCAGAAATACACGCTTCCAGCGAGTACCCAAGATTCCACCCGATACGAATATTCGACACTAATCTCTGCGAAGTGATATCAACCATAGCGGAGGGTACTTCGTAGCCGTCAACATCTGGCTTTCCGCCGGAAAAAATATCGTCGGGGGTCAGATTCCCGGAAGATACGCTGCTGTTGCTGCTCCCGGAGCAGCCGGTAAGCAAAAGCACCGCCGCAAGAAGCAATATTATCGCTCTTTTCAGAGAATTACCCCCTTTCGTAAAAATCACAGTTCAATTATATCATAGGTTGGCGGGATTGTCAAATAGATAATTTGTGGGGAGCAGTTGACAAGCGCCGCAGCGATATAGTATAATTCAGATATATTTCTGACCGGTGCAGCGTTTTCAAAGTATACAAATACCCTGCACAGCAAATGCTATGCAGGGTATTGATCATAGGTGGATCAAGCAGCTATGCTGCCATTCCGTTCCTTACGGTAATCAGCCGAGGAGCTGGAGAATGGACTGCGGCTGCTGATTTGCCTGAGCCAGCATGGACTGAGCTGCCTGCTGAAGAACGTTGAACTTGGTGTAGTTCAGCATTTCCTGAGCCATATCGGTATCACGGATACCAGACTCAGCTTCGGTCAGGTTTTCAGCGGTTGTGGTCAGGTTCTCAACCTTGTGTTCCAGTCTGTTCTGTGTAGCACCGAATGTAGCACGAACCATGGAAACCTTGTTGATAGCGTTGTCAATCTTGTCGATCGCAGCGTTAGCGTCTTCCTGAGTGTTCAGGGACAGATCCTTAGTGCCAAGACCATTGGTTCTGGAAGATACATCAAGGTTAGCCTTGAGAGTGCCCATACCATCGGTCTTGTAAGCGAATGTGAAGTCAACGCTGTCCTTAGTTCTAGCGCCGGTCTGGAGTACCAGGTGGTCGGTGTAGGTCAGAGGAGCAGTTGCAGCATTGTTGGAGTTAGCCTGAGAAACAGTTGCTTCCGGCTCCTTAACCTTAACGGCATTAGGAGTTGCCGGAGTATATGTTGCATCAGCAACATTCACCTCAACGGTAACATTGCCAGCCTTAGCAGCATTAGCGCTTGCCGCTACCGTTTGCAGAGAGCCAATCTGAGTTGAAGTGCCGCTTGCATCAACATAATAGATTTTAGAATCCTTATCAATTGTCAAGGATTCATTGTCGCTGATCTTAGCAATTGTAGGAGTGCTTGTATCACCAGGTATTGCAACATTGTTTATTTTCGTTGTTGTTAATGTTGTTGCACCAGCAGTAGCGGTATAGGAAATGCTCAGACCATTAAGAGCGTTTACTGCATTTGCAATCTTTTCAGATGTAATAGCGGCATCAGCAATATCAATCTTTAACGGTGTCTTATCAAGCTTAACAACGCCGGTGTCACCGCCGTCAATGTTATAACCGGTTGTCACAGCAGTCTTACCAACAGCAGCAGTTGTCTTGGTAAAGTCAACAGTGATAGTGTCGCCATTTACAAGGTTGCTAGTATCAATAGCAAATACAGCGCCATCATAAGAGAAACCACCGTTATCATTAGATGTTACTGTACCCTTAGCGTCAGGAGAAGCATCAGTGTTCCACTCAAAAGTACCGTCTGCCTTCTGAGCATAGGTGAATGTTACGGTTTCGGTGTTTGTACCAGCGTATGCACCGGTATCAACGCCCTTGATAAATCCACCTGCAGAACCGATCTGCTGTGCGTCACGGACAGCATTTGCGTAATCGAACTTGCCGTTGGTAGCCTTAAGACCATCAGCCATTTCGCCGCCGTTGAGCATTACAGTACCGTTGAAGTCGGTATCAGCGATCTGGTCGAGTTCGTCGTTGAGCTGGTTGAATTCGAGCTGGATAGCGTCGCGGTCAACCTCAGTCTTATATGTACCGTTAGCGGACTCAGCAGCCAGTTCCTTCATTCTCTGAAGAATGGAGTGGGACTCCTGCAGAGCGCCCTCAAAGGTCTGGATCATGGAGATACCGTCCTGAGAGTTTCTCTTAGCCTGGTTCAGACCACGGATCTGGGATCTCATCTTCTCAGAAATTGCCAGACCTGCTGCGTCGTCGCCTGCACGGTTGATTCTGTAACCAGAAGAAAGCTTCTCAGAAGACTTCTTCAGACCTGCAACGTTGGTGTTGAGCTTGTTGTACGCGGAAAGCGCGTTCATGTTGTGCTGTACTACCATTCCCAATGTATTGACCCAATTCTTAACGCAGAAAAACGCCCTGCGTTTAGCAGGGCGCTACATTATAGTTCAACCTTTATCTCTGTACCGTCGCGGAAAGCCACCCGAACGTCATTCCTGCCCAAAACCGTGATGTGATCTACCAGCGCCAGCCACAGGCTCTCGTCAAATCCCGCCAGCGGCTGCTCCAGCCCTTGCAGTGCAGAGCTGTACTCCGGCGGCGCTGCACCGGGCGGCACATATCCCTCCTCTCTTTCAGCAAGCAGCATATTCACCGCCCGCACAAACACCAGCCGCAGTTCCTCTTCCATAAGGTGGGGCGTGCCGCACTCACAGCCGCACTGCCAGATCACCCGCCGGTACCTGTTCGTTGAGTGCCACACCTTTGCTGTGTATACGCCGCCGCAGCTCCCGCAGAGGATCTTCGACATGAAAATGCCGCTGCCCTCCGGGGCGGAGGACTTCCTGCGGCGTTCAAGCTCCGACTGCGCAAGCTCAAATATTTCCGCGGAAATTATAGCTTCGTGGTTTCCCTCGACATAATACTGCGGGACTTCCCCCTCGTTCAGCTTTTTTCGCTTGGTGAGGAAATCAGTGGTGTACACCTTTTGAAGCAGCGCGTCCCCCTTGTATTTCTCATTTGAAAGAATACTGGTAACAGTCGCCTTGTACCACCTGTCTTTCCCGCCGGGGCTGGGAATTCCCCGCTCGGTGAGCCGCTTCGCAATTGCATAGGGCGAAGCGCCGTCAAGAAACATCTGGTAAATCTCCCGCACGATTTCCGCCTCCTGCGGATTTATGACAAGATTTCCGTCCTCGCCCCGGTCATAGCCTAGGAATCTTGAAAACGGCACCGTCACTTTTCCGTCCGAAAACCGCTTCCGCTGACCCCACACGCAGTTTTCTGAAATGGAGCGGCTCTCCTCCTGCGCAAGGCTCGCCATTATTGTGAGAAGCAACTCCCCCTTGTTGTCGAAGGTGCGTATATTCTCCTTCTCGAAATAGCACTCCACCTTGTGTTCCTTTAATTTTCGTATCGTGGTCAGACTGTCTACGGTATTCCGGGCAAAACGGGACACTGATTTTGTGATGATAAGGTCGATCTTCCCCGCCAGCGCGTCGTCTATCATCTGCCGGAAGCCCTCCCGCCGCGCGGTTGAAGTTCCCGATATCCCCTCGTCAGTGTAGACGTTCACAAATTCAAGGTCAGAACGGCTGCGGATATAGTCTGTGTAATAACTCACCTGCGCCGCGTAGCTGGTGAGCTGATCCTCGTGATCGGTGGACACCCGGGCGTAGGCTGCGGTGCGGCGGCGCTGAGCGCTCCCAAGTGGGTTAGCAGTGAACCGGTTCACCGTCGCAGGGATCTGCATTATTCGTACTGCCATATTTCCGTCCCCCGTCACAGAATCTGACCTCCAGCCGCCCGTCCTCCGACACCGCCGCAGAGGATATCCGCGCGGATATCTCCTCGCTGCTCATGCCGAAAAGGGAGAACAGCTTGTCCTCTTTCAGCTTGATACCACAGCAGTCCCGGCAGTGCCAGCAGACGTATTTCACGTTGTTGGACAGCCTCGTGAACGGCTTGCCGCAGCTCCCGCAGATCAGCTTTTTTGAGAAACAGTATACCTGCTTTGTGGCAGCTCTCCGCCGGGACTCCTCCTGCGCTTTCGCGAAGGTCTCCTCGTCGATTATCGCTTCGTGGCAGCCGCACAGCCTGTACTGCGGAAGTTCCCCGCGGTTCTGCGACCGCGCGTGGGTGATGAAGTCCTTTACAAAGGTCTTTTGCAGCACGATAGTTCCCGTGTAAAGCTCGTTGTGGACGATATAGTTTATCGTATTGTGGCAGAACCCGAATCCACGGCAGGTCTTTGTCCCGGCAGTGCCAAGCCGCTCCGCGATCCTCCGCAGGGAGATCCCTGCGATATAATCCCGGAATATTCCGCGCACCACCTCCGCTTCCTCCGGCTGGATAATGTACCGCCCACCTTCCCAGCGGTAGCCGTAAACCACCTTGTTGCGCATTTCGGCGCTCCCGGACTGAAAACGCCTGCGAATCCCCCATTTGACGTTTTCAGAAATGGAGCGGCTCTCCTCCTGTGCAAAGCTGGCAAGGATAGTCAGCAGAAGCTCCCCGTCGGCGGACAGAGAGTTTATGTTCTCTTTCTCGAACCGCACCTCCACGCCAAGCTGTTTCAGGTGCCGGACAGTTTCCAGCAGGTCAACGGTGTTCCGGGCGAACCGGCTTATGGATTTGCACAGGACTATGTCTATCTTCCCCTGTTTGCAGTCTGTGATCAGCCGCTGGAAGCCCGCCCGCCGGGAGGTCTCTGTGCCGCTGATGAAGCTGTCCGCGTAGATCCCCGCCGGCTCCCAGCCGGAATTGCTGCGTATAAGCTCGCTGAAATAGCTGGTCTGTGCCGCAAGCGAATGCTTCAGCCTGTCGGTTTCCAGCGATACCCGCACATACGCCGCCACTCTTTTTATCGGGGCAGGCGGCGCGGACATTTCTGTTGTGCATATTTTCCCCATGCATTAACACTCCTTTCATTATTAATAATGTCTCATTTTTTGTCAAAAAGCATGATGTTCTGTCAAAATAAATACCTTTAAATAGGGCAGATCAGAAGAGATCAAAAAAATTTAAAAAATCCACAAAAAAATTTAGAAAAAAGCTAAAGTTTTATAAAAACCGTCCGATATAATATACGTGATAGCTGAAAAGCTAAAATTCCACGAAGCCCTAGTGTACATAACGGCGGACGGAAAAATCTATTACTTTAACCAACCGCCTCGCAGGAATGATTCCGACAATGAGGCGTGTACAAATTCAAGGAGGATATTACTATGGGAATGGTAGTACAGCACAACATGAACGCGCTCAACGCGTACAACAAGCTCAACACCAACGTTGCAGGTCTGAAGAAGTCTTCTGAGAAGCTTTCTTCTGGTTACAGAATCAACCGTGCAGGCGACGACGCAGCAGGTCTGGCAATTTCTGAGAAGATGAGATCCCAGATCCGTGGTCTTAACCAGGCTAAGAGAAACGCGCAGGACGGTATCTCCATGATCCAGACCTACGAGGGTGCTGCTCAGGAGACCCACTCCATTCTTCAGAGAATGAAGGAGCTCGCTTCCGAGTCCGCTAACGGTACATACGATAACACCACCGACCGCGATGCTATCCAGCTCGAGTTCGATCAGCTCAACGACGAACTGAACCAGATCGCTGACACCGACTTCAACGGCAGAGTTGCTCTGAACGGCGGTACAATGGCTGACGGTACTATCGTAAACAATAAGGATCAGGTTGCTGCTCATCCCTCAATCACCTATGATCAGAACGCAGATCCTGCTGGCACAATGACTTATGCAGGCAGAGTTGCAGGTTCTGTAGACGCAGGTGTAAATGGTTCTATCAACGTTGACGGCGTAAACCTTAAGGTTAACGCAGGCAAGCTTGATCCCGCAACAGTTACAATCGGCGGAACAAGCTACACCGCATCTCTCAAGATAACTACTGGTAAGCTTAATGGTACTATCACTGCTACTACTGAGTATGCTATCAACGCTGACACTACAAGCGTTACTATCAACGGCAAGAACTATACTGTTGCTTCCAACGGTACTGCTGCTACTCTGTATGATGAGACCGGTACAAAGGTAACCACAATTGACGGTGCTACCGTAACCGTAACAGCTTCATCTATCAAGATGCAGCAGAAGTACACTGTTACAAATGGCGTTGTTAAGAATAAGGCTAATGCTGAAGTTGGTCAGATCGACATCGACAAGGGCGTATCTACACCTAACGCTTATGAGCACGGCTCCGCTAACCTCACCTATGCTGACAGCATAACCCTTCAGGTAGGCGCTCGTTCTAAGGACGCAGTTGACTTCAACTTCTCCTATGTAACCAGCGGCATCGGCGAGCTCAAGGCTGACCTCGATATCTCCGCTCGCGGTCTTGGTACCGATCAGCTCTCCCTCGCAACACAGGAGGACGCTAACGCAGCTATCGACAAGATCGATAACGCTATCAACAAGACCTCCATGGTTCGTGCTACCTTCGGTTCTATCCAGAACAGAATGGAACACAAGATCGAGAACCTGACTACCACCGCTGAGAACCTGACCGAAGCTGAGTCTGGCATCCGTGATACTGATATGGCTAATGAGATGCTGAACTACACCAAGTACAACATTCTTCAGCAGGCAGCTCAGTCCATGCTGGCTCAGGCAAACCAGCAGCCGCAGTCCATTCTCCAGCTCCTCGGCTAATTCCTTCACCGGAATTGATCGAAGCTGCATGATGAATGTGGCATAGCAACATAAGGCGCAGCCCCTTGGGGTTTTCCGAGGGGCTGTTTTATGTTATAATTTATAAAAAAAGAGTAAAGCACAAAAGAGTGCAAATTAAAATAATACATCTAGCCTTGTATCGGGCGCTTGAGGGCGTATTTACCGTTACGCCCAAAGACAAGGCTTTTTAATTTTATAGAAGCTGAAGTGTTGAGCGATCATCAGCACATTCAAAATATAGAACCACCGAAAAACAACTGACGGAGGAAAAGACTATGCTATTATCCATCGGAATGATAGTAAAGAACGAGGAAAAGTATCTTGACCGCTGCCTTGCGGCGATAAAACCCATTCTTGACAATATCGAAAGCGAGCTTATCATAGCCGATACCGGCTCTACCGATAATACCGTAGAGATCGCCAAGAAATACACAGATAACGTGTTCCATTTTGAGTGGATAAAAGATTTCGCAGCCGCGCGAAACTCCACCCTTGACCGGGCAAAGGGCGAGTGGTACATGTATCTCGACGCAGACGAAGTATTCCAGTCCTGCGATGATATAATCAGATTCTTCAAAACCGGGGAATACAAGAAATATCAGACTGCAAGATATACTGTAAGAAATTATAACGATCAGGAATTAAAAGTCTATTCCGATGTTCTCGTACCGCGAATGACCCGCAGAAAAGGTGTAAGGTTCGACTTCCCTATTCACGAATCGTTATCGCCATTTTCTTCGCCAACAAAGGTACTTACCGACATTGCCGACCATTTCGGTTATGTCTACGCCGATGAAGAAACCAGAGAGGAAAAGTTCAAGCGTAATACCGAGCTTCTGGAGGAGCGTCTGCGCACTGAAAAAGACCCCTCCATGCTGCTGTATCTCCAGTTGTTTCAAAGCTATAACATCAAAAAAACCGACGAAAGATACCACTATCTTGAAGAAGGCATGGAAAAATGCCGTAAAAAGAAAGATTTTGTTCTTGTACCTTTTTACGGTGAAAAAGTTGCTATGTTATTCAATCAAGAAAAATGGGAGGAGCTTATCGCAACAGCAGACGAGTATTTTGCGCTCCCTAAAACATTCCGTCCCTATGTACTCGGCACAGACGCAGAGATACATTCGTTCAAGGCAATAGCTCTCCGCAATCTTGAAAGATACAAAGAAGCTATCCCCGAATACGTCAAAGGTATAAAGCTTCTCAAAGATATCATCGACAAGAAACTGCTTACGTCGGACATGATGTTATACTGTTTCAGCGTAACAACCCCGTCCAATCTGCCTGGTCTGATAAGCGAACTCACCACCTGCTGCATGCACGAGGAGAATTATCAGGAAGCCAACAACGCATTACAGTATCTTAGCCTTTCAGACATATACAACAACACAGATGACGACAAGGTGAGATTCAAGCTGGAGTTCATCATCATGAACGGCATTGATGATTACAGCCGTGCAGAGCTTCTTTATAATCAGCTTGGCGACTTCGATAAAAACCTGCTGCAAGCGTTTGTCCGCTCCTGCGTTGAGACCCACGCTGAGCCTCTGCATGTTATCGAATTCTTCAAAAAGCTGTACAAAAACGAGCCTATGATGTCCGCGCTGCTGGATACTCTGGAAGTTCATTTCAGCACCGGCGACTGCCGCCGGCAAGCAGAAAAGATGATAGCAGACGGGTACGGAGCATATTATGAGCTTCTGTATTTCATGCTGGCAGAGGGACAGGACGTCCACCAACTGCTGACCGACAGCTTCGACCTGCGGGCTGCCGCGGTATTCTGCCGCAACCTGTTTGAAGATATGTATGAGGTCGTTGGGAACTATTCCACCGACAGGCTGGAGAGCCGTGAAGCGCTTATGTCGGCGCTGCGGGTATATGAAACGTTTATGTCAGTCATGGCAGAGGACGAAAAAGATATCGAGAAGGTGTTCGCTGAATGGGGCAAGGCAGGCGCGAAGCTGTGCAGCACTGAACAGATCGACGATCTCCCGGCGCAGGTGCTTGGCGCAGCAATGGCGAACAACATCGAGATCGCCAGAAAACAGAAGAATTATAAGATATGCGCAGCGGCAATGAAAATGCTGCTAAAAACATATCCCGCCGCCAAACCTATCGTTTCAGCGCTGAATGAAAAGCTCCAAAAAGAGATCGCCGAAATGAACAAACCCAAGCAGGTGACCGAAATGGACGTACTGGCGCAGACGGTAAAGGAAAACATCGCCGACCTTATCGAAAGCGGGAACTTTGAACAGGCAAGACAACTGCTTGACGAGTACTCCACACTCATGCCAAACGACCCGGAAATCGCCGACCTGCGCAGGCAGATGGCACAGTAACTTCTTCTGGAGGTACATAGATATGGCTGAAAAAAAAGCAGCAATAATGGATTTCAAGGCAATAATCAAGGAGCTGAATAAGATCAGCAGCGATTATAATTCCGGCAGCTATTCCGCAATGGAGCTGGCAGAAAACATCATGCTGGCGTCCGATCACGTCGCAAACGTCAGCGTCAAGGACGAGGAAGCGCAGCAGAAGTTCAGCGCACAGTCCACAAAGCTGGTGCAGGAGCTTACCCTCTGCCAGAAGATGAACGACGAACGGTTTCAGGACTGGTTCAACACCGCGAAGCACTCCGCGACCGTTGGCTTCCTGCTGGTTACAGCGAATCCGGACGCCGATAGATCCAGTGACGAGGAGCTTGACAGGCTGCTGGTGGATTTCTTTGACGGAGAAGGTCTCACCGATGTGACAGCGCATTATTTTGCAGCCGCAAGACTGGGACTTGCCGACCCAATGAGGGCATATAACATGATAATCGAGGACTTCCGAAAGTATCCCGATATCCTCAGCAAATTGTACACAGGCTGTCAATATGAATACGACCCCGACTGCTCTCATGATACGATAAACGAAGTCTGCCCGATATGCGGCTCCCAAAACGCAGAGCCTTTTTACTGCGTAAATCAGGCACTTGTAAAAGACTCCCGTTTTGCCCCAGCGAAGCTGTGGATGGAATGCAAGGGCTGCGGTAATCTGTACGCCTACAACTTTCCCATTGAACAACGCGATGAGATAAACGGACACTACACAAAAAAAGGCGGGACGCTCAGCCCCCGGCACATGCTTGCCACATATTCCGAGATTTTTAACAACATACGCATGTACAACGACGGCAGAAAATACCTCGAAATAGGCGTAGGCAACGGCGAAATGCTGGCGTGTGCGCTGGAAATGGGATATGAAGCTGACGCGGTGGAAATATGCAAGGAGGACTGCGAAAACATCTCCGGCGCGCTGGGCGTTGGTATCAAGTGGTGCGATTTTCTGGATTTTGACACCAGCAAACGGTATGATTTGATAATTATGGGAGATGTGCTGGAACATGTCAGCCAGCCGACGAAGGCGCTGGAAAAAGCTCATAAATTGCTGGCGGAAAACGGCATACTCTGGCTGTCCACGCCGAATTATAACAGCGCGTTCACCCGTATGCTGCAATTCAGCGACCCTATGTGGAATCAGGTGAACCATTTTACCTATTTCTCATTTGAAGGCTTGAAGCCTATCCTCGACAAAGTAGGATTTGACGTAAAACGGTATGATATCAGCAGAAGATATAACGGCTCAATGGAGCTTATTCTGAAAAAAAGATAATTCCGTACCCCGCGGCTGGAAAATGAAATACTTTTTGAGCAAGAGCCGCCTTTGCAGTTTCTATCCACAAAATCAAGAGCCCGACAGGATCGTCGGGCTCTTCAGCTTGTCGAAAAACCTAGATTTGCCCGCGAAGCGGGCTTTTGAAATCCGTTTTTTGCCCCAGCTCTGCCGGGGCAAAAAACACTTCTATCCGCACAAGTGTGCGGTTTGGCGGCAATACCGCCAAACCGTGCGCGCAGTGCGGATGTTCGGCGGAAAAGTCCCAACGGGACTTTTTCGACGGTCTGAAGATCCCGACAGGATCGTCGGGATCTTAGTTTTTTCACTATCGCGGGGCGCTGGAGATCTTCCCTTTTGGAGGGAGTTTTATTATGCAGTCAAAACTGCTTGATCGGCAGCGCCTTAACAGCGTTTCTATGCCGGGGCTGGAAATTGATCCTGCCCGGATCAGTCGTCCTCGGCTACGAGAGTGTCCGTAGGTGCGACCGGGTTCGCCGGAGCTGCGGGCTTGGTTTTGAGCAGCTCCTTGTTCTCCATTACCAGCAGGTTCATCTCGAACGGGGTGAATACTCTGCTGCATGGAGAGCCGGGGTTCAGCACCGCGGGACGTCCCTTTATTGCGTCGAACAGTCTTACGGTGTTCACCTTCATGCAGTTGAAGGTCTTGTGCTCCGGGGTGGCAAGCACTGACATTCTCGCCGGAGAGGTGAAGAACGGAATGATCTGCTGTCCCTCTTTATTTGTCATCATCATGACATTGAGCAGTCGGTTGCCGTTTGCGTCGGTCTTGTCGCCCATTGCTGCGACAGCGAATACATCTGCCGCCATAAGGTCGGGAAGCACGGTCTTCCACTTGGTCTTGGTCTTGTCCTGATTAGCTTCGGTGATCCTGTCCTCCAGAGCCTTGTTGAATACCTTCATCTGCTCCGGGGTAAGCTGCTGATTAGCCATAATTCATTACCTCTCTGACTTTATCTTGCCTTTTCTGCGTTTTCCTTGAGTATCTTGGCGATAACGTCCTCAAGCGGCGAAGCGCCGAGGTCGCCGTCCTTGCGGGAACGCAGAGATACGGTGTTGTCTTCTACTTCCTTGTCGCCGAGAATGAAGAAGTAGGGGATCTTTTCAAGCTGCGCCTGACGGATCTTGTAGCCTATCTTCTCGTTGCGGTTATCAACGGTGACTCTGATGTTCATGTCGTCGAAGCGCTTTGCGATAGACTCGGCGTAATCCTTTGCGCGGTCGGTGATAGGAAGTATTCTTACCTGTTCAGGCGACAGCCACAGCGGGAGTGCGCCGGCGTACTTTTCAAGCAGATATGCAAGTGTTCTTTCATAGCAGCCGAGGCTGGTGCGGTGAATGATATACGGGTGTTTTCTTGTGCCGTCAACGTCAACGTACTCCATGCCGAAGCGCTCTGCAAGTAGCATGTCTATCTGGATAGTTACCAGAGTGTCCTCCTTGCCGAATACGTTCTTGTACTGGACGTCCAGCTTAGGACCGTAGAATGCGGCTTCGTCGATACCGATCGTGTATTCTAGTCCGAGGTCATCGAGGATAGTCTTCATGGTAGCCTGTGCGGTTTCCCACTGCTCCGGCGTACCCTCGTATTTATTCTTCGGGTTTGCGGGATCCCACTGGGAGAAGCGGAAGGTGCAGTCCTCCAGCAGCCCTACTGTGCCTAGAAAGTACTTGGCAAGCTCAAGGCAGTTTCTGAACTCGTCCTCAAGCTGTTCGGGACGGAGGATATAGTGACCCTCGGAGATAGTGAACTGACGTACTCTGATAAGTCCGTGCATTTCGCCGCTGTCCTCGTTGCGGAACAGGGTAGATGTTTCGGTCAGACGCATGGGGAGGTCACGGTAGCTGCGCTGTCTGTTGAGGAATACCTGATACTGGAACGGGCAGGTCATCGGACGGAGCGCGAAGCATTCCTTTGTTTCGTCGTCCGGGTCGCCCAGAACGAACATGCCGTCAAGGTAGTGATCCCAGTGACCGGAGATCTTGTAAAGCTCGCGCTTTGCCATAAACGGGGTCTTGGTGAGCGTACAGCCGTGCTTTGCCTCTACGTCCTCTACCCAGCGCTGCATGATCTGTACGACCTTAGCGCCCTTAGGCAGAAGTATCGGCAGACCCTGACCGATGTAGTCAACGGTGGTGAAGTATTCAAGCTCTCTGCCTATCTTGTTGTGGTCGCGGCGCTTTGCGTCCTCAAGGGCTTCAAGGTGAGCGTTGAGGGCGTCCTTTGAGGGGAACGCCGTGCCGTAGATACGGGTGAGCATTTTGTTCTTCTCGCTGCCGCGCCAGTATGCGCCGGTGACTGAGGTGAGCTTATATGCCTTGATCGGGGAGGTGGACATAAGGTGCGGGCCTGCGCAAAGGTCCGTGAAGTCCCCTTGCTTGTAGAAGGAGATAGGCTCGCCCTTGTCGGCGTGCTCCTTGCACAGTTCTACCTTGTAGGGCTCGCCCTGCTCCTCAAGGAACTTTATTGCTTCGTCGGGAGCCATAGTGAAATGCTCAAGACGGATAGACTCCTTGACGATCTTCTTCATTTCTGCTTCGATCTTCGCAAGCGTTTCGGTGGTGAAGGGCTCCTCGGTGTCGAAATCATAGTAGAATCCGTTCTCGATAGCCGGGCCGATAGCCAGCTTGGTGTTCGGGAAAAGGCGCTTTACTGCCTGCGCCAGAACGTGAGACGCGGTGTGGTTGAACGCTCTCTGTCCCTGTTCGTCCTCAAAGGTGAGGAACTTTACGGTGCAGCCGTCGGTGAGGGTAGTTCGCAGGTCGCAGACCTTGCCGTCTATCTCCGCTGCGCAGGCTGTCTTTGCCGCGCCAAGCTCCCTTGCTGCGTCAAACGCAGACAGCGGAGCGTCGAACTCCTTGATCTCGCCGTTTTCCAGTGTTACTTTGATCATACTGAACTTCCTTTCCTTGCAGAGCTGAACAAAAGCCCTGCCGTTCATTGTAATTTACAGCGCCGCAAAGAACATGTACGGGCTGTATTCTCTCATTGTACTACTATTTGCGGCAAAAGTCAAGGTTTTAGGGCAAAAAAGAGTGCTTGTTATTGCGGAAGAACGGAACATTTCACGCAGGAGCGCAAAAATTTGGCTCAGCTACTTGAAATTTCAGCGATAATATGGTATGATAAAGTATATATGTATGCTTAAACGTATATTTAAAAATACACATCAAAAGAAAGGGTAAGATCATGAGTAAGGTAGTTAAGTTCGGCGGAAGCTCTCTCGCCGACGCAAAGCAGTTCAAGAAGGTTGCGGATATCATTCACGCTGACCCAGAAAGACGTTATGTCGTTCCCTCCGCGCCGGGCAAGCGCTTCAAGGAGGACACTAAAGTAACCGATATGCTGTATCGCTGCTATGACGAGGTGGCAGTTCACGGCAAGGATTTCACCGAGAGCTTTGCGCCTATCAAGGAGAGATTCAACGGCATTATTTCGGAGCTTGGCATTGAGCTTTCACTGGACGAGGAGTTCGCTAAGATAGGCGAGAATTTCCGTGCGGGTATCGGCAGTGATTATGCGGCGAGCCGTGGTGAGTACCTCAACGGTATCGTGCTGGCAAAGTACCTCGGTTTTGAATTCATTGACGCGGCGAAGGCTATTTTCTTCGACAACAAGGGCAATTTCGACGAGGCTATCACCGACGCGTGTCTGGGAGCGCTTCTCGACAAGACCGCAAAGGCGGTAATCCCCGGATTCTACGGCGCTATGCCGGACGGCACGATCAAGACCTTCTCCAGAGGCGGAAGTGACTTCACAGGCTCTGTTGTGGCTAAGGCGGCGAGGGTTTCTCTTTACGAGAACTGGACGGACGTCAGCGGCTTTCTCGTTGCTGACCCCAGAATCGTTGAGAATCCCGCGGGTATCAACGTTATCACTTACAGTGAGCTGAGAGAGCTTTCCTACATGGGTGCGGGCGTACTGCACGAGGACGCTATCTTCCCGGTAAGAAGCGCTAATATCCCGATCAACATCAAGAACACCAACGCTCCGCAGGACGCAGGCACTCTTATCGTGCCGACTCAGGGCGCTCCGGCGGGCGAGCATATAATCACCGGTATTGCGGGCAAGAAGAATTTCTCTGTTATTTCGATCGAAAAGGACAGAATGAACAGCAACAAGGGCTTCCTGCGCAGACTTCTGCAAGTCCTTGAGAACCACGGCATTTTCCCGGAGCACATGCCTACCGGTATCGACACCGTGAGCGTTATCGTCAACACCTCCGAGCTGGACGGTCAGCGCGAGAAGCTCACCGAGCGGCTTATCGAGGTCGTCAAGCCGGATCACTTTGAGATAATCGACGGGCTGGCGCTTATTGCGGTAGTCGGACGAGGCATGAGATCCGTAAAGGGTACTGCGACGAGAGTATTCGCGGCGCTTTCTCACGCGAATATCAATATCCGTATGATAGACCAGGGTTCCAGCGAGCTTAACATTATCGTCGGCATTGAGGCGGCGGATTTTGAGAAGGCTATTCAAGTGATTTACAATATGTTCATGCTCAGCGAGTGATTTCGCTGTGTTAATGTCCTGCGGGGCGGGCGTTATTCCTTTGTCAGCAGAAAGACTTTTAGCATATTCTAAGTTTAGTTTCAGTAATGTATTGTCTGGTTTTTTGTGGGAAAGGAGTTTGCTGTGTATCGGGTTCTAAGCGTGATATTAGCGGTGGTGTACGGCGTGGTTTTCAGCGGGTTCAGGCTGTTTGAGGAGGTCGCGGATATCCCCACCGGTCCGTATATGCCGGATCATTATGTCGTAGAGAGCAATGATACTTCCGTGGTCGGGACGTGGTATAATTCCGACGACCTGCGGGAAGAATGGGTATTTTCGCCGGACGGTGTACTGACTGTCGGCGGCACGAACGCAGAGAAGCGGGAGTATTCCGTCAGGACTTCGCGCGGGGGGACTGTGCTGGTCATAGACGGTGTGAAATATGACTGTTATATTTCGTACGACCGGGAATATATGTCGCTTGTGGACGAAAATCACTCCGGGGTCGTACTGTATTCCGGGGAGAGCGAGTATTACCAGACGCAAATCAAGGAGCTTATCCGAAATGAGCGGCTTGAAACGGAATGTGCAGAACTGTTCAGCAGATACCCGGACAACGGCGGCTGGATAGAGAGTATGTACACCGGGGATATACCCTTCCTCGCGGACGCGGACATTATCGACAGAATGCTGCAAGACGGCTTCGTTATCAGCACGCCGGAGGAGCTTGCGAGCTGCTGCTGGTATGTCAACACGAATGACGCTTACAGGCTGGCGGTGACTATCAGCGCGGATATTGACCTTTCCGGCTACGAATGGGCGCCTATGGGCTGGGGCAATCAAAGCGCAGATTACCCGTTCCGCGGATATGTTGACGGCGGCGGGCATACTATAAAAAATATGACGGTAAAGCTGGACACGGCGGGAAGCTGCGCGGGATTTATCGGCTGGGAAACAGGGTGTGCTGTGTCGAATATCCGGTTTGAGGGCGCAAAGGTCAGCGGCGGCTATGCCGGGGTGGTTACCGGGCAGGCTATCGGCGGGAGCTATTACAACATAACCGTAACGCACAGCGAGGTCACGGGAAATCACGCCGGGGCAATGCTGGGCTGGGACGCTCACACCATAAAGGAGAACTGCTGCGCTGAGGTGACGGTAAACGGAGAGAAAGCAGAGCAGCTTTCGTGGAACGACAGCGAAAAGAGCAAGATAACTGTCGAAAACAAGGTGGAGATAACTCTTGACGAAAACTATGTCGCGCACCGCCCGGAGGTAGAGGACTACGATATGTTCTCGTGGGTCATTGAGCGGGACGGCAGGGAGCTGTACTGCAACAGCGCGCTGGGAAGCTATACCTACGACTGTCAGCACTCCTACCCGGGTACTTATAAGGTGTATTTACAGGCATGGATAAACGGGCAGTATATGCCTATAAGCAATATAATCAGCTATACTATTTCTGATTGACAGGGGGAATTGAGAATGGATTACACGACCTATCTGGCGGACGACGGTATGAAGAAAGGCAAGCTCTCGGCTTACAAGAGCCATATCGTCAAGAAAATTGAGGAGATAGGACAGAAGAAACTCGTGGTCATCGGCGGCGACGAGGAATTCGGCGTGCTGAAGCAGGCTATGGAGCAGCTTAAGCACAAGGGCGTAAAGGTGCCGGACATTGCGTTCAGAGCCACGGTTTCTGAGGCAGATGTGAACGAGG
This sequence comes from uncultured Clostridia bacterium, assembly GCA_945873955.1. Classification (GTDB taxonomy): domain Bacteria; phylum Bacillota; class Clostridia; order Oscillospirales; family Ruminococcaceae; genus CAG-115. The sequence continues at coordinate 22,823 of CAMCFA010000018.1, read as the reverse complement.
AACAGGATATTCGGTTCATTGATGAGCTGAAGGGCAAATCCGGGGCTTTCTATGTGCTGATACTTGCACCGTATACTCCGCTGGAGATACAGCTTGCGGCTATGGAGGGGGTTCTGGGTACTTCTGCCGGGATCGCAGGGGCGCTCAAGGCGCAGTGCGGATATACCGACAGCGGCTTCTGCGAGATGAACGAGCCCTCCGGTCTTGGCATGACCCTTGCGAACATGAAGCTCAGCAAGGGGCTTGCGGGGGACGGAAAGCGCGCAGGCAGCATGGAGAGCGCTACGGCGCAGCAAATGGCGGCGTACAAGGACAGAATGAAGGGGCAGCGGTGCTTTATCCTCGGCAAGTACAGCGCAAAGCTGGACGAACTGAACGGTCTGATGAACGAGCACGCTTTCGCCTGCAACGATTTCTGCGATTTCTTCACGAGGACTCCACAGCGGCCGGAATACTTCCTGCTGACCGAAAACTCCGCTTACCTCGGCAACGGTAAGTACATTGAGGGCATGGAGTGCTTCGTTGAGGGAAAGATCAAGGTGTTCGAGGATAAGTTCAAGAAGAAGCCCAGCTACTTTAACGGGCAGGGCGCGGGGCTTATCAACGGGCTGCCGGGCTTCCAGAGCGTTGAGAGCGAGTACGCTACGGCGGTGATGTTCCCCATGTACGCTATGATACAGCTTGCGCTGTATATGGGCTTCAGTGAGATATATCTCTACGGCTGGGACGGGCTGTTTCCGCTGAATATCGACGAAAACGGCGCTGCCAGAAAGCCCGCCGAGGGCGAGGTAGCTGACTTCCCCGCCGGTGCAAAGCAGCTTATGGAGCAGGTCAAGAGATACGCAGAGGGCAACGGCTCTAAGATCATCAGCATGTGCGAGACCAAGGGTCTTTCTATGCTGGAGAAGATCCCGTTTGAGCAGGTGGATCTGTCGGCGTCCTCTATTTTCAGCAGACTGTGATTCGGCAATAATGGGCTTTACCGCCCGGAAAATACTGAAAGAAGGGCGGAAGTAAAAAAATGAGCAAGGCTGACGAGCTGTTTATTCAGAACTGCCGGGATATCATAGAGAACGGCGTTTCGGACGAGGGGTGCGAGGTTCGCCCGCACTGGGAGGACGGCACTCCGGCGCATACGATAAAGAAGTTCTGTATCGTCAATCGCTATAATTTACAGGAAGAATTCCCGATAATGACGCTGCGGCGGGTGTATTACCGCTCGGCTATCGATGAGATACTGTGGATATACCAGAAGAAATCCAACCGGGTGGCGGAGCTTAATTCCCATATCTGGGACGCCTGGGCGGACGAAAACGGCACTATCGGCAAGGCTTACGGCTACCAGCTTGGGGTGAAGCACCACTATCCGGAGGGCGATTTCGACCAAGTGGACAAGGTGCTTTACGACCTCAAACACAACCCCAACAGCCGGCGAATCATGACGAACACTTATAATCATGCAGATCTGCACGAAATGCGGCTGGCGCCCTGCGCGTACTCCATGACGTTCAACGTCAGCGGGAATCGGCTCAATGCGATACTGAACCAGCGGTCGCAGGATATGCTGACCGCGAACAACTGGAACGTCTGCCAGTATGCGGCGCTGCTCACGATGTTCGCGAAATCGTCCGGGCTGGAGCCGGGGGAACTGGTTCACGTCATTGCGGACGCGCACATCTACGACAGGCATATTGACGCGGTGAAGCGGCTCATTGAGAAGAAGCCCTTCCCTGCCCCGGAAATGCGGGTGGAGGACATCACGGATTTCTACAAGTTCACAAAGGACAGCTTTACGGCGGTGGACTATAAGTATCATGAGTTCACCGATAAGATACCCGTCGCGATTTGAGGTAAGTATGGAGCTTTGGGACGTTTACGATATCGACCGGAACAAGACCGGGCGGACTATTCAGCGGGGCGAGAAGCTGCCGGAGGGCGGATTTCATCTTGTGGTGCATGTCTGCGTTATAGGCTCGGACGGGCGAATGATCATTCAGCAGCGGCAGCCGTTCAAGAAAGGGTTCTCGAATCTCTGGGACGTCACCTGCGGCGGGTCGGCGGTCATGGGTGAGAACAGCCGACAGGCGGCGCACAGGGAGCTTTTCGAGGAGGTAGGGCTGGAGTTCGACTTTGAGGGAGTTCGCCCGCACTTCTCTGTGAGCTACGACGAGGGGTTCGACGACTGGTATGTCATTTTCGCCGACCCGGATATCAGCGCGCTGAAGCTGCAATATGAGGAGGTTCAGGCGGTGAAGTGGGCAACGCTGGAGGAGATTCTGGCGCTTATTGACGAGGGGAAGTTCGTACCTTATTTCAAGGGTTATATTTCAACTATTTTTGCAACGGCACATCAATACGGTTCTATACAGGAATAAACAATAAGAGGTAACAATGTCAGAAGAAAAGCGACTGGCGGTGCTTATCGACAGCGATAACGTATCCGCAAAATATGCGCAGTTCATCATGAACGAGGTGCAGAAGTACGGAATGCCCACCTACAAGCGGGTGTACGGCGACTGGGAAAAGGGCGGCAACGGCTGGCACAATCCCGCTATAAACTATTCAATCATGCCGGTGCAGCAGTGCAGCTACATTGCCGGAAAGAATGCCACAGATTTCTCAATGATAATCGACGCTATGGACATTCTTTACACCGGGAATGTTGACGGCTTTGTGCTGGTGACGAGCGACAGCGATTTCACGCGGCTTGCTATCCGGCTTCGCGAGGCGGGAAAGCTGGTGGTCGGTATCGGTGAGCTGAAAACTCCCCGTGCGTTCACCATTAGCTGCCACCATTTCTGCTATCTGAATCAGATAGGCGAGCCGGAGGGTGCGCAGGACGAGGCTTCTATCCGCAAGGCGGTTATCAGCTTCGTCACCGAGAATCAGGGGGAGCGTATCGACCTTGCCAGAATTTTCGCGGTGCTGACTTCAAAGTTCGGCAATATTAATTTCGACGAGCTGGGATATAAGAGATTTTCTAATTTTATCGACAGCTTCCCGGAGCTGCGGCGCAGCAACACCTTTGTTTCCCTCAGGAAGAAGCGGGAGGAAAAGCCCGCTCCGGTGGTGCAGAAGCCGGAGGAGGTCACTGTGCAGGCTATCTCCGACGCTATGTCGGAGTATCTCAAGGAGCATGAGCCGGAGCAGGACAACATGCTGAAAATGGAGAGCTATCTCAACAGCAGGTTCGGGAAGATAGATTTCGCGAAATTCGGCAGCAGCAGATTCGCGAGGTTCATTGACAAGCTGCCGCAGTTCAACAGAACAGGTACGCTGGTTACTCCGGCGGAGGCAAAGCCCGCGAGGGAGCTTTCTGCGGAGAGCTACCGGAGAGAAGTGCTTATTTATGCGAGCGACAATATGCCGGACGGTGGCAATATCGGGCAGCTTAACAACCATTTGATGAGCATTTTCGGCAAGGACTACTTCAAGGCGCTGGGATTCGGCGATTTCAAGGCGGCGCTGGACTCTGTGGGCGAGGTCAGGACGGACGGGAATCGCGTGTATCTGGCGGCGGGAGCGTCCCAGCCGGAGAAGCCTAAGGGACTGCCTGCGCCGGAGCTTTCGGCGGTCATTGCGAGAATCCAGCAGTATGCTGCGGAGAATATGCCGGACGGCGGCAATATCGGGCAGCTCAACAACGAGCTTATCGGCGCTTACGGCAAGGGTTATTCCGCGGCGCTGGGGTTCGGGGATTTCAAGGCGCTGCTGGCGGCTGTGCCGGATATACGAGTAAGCAAGAACCGCGCGTATTCCGCTGCGCCTGTGCAGGCTGCGGCAACGCCGGAAGCTGATGTGGTCATAGAGAAAGTGCCTTTAGAGGATACGGCTGCTGCGGAGGGCGCGGAGAATCTCGTAAATGTGGAGCAGGCGGTTGGCTCTGAGGAGAGCGGCGGCAAGAAGGAAAACTCCCGCAGGAACAGAAAGTCCGCTGCGGAGGACAAGCAGGCGGAGATAGTTGTTACCGAGCAGAATGTGGAAGTTCCTGCGGAGGAAGCTGATACTTCCGGAGAGGGCGCGGAGGAGCCGGCGGCAGATTCGGCTGCGGAGGAATTTGAGAAGCCGGAGATAAACGCGGTGAAGCGGGATATTTTACAGTTTGTGGCTTCGGCGGAGAACGGCGGCAGTCTTTCAAGGCTGGGCGGTATGCTGGCTGCGAAGTACGGCAGGGATTTCCTCAAGCAGTTGGGGTTCACCTCTATGAGAAGGCTGGCGGCGGAGATTACCGGAACGGTCGTCAAGAACAACAAGCTGTATATCAGCGATGAGTTCGCGCGGCAGACGGAGGAGATCGAGAAGTTCGTCAATGAATTCGCCCACGGCGAGGGCAGCCGCAGTATCAGAGCGCTTGGTATACAGCTCAAGGAGCGGTTCGAGGGCTTTGACTACCGCAGCTATGGTTTTACGAGATTCACCGATTTCATCAACGCTATTGACGGCGTAAAGGCGGAAAGATACCACGTCCGTCCGGAGGATTGAACCGGGTTTGTGAGGTTTTGGAATGAAAAAGGATATCATTTTCAGTTTGTCGTCGCCCTATCGGGACGATTTCCGGGTGGCGGGCTATCGCTTCGGCAAGGGAGAGAAGTCCTGCTGCATAATCGGGTCGCTCAGAGGAAACGAGATACAGCAGCTTTATATGTGCAGTCAGCTAGTCAGGGCGCTGGATCTGCTGGAGAAAAAGGGCTGCATAACCTACGACAGAGAGATCCTTATCATTCCGTCGCTGAACAGCTACGCGACAAATATCAACAAGCGGTTCTGGTGTCTGGACAACACGGATATCAACCGCATGTTCCCCGGCGATCCCAACGGGGAGACCACCGAGAGGATCGCGGCGGGGGTTTTCAAAGAAATATCCAAGTATCAGTACGGTGTGCAGTTCGCGAGTTTCTATATCGCGGGAATGTTCATTCCCCACGTCAGAATGATGAAAACCTGCAAGGAAAACACCAGCCTTGCGAACCTGTTCGGGCTTCCATATGTGGTGCTGAGGACTCCAACGGCTATGGATCAGTCTACGCTGAACTACAACTGGCAGGTGGGCGGAACGGCGGCGTTCTCAGTGTACACCAACGCGACCGAGAGCATTGACGAGCAGTCCGCGGAGCAGGGAGTGTCGGCGGTGCTGAGATTCCTGTCGAGAATGGGGATAATCAAGTACAAATGCCACGGCGGATACATGGGTACTATCATCGACGAGGACGACATGATGAACGTCAAGTGCGGCGCCGCCGGGATATACCGCACTCTCCGCAGGAGCGGCGACGAGGTTCAGAAGGGCGAGGTGCTGGCACAGATAATCCACCCCTACGAGGGGGCGGTCATCAGCGAGGTTAAGGCCCCCGCGGACGGGATATTGTTCTTCGCGCACGAAAGTCCGCTGGTCATGGAGAACACGATAGTGTTCAAGATGATAAAAAGACTTCACAAATGAGAAAACGGACAGCAGAGCAAACCTGCTGTCCGTTTTGTATATTCTGGAGTTTATTGGAGAGAGTATTATATATAATAGTATAAAAATACAGGAATTTTATATACAAATAGTTGATTGCAATGCGGATTATGCGGAGAGTTCCGGAGAAAACAGACGTTTTGTGCAAGATGCATAAAAAGTAAGGAGTAATGGGGCGAAAATTCTCTGTGATTTTGGGGCGAAAATCCTTGCAATTCGCATTGTTATGTGGTAAAATAACTGTTGGCGGCTGTACTGAGGTATAGCCTGAACACCTAAAAGGCATAGCGATGATGCCGGAGGTTGCGCAGCACTGGTCTGATCTACCTGCGACTGCGGTAATTTCGGCGGAGTATGTCGGGCAGAAAGCCCGGCGGAAGAAGATTTACAGAAAACGTGGGCTTCTTCCCGTAAACGCTGTTAAAGTGTCCGGAGTTTCCGGATAACTAACGGGCGGTTGTCGGTTAAAAGAAACACACGGCACAGTGGATTTTTCAAAACAGCTTTTGCCAGCACACACTACTAACAGAAGGGGTTGAAAAATCATGGCAAACGAAAAGGTTAGAATCAAGATCAAGGGCTATGAGCACAGCGTTGTTGACGCGGCTGCGAAGAAGATCGTAGAGACCGCTACCCGCAACGGTGCAAGAGTTGCAGGCCCGATCCCGCTTCCTACCAACAAGGAAGTCGTTACTATCCTGAGGGCGGTTCACAAGGACAAGGATTCTCGTGAGCAGTTCGAGCTGAGAACGCACAAGCGTCTTATCGACGTTATCCGTCCCTCGGCTAAGGCGATCGAAGCTCTCCAGACTCTGGAGCTTCCCGCTGGCGTAGAGATTTCAATGGACATCTAATCATAGAGAACATTGGAGTTATGTTGGGTCTTACGGCTCAACCACTAACCACGCGCCACAAGGCGCATGGTCATGTTGAGGGAAACCTCAACCAATAACCAACAAGGAGGAAAAGCCGAAATGACAAAGGCAATTATCGGCAAGAAGATCGGCATGACGCAGGTCTTCGACGAGGCAGGCAAGGTTGTTCCCGTTACCGTTATCGAAGCGGGTCCCTGCGTTGTAGTACAGAAGAAGACAACCGAAAACGACGGCTATGGGGCAGTTCAGCTTGGCTTCGGAGATGTTTCTCCCAAGCATGTGAACAAGCCGGAGGCTGGTCACTTCAAGAAGAACGATGTAGCGTTCAAGAAGACCCTGAAGGAATTCCGTCTTGACGACATCTCCGCTGTAAACGTTGGCGATGTTCTGAAGGCCGATGTTTTCGCTGAGGGCGACGTTATTGACGTTGCAGGCGTAAGCAAGGGTAAGGGCTTCACCGGCGCTATCAAGCGTCACAATCAGCACAGACTCAAGGAGACCCACGGTTCCGGTCCTGTTGCTAGACAGGCAGGCTCTATGGGCGCTTGCTCCAGCCCGTCCAGAATCTTCAAGGGCAAGGGCATGGCAGGTCACATGGGCGCTGAGAACGTAACAGTTCAGAACTTAGTTGTTGTCAAGGTTGACGCTGAGAACAACCTCATCGCTGTTAAGGGCGCGGTTCCCGGCCCTAAGGGCGGCGTTGTTACTATCGTCAACGCAGTTAAAGCATAAGGGAGGAGGACGATAATTATGCCTAAGATCAACGTAGTAGATATGGCGGGTAAGGTCGTTTCCGAGCTTGAGCTTAACGAAAATGTTTTCGGCATTGAGCCGAACAAGACCGCAATGCATTCCGCTGTTGTGAATTATCTCGCAAATCAGCGTCAGGGTACACAGTCCACACTTACCAGAACTGAGGTAAGCGGCGGCGGCAGAAAGCCCTGGCGTCAGAAGGGCACAGGTAACGCTAGACAGGGTTCCACCAGAGCTCCCCAGTGGAGACACGGCGGTATCGCTCTTGGCCCGAAGCCCCGTTCTTACAGATTTGTTCTGAACAAGAAGGTAAAGAAGCTGGCTATGCTCTCCGCGCTCTCCTCTAAGGTAAGCGAAAACGAGATGATCGTAGTTGACGCCATCAAGACCGACGAGTTCAAGACTAAGACAATGGTCGCTATGCTCAAGGCTATCGGCGCTGAGAAGAAGACTCTCATCGTTCTCGACAGCGTTGACAACAAGGTGATCAAGTCCGCTGCAAACATCGAGGGTGTAAAGACCACTCAGGCTAACACTCTCAACGTATACGACATCCTTAACTGCGACAAGTTCGTTATCGTTAAGGGCGCTGTTGAAAAGCTCGAGGAGGTGTACGCATAATGAAGGCTGCTCAGGATATCATCATCAAGCCGATCATCACAGAGCACAGCATGGAGGCTCTGGCTGCCGGCAAGTACACCTTCAAGGTTGCTAAGGACGCCAACAAGATCGAGATCGCTAAGGCTGTCGAGGCTCTGTTCAAGGGCGTCAAGGTCGCTAAGGTAAACACCATCAGCGTTCGCGGCAAGCTCAAGAGAATGGGCAGAAACGCTGGCTATACTTCCGACTGGAAGAAGGCTGTCGTTACCCTCGCTGAAGGCTCCAAGACGATCGAGTTCTTCGATGGAATGATTTAAGTAAGGAGTGAAACGAAATGGCTATTAAAACCTACAAGCCTGTAAATAACAGCCGTCGTGGTATGACTGTTACTGATTACAGCGGCTTATCAAAAGTAGCTCCTGAAAAGAGCCTTTTAGAGCCCGTAAAGAAGACCGCCGGCAGAAACAGCTACGGTCGTATCACCGTTAGACACATCGGCGGCGGAAACAGAAAGAAGTATCGTGTTATCGACTTCAAGAGAGATAAGCAGGGCATGAACGCTACTGTTTCCACTCTTGAATACGATCCTAACAGATCCGCTTTCATCGCTCTCGTTACTTACGAGGACGGCGAAAAGAGATATATCATCGCTCCCGACGGACTTAAGGTAGGCGATACCGTCCGCGCTGGCAGCGACGCTGATATCAAGCCCGGCAACGCTCTCCCGCTGGCTGACATTCCTGTTGGTACTGTTATCCACAACATTGAGCTCCACCCCGGCAAGGGCGCACAGATGGTTCGCTCCGCTGGTAACATGGCTCAGCTCATGGCTAAGGAGAACGGCATGGCTCTTATCCGTCTTCCCAGCGGCGAGCTGAGAAACGTTGCAGTTAACTGCATGGCTTCTATCGGCACTGTTTCCAACCTCGACCACGAGAACGTAAACATCGGTAAGGCTGGTAAGACCCGTCACCTCGGTATCAGACCGACTGTTCGTGGTTCTGTTATGAACCCGAACGACCACCCGCACGGCGGTGGTGAGGGTAAGTCCCCTGTTGGACGTCCCGGACCTGTTACCCCGTGGGGCAAGCCCGCTCTTGGCTATAAGACTAGAAACGCTAAGAAGGCTTCCAACAAGTTCATCGTTAAGAGAAGAAATTCTAAGTAATCCCGGTTCGCCTCTCACCCTGCCGCGCGTAGGGTGAGACGGCACCATGATACCATAACCCAAAAGTTGTTGTTAACAAGAACAGCGTTGCACATCATTATTAAGGTTGTGCGTAAAATCGCTTCGGCGTCTGCCGCTGCTCATTAACTTGCAGCCAACGGCTGCCTCTGAAATCCTTTTGTGAGCAAAATCGTGCAATGCACGTCATCTGCGGCGTCAACTCTCCTAGTAAGGCATACAGCCTTACGTCGTCGGGTTTCCTAGCATCTGACGCACCTTGCTCGCTTTTGCAGATCACAACGGCTTTCATAGTCAGCCTAAACTTGAAAGGAATTATTTGACATGGGAAGAAGTATTAAAAAGGGACCTTATGTCCAGGAAGCTCTCTACAAGAGAGTTCTGGCTATGAACGAAGCAGGCGAGAAGAAGGTTCTCAAGACTTGGAGCCGTTCTTCTACGATTTTCCCTGACTTCGTAGGTCACACATTCGCAGTCCACGACGGCAGAAAGCATGTTCCGGTTTATGTTACCGAGGATATGGTTGGTCACAAGCTGGGCGAGTTTGCTCCTACCAGAACCTTTAAGGGTCACGCAGGAAGCAAGACCACAGGCAAGAAGTAAGGAGGAGAAATAATGGAAGCTAGAGCTGAACTCAGACAGGTTCGTATTTCTCCGAGAAAGGTCGGCGTTGTTCTCGACCTCATCAGAAACAAGCCTGTGGAGGTTGCATTCGCAATCCTCAAGAATACCCCGAAGTCCGCATGTGAGCCTCTTGCAAAGCTCCTCAAGTCCGCAGTTGCTAACGCAGAGAACAATCACAGCATGGACACAAGCCGCCTTTACGTTTCCGAAGCTTTCGTAGGCGCAGGCGTTACCCTCAAGCGTATCAGACCGAAGGATCACGGACGCGCTCACAGAATTCTCAAGAGAACGTCCAACATCGTACTGGTTGTTAAAGAAGCAGAATAAGGAGGAGAATTACAATGGGACAGAAGGTTAATCCACACGGTCTCAGAGTGGGTGTAATCAAGGATTGGGATTCTCGCTGGTTCGCGGGCAAAGCAACCTTCGGTGACACACTTGTTGAGGACTATAAGATTCGTGAGCTTCTTAAGAAGAAGCTGTACAAGGCCGGCGTTCCCTCGATCGAGATCGAGAGAAGCGGCGATAAGGTTACTATCTGCATTTCCTGCGCTAAGCCCGGTATGGTTATCGGCGCTAAGGGCGCTGAGGTAGACAAGCTCAAGGCTGAGATGGAGAAGTTCACCGGCAAGAAAGTTGATATCAAGATCATTGAGGTCAAGAACCCGGATATGAACGCTCAGCTCGTTGCTGAGAACATCGCTCAGCAGCTTGAAGGACGTGTTTCCTTCAGACGTGCTATGAAGTCCGTTATCGGCAGAACAATGAAGAGCGGCGCTAAGGGTATCAAGACCATGGTTGCCGGCCGTCTTGGCGGTGCCGAGATCGCACGTTCCGAGAGCTACCACGAGGGTACTATCCCGCTCCAGACTATCCGTGCTGATATCGACTACGGCGTAGCTAGAGCAAACACCACCTACGGCGTTATCGGCGTTAAGGTTTGGATCTACAAGGGCGAAGTTCTGAAGGGCGAGATCCCCGCACAGAGGACCGAAAGATCTGACAGACGCCGCCGTGATGACAGAAGCAATGGCAAGGGCCGCGATGACAGACGTCCGCGCAGACCCAGAGAACCTAGAAAAGAAGGGGGTAACGACTAATGCTGCTTCCTAAGAGAGTAAAGTACAGAAGAGTACAGAGAGGCCGCCGCACCGGTATCGCTACAAGAGGCAACACAGTTTCTAACGGCGAGTACGGTTTACAGGCACTTGAGGCCGCATGGATAAAGTCCAACCAGATCGAGGCTGCCCGTATCGCTATGACTCGTTACATCAAGCGTGGCGGTCAGGTTTGGATCAAGATCTTCCCCGACAAGCCCGTTACTGATAAGCCGCTTGGCGTAAGAATGGGTTCCGGTAAGGGCGCTCCCGAATACTGGGTAGCTGTTGTTAAGCCCGGCAGAGTTATGTTCGAGATCGCCGGCGTTTCCGAGGAGACTGCTCGCGAGGCTATGCGTCTTGCTATGCACAAGCTCCCCATTAAGTGCAAGTTTGTCAAGAAGGAAGACGGAGGTGAGCTTTAATGAAGACAAAAGATTTAGTATTCCTTACGGAGTCCGAGCTCGACACTAAGCTCACTGAACTCAAGCAGGAGCTCTTCAACCTGCGCTTCCAGCTTGCCGTAAACCAGCTCGACAACCCCACTCGTATCAAGGCTGTCAAGAAGGATATCGCTCGCATCAAGACCATTCAGCGTCAGCGTCAGCTTGCGGCAAACGATTGAGGAAGGAGGATAAGAACTAAACATGGAAAGAGCTTTAAGAAAGACCAGAATTGGTAAGGTAGTAAGCAACAAGATGGACAAGACGATCGTCGTTGCCATCGAGGATAATGTTCGTCATCCTCTTTACAAGAAGATCGTAAAGCGCACCATCAAGCTGAAGGCTCATGATGAACAGAATACTTGCGGAATAGGCGACAGAGTTGAAATCATGGAGACTCGCCCCCTTTCCAAGGATAAGAGATGGCGCCTTGTTAACGTCATCGAGCGTGCTAAGTAATTGCACAGATCAAAACGTAAATCTACGAAAGGAGTAGCAAACCATGATTCAGATGCAGACACTGCTCAAGGTTGCCGATAACACCGGCGCTAAGGAGCTTATGTGTATCAGAGTACTCGGCGGTACCCGCAGAAAGTATGCGAATATCGGCGATGTGATCATTGCTTCCGTTAAAAAAGCTACACCCGGCGGCGTTGTTAAGAAGGGCGACGTAGTTAAGTGCGTTGTCGTTCGCTCCGCTAAGGGTCTCAGACGCGACGACGGAACTTATATCCGCTTCGATGAGAACGCAGCGGTTATTATCAAGGAGGACAAGAATCCGAAGGGAACTCGTATTTTTGGCCCGGTAGCAAGAGAGCTGCGCGACAAGGACTTCACTAAGATCCTGTCCCTCGCTCCCGAAGTACTTTAAGGAGGACCCGCCGATATGAATAGCTTAAATGTTAAGACCGGTGATAAGGTTCAGGTAATCAGCGGCGCTGATAAGGGCAAGCAGGGCAAGGTCGTTTCCGTTTCCGCCAAGGAGAACAAGGTTATTGTTGAAGGCGTGAACATGGTGACCAAGCACGTTAAGCCCAAGCAGGCAGGTCAGCTCGGTGGCAGAGTTCAGGCTGAGGGCGCGCTTTATGCGTCTAAGGTTCAGCTCGTTTGCCCCAAGTGCGACAAGCCCACTAGAGTTGCTCACAAGATTGAGGACGGCAAGAAGATCAGAGTTTGCAAGCACTGCGGCGCAGAGCTGAAATACTGATATTGCCTGTGATCGGTCGGATACAAGGAATGCTGAGTCCTTCAGCTCAGCATTAAAATCCGGCTGTCAGATAGGAGTATTGATATGGCAAGAATGAAGGATTTCTACAAGGAAACCGTTGCCCCCGCACTTTTCAAGAAGTTCGGCTACAAGTCTGTTATGCAGATCCCGAAGCTCGATAAGATCATCGTTAACGTTGCGTGCGGCGAGGCTAAGGAAAACCACAAGATAATCGAGAGCGTTATGTCTGAGCTGGCTCAGATCACCGGTCAGAAGCCGGTCGAGTGCCGTTCTAAGAAGGCAGTCGCTAACTTCAAGCTCAGAGAAGGTCAGGTAATCGGCGTTAAAGTAACCCTCAGAGGCGAAACAATGTACGAGTTCCTCGACAGACTGTTCAACGTCGCTCTCCCCCGTGTTCGTGACTTCAGAGGCATCAACGCTAATTCCTTCGACGGCAGAGGCAACTATTCCTTCGGTCTGAAGGAACAGATCATCTTCCCCGAGATCGATTTCGATAAGGTTGAGACTGTACGCGGCATGGACATCAACTTTGTTACCACTGCAAAGACTGATGAGGAAGCTAGAGAGCTGCTCACTCTGATGGGCGCTCCGTTTGAGAAGTAAGAAAGGACGAAGGAAAACTTATGGCTAAGAAGTCAATGATAGCTAAGCAGCAGAGAGCACCGAAATTTTCCACTCGTGCCTACAACAGATGCAAGATCTGCGGAAGACCCCACGCGTATCTCCGCAAGTTCGGCATTTGCAGAATCTGCTTCAGAGAGCTTGCTTACAAGGGCCAGATCCCTGGCGTAAAGAAGGCAAGCTGGTAATTCCACTCAGGAACGCCGATTTTGATCAGTTCCATCATTTTGTTCCCTCGCCGGGCGGGTTTTGTTTCAATAAAAGCCCGGCTTAAATATCAGCTCCGATTTGGAGCAATCATGTAAGTACGACGGACAAATTTGAGTCCGTAACGGCTTTCGTATAGGAGGTAAACGAATGCAGATCACTGATACCATCGCTGATATGCTTACGAGAATCCGTAACGCAAACTCCGCGAAGCACGCCTCTGTTGATATCCCTGCCTCTAACCTCAAGAAGCAGATCGCCCAGATCCTTCAGGACGAGGGTTACATCAGGAGCTTCAAGGTTATCGACGACAAGAAGCAGGGCATCATCAGAGTCAATCTCAAGTACACAGACACCAAGGCTCAGGTAATCACAGGTCTCAGACGTGTTTCCAAGCCCGGTCTGCGCATCTACTCTAACTGCAAGGATATGCCTAAGGTAATGAAGGGACTCGGTATCGCTATCGTATCCACTTCCAAGGGCATCATGACCGACAAGAAGGCTCGTGAGCTCAACGTCGGTGGCGAAGTCCTCGCGTTCATCTGGTAAGGAGGAATAGTAATATGTCTAGAATTGGTAATAAGCCCGTTGCTATTCCCGCAGGTGTGGAAGTAAAAATCGACGGCTCTGTTGTAACTGTTAAGGGTCCCAAGGGTACCCTTACTAAGGAATTCAATCACCTGATGGAGATCTCTCAGGAAGGCGCAGAGATCATCGTTAAGCGCCCCAATGATGAGAATCTCAGCAAGTCCCTCCACGGACTGACAAGAACCCTTATCCACAACATGGTTGAGGGTGTTACTAACGGCTTCTCCAAGGAGCTCAAGATCAACGGCGTTGGTTACAGATGCCAGAAGAGCGGTAAGGACGTTACCCTCACCCTCGGCTTCTCTCACCCGGTCGTTGTTTCTGACTCTGAGGATATCGTGCTTCAGGTTCCGGATCCCAACACTATTATTGTTACCGGTATCGACAAGCAGAAGGTAGGTCAGATCGCTTCTGAGATCAGAGGCAAGCGTCCTCCTGAGCCTTATAAGGGCAAGGGCATCAAGTATGCTAACGAAGTTATCCGCCGCAAGGAAGGTAAAGCAGGTAAGGGTAAGAAGTAATTCCCACAACGAAAGGACTGAAAATCAATGGTTAAAATTATCGACAAGAACAAGAGCAGAATCCGCCGTCACAAGCGTGTTCGTTCTAAGATCTCCGGCACAGCTCAGTGCCCCCGTCTTAACGTTTTCCGTTCTTCTCAGCACATCTACGCTCAGGTCATTGATGACGAAAAGGGTGTTACTCTTGCGGCTGCTTCTTCCACTGAGAAGGGCTTTGAGGGCTTCGGCGGCAATGTAGAGGCTGCTAAGAAGGTTGGCCTCATGATCGCCGAGAAGGCAAAGGCAGCAGGTATCACCGATGTCGTTTTCGACAGAGGCGGCTATGTGTACCACGGCAGAGTTGCGGCTCTCGCTGAGGGCGCTAGAGAAGGCGGACTTAATTTCTAATAAGGAGGGACAGACTTGGCACTTTTAGACGCAAGCAATTATGAGCTCAACGAAAAGGTTGTAGCATTAAATCGTGTTTCCAAGACCGTTAAGGGCGGACGTATCATGAAGTTCTCCGCTCTGGTCGTTGTCGGCGACGGCAACGGCGTCGTAGGCTTCGGCATGGGCAAATCCAACGAAGTTCCGGACGCTATCCGCAAGGCTCTTGAGGACGCTAAGAAGAATCTTCACAAGATCGCTCTCAAGGGAACCACTATTCCCCATGAGGTTACAGGTAAGTACGGCGCAGGCGCAGTTCTCATGCGTCCCGCTCCCGAGGGTACCGGCGTTATCGCTGGCGGCCCCGTTCGTGCGGTCATTGAAATGGCTGGCATAAAGAATATCCGTACAAAGTCCCTGCGTTCCAACAACCCTTGCAACGTAGTTCGCGCTACTATGGAGGGTCTGATCTCTCTCAGAACTGCTGAGGAGGTCGCTGCTCTCAGAGGCAAGACCGTTAAGGAAATCGTTGGCTAAGCAGTACGAAAGGAAGAATAACATGGCTCTTAAAATCACACTTGTACGCTCTCTCAATAGCTGCAAGAAGAATCAGATCGCCACTGCGTATTCCCTTGGACTGCGCAAGGTTAACTCTGTAACGACCCAGCCCGACAACGAGGCTACTAAGGGTAAGATCAAGACTATCGCTCACCTTGTAAAGGTAGAAGAGGTTTGATTCTGAAAGGATCCGGGTTTTCCGGACTCCGTAATACTATTAACACTTAATCCACATTACTAGGGGGTGCAAAGTTATGAAGCTTTACGAATTACAGCCCGCTGAGGGTTCTGTAAAGGACGTTAAGCGTATCGGCCGCGGTCACGGCTCCGGCAACGGCAAGACAGCCGGCAAGGGACACAAGGGTCAGAAGGCTCGTTCCGGCGGTTCTATCAGACCCGGCTTTGAAGGCGGTCAGATGCCTCTTCAGAGAAGAATCCCTAAGAGAGGCTTTAACAACATCTTTGCAGTTGAATATGCAACTGTAAACGTATCCGACCTCGAAGCACGTTTTGAGAACGGTGCAGTCGTTGACGCTGCTGCTCTTATTGAGAGCGGTGCGCTCAAGGACGCTAAGGACGGTATCAAGATCCTCGGCAACGGCGAACTCACAAAGAGCCTTACTGTTAAGGCTGCCAAGTTCACCGCAGGCGCTCAGGAAAAAATTGAAAAGGCAGGCGGAAAGGCTGAGGTGATCTAATGTTTCAGGTCTTTCGTAATGCGTGGATGGACACGCAGCTGCGTAAAAAGATTTTGTACACACTGTTCATCATCATTCTGTTCCGTTTAGGTTCAAGTATCTTCGTTCCTTTCCTTGACAACAATGCTATCAGCACTATGATGGGCGACGCTTCGCTGCTGAATTACCTCGACGTAATGACCGGCGGCTCGCTTGGAAAGGGTACGCTGCTTGCAATGTCGATCACGCCTTACATCAACGCGTCGATCATCATTCAGCTTCTTGCCGTCGCTATCCCGCCTCTGGAAAAGCTCCAGAAGGAGGGTGAGGAAGGCAGGAGGAAGTTAAACACTATCACCAAGATCACTTCGCTCGCTATTGCAGTGCTTCAGGCTGTCGGCTTCTACTTCATGCTGAGAAACGGCGTGAACGAGAACGATACCCACACTGCGATCCTCAAGTAC
Organism: uncultured Clostridia bacterium; assembly: GCA_945873955.1. Taxonomy (GTDB): domain Bacteria; phylum Bacillota; class Clostridia; order Oscillospirales; family Ruminococcaceae; genus CAG-115. The sequence goes on along the minus strand of CAMCFA010000018.1, from coordinate 6,557 downwards.
GGCGATATCTACGACACGACCTCTGATACATTCTCAGTCGTTCTCGCGGCTATCGTTATCGTTGCTTGCTTCGTTGCGGGTGCTTCGATGATCATCTGGCTGGGCGACAGGATCAATGAAAAGGGTATCGGAAACGGTATTTCCATGATCCTGTTTGCTGGTATCATCTCCGGTCTGCCGAACGCAGTGAACTACTTTATTTTAATGTGCAAGGACAACCTCGCAAACATCGGCTTCGTGCTGCTGGCTCTCATTATCTTCATCGCTATGGTATGGTTCGTCATCATGATGACCAACGCAGAGCGCAGGATCCCGATCCAGTACGCAAAGCGCGTTGTCGGCAGAAAGATGTACGGCGGTCAGTCCACACATATTCCGATCAAGGTCGCGATGTCCGGCGTTATGCCGATCATCTTCGCGATGTCGATCCTCAGCCTGCCGCAGACGATCCTCTCTTTCTGTGGGATCAATGCGAACAGCGAGGGCTTCTGGGGCGGCTTCCTGAGAGTATTCAACCAGAGTACGCCTGTGTATGCGGTGGTTTACTTCCTGCTGATCATTGCATTTAACTATTTCTACGTTTCCATTCAGTACAATCCTGTTGAGATCGCGAACAATCTGAAGAAGAACAACGGCGCTATCCCCGGTTATCGTCCGGGCAAGCCTACGTCCGACTTCATTTACAACTCTCTCAACAAGATTACGCTGATCGGCGCGATATTCCTCGGAATCATCGCGATATTCCCAATCATTCTGGCGCTGTGCGTTCCGTCGCTCAGTGGTATTTACATCGGCGGTACAACGATCCTCATCGTTGTCGGTGTTGCACTTGAGACCGTAAGAACTCTTGAGAGCCAGATCATGATGCGTCATCACCCCGGCTTCCTTGATTAATTTTTCCCCTTTCGCTTGCGCGGCTTCGGCTGCGTAAGCGGCGAGGGTTTATCCACTGACACACAATGCGAATAGGAGAACACCATGAATCTGATTTTTTTAGGCGCTCCGGGCGCAGGTAAGGGAACTCAGGCGGAGGTTGTCTGCAAAGAGCTCAATATCCCCGCTATCTCCACTGGCAACATGCTTCGCGAGGCTGTTAAGAACGGCACTAAGGCCGGTCTTGCTGCTAAGGAATTCATGGACAGAGGCGACCTTGTTCCCGACGAGGTAGTCATCGGGATCCTCAAGGACAGAATCGCAGAGGACGACGCAAAGAACGGTTTCATTCTCGACGGCTTCCCCAGAACTGTTGCACAGGCTGAGGCGCTGGAGAGCATGGGCGTGAATATCGATAAGGTTATCGAGATAAACGTTCCCGACGAAGCCATCACCGCAAGAATGTCCGGCAGACGCGTCTGCGAGGGCTGCGGTAATTCTTATCACATCGAGTATAAGCCCACTAAGGTCGAGGGTATCTGCGACGCTTGCGGCGCAAAGGTCGTTCAGAGAATCGACGACAAGCCTGAGACTGTTATCAGCCGGTTAAAGACCTACCACGAAAAGACTGCTCCCCTCAAGGATTTCTATGCTGCAAGAGGTAAGCTCGTCACAGTAGAGGGTCAGGACAAGATCGAAGAGACTTCTAAGCTGACGCTGGCTGCTATCAAGGGCTGAAAAGAAAAGCGTGACAAATAATGATAACAATTAAAAATCCAACAGAGCTTAAAGGTATGCTCAAAGCCGGTGAGCTGGCAGCGCAGGCGCTGGAGCTGGCAGGCAGGAACGCTGTTCCAGGCATCTCAACATGGGAGCTGGACAGGATCGTCAATGATTACGTCGTGTCTCATGGCGGCTCCTCGCCGTGTAAGGGCTATGGCGGATTTCCGGGGCATAACTGCTTCTCTATCAACGAGCAGCTTATCCACGGGATTCCCTCTAAGAAGGTGATACTTCACGAGGGTGATATCATTTCCTGTGATATCGTTGCTGAACTGAACGGTTTCATGGGCGACAACACCAAGACCTTTCGTGTGGGAAAGGTTTCCGACGCGGCTGAAAAGCTGCTGAGAGTCACCGAGGAGGCTCTGTACAAGGGCATTGAACAGGCGGTGGCGGGAAACCGGATCGGCGATATTTCAAACGCTATCCAGACCCACGTTGAAGCGAACGGGTTCGCGGTTTGCCGTAAGTATATCGGTCACGGGATCGGACGTGACATGCATGAGGATCCGGAAGTCCCGAATTTCGGGCGGCCCGGAAGAGGTCCGAGGTTATGCAAGGGTATGACGCTCGCTATCGAACCGATGGTGAACACGAATTTCCCGGAAGTCAATATCCTCAAGGACGGCTGGACGGTGGTCACCACCGACGGCAGCCTCAGCGCTCACTTCGAGAACACAGTTGCCATCACAGACGGTGCGCCGCTTATTCTCACGCAGCCGGAGCACTGATGTATGGAAATAACAACTGGAATGGTAGTTATCAGCGCCGCGGGGCATGATCAGGGACAGTGGTTCGTGGTCACCGACGCTGACGGCAGATTTGCTTATCTCGCCGACGGTAAAGAGCGCAGGCTCTCCGCCCCGAAAAAGAAAAACCTGAAACATATCCGCAGAACTGATCTGACGCTCGACGTCAGCGGTTTGACGGATAAAAGGCTGCGGAGCACACTCCGTGCTTTAAGCCAGAGCATCGCCGAGGAGAGTGAATAGCTTGTCTAAAGAAGATGTATTAGAAGTTGAAGGCGTTATTCTGGAAGCACTGCCTAACGCTCAGTTCAAGGTGGAGCTTTCAAACGGTCATAAGATTTTGGCTCACATCAGCGGCAAGCTGAGAATGAATTTCATCAGGATCCTGCCCGGTGACAAAGTGACCGTTGAAATGTCGCCTTACGACCTCACAAAAGGCAGAATCACATGGCGCGCCAAGTGATTGCGGCAGAGTAAACTATCCTAAAGGAGGGTATTTCAATGAAAGTTAGACCTTCAGTTAAGCCCATGTGCGACAAGTGCAAGGTTATCAAGCGCAAGGGTAAAGTTATGGTTATCTGTGTTGAACCTAAGCACAAGCAGAGACAGGGCTAATAAACCTGATCCCATTCAAGAGGAGGAAAAAGTATGGCAAGAATTGCTGGCGTAGACCTGCCCAAGGAAAAGCGTATCGAAATAGGTCTTACCTATGTATACGGCATCGGCAGAAAGTCTGCAAATGATATTCTGGCTAAGGCTGGTGTTAATCCCGACACCCGCGTTAAGGATCTCACTGACGAGGAAGAAGCTAAGATCCGTGAAGTTATTGACCACGGCGGCTATGTGGTAGAGGGCGACCTCAGAAGAAGCGTTGCTCTTAACATCAAGCGCCTTGTCGAGATCAACTGCTATCGCGGTACTCGTCATCGCAAGGGTCTTCCCTGCCGCGGTCAGAGAACCAAGACCAACGCTAGAACTCGCAAGGGTCCTAAGAAGACTATCGCTAACAAGAAGAAGTAATCACAGAAAGGTGGTATATTAATGGCAGCAACCAAGGGTAAGCAGGTTGTACGCAGACGCCGTGAGCGCAAGAACGTTGAAAACGGTGCGGCTCATATCCAGTCTACATTCAACAACACAATCGTTACTATTACCGACCTTCAGGGCAACGCTCTTTCATGGGCTAGCGCAGGCGGACTCGGCTTCAGAGGCTCCAGAAAGTCCACTCCCTTCGCAGCTCAGACAGCAGCAGATGTTGCAGCTAAGGCAGCTATGGAGCACGGTCTCAAGACTGTCGAGGTTTTCGTTAAGGGCCCCGGCGCTGGTCGTGAGGCAGCTATCAGAGCTCTTCAGGCAGCAGGTCTTGAAGTTAAGCTCATCAAGGACGTTACTCCTATCCCCCACAACGGATGCCGTCCCCCCAAGAGAAGACGTGTTTAATCACTGACAGAACCGAGCTGTTCGTTTACTCGGCGTCGGCAGAGCAGAATTTATTCAGCACAGCCGATATTACTATTGAATAACGGAGGAAACTAATAATGGCAGTTAATCGTGACCCGATTTTAAAGAGATGCAGAGCACTGGACCTCAGCCCCGCAGTTCTGGGCTATGACAAGAAGTCCAACAGAAACCCCAACGGAAACAAGAGAAAGAAAGAGTCTGAATACGCTTCTCAGCTCAAGGAAAAGCAGAAGCTCAAGTTCATCTACGGCGTCCTTGAAAGACAGTTCTACCACTACTACGAGCTGGCTACCAAGGAAGAGGGTATCGCCGGTGAGAACCTCATCAGACTGCTTGAGTCCCGTCTGGACAACGTTGTTTTCAGAATGGGTATGGCATGCACAAGACGTGAAGCTCGTCAGCTGGTTTCTCACGGTCATTTCTGTGTGAACGGCAAGAGAGTTGACATTCCTTCTTACAGAGTTAAGGTTGGCGATGTTATCTCCCTCAGCGAGAACAGCAAGAAGAGCAAGAAGTTCGAGCAGATCGCAGAGGTTGCAGGCGGCAGAGTTACTCCCCTGTGGCTCGAAGTTAATAAGGAAGCAGGTACCGCTAAGGTTCTCCGTCAGTTCCAGCGTGAGGAGCTTGACTACGATATCGCTGAACACTTAATTATCGAGCTGTATTCTAAATAATAGCATAGAAGCATACAGATATTTAGTGCAGTTATTTTTAATTCATAGTCTGCGGGTGATGATTAAACCGCCCAAGCTGTGCCAATGCTAGGGATAAGCATAACAATGTGTGTTCCCGTTTTAAGCTGCGGCACGGGCAGAGTGTGATTTAAAATTAACAGCGAATATGGCAATAAGCACAGGATAATTAACAGACGAGAACTTGTGGAGGGTACCAAATGCTTGAAAAAATCGAAAAGCTCAATATCGAAACCTCAAAATTAAGGTCAGACGGAACTTATGGAATGTTTGTTCTCGAACCGCTTCAGAGCGGATATGGAAATACGCTCGGCAACAGCCTGAGAAGAGTGCTCCTCTCCTCCCTGCCCGGCGTTGCTGCTACTTCCGTCAAGATCGACGGCGTTCAGCATGAATTTTCCACTGTTCCAGGCGTTAAAGAGGACGTTACTGAGCTGATCCTCAACATCAAGGGACTCAGAGCTAAAATGTACGGCGAGGCGCCTAAGACTATCTACATCGAAGCCGAGGGCGAGGGCGAAGTTACAGCCGGCGACATCAAGACCGACAGTGAGGTTGAGATCCTCGATCCCGGTATGCACATCGCTACGCTGAGCGCCGGTGCTAAGCTGTTCATGGATATCACGCTGGACAGAGGCAGAGGCTATGTTTCTGCTGAACTCAACAAAGAGCAGCTCCAGCCTGTTATTGGAGTTATCCCGATTGACAGTATCTACACTCCTGTCCTGAAGTGCAACTACACTGTTGAAAATACCCGTGTTGGTCAGAGAACTGATTTCGAGAAGCTCATCATCGAGATCTGGACCGATGGCACTATCTCCGCTAAGGAAGCCGTTTCCTACGCGGCTAAGATCCTCATTGAGCGTCTGAAGCTGTTCGCAGATCTCTCTGACGACTCTGAGCAGCCGGAGCTGATGGTTGAAAAGGAAGAGAACCGCAAGGATAAGCTGCTTGAAATGACTATCGAGGAGCTGGAGCTTTCTGTTCGTTCCTTCAACTGCCTCAAGCGCGCTGGTATTAATACAGTAGACGACCTCATCAACAAGTCCCCGGAGGACATGATGAAGGTTAGAAACCTGGGTAAGAAGTCCTTCGACGAGGTTAAGGCTAAGCTCAACTCTCTCGGATTCGACCTCACACCCTCTGAAGAAAACAACTGATTCGGCACTTAGCCGAGATAATCAATTCCTATTGAAAGGAGAATGGAAATATGCCGGGAACAAGAAAGCTGGGCAGACCCAGCGACCACAGAAAGGCAATGCTCAGAGGCATGGTTACATTCCTGCTGGAGAACGGTAAGATCGAGACTACCGTTACCCGTGCGAAGGAAGTTCGCGCAGAAGCAGAAAAAATGATCACTCTTGGTAAGGCAAACACTCTGCACACCAAGCGCCAGGTTCTGGCTTACGTTACTAAGGAAGATGTCGCTAAGAAGGTTTTCGACGAGATCGCTCCCAAGTACGCTGACAAGAACGGCGGTTACACAAGAATCTACAAGATCGGTCCTCGCCGCGGCGACGCTGCTGAGATGGCTATCATTGAGCTTGTTTAATCCATAGCAATAGTTTTCCCCCTTCGGTGACGGAGGGGGAATTTTTATATACAAATAGTACAAACTTGTTGCTTCTGGTCGTTAGGAAGGCGCGGACATTGAGCTGAATGATCGTTAGGGATACGCTGATTAAAGCGTAGCGTATCAAATTCAGCCGCACGAGTATGCGGGCTTGAGCGGGGCGAATTTCATTTAATCAGTGTTTCCTTAGGAAGCTGTTATGGAGGAGGTACCTTTTATTCCAGAATAATGGTTTCGATAACGGAAAAGTAGCTGGAGGAAGTGAATGTGCTATTTGAAAAAGATTCAGCCCCGGAGCAATTCCGGGGCTGTAAATGCATTTAGTAAATCAAGCCGCCTTTGCAGCCTTTTTCTTCGAGCGCAGCTCCTGTACCCATATCCACAGCGGACCTGCGAGGCATACGGAGGAATAGAAGCCTACCAGCA
>CAMCFA010000017.1 GCA_945873955.1 uncultured Clostridia bacterium | reverse complement strand
AACGAGGTCGTTCAGCACGAACGGCTTGAACAGCTCCAGAGCCATTTCCTTAGGCAGACCGCACTGATCCATTTTAAGCTCCGGACCAACGACGATAACGGAACGTCCGGAGTAGTCAACACGCTTACCGAGCAGGTTCTGACGGAAACGTCCCTGCTTGCCCTTTAACAGGTCGGAGAGGGATTTCAGCGGACGGTTGTTGGAGCCGGTGTAGGCTCTGCCGTGTCTGCCGTTGTCTATGAGTGCGTCTACCGCTTCCTGAAGCATACGCTTCTCGTTTCTGATGATGATCTCCGGAGAATGCATCTCAATGAGCTTTCTCAGACGGTTGTTTCTGTTTATTACACGACGGTAAAGGTCGTTAAGGTCGGAAACGCCGTAGCGTCCGCCGTCGAGCTGTACCATCGGGCGGATATCCGGGGGAATTACCGGGATAACGTCCATGATCATCCACTCCGGGCGGTTGTGGGACTGTAAGAACGCCTCAACAACGTCCAGACGCTTCAGCAGCTTAACGCGCTTCTGACCCTGCTGGGTGGCGGCGAGTTCAGTCTTCAGCTCTGCGGAGAGCTTCTCAAGGTCGATCTCCTGAAGCAGCTCCTTGATAGCCTCAGCGCCCATGCCCGCCTTGAAGTCGTTGCCGTACTTGGTGCGGAAGTTCGCGTATTCCTTCTCCTCAAGAAGCTGGTTCTTGCTGAGTTCCTTAGCCTCGCCGGGGTCGATAACGATATACTTTGTGAAGTACAGTACCTCCTCCAGTCTTTTCGGGGAGATATCCAGCACCTGACCGATTCTTGACGGAGTACCCTTGAAATACCAGATATGGGAAACCGGCGCAGCCAGCTCGATGTGACCCATACGCTCACGTCTTACCTTCGCGCGGGTGACCTCAACGCCGCACTTGTCGCAGATCTTGCCCTTGTAGCGCACTCTCTTGTACTTACCACAGTTGCACTCCCAGTCCTTCTGCGGACCAAAGATCCTTTCGCAGAAAAGACCTTCCTTTTCCGGCTTCTGGGTACGGTAGTTTATGGTTTCGGGACGCAGCACTTCACCGTAGGACCATTCTCTTATCTGGTCGGGAGAGGCAAGTCCGATTTTCATTGACTCAAAAACAGTGTAACTCAATTTTTTACCTCATTTCTCTATCATAGCCCGCGGAACACCCCGGCGTGAGCCGGGACATGACCGCTGTAATTATCGGGAAAGCCCGGCGCGATCAATCGTCCTCGCCGAAGTCAATAGGCTCTCCTTCTGAGAAATCTTCATCTGAAAAGCTGCCGTCGTCGCCGGAGTCTGAACCGAGGTTCATTTCCTCCTCATCGACAATGCCGTAGCCTCTGTCGGTCAGCTCGTCCTCGTTGGTGTTGTAGTCTATATCCATGTTGGTTTCTGCCGCGTATTCTGTTTCGTCCTCGTCGTCGCTGTCATCTCTGAGGTCAACAACCTCGCCGTTCTCGTCAAGCACTCTTACGTCCAGACCAAGACCCTGAAGCTCTCTGATCATAACCTTGAAGGACTCCGGAACACCGGGCTTCGGAACAGGCTCGCCCTTTACGATTGCCTCGTAGGTCTTCTGACGTCCCATAAGGTCGTCAGACTTGACGGTAAGGATCTCTTGCAGAGTATAGGCAGCGCCGTAAGCCTCCAGCGCCCAAACCTCCATCTCACCGAAACGCTGACCGCCGAACTGAGCCTTACCGCCCAGAGGCTGCTGCGTTACCAGAGAGTAAGGACCGGTGGAACGCGCGTGGATCTTATCGTCAACGAGGTGGTGCAGCTTGAGGTAATACATATATCCAACGGTAACAGGTCCGTCGAACTTCTCGCCGGTTCTGCCGTCGGTGAGCTGCGTCTTGCAGTCGGAGGTAAGCGGCAGCTTTGTGAAGTCCAGCCCTGCGGAGTTCATACCCAGCAGCTCCGGCTCTCTGCGGTCGTTCTCGTCCCTGCCCATGTTGTAGATACGCTCTGTCTGCTCGTCGATCTTACCGCTGTTGATAGCTCTTGCAGCGTCGTACAGCTCTCTGATGTCCTGCTCGTGAGCGCCGTCGAATACCGGCGTTGCGATCTTCCAGCCGAGCGCCTTAGCAACGTAGCCGAGGTGGACCTCAAGCACCTGTCCGATATTCATACGGGAAGGTACGCCCAGAGGGTTCAGCACGATATCAAGCGGAGTACCGTCCGGCAGGAACGGCATATCCTCCTGACGGAGAATTCTGGAAACGACGCCCTTGTTACCGTGACGACCTGCCATCTTATCGCCGACAGAGATCTTTCTCTTCTGTGCGATATAAACCCGGACTTTCTCGTTTACTCCCGGTGAAAGCTCGTCGCAGTTATCGCGGTTGAACACCTTTACGTCAACAACGATACCGCTTACGCCGTGGGCAACTCTCAGAGAGTTGTCACGAACTTCTCTTGCCTTCTCGCCGAAGATCGCACGAAGCAGTCTTTCCTCGGCGTTGAGCTCGGTCTCGCCCTTCGGGGAAACCTTGCCGACAAGGATATCGCCGGAGTGTACCTCCGCGCCGATACGCACGATACCGCGCTCGTCCAGATCCTTCAGAGCGTCGTCCGACAGATTCGGGATATCTCTGGTGATCTCCTCCGGACCGAGCTTTGTTTCACGGCATTCAAGCTCGTATTCTTCTATATGAATTGAGGTATAAACGTCATTATAAACCAGCTTCTCGTTGATGAGAACGGCGTCCTCGTAGTTGTAGCCTTCCCATGTCATGAAGCCGATAAGCGCGTTCTTGCCCAGCGCGATCTCGCCGTTTTTGGTAGCAGGACCGTCGGCAATAACGTCGCCCGCCTTGACCTTCTCGCCCTTGCTTACTATCGGGCGCTGGTTCACGCAGTTGCCCTGGTTGGAGCGCTTGAACTTGACAAGCCTGTAAATGTGATCCTGTCCAAGCTCGTTGGTGATGACAACCTTGTCCGCGTCTACCTCGGAAACAACGCCGTCCTCCTTCGCACAAACCACGATACCGGAGTCCACAGCCGCCTTGTATTCCATACCGGTGCCGACGATAGGATTATCAGTCACCATAAGCGGCACTGCCTGACGCTGCATGTTCGCACCCATCAGCGCACGGTTAGCGTCGTCGTTCTCAAGGAACGGGATCATAGCCGTCGCAACGGAAACTACCATCTTCGGGGATACGTCCATGAAATCGACCTTTTCGCGCTCGATTTCAAGGATAGAGTCGCGGCAGCGTGCATTTACACGGGGTCTTGCGAATCTGCCTTCCTCGTCCAGAGGCTCGTTCGCCTGCGCTACGACGTAGTTATCCTCCACGTCGGCGGTCATATAAACGACCTCGTCCAGCACCTTGCCGGTCTCCTTGTCAACGCGTCTGTACGGCGCCTCGATGAAGCCGTAAACGTTGATCCTTGCGAATGTCGCGAGGTAGGAGATCAGACCGATGTTCGGACCTTCCGGGGTCTCGATAGGGCACATTCTTCCGTAGTGGGAATAGTGTACGTCACGAACCTCGAATCCGGCTCTGTCACGGGACAGACCGCCCGGACCGAGAGAGGAAAGTCTTCTCTTATGAGTAAGCTCTGCAAGCGGGTTGTTCTGATCCATGAACTGGGACAGCGGCGAAGAACCGAAGAACTCTCTCATAGCCGAGATGACCTGACGCGCGTTGATCAGCGAAGCAGGGGAAACCTTCTCCTGATCCTGACCGTTCAGCGCCATTCTCTCGCGGATAGTTCTGTCCATACGGGTGAAGCCTATACGGAACTGGTTCTGAAGCAGCTCGCCCACGCAGCGGATACGTCTGTTGCCGAGGTGGTCGATATCGTCAACGTTGCCGACCTCCTCGCAGAGGTTGATGAAGTAGCTTACAGTCGCAAATATATCTTCAATAGTGATGTGCTTGGGGATAAGCTCCTCGACGCGGTCCTTGATGAGCTTTGCCATTACCTCGGTGTCGCCGGCAGCCTCTTCAAGTATCTCGCGCAGAACTGCGAAGCGAACATGCTCGTTGACTCCAAGAGCCTCAACGTCCATGTCGCCGGTATATACCTTGATATCTACCATGCCGTTGCCGGAAACCTTGATCGTTGCACCCTCCTTAGTGGGGTGAACGATAGTAACGTCGATAACGCCGGCATTCTCAATCTCAAGAGCCTTCTCCTTGGTGATGATCTCGCCCTCGTCCGCAAGTATCTCACCGGTCAGTGGAGCAATGATCGGCTCAGCCGCCCTCTTGCCGTAGATACGCTCGGAAATAGCCAGCTTCTTATTATATTTATAGCGTCCGAATCTGGACAGATCGTATCTCTTTGCGTCGAAGAACAGCATGTTGAGCTGATTCTGTGCAGACTCAACGCTGGACATATCGCCGGGGTGCAGCTTCTTGTACACCTCAAGCAGAGCCTCTTCCTTGTTCTGGGTGTTGTCCTTCTCGATAGTGCAGGTGATACGGGGATCCTCGCCGAACTTCTCGGTCAGCTCCGCGTTTGTGGAAAGACCGATAGAACGCAGGAAGGTCGTTACCGGGATCTTTCTGTTCTTATCAATTCGTACATAGAAAACGTCGTTGGCGTCCATCTCGTATTCCAGCCACGCGCCGCGGTTAGGAATAACGGTAGCCTTGAACAGCTTCTTACCGGTCTTGTCATGCTCAAAGCCGTAGTATACGCCCGGCGAACGCACAAGCTGAGATACTACTACACGCTCAGAACCGTTGATGACGAAGGTACCGCTGTCGGTCATAAGCGGCAGATCGCCCATATAGATCTCATTATCCATGAACTCGCCGGTTTCCTTGTTGAGAAGACGGGCGGTAACACGGAGGGGAACAGCGTAAGTCGCGTCGCGCTCCTTGCATTCCTCAATGGTATACTTGGTCTTGTCGTCAAGACGGTGGCTGATGAACGAGAGTTCATATCTGCCATTTGTGTCGGTTATCGGGGAAACGTCCCGGAAAACCTCTTTGATACCATCGTTCAGGAACCATTCGTAGGAATCCTTCTGAATACCGATGAGGTTCGGCATATCAATGACCTCATTGATCTTAGAAAAACTCATTCGGGTGGTTTTTCCGAGCTGTATGGGCTTTACATTCACCATCGGCTTTATCACTCCTTAACAAAAATCCGGCTTGGATACGCTGGAAAACAATGGCAGAAATCCGGTGAAAAACCGCCGAAAACCGCCCTTTTCGCGCACATATCCATTATGATACATTATGATATTATACTACAAATCAACATAAAAGTCAAGGGAAATCCGGTAAAAAATAAGCCGAATTTTTCGCGTTATTTTGTTATAAGGGACGATTTTTTTGCCCAAACCAACAAAATTTGCGGTTATTCCTGCGCAAATTGTTGTAAAGCGCACAAAAGGCGCATAAAAACGAAAACTCCCCGCCGAAGCAGGGGAGTTGTTGACTAAATTGAAGTTCTTATGACCGCCACGGAGATATCGTCCCGGCTGCCGCTGCGGGAACGCTGTTTCAAATGCTCCTCCAGAGCGGGAAGCTCCTCCGGCGGGAGCGCCGCCGTGCGCCTTGAAAAACTCAGAAGATCCTCCCGGCTGACGAAGGAGTTTATCAGCCCGTCGCTGGATATCATCATGCTGTCGAAGCCGCCCGGACGGTAAAAGCTGCGGAAGCTGTTTATAGCGTCGCAGTCGCACAGCGATGTGGTGAGATTCCCCAGCAGCCGCTCGTCCTCCGGCATGGGGAACACCGCCGTTCCGCCGTGTTCCAGCGTGAAGCTGCCGTCGCCTATCTGAAGCCCGAACACGCCGTTTTCGTCCGCCGCCGCAAGAATGAGCGTTGCGCCGTAGATCACCTCCGGGGCGATCCCGCCGTGCCGCTCTGAAAGCCCGCGTTCCTGCTCCGTCAGCGGTGAGAACCGCAGGTGCGCGGCTATCTCGTCGTTCCAGCCGCAGATTATGTTCGCCGCGATACGCCGCGCCGCCTCACCGGGGTCGTCAGCGAATATCGCCGCAAGACTGCCGTTCCTCTCGCAGAAGTCCGTCATGGAGCGGATAGCGATACGCGCCGCCATTTCACTGCCGGAGGCGCTGCGGAAATGCTTCTCGCTGCCGTGTCCGTCCGACACCGCAGCCACCGCCAGTCCGTCACGGACATACACCCGTGCGCTGTCCTGGCAGGGCAGCCCGGACTTCTCATGGGAAGCCCCCTTTACCGATACCGCAAAGCCACTGAACGGCATTACCAGCCAGCCTCGATATCAGCGCTGATTTCGTCGCTCTCGGCGAATTCCCGTATCTGCTCCGCCGCGGAATCCTGCTTGGTGCGCATGTCCTCTGCGGTCTCCGCAAGACGGACGCTGCGGCTGCCTATCTGCGAGGAAGTCACCGCCACGAACTTTATCAGCTTCGCCAGAGCCTCGCCGTTGTGCGCCGTAACCACGCTGTCCGGGTTGCCGGTGAATCTCGCCAGAATGTCAAGGTCGGCGTCCTCGCCGATAGCTACGGCAGCCTTTATGCCGTTAGAGTACCAGCGGTTCTTTGAAAGCTCCTCCAGCCCCTTTTCGTAGTTGTCGGTGGGATATCCGTCGGACATAAGTATCATTACCGGCGCAAAGGACAGGCTCGGCGACTTCATGAACTCGTTTCTGGACAGCTTTGCCGCAAGCTCGGTGAGCGCCGCGCCGAGGTCGGTGACGTTCTCCGCGTCCAGCGGCTTCCACTCGAACTCATCAATAGAGATAGGCGCGTCGTACATCCACTCGCAGCCGCCGGAGAAGTTCAGCACCGCCAGCTTGATGTCCGCGTCAGCGCCGCCTATGCCCTGTATTTCCGGGATAAGCTCCTCCATAACGGAATTTACCGTGCCTATCTTGCTGCCGCCCATGCTGCCGGAGCAGTCTATAAGGAAGAAAAGCACCATTGACTTCTTTGCTATTTCTTCCGCGTCGTCAAAGGGATTAAACGGTGTGTCTGACATAATGAACCTCCTGCTGTATTTTCGGTATTACCACTGTATTCCATTATACCATTCACAGCCGGAAATGTCAATCACTGCGCCGCAATTCCCTTGACAGAATTATTATAGCATGATAAAATATTATTCAGATGTTACCGCTGAGTCCTCCGCCGTCCACATATCCTCCGGAGATTCGTTCACCGCGTCTAAGTACTCCAGCAGCCCGCTGTAAATCGTGAACGCCAGCTTCTGCTGGTATTCGTCGGTGGCTAGCTTCGCCTCCTCCTCCGGGTTGGAGAGGAAGCCACATTCTATCATTAGCGAGGGATTGGGGTTGGATTTCAGCAGGAACAGCTCGTCACCGGACAGCTTTATCTCCCGGTCGTTGCCGGGCTGGAGCTGGGCAAAGCGGTTCTGCATTATCTGCGCCAGAGTGCGGTTATCCGGGTTGTTGTTATTGTAGAACATCTGCCCGCCGAAGTACTGCGGGTCGGTATAGTTGTTCTGGTGGATACACAGGAAAACGCTGTCGGGGTAGCTCTGGATTATCTCCAGACGGTTATCCATATCGGACAGCTTCTGGTTGCGTATGCCCTCAACACCGGGGTCGTAAATGGAAACGTCCTCGCTGCGGGTGAGTACGGTCTTGAAGCCGGAAAGCTCCAGCAGCTTCTGGAGGTGCTTCACAACGGACAGATTCACGTCCTTTTCAAGCACGCCGCTCTTGCCCACCGCGCCGCTGTCAAGCCCGCCGTGCCCCGCGTCCAGAACTATCACCGGGCGGTCTGTGACTTCCGTGGAAGCAGGAAGCGCGCTGTCGGTCACACGGGCGCATACCGCAAGGATAACGAATACCCCCGCCATGCAGGCGGTAAATCTTAGGGTCTTTTTATTGAACTTCATAAGCCTACCTCCGGACAAATGATCTTTGTGAACAATATATTCAGTTTGTCCCGGACATATTACCTGAAAAGGAGAAAATATGGCAAAAACAAAAACCGTATTCGTATGCAGCGAATGTGGTCAGGAATACTCAAAATGGAACGGACGCTGCACCGCCTGCGGAAGCTGGAACACCATTGAAGAAGCAGAACCCGCTCCGGTCATAGGCGGCAAATCGGCGGCACCGCTGGGGGAGCTGAAATTCAGTCCCATAAACGACATCAGCTACGACGACGAAACCCGGTACTCAACCGGAATTTCCGAGCTGGACAGAGTGCTGGGGGGCGGACTGGTAAAAGGTTCGCTGGTGCTTATCGGCGGCGACCCCGGCATAGGAAAATCCACCCTGCTGCTGCAGATATGCGGTCACATGGGCGGGCAGTACAATATTCTATATGTTTCCGGCGAGGAATCGGAGCGACAGATAAAGCTCCGGGCGGACAGGCTGGGGGTTTCAAATTCCGGGCTTATGCTGGCGTCCGGCAACAACTGCGAGAGCATTATTCAAGGCGTGAAGAAAGCAAAGCCCGACATTGTTATAATTGACTCAATACAAACCATAACCTCCAGCGGGATAAGTTCCTCCGCTGGCAGCGTGGTGCAGGTGCGGGAATGTACCAACGCGTTCATGCACCTTGCGAAATCTGAGGAGATACCGATATTCATAGTCAGCCACGTCAACAAGGACGGCGGCATTGCAGGTCCTAAGATAATGGAGCATATCGTCGATACGGTGCTTTACTTTGAGGGCGACAAGCAGCTCTCCTACCGGATTCTGCGGGCAATAAAAAACCGTTTCGGTTCTACCAACGAGATAGGCGTTTTCCGCATGGACGACGACGGCTTGCAGGAGGTGGCGAACCCCTCCGAGATGATGCTCTCCGGCAGGAGCGCCCCGGTGTCCGGTAGCGCGGTGGTCTGCACTGTTGAGGGTACACGCCCCATTCTGGCAGAGGTTCAGGCACTGGTGACGAAATCCACGCTCTCCGCGCCGCGGCGGGTGGCGACTGGCTTTGATTACAACCGCCTGTACATGCTGCTGGCGGTGCTGGAAAAGCGCACCGGATTCTTCTTCGGCGGCGTGGACGTGTATGTGAACATTGTCGGCGGACTGCGGCTGGACGAGCCGGCGGCGGATCTTGCTGTGGCGCTGGCGCTTTACTCCGGGCTGTGCGACAAGATAATCCCGGACAAGCTGATGGTGTTCGGCGAGGTGGGACTTGGCGGAGAAGTCCGCGCGGTGTCCCATGTCCGGGAGCGAGTCAAGGAGGGCGCACGGTTGGGCTTTGAGCGCTGTATTATCCCGAAGCAGAGCTTTTCCTCTCTCAGCAAGTCAGAGAGCTACGGGATACAGATAATCGGCGTGAGGACGCTGGAACAGGCGTTCCGCGCAATAAACGGCGACAAAAAGGAGAATAACACATGACCAACTGTGATGATTGCGTGAATTATGTATTCGACGAGGATAGCGAGTGCTATGTATGCCTTGTGAATCTCGACGAGGACGAGATGTATCGTTTCATGAGCGGCACTAATTATAACTGCCCATACTATTCGTCGGACGACGAGTATGCTATTGCTAGGAAGCAGTAAATTGTAATTTAGCGGCGCACAAATGGCACGTCACTCTCTCGCCGAAGTGCGTGATATCAGTGAAGTGACCTAAGGCGACGGCAGAACCCTTTTTACTTGTTTCTTGCCCCTTTCCCTTTGAATCCGTGAAAAACCGGGGAGGGGGAAAAAAGGGAGAGGGGAAGAGAAGTCTGAGGAGAAACCCGTAGGGGAAAAGGGGGGAGTCCCGGTTTTTGCCGGATTTTCTATCTCCCCCCTTTTCCCCGAAGGGTGTACTCCTCAGTCCCGTGCGAAAACAGTTTTAATCTGTTTGCTCCAAACAGCAACCGTCCACACGTTAAATCTAACGTACCATTGGGTCATAGGCACTCCTATAAATTACAATTTATCTTCTTATCACGTTTCATTTATCTTCGACCCGCTCTTAAAGCACAATGCCGCCAGCAGCCCAAAGAATATCGCCGCCGAGATACCCGCCGCAGAAGCCGTGAATCCACCCATGAACGCCCCGATAAGCCCGTGCTGGTCTACCGCCTCTTTTACGCCCTTAGCCAGCAGACTGCCAAATCCCGTCAGCGGCACGGTAGCGCCTCCTCCTGCGAACTCGATAAGCGGCTCGTAAACTCCCACAGCGCCAAGAATGACCCCCGCCACAACATAGCTGACAAGTATCCTTGCCGGAGTGAGCTTCGTAAGGTCAATGAGAAGCTGTCCCACAACGCAGAACGCTCCGCCTATCACAAAAGCCCACACATATTCCATAAACATATCCATACGTTTACCTCCTACTCCGCGGTGATCTCAACGCAGTGCGCGATCCCCGGAATACTGCCCCCCTGCTGAACCACCGTCGGGGACATCAGCGCCCCGGTCGCGCAGTAGAGGATACGTTTCAGCTCACCGCTCTGCACCCGCTTGAAGAAATGCCCACACATCATTGAAGCCGAGCACCCGCAGCCCGAACCGCCCGCGTGTACGTCCTGCTTGTCACGGTCGTATATCATCAATCCGCAGTCCTTGTGGTATTTCTGAATATCCACCCCGTCCCGGCTGAACAGGTCGTAAAGCAGATCGCTGCCCACCTGTCCCAAGTCGCCGGTGATTATAAGGTCGTAGTCCTCCGGGTGTGAGGCACGGTGCTTAAAGTGCCTCGACAGCGTATCGTAAGCCGCTCCCGCCATTGCCGCGCCCATGTTGTTGAGGTCGTTTATCCCCATGTCCTGTATCTTGCCGACAGTCGCCGCCCGGATAAACGGCGGCTTTCCGCTTGAACCAACAAGCGCCGCTCCCGCCGCGGTAGCCGTCCATTGCGCCGTGGGAGTCCTCACGCCGCCGTAGTTCAGCGGAAACCGGAACTGCCGCTCCGCCGTGCTGAAATGCGACGAGGTGCTTGCTATCGCCGTATCAACATACCCGGCATTCACCAGCGCCGCCGACAGCAGCAGCCCCTCCGCAAATGTCGAACATGCGCCGTATATCCCCAGATAGGGGATATAGAATTCTTTTAACCCGTAGGTGCTGCCCACGCACTGATTAAGCAGGTCGCCTGCTACCAGCAGGTCTATCTTGTCCGGGGTAAGGTCAGCCTTGCGAAGCACATGCCCCACTGCCTTGTTCTGGAACAGCGATTCAGACTGTTCCCATGTGTCCTCGCCGCCCTTGTTGTCCTCTACTACCTCGTCAAATTCGCCCCCGTAAGGGCCTTCGTTCTCTGCCTTTCCAACCACCGCCGCATAGGACAGCACCGACGGCTTACGAAAACAAAATGTTTTTCCCTCGCAGTACTTCATCTTCACGCTCCTCCCCTCAGAACAGCCCGATAATATAGTAGATAATGCCGTATATCACCGACGCGCTGATACCATACACGATAACAGGACCCGCAATAACGAACATCTTCGCGCCAAGACCCAGCACAAAGCCCTCGCTCTTGAAGTCCAGCGCCGGCGAAGCCACTGCGTTCGCAAATCCGGTTATCGGCACCAGTGTACCCGCGCCGGCATGCTGCGCGATACGGTCGTACCATTCCAGCCCGGTGAACAGAATACTAAGAAACACCAGCGTTATGGAGGTCAGCGCCCCGGCGTCGTCCTTGTTAAGACCCGCCATGCCGTATAGGTTCAGCAGAGCCTCCCCCAGCGTGCAGATAAGCCCGCCGACAAGAAACGCCATCGGCAGCGTTTTGTACATTTTTGAACCCGGAGAGCGCTTTTTCGCAAGCTCGCCGTATTCCTCGTTGGATATATTCATAGAGTTCTCTCCTTTGGTTTTTTGTGAGTATTATTTTACGACAGAACTCAAAAATACGCTTTAGCGCGCCGTTGCAGAAAATTGTAAAAATCAGTGAGATTCTATTGACAAAACCGGGATTTTATAGTAAAATATAATGTAAAGAAACGGCATATTATTTGATACTGAAAGGGAACGCTGAGGGGGTAATCACTATGGCTCTTGTAAACGTTATGGAAAAACTGGTACAGGAAAAGCTGGAGGAAATGCTACAAGGCGAAAAATGCTGCAAATGCGAACGTTGCCTTGAGGACATGACCGCAAAGGCGCTCAACAAGCTGCCTGCGAAGTACGTCAGCACCCACAACGGAGAGCTGTTTTCAAAGCTGGATTCCACCGTCAGACAGAACAGCGTGGATATCAACGTCGCCGTTGCCGAAGCGATTGAATGTATCTCAAAGAACCCCTCACATACTTAAATTATCACAGATATAACAAAAACCGCTCCCTCGACAGGGAACGGTTTTTTTGCATATTTATGACGCGATCACTGATCAATAATTCTCAGCGCTGATCTCAAAATAGCTCTTGGGGTGAGCGCATACCGGGCATACCTCCGGAGCCTTTGTGCCGACTATGATGTGACCGCAGTTACGGCACTCCCAGACCTTGACCTCGCTCTTTTCAAATACCGCAGCAGTTTCAACGTTCTTAAGCAGCGCGCGGTAACGCTCCTCGTGGTGCTTTTCGATAGCCGCTACCATACGGAACTTCGCCGCAAGCTGGGTGAATCCCTCTTCTTCAGCAGTCTTGGCAAAGCCCTCGTACATGTCTGTCCACTCGTAGTTCTCGCCGTCGGCTGCCGCCGCAAGATTAGCCTCGGTATCACCGATACCGTTAAGCTCCTTGAACCACATTTTTGCGTGTTCCTTCTCGTTCTCCGCGGTTTTCAGAAACAGCGCTGCGATCTGCTCATAGCCCTCTTTCTTAGCTACGGAAGCAAAATATGTATACTTGTTTCTTGCCCCGGACTCGCCTTCAAATGCCGCCTGAAGATTCTTCTCGGTCTGTGTGCCTGCGTATTTGTTGGTTTTATCTGCCATGGTGATTCCCTCCGTTTGATCGATTTCGACTGATCTTGACTCAGCCGTTAATTATATGATATCACTTTTTTAATTTCAAGTCAAGTGATTTGTTTTTAAAAAGTCACCGATCTTACCGCCTCAAAAATAACGGGCTGCACAGTTTTTTTCGCCGCCGGATCGATTTTCTGCGAAAAATCACAAAAATAGCAAAAGAGTATGGAATTTCCCGAAAAAGTATGCTATAATACAGGTGTATTGTATTGTATCCCAAAACCGGATCCATCGGGAATAGGGAATAATAACAAGGAGGAACTCAATATGAACAAACTCAGCGAAAAAATCCAGAAGCTGGTCGGCACTGGTCTGCTGACTGCGCTGGTCATTGTCATCTATCTGCTGACAATGGGACTCACGATAGGTCCGTTCAACATCACCTTTGCGCTTATCCCAATAGTAGTCGGTGCGGCACTGTATGGGTGGTCAGCCGGAACATGGCTTGGTCTGGTGTTCGGTGCAATGGTACTCTTCACCGGAGGAGGAAACGCATTCCTCGTTATCAATGCCCCCGGAACTATTGCCACCGTGCTTGTAAAGGGCGCGGCTGCGGGCGCGGTTTCCGGGCTTGTCTACAAGGCTCTTGAAAAGAAGAACCGCTGGGCTGCGACCATCTGCGCGGCTGCTGCGGCTCCTATCGTCAACACCGGTATCTTCCTTATCGGCTGCCTGCTGTTCTTTATGGGAACTATCAACGAATGGGCTGCCGGCGCAGGCTTTGAGAATGCCGGGGTATACATGATAAGCGCGTTCGTCGGCGTGAACTTCCTCGTGGAGCTTGGTACGAACCTTGTGTTAAGCTCGGCGATAGTAAGAATACTCGACGTAGTAAAGAAGCCGTCCGCACCTAAGACGGCGGGCTGAACTCACCCGTCACCAGTCATTCGGGATAAGAAGGAGCAGAAATGATTCTCGCAATAGATATCGGAAATACCAATATAGTCCTCGGCTGCGCGGACGGAGATGAAATACTCTTCCGTGAGCGCCTGTCCACCAACCAGACCGAAACCGCGCTGGAATATGCCGTGCGCATAAAGGCTGCACTGGACATCAACAAGATAAGCACCGGCAGCATAACCGGAGCGATAATTTCCTCGGTAGTGCCGTCGGTTACTAACACCGTAAAGGCTGCCGCAGAAAAGCTCATCAGCGCAAAGGTGCTGATAGTCGGCCCGGGGATAAAGACCGGTCTAAGCATAATGATAGACAATCCGGCGCAGCTCGGCAGCGACCTAGTTGTTGACGCCGTAGCGGGTATCCAGTACTACCCCGTGCCGCAGGTGATAATCGACATGGGAACGGCTACCACCTATTCCGTTATCGACAAAAACCGCAGCTTTATCGGCGGACTTATCACCACCGGTATCGCCGCTTCCGCAGAGGCGCTCAACGCCAAAACGGCACAGCTCCCGAAGATCGCGTTTGAAAAGCCGAAGAAGATCATCAACAGCAACACAGTTGAATGTATGAAGAGCGGTCTGATGTACTCAAACGCCTGCGCTATCGACGGTATCGTTGAGCGAATTGAAGAGGAACTCGGCGATAAATGCACCGTTGTCGCCACCGGCGGACTTTCAAGCGTTGTCGTGCCGCTCTGCAAGCGGGATATAATCGTTGACGACGACCTTATGCTCAAAGGGCTGGTACTCATCTACAACAAAAACAAACACTGAAACATTTGAACCTTACAATACACAAAGCTGCCCCCGGTTTCCCGGAGGCAGTTTTTGTTTATGTGCGCTTTTTCACCGGCATAAGCAGGTCTAGCTGACCATCTAAGCCGCTGTCCGTTCTCCCTGTGTGTATGCAGTAAACCCAGTTGAGGTGTTCCTCAAGGCAGCCGCCCATTACCTCAAAGCCCTGCTCACTGTAATTCAGATCATATTCGGGGCTGCTGCGCACCCAGTTTTCAAGCTCGCCCCAGTACTGGAACTCCGGGAACTTTATCGTGTACGCCGCAAACAGCCCGCCGCTGAACTGCTTCTTGACGCAGTTTTCCGGAACTTCCATGTCCTCCGGTATCATCACCCACACCTCGTAGCCGTAAAGCCCGTCCTCCCGCATTCCGGGGTTCGGGTGGTTGAAGCCGAACATTCGTGAATCCGGCTTTATCTCGTACAACCTGCTTTCCCTGATGAACCTGTCCGCTTCGCCGCCGACGTGATCCTCCGGGTTCTCGCCTATGTAGTGAAACGCCGCCACGGTGAGCGGCGGAAGCAGCACTATCCTTACGTTCAGACTCTTGTTGAGGACTTCCTCCGCCTTGCCCAGTTCGCTCATGCTTGCACTCTCCTTTAATGTAGTTTTTGGAAGGGATAGTGCCTTTGCCGCTTCGATAAGCCGCGGGTCGTTCAGCAGGTCAAGCCGAACCTTATACTGGATACTCTGTTCCAGCCGCCCGGCGAACGCCTTTAGTATGCCGCGTATCTTGTCAAGTGAGTCTATCTCCTCGTCAAGAGCCGCGATATTCTCCTGCATTATCTTGAGTGCCTTAAGCTGCTCGCCGTCCTGCAAAATAACAGCTATCTGCTTCAGCGGTATACGCAGCTTGCGAAGTATGATTATCTGCTGAAGCCTGCGCACAGCGTTCTCGTCATACATTCGGTAGGCGTAATCCTCCTTGTGGAGCGTTTCGATAAGCCCCAGCTTCTCATAGTGCCGGAGCATTCGCGGGGTCACGTCGTACTGCTTTGATACCTGACTTATCGTGAGATTTTCCATTGGCACATCTCCTTTCTCGCTAAGTATAAAGCATTACACCGTGTCAAAGTCAAGAGGTTTCTGCAAATTTCTTCTGAAATATCAGCGCGTCATCGTCGCCATAATACCCCCTGCGCACCGAAATCTGCTCATAACCGGACTTTTCATAAAGCACTATCGCTCCGGAGTTCCTGCTTCTAACCTCAAGGAAGCAGCAGACCGCGCCGCGTTCCCTCATCTGCCGGTGAAGCTCCTCCAAAAGCTCCTCCGCGATACCCTGCCTGCGGAACTCCGGCAGAACGCCTATCTGATACAGCTCACCCTCGTCAACCACCACTCGACCAAGCGCGAAGCCGACGATTTTCCCGTCCCGCTGTGCCTTTACGAAAACCGACAGCGGGTTGTTCACCTCCGCCGCAAGAGTTTCCCTCGTCCAGCTCCCGCGGAAGCAGACCTGCTCCACCTCGAAAAGCTGCCGGAATTCCTCGTCAGTGAGCGTCATACCAGCTCCTGCCCTCCTTTGCGTCCGCGGTGAGAGGCACTGCCAGCTTCACCGCGCCCTGCATTTCCTCGGTGAGTATCTGCGCAGCTTTGTCCGCTTTGTCCGCGGGCGCTTCCACGATAAGCTCGTCGTGTACCTGCAATATCAGCTTTGCTTCGGGAAGCTCCGCTTTCAGCCTGCGGTACACCCTCACCATGGCAAGCTTGATAATGTCCGCCGCCGTACCCTGTATCGGGGTATTCATTGCAATTCGCTTTCCAAGCGCTTTCACCGTCTTGTTGGTGGATAGTATCTCCGGGATAAACCGCCTGCGCCCGAACATCGTCACCGCCCAGCCGTCCTTTTCAGCGCTCTCGGTGACCTTCGACATATAGTTCTTCACCCCGGAATAATGGTTAAGATAATCGTCGATATACCGCTTCGCCTCACCGACAGAAACTCCGATATCCTTCGCCAGCGAAAACGCCCCTATTCCGTACACAATGCCGAAATTTACCGCCTTTGCGCTGCGGCGCTGCTCCGGGGTTATCCACTCCGGCGGAAGCCCCAGCACGCTCGCCGCAGTTTCCGTGTGGATATCGCCGCCCTCGCAGAAGGTCTTTATCATAGCTTCGTCCCCGGAGAGGTGCGCCAGCACGCGCAGCTCTATCTGGCTGTAATCCGCGTCCGCCAGCAGTTTTCCCTCGCCCGCCGTGAAGAATTTCCGGAAATTCCTGCCGATATCCGTGCGCACCGGGATATTCTGTATGTTCGGCTCGGCGGAGGAAATGCGCCCGGTGCGGGTCTCCGTCTGCTTGAAGGTGGTGTGCATTCTGCCGTCCGGGGAAACCGCCGCTTCCAGCCCCTTGACGTAGGTGTTGTACAGCTTTGTGAGCGTGCGGTAATCCAGAACCATTGGCACTATCTCATGCATATCCCTAAGAGCTTCCAAAGTTTCTGCGTCGGTGGCATATCCTGTCTTTGTCTTTTTTCCCGGAGGAAGCCCAAGTTCATCAAACAGCACCACTCCAAGTTGTTTTGGTGAACTGATTTTGAACTCATGCCCCGCCGCCTTGTAAATATCCTGCTCCAGCCCGGCGATCTTCGGCAGAAGCTCCTCCCCGAACTTGTGGAGCGCCTCGGTGTCCAGCCGTATGCCCTCCCGCTCCATGGAGCTTAAAACCTCCGCCAGCGGTATCTCTATCTCGGTGAGAACGCTGTACATTCCCAGCTCATGTATCTTCTCCCATAGCGCCCTGTTCAGCAGGAACAGCGACTCGCCGATACGCTCCTCGCTGTAAGCCGCGCCGTATTCGGCGCACAGCCGCTCAACGCTGTAATCGTTGGAGTTTACGTTCAGAAGATACCCCGCAAGGGTGGTGTCGAATACGACGTTGTTCAGCTCCCAGCCCTTTTCAAGGCAGTAAGCGTACAGAGCCTTTGCGTCAACGGTGCGCTTGGGGCTGCCGCTTTTCAGGAACTCCTCCGTATTTACCTCCTGCCGCTTTCCGTCAAGGAATACCAGAACCTCGCCGTCTGAAAGCAGCACCTCGTAAGCCGCCGGGTCGAACGCCGGGATATCTGCGACCGGAGCGGCAGGGGCTCTGTCCTGCTGCTCCGGTCGCTCTGTCTGCTCCTGCGTGGAAACTTCTGAATCCAGCGTGATCTTCTTCGGGGAAACCTTGTCCAGCCCCAGCTTTTTCATCACGCCGAACATCTCCATCTCGGCTAGGATTCCCGCCGCTTCTGCGGGGTCGCCCTCACCCCGGACGTATTCTCCCATATCCAGCGGCACCGGCGCGTCCAGCGATATCTCTGCCAGCTTTCGGCTCAATTCAGCGCTTTCCCTGCCGTTTTCCAGCTTGGTGCGCACGCCCTTTGTGACCTCTATATCATCAAGATTGCCGTAGATGTATTCCACTGTATGGTACTTCTGGATAAGCCCCAGCGCGGTCTTTTCGCCCACTCCGGGAACGCCGGGGATATTGTCGGAGCTGTCACCCATAAGGGTCTTTACCTCCAGCATTTCACGCGGGGTAACGCCGTACACCTCGCCTATTTTCGACGGGGTGTAGATGATGTCCTCTTTATTCGCGGCAAGCCTTACCGTCACCTTGTCGGTGATTAGCTGGAAGCTGTCCCGGTCGCCGGTGGAGATAACGCACTCCCCGCCGGAAACCTCCGCCGCATGGGACAGCGTGCCGATTATGTCGTCCGCTTCAAAGCCCTCTTTCTCCACGACAGCTATGCCAAGCACCTTTAAAAGCTGCTTGATTATGGGCATTTGTGAGCGCAGCTCCTCCGGCATGGCGTGGCGGGTGCCCTTGTATTCGCTGTACATCTTGTGCCGGAAGGTCGGCGCGTGCAGGTCGAAAGCCGCCGCGATATGGTCGGGGGCTTCCTCCTTCAGCAGCTTCAGCAGTATATTCATGAATCCGGTCAGCGCGTTGGTCGGCGCACCCTTTTTGTTGGTGAGCAGCCGTATTCCGTAGAACGCGCGGTTCATTATGCTGTTTCCGTCTATCACAAGAAGTTTCATGCCAGCCTCCATGTTATCACAAGTCCGTCTTTTCAAGGTCTTTCATTCTTATCTGGTTCAGCAGCTTTTCGGGCAATTTCCTTAGCAGAAGCAGTGTACACCCTCCGGAGAACGCGCCCCATATTATTCCCGCAGTCAGCAGTATCGGCGTGTAGAAAAACACCAGAAAATTCCCGAAGATGATGACCGCCGTCACCATTTGCCCGGCGATATGCGCCAGCGCTCCCCCGGCCCCGACAAGGGGCAGCAGATTCTCCCGGTTCTTTGAGGGCAGTATCTTCCGCAGCAGGAGCATTGCTCCCAGCGCGCAGATACCCCCGGCTACGTCGAAGAACACATTCATTATCTGCCCGGTGAAAAGCGCCGCCAAAAAGCACCTCACTACGACGATTATCAGCGCGTCCAGCGAGCGCCACTTCCCACCTATGTACAGAAGGAACATCGTCACGATATTCCCCAGCCCGACGGTAACTCCCAGTATCGGGCATATCCCCGGCAGCCAGCTTTCCGCTGCGGAAAGCACCGCCGCCATGCATATAAACAGCGCGCAAAGCGCCAGCCTTTTAAAATTCATTGTTTTCACCCAACCGCCGTCCATTTTGTGCCACGTCCGCCTGCTCCGGCTGCGGGCGCGGGGTGTTCATTATCTGCGACACCCGCTCCGCGACGAGCAGCAGCTCTGACTTAGGCTCCGGCGCGGGAGCAGGAGTTTCCTCCCGAAGTTCCTCCGCGGACTGAACCTCCGGTGTGTTAGCCGCAGCCTCTCCGGTCAGCGTGTAGTCCGATCGAGTAAGCCTAGCCGGAGAAAACCCCAGCAGGAACTCCCGGAAATACCCCGCCGCAAATCCCACCAGCGCCGCAGCCGCCGCAATAAGCATGATCACACCGCACACCGTGAACAAAGCGCCCCCGATCACAAAGCATATAACCGAATACACCAGATCCAGCACATAGCTTATCGTGCGGATCACAAAATCCCCGGAGACCGCCATAAGCGCCGCCCCGGCAGAAGCCGCAGCCCCTACCGCCAGCACTGCTCCGACAGCGGCGCCGCCCATTGCGAAGCCGCATACCACGCACGCCAGCGCCGCCGCGCACTGAATATAAAAGCACACATGCACCGTCCGGCGGAGCAGCCCCGCGCGCCTCTTCCTTGCCGAAACAAAGTCGGAAACCACGCTTGCCCCGTCGGTTTTAAAATGGATAAGCCGCTTTTTTATTCTGTCCAACATATTTTCACTTCTTTACCAATTTGATACCAGTCCATACATATATCACAGTTCGTCCAGCTCTTTCAGCCACATAGCCGAGGACGCGTCGCTGGGCATTCGCCAGTCGCCCCGGGGCGAGAGCGTCACCGAGCCGACCTTCACGCCGTCCGGCAGGCAGCTCCGCTTGAACTGCTGCGAGAAAAACCGCCGGTAGAAGGTTTTCAGCCATTTCAGAATAGTATCCCTGTCATAACTGCCGTCAAATGCGTATTCCGCCAGCCGGAACACCTTTTTCGGCGGGAATCCCCAGCGGATTCCGTGGTACAGGAAGAAGTCGTGCAGCTCATACGGTCCAACCAGATCCTCTGTTATCTGCGCGATATTGCCGTTCTCGTCCGCCGGGAGAAGCTCCGGGCTTACCGGAGTGTCGTAAACACTCATCAGCACCTCGCGAAGCTCCGGATTCTCCACCGTCCCCGCGTAGTATTTAACTATATGCCGTACCAGCGTTTTCGGCACGGAAGCATTCACGCCGTACATTGAGATGTGGTCGCCGTTGTAGGTCGCCCAGCCCAGAGCCAGCTCCGAAAGGTCGCCGGTTCCGACTACCATGCCGTTCTCTGCGTTGGCGAGATCCATCAGTATCTTTGTGCGCTCACGCGCCTGCGCGTTCTCGTAGACCACGTTGCGGACGTTTTCGTCATGACCGATATCGCTGAAGTGCTGCTTCACCGCCGCCGCGATATCTATCACCCTTAGCTGCGTACCCAGAAGCAGGCACAGATTCTCTGCATTGCTGCGGGTGCGCTGGGTAGTGCCGAAGCAGGGCATTGTCACCGCAAGGATATCCGAAGCAGGTCTGCCCAGCAGCTTCATTGCCTCCACGCAGACCAGCAGCGCCAGCGTGGAGTCCAGACCGCCGGATATGCCGATCACCAGCGTTTTCGCGTTGGTATGCCGTATTCGTTTCTCCAGCCCATGCGCCTGCATTGCAAGGATATCCTCGCAGCGCTTATCAGTTTCGGTGGTAGTATTCGGCACGAACGGCGTTTTGCGCACCGTGCGGGTGAGCTGAGTCTGCTTTATCTCCATGTCGAACGGTATACGGCGCATAGGTCGGGTGATCCCCCCGGTGAAGCTGGTGTTCTTGCGGCGCTCCCCGGAGAGCTTCTTCACGTCTATTTCGGTCATGATAAGCCCGGTGGTGTACAGGCTGCTCTCCGCAATGATATTGCCGTTCTCCGCGATTATGTCATGCCCGCTGAACACCAGATCCTGCGTGCTCTCCCCCGAACCTGCGCTTGAAAAAACATACCCGCACAGCAACCTTGCGGACTGGCTGTTCACCAGCTCCCGGCGGTAGTCGAACTTCCCTATCGTTTCGTTGCTGGCAGAGAGGTTCGCGATGATCGTCGCCCCGCCGAGGGCAAGGGAAATGCTCGGCGGCTCTGCCGCCCACAAGTCCTCGCAGACCTCCGCCGCGAACACCAGCTCCGGCATTTTCCTGCACTCAAACAGCAGGTTCAGCCCGAAC
Organism: uncultured Clostridia bacterium; assembly: GCA_945873955.1. GTDB lineage: Bacteria > Bacillota > Clostridia > Oscillospirales > Ruminococcaceae > CAG-115. The sequence goes on along the minus strand of CAMCFA010000017.1, from coordinate 19,561 downwards.
GGGACGCTCTCCCCTAACAGCTCTATGTCGAACTCACCCTCCGGCGCGGCGGTGAAGTGCCGCATTTCGTAGAATTCGTTGTAGTTCGGCAGGAACTTCTTCGGCACAACGCCCAGTATCTTCCCGTCCTTGATAATGACCGCGCAGTTGTAAAGCTCCCCGCGGAACCTCAGCGGACAGCCCACCGCAGCCAGCATGTCCATTCCGCGGGTGTGCTCCGCGATAGACTTCAGCGCAGACAGCGCGCCGTCCAGCAGCTCCTGCTGAAAGAACAGATCCTGACAGGTGTAGCCGGTAATGCACAGCTCCGGCAGGACAAGCACCCGCACGCCCTGCGCGTAAGCCTTGTCGATCAGCGAGATTATCTCACCGCGGTTATATTCACAATCGGCGACCTTAATGTCCGGCGTGCCGGCTGAAACTTTTATAAATCCGTCCTGCATTTTGTATCTCCTTTTTGGCTGATTTATGCTTATTTATATTGTTATCCATTTTATATTATATACATTTTTCCGTGGAAAATCAAGAGTATGCTGCATAAATTTCGCATAAAAAAATCCCGCAGCACACAGCCGCGGGATCTGTTATTATTTTTGTTATCAGAAACCGGTGGAATAGTTCGGAGCTTCCTTTGTGATCTGGATATCGTGGGGGTGAGACTCCTTAAGACCGGCGTTGGTGATACGAACGAACTCTGCACGCTCCTGAAGCTCTGGGATAGTGGGACAGCCGCAGTAGCCCATACCGGAGCGGATACCGCCGATAAGCTGGAATACGGTGTCGGCAACGGATCCCTTGTAGGGAACACGTCCCTCGACGCCCTCGGGAACCAGCTTCTTGCTCTTGTCCTGGAAGTAGCGGTCAGCTGAGCCCTTCTTCATTGCAGCAAGGCTGCCCATGCCGCGGTAAACCTTGAAGCTTCTGCCCTGATAGATCTCAACGTCGCCGGGAGCTTCCTCGCAGCCTGCCAGCAGAGAACCGAGCATTACGCAGTTAGCGCCAGCCGCGAGAGCCTTAACGATATCGCCGGAGAACTTGATACCGCCGTCCGCAATTACCGGAACGCCGTACTTCGCAGCAGCGCACGCGCAGTCGTAAACCGCGGTGATCTGGGGAACGCCGATACCTGCAACGATTCTGGTGGTGCAGATAGAACCGGGGCCTATGCCGACCTTTACCGCGTCAGCGCCAGCCTTGATGAGATCCTCTGCCGCTGCGCCGGTGGCAACGTTGCCCGCGATAACAACTGCGTTCGGGAACGCGGTCTTTATCTTGTCGAGGGTGGTCATGATGTTCTTGCTGTGACCGTGCGCGGAGTCAAGCACCAGTACGTCCACCTGTGCCTTGAGCAGAGCGCCGGCTCTGTCCAGAACGTCCGGGGTGATACCGATAGCCGCGCCGCAGAGAAGTCTGCCGGAAGCGTCACGGGCAGTGTTGGGGTACTGTACGCTCTTCTCGATATCCTTAATGGTGATAAGTCCCTTGAGGTAGCCGTTTTCGTCCACCAGCGGGAGCTTTTCGATCTTGTGCTTGCGGAGTATCTCCTGCGCCTGCGCAAGGGTAGTTCCGACCGGAGCGGTGACGAGGTTTTCCTTAGTCATTACCTCGCCGATCTTCTGGTTGAAATCGGTGATGAAACGGAGGTCACGGTTAGTGAGGATACCCACGAGCTTGCCGTTTTCAACCACCGGAACACCGGAGATCTTGTACTTGCCCATAAGCGCGTCAGCGTCGTATACGCTGTCCTGCGGGGAAAGGAAGAAAGGATTGACGATAACGCCGTTCTCGGAACGCTTTACCTTGTCAACCTCGTCTACCTGCTGTTCAATGCTCATGTTCTTGTGAATGATACCGATACCGCCCTCTCTGGCGATAGCGATAGCCATTCTGCTTTCGGTTACTGTGTCCATTGCGGAGGTCATTATCGGAGTGTTGAGTACGATGTTTTTAGTGAGATTTGTTTTCAGGTCGATCATGTTGGGGGTAACGTCGCTTTTCGCAGGGATAAGCAGCACATCGTCGAATGTAAGACCCTCTTTGACAAATTTCTCGTTGTAGTTGCAGTTCAGCATACTTTTTAGATCCTCACTTTCTCATCTTTCGCCGTATTTTCCCAATGTTTTCTTTTTTCTGGAATTATCCCAGATATGGAAAAAAGCCGCTGAGTACATTGACGTATCATGGGCTTTCCATTTCATAATGGGGCGCTGAAAGAGTTTTCAGCGTTTCCGGAGATATATTGTTATTATTATACCACTAAACCTCTTTTTTTTCAAGCGCAAACCCGGAGAAAAATATACAAATATCGCTGTGGAATTCGCCCCGATTTCGGAAATTTTCACGCTTTCCCCCGAAAATACGCAAAAATTAACGCTCACCTTATTGACGAAAAAAGATATTTATTATAGAATATATATGTATGGGCGAATATCCCGCCCGAAAACCGTAAAAATAAGGAAATGATAAAATGATAAAAACTTCCGCTTCTCTGCTTGCATGCGACCTCGCGAATATCTCCGGGGAGCTTTCCCGCTGCAAGGCAGCGAACGTTGACTGGATACATTTCGACGTAATGGACGGCGCTTTCGTGGAGCAGATAACCTACGGCAGCCCGGTGCTGAAATCAGTGAGAGCCGCCACGGACATGTTCCTTGACGTGCATTTAATGGTGGAAAATCCCGCGCAGCAGGTGAAATTCTTCGCAGAAGCAGGGGCTGACCTGATATCCTTCCACATAGAGAGCCTTAGCGACGCCGCTGAAACCCTGAAAGCGATACGCGCCCTCGGCGTGAAATCCGCTCTGGCGGTGAAGCCCAAGACTCCGATAGAGAGCGTATATCCCTATCTCGCGCTGTGCGATATGGTGCTGGTGATGACCGTTGAGCCGGGCTACGGCGGACAGGCGTTCATGCCGGAAACGCTGGACAAGATACGCGCCCTGCGGGAAAAGGCGGACGGAATGGGGCTTTCCGGGCTTTCAATAGAGGTGGACGGCGGTATCAACACCAAGACCGCCCCGCTGGTTAAGGAAGCCGGCGCGGACGTTCTGGTTGCAGGAACAGGGCTGTTCAAGGCTGCGGACATGGCAGAGGCGAACCTGCTGCTTAAGGTCCCGCAGAAAGGAGCGACATGCTGACTCCCATAACCATGCGCGAACCGCGCAAGCTGTATCTGGAGCGCTTCGTGTTCATGGCGGCGCTGCTTATCCCGGCGGTTTTCCGCGGCGGGATAAGACCGCTGGTCGTATGCGCGCTGTGCGTCGTCTTCTGTATGCTCTGCGACTGGGTATGCTGTAAGCTCCGGAAAATAAAATACGATCATAAAGACCCGGCGGTGCTGTTCTGGGGACTGTCGGCAGGTATGCTTATGCCGGCGTCTGTGCCGCTGCCGCTGACCGCGCTGGCGGCGGTGCTTTGTATCGCCATCGGAAAGCACATCTTCGGCGGGAACGACAACCTTGTGTTCTCTCCCCCGGCGCTTGCCGCGGCATTCATGGTGATTTGCTACCCCGGCGATATGCTGTACTACCCCAAAGCCGGTGAAGTAATCCCGGTGTTTGCGGAGTATGAGGGCACTCTCACCCGCTCGGTGGAGTACACCATTAAATTAGGGAGCATACCCTCCCAGCAGCCGCTTGATATCCTTATGGGGAACGTCCCCGGGGCTATCGGCACGGTGAATATACTGATAATCCTAGTTGTTGGGATATGTATGCTGATAAAGCACAGCACCAGCTTCACCGCGGTAATTTCCTGCGTGGCTTCGGTGTGCGCTATTTCGGCGGTTTACCCGCGGGCAGATGTTTCCCCGCTGATGTCTGTATTCTATGAGCTTTCCAGCGGATACCTGCTGTTCGGGATAATCTTTATGTCCGCAGAGCCTTACCTGCTGCCCAAGCGCCGCGCCGCCAGAGTGATATACGGCGTGGTTCTGGGATATACTGTGATGATGCTGAGGTACTTCGGGCAGGTAGAGGGCTGCTTCGTGTTCGCACTGCTGATAACAAATGCGCTTTCCGGCTGCTTTGACACTATCGTTGAGAACGTTCTCTACTGGAAGCGGAACTACATCAGCTCCTTTGAGGGCAGCAAGCGCAAAGCCCAGCAGGGCGGCATAAAGCTGACCGACACGCAGGAGATACAGCTCCCCGAAAAATACCGCTACAACACCCCGCCGATAGACGGCAAGATAAAGCGCCAGAAGCGCAAAAAGCAGGAAGTACCGCAGGACAAGGAGGACGGCAATGAACAATAAACCCTCCGGAAAGATCAGCCTTGACGGGCTTTTTCGCCAGAATATCGTGCTGATGAGCGGACTTGTGACCGCGCCGATAGTCGTCGCGGCGACTACCTTTGAGCGTGCGCTGGTGCTGACTCTCAGCTTTCTGATGATATCCTATTCCACGATACTTATCTGCCGGTTCGTGCCGCGCAGGATAGTTTATACCGTGCGCATAATTCTTTACGCTGCGGTGGCTGCGGTGATGTACATTCCGACGGCGCTGCTGCTTGGAGCGCTGTTCCCGGAAACGGCGGCGACTGTTTCGATTTATATCGAGATAATCGTGGTGAATTCCCTTATCCTGGCAAAGACAGAGAGCCGCTTTTACCTCATGCCCTACGGCGAAATGGCGGTGGACGCGCTTATTTATGTCCTCGGCTACGCAATCGCGGCGTTTGCTGTGGGTATCATTCGGGAGCTGCTGGCGTTCGGCTCGCTGTTCGGGCTGAGGGTCTGCGACCCGCTTATGCCGGCGGCTAAGACCCCGTTCTTCGGATTCCTGCTGCTGGGTATTCTGGCGGCTGTCTGCCGCGGGATCACCACCCGCCGCCGGAACCGCTCTGAACAGACCGACTTAATCCGAAAGGGGGCGGAGTAATGGAAGTCCTCGCAAGGATAATCTCCGCCGCAATGGTGTCGGTGTTCGTGCAGAATGCGATCTTCGACCGGGCGTTCGGCAGCAACGTGGCGATCTACGCCTCCCGCAAGAACGGCACGGTAGTGGGCTTCACGCTGGGTATCACGGCAATGACCACGATAGCAAGCCTGATCTCCTACTTTGTGGACAGGGCAATGCTCCCCACGGAATACGGCTGGCTGTTCATGCCGCTTATTTATGTGGGTATCATCAGCGCGCTGTACATTATCGGGCTGCTGTTCCTCTGGAACGTGTTCCCGAAGCTGTTCAAGCGCGTCAAGAAGTATGTACACCTTACGATCTTCAACTGCACCGTTATCGGCGCGCTGTTTCTTAATTCCAACTACGGCAGCGATATCTGGACTTACCTCGGCTACGGCTTCGGCACGGGCGTTGGGTTTTTCCTCGCCTGCTTCCTGCTGAATATCGCGCGGGAAAAGCTGGACAGCGACAAGATACCAAAGGTTTTCCGCGGATATCCTATCATGCTGATATACATCGGCGTGGTTTCGCTGGCGTTCTATTCGCTGGCGGGCTACACCGTCGATTTCTGATCCACTCAACACCTCAGAACAATACGGAGATATCATGAAGAAAAAGAACATCAAAATCAAACACCGGAAATACAGCCTGTATCAGCGCAAGAAAAGCAAGGGCAGAAAAGTACTCACCGTTGTGCTGATGATAGTGCTGATAGCCGGACTTTGTGTGCTGGGCTACGGTCTGGGACGTCCGCTGGTGGATTATTTCAGCGGCAGGAACACCGAGTCACAGCCAAGCTCCGCATGGAATCCCCCGACCACCGCCGCCACCAATGAGCAGACCTCCGACGGCACTTCGGAAGCCTCCGGCGCGGCTACCTCGGAGCCGACTACGGAAGCCCAGTCGGCGAAATCGGCAAGCGCGTTTATACTGCCGGAAAGCGCGGTGCTAAGCTCCGAGAGCCTTAACAGCGCACTCGCCGCCGCAAAGAACGGCGGTTACACGGACGTCACCGTGACCTTAAAGGACGAGACCGGCTCGTTCCTTTACAAAACCGCGGTAGAGGGCGTAGCCGAGTCCCAGATTACCGGAACGCTCACCGCAAAGCAGATCGCCGAGATAATCACCAAAGCGGGCTTTACACCCAGCGCAAGGATAAACACCCTGCTCGACCGCACCTCCCAGACCTACGGCGGGGAGAATATCTGCTACATGATAGCGGACGGCGGTATCTGGCATGACTACTACGTTGACCGGGGCGGCAAATCATGGCTGAACCCGTTTGCGGAGGGTACTGCGAAGTACCTCGCCGCGATAACCGCCGAGCTTTCAGAGGCAGGCTTCGGAAGCGTTATCCTCGCGAACACTGTATACCCGGCGTTCAATCCGCAGGATTACACCAACTTCCTGCGGCAGCTCAGCATTTCTGACAGCTCCGCCCGTCTGGAAGCGCTGTGGAACGTGATCTCCGCCTGCGCTGACGCGGCGAAGCCCTCCGGCACGGCTGTGCTGCTTGAAATGAGCGGCGCAGACCTCTTCGCCGACGAAAAGGGGCTGACTACGGCTGAACCCGCAGGCGACAAGCAGAAGCTGAAAACCGTTTCCCTGCTGGTGGACTTCACACCGGCAGAAAAGGCGGGCTACGCTGAAACTAAGGCGTTTATCGGCAGGCTTTCGGCAATGTACTCCGGGCAGAGCTTCTCGGTACGGCTGACTGCCTCCGGCTTCTCTGGGTCCGCTCTTGAGGAGGTGCGCAGAGCCTTCTCCGACTCCGAGATCACGGTTTATTCTGAATAATCGGTGAAAATTTTTCCAAGACACTTGATTTATCATTAACTTTCGGCTATAATAAGAATGTATTGAAAAAAGCCTTTTGGCAATAATGTGGAGGACAACTAAATGAATTCAACACTCGCACTTATCTCTGAAGCAGCGGCAAGCTCCGCGGCTACCGGCGCTACCGTAGGCAGCATGCTCACCATGATCATTCCGCTGGGGCTGCTCATTGTGTTCTTTTATTTCTTCATTATCCGCCCGGAGAAGAAGCGCAACAAGGAAATGCAGAACATGCTCAACAACATTCAGGTTGCTGACGAGGTCATCACCAACGGCGGCATTATCGGCAGAGTCCTTTCCGTCAAGGAGGACACCGTTCTGCTGGAGACCGGCAGCGACCGCACAAAGATCCGCGTTCTGAAAACCGCTATCGCAAAGAACAACACCGTTCACGAGGCTCCGGAGGAGGCTGCTCCCGCTCCTAAGAAAAAGAAAAAGGGCGACAAGCCGGCTGAGATAAAGTAAAAAAGTCAGCAAGGGCTGCTGCGGAATGCAACAGCCCTTATTTTTTTGCAAAGCTGCCTTTCGGGGTTGATTTTTATTATTGTTTATGATATACTATTAATAATTATTGTAATGCTCATTCCGAAGGCAAAATAAGCCAAAAAATGCCGCTTTTTGTTCTGTTTAGGTAAAAATGAACAAAAATTTTATTGGTATCGTACAATAATCAATGCTTTTTAATTATTGACAGAATTTGAATTAGAGGTTATTATATTATTGCAAAGAAAATTCCCTTTGGTTTTTTTCAGCAAATTAACAAACATTGGTAAAGGGCAGTTTCCCGCGTTTTAACAGAACTCGAAAACCGGAACGCGGATCTGCCAAGAGGAAAGGAAGAAAACTAAAATGAAAAATGTTTGGAAAAAGGTTGCAGCTTTATGCGTAGCTGCGGCAATGGCAGTTCCTTTTACCGGCTGCCAGAGCAACGGCAACTCCACCGCTGACAATTCCACCGGCGACAACGCTGGTACTGCTGCTGAGGGCGGCGTACTGAAGATCGGCGGTATCGGCCCTGTTACCGGCGGCGCTGCACTGTATGGTATCGCTGTTAAGAATGCTGCTGAGCTTGCTGTCAAGGAGATCAACGAAAATGGCGGCATTAACGGCATGCAGGTCGAGTTCAAGTTTGAGGACGACGTTCACGACGCCGAGAAGTCCGTAAATGCATACAACTCCCTGAAGGACTGGGGTATGCAGATACTCATGGGCTCCGTTACCTCCACTCCCTGCCAGGCAGTTGTTGAGGAGACCCACAACGACAATATGTTCCAGCTTACCCCCTCTGGTTCTGCTGTTGAGTCCATCAAGTACGACAACGCATTCAGAGTATGTTTCTCCGACCCGAACCAGGGTTCCGCTTCCGCTAAGTACATCGGCGAGAACGGCATCGCTTCTAAGGTCGCTGTAATTTACAACAGCTCTGACGTATATTCCACCGGTATCTACGAGAAGTTCGCTGAGGAGGCTGAGAACCAGCCGTTCGAGATCGTTTCCGCTGAAGCGTTCACCGACGACTCCAAGTCCGACTTCACCGTACAGATCACCAAGGCTAAGGACGCCGGCGCTGAACTGGTATTCCTGCCCATCTACTTCCAGGAGGCTTCTCTTATCCTCCAGCAGGCAAACTCTCTGGGCTACGCTCCGAAGTACTTCGGCTGCGATGGTCTTGACGGTCTGCTCGATGTTGAGAACTTCGATATCTCCCTCGCAGAGGGCGTAATGCTGCTGACTCCGTTCGCTGCTGACGCTACCGACGACGCTACCGTTTCTTTCGTGAAGGCTTACACCGATGCTTACGGCGAAACACCTATCCAGTTCGCTGCTGACGCTTACGACGCTCTGTACATCATCAAGGCTGCTGCTGAAAAGGCTGGCATTACCGCTGATATGTCCGTTAGCGATATGGGTACTGCTCTCAGCAAGGCAATGACCGAGATCACCGTTGACGGTCTTACCGGTTCCGGCATCACATGGGACGCTGCCGGCGAGCCTACCAAGGAGCCGAAGGCTGTAAAGATCGTTATTACTGAGGCAGAGGACGGCACCAAGTCCGGCGCTTACGCTGCAATGTAATTTCTGTCTGAACAGAGATCAACCTAATTAAACACACCGCCGACACGAGATCAATGCCGTTCCCGTGCCGGCGGTTGCGTGGTTGATTAAGGTCGTTTCCGAAATGCCGAAGCAGACCGTTTTAAAAGCGATGCTGCTGATCACCGCAGAACGCGGTAATTACTGATAAGCCCGCAGGAACGTGCTTCCCGCCGGTTTATCAGTGGTTATTCATTCAGCAATGAAAAGCGCCGCTCAACCATAACACTAAAACAAGGAAGGAAAAGCGTATGACCTTTTTAAATTATCTGATCAACGGACTCAGCCTTGGCAGCGTTTACGCTATCATAGCGCTGGGGTATACCATGGTTTACGGCATCGCCAAAATGCTGAACTTCGCTCATGGCGATATTATTATGGTGGGCGCATACATCATATATTACAGCATGACCTCGTTCGGTATTGATCCGATACTTTCTATCGTGATCTCCATGGTACTATGCACTGTGCTTGGCGTTGTTATCGAAAGGGTCGCTTATCGCCCGCTCAGGAACGCCTCGTCATCGCTGGCAGTGCTTATTACCGCGATCGGAGTAAGCTATCTTCTCCAGAATACGGCGCTGCTGATGTTCTCGGCGAACACCAAGACCTTCAGCTCGGTAGTGGCGATAGACCCGATAAAGCTGTTCGACGGTCAGCTCACGATTTCCGGCGAGGCGATAGTCACTATCGCGGTCTGCATCGTCATCATGGTGGGACTTACCCTCTTCGTAAACAAAACCAAAGCGGGTCAGGCTATGCAGGCGGTGTCTGAGGATAAGGGCGCGGCTCAGCTTATGGGTATAAACGTCAACGGAACGATAGCCCTGACCTTTGCGATAGGCTCCGCGCTGGCTGCGGTGGCTGGCGCGCTGATGTGCTCCACCTACCCGAACCTCACACCCTACACCGGAACGATGCCGGGCATCAAGGCGTTCGTTGCGGCGGTATTCGGCGGTATAGGCTCTATTCCCGGCGCGATGATCGGCGGTCTGCTTATCGGCATTATCGAGATCCTCGGAAAAGCGTACATATCCTCCCAGCTCGCGGACGCTATCGTGTTCGCCGTGCTTATAATCGTTCTTCTGGTGAAGCCTACCGGCATTCTCGGCAAGAACATTCAGGAAAAGGTATAAGGAGGAGTGCCTAATGAAAAAGCTGAATATCTCAAAAACTAGCAGAAGCAATTTCATCACCTACGGAATGGTGATAGTTCTTGCTGCGCTGATGATGATACTTGACGGCGCGGGAGTTCTTTCCAGCTCCATGCGTGGCTTCCTTGTACCGATGTGCATTTACATCATCATGGCGGTATCCCTGAATCTCGTTGTAGGTATCCTCGGCGAGCTGAGTCTTGGTCATGCGGGCTTCATGTGTATCGGCGCGTATACCAGCGCGGTTTTCTCCAAGTGCATGGTGGATACCATCACCTTTGCTCCGCTGCGGTTTACTATCGCGATACTTATCGGCGCGGCCTGCGCGGCTGTATTCGGCGTGCTGATTGGTATTCCGGTGCTTCGTCTAAAGGGCGACTATCTCGCGATAGTTACGCTTGCGTTCGGCGAGATCATCAAGAATATCTGCAACGTTATCAACCTCGGTGTTGATTCCGCAGGCATGCACATCTCCTTCGACAAGGCGTCCGACCTCAACCTTGCAGAGGACGGGCAGATAATCATCAAGGGTTCGCAGGGTATATCCGGAACACCTAAGGACAGCACATTCCTTGTTGGCGTCATACTGGTGATGATAACACTTGTCGTTATTCTGAACCTCATCAATTCCCGCACCGGACGTGCTATAATGTCCATTCGTGACAACCGCATAGCGGCGCAGTCTATCGGTATTGATGTCACCAAGTACAAGCTGATGGTGTTCACTATATCCGCCGCTTTCGCGGGGGCAGCCGGAGCGCTGTACGCACACAACTACGCGACCCTTACTGCTACCGGAGACAAGTTCAACTACAACGCCTCGATAATGATACTGGTTTATGTCGTTCTGGGCGGAATAGGAAATATCAGAGGTTCTATTATAGCTACAATAATCCTGTATATACTGCCGGAAAAGCTGCGTTTTCTCAAGGACTACCGAATGCTGGTATACGCGATCGTGCTTATTCTGGTTATGCTCTACAACTGGAGCCCGAAAATGCAGGAGTACAGAGAGGTGCTTCGTCTGAAGCTCAAGGCTAAGTTCGGAAAGCTGAATAAGGAGGAAAGCATCACATGAGCGAGAATATGCTTGAGGTAACAAATTTATGTATCTCCTTCGGCGGACTGAGAGCAGTCGACGGGCTTAACATGAAGATACGCAAGGGACAGCTTTACGGTCTGATAGGTCCTAACGGTGCGGGTAAGACGACCGTGTTCAATATGCTCACCGGCGTGTACAAGCCCACCTCCGGAAAGATAATGCTGGACGGCGAGAACATCACCGGCAAGCCCTCTATCGCAATAAACCGTGCAGGTATCGCCCGGACCTTCCAGAATATCCGTCTGTTTAAGAACATGAGCGTTCTGGACAACGTAAAGGCGGGGCTTCACAACCACATGAAATACACTACCATTGAGGGCATACTGCGGCTTCCCCGGTACTTCAAGGAGGAGAAGCGCGCCACCGAAAAAGCTATGGAGCTTCTGAAAGTGTTCGAGCTGGACGGCGAGGCGCAGCAGCTTGCGGCGAACCTCCCCTACGGCAAGCAGAGAAAGCTGGAAATAGCCCGCGCCCTTGCCACCGACCCGAAGCTGCTGCTTCTGGACGAACCGGCTGCCGGCATGAACCCCAACGAAACCGAGGAGCTAATGCAGACGATCCATTTCGTTCGGGATTCGTTCAAAATGACGATACTGCTTATCGAGCATGATATGAAGCTGGTGTCCGGCATCTGCGAGGAGCTGACAGTGCTGAACTTCGGTCAGGAGCTGGCTCAGGGCGAGACCTCTGCGGTACTGAACGACCCGAAGGTCATCACCGCATATCTCGGAGAATAAGGAGGAAACGCTCATGGCAATGCTGTCAATAGAAAACTTAGAGGTATATTACGGCGCTATCCATGCCATCAAGGGCATTTCCTTTGATGTTGAGGAGGGGGAGATAATCGCCCTCATCGGCGCGAACGGTGCAGGTAAGACCACGATCCTGCATACCATAACAGGACTTGTACCCGCCAAGCATGGTTCTATCAAGTTCGGCGGCAAGGAGCTTACCAAGACTCCGGCGCACAAAATAGTATCAATGGGTATGGCGCATGTCCCGGAGGGCAGACGCGTATTCGCGCAGCTTACGGTGTACGAGAACCTTATGCTGGGCGCATACACCCGCAAGGACAAGGCGGAGATCGCCGAATCGCTGGAAACGGTGTTCAAGCGCTTCCCCAGACTTCAAGAGCGCCGCAATCAGTCAGCGGGAACCCTCTCCGGCGGTGAGCAGCAAATGCTGGCAATGGGCAGGGCGCTGATGTCCAAACCGTCCATTATCCTTATGGACGAGCCGTCAATGGGACTTTCGCCGCTGTATGTAAGCGAGATATTCGATATCATTCAAGAGATAAACAAGAGCGGCACAACGGTGCTTCTGGTTGAACAGAACGCTAAGAAGGCGCTTTCTATCGCAAACCGCGCGTACGTCCTTGAAACCGGAAAGATAGTGCTCTCCGGCGACGCAAAAGAGCTTGCAAACAACGACTCTGTAAAGAAGGCTTACTTAGGAGAATAATTCTGTAAGGGTAAAGGGGTGTTGATATGGATAAGTATATAGTGACTATTGCCCGCGGCTTCGGCAGCGGCGGCAGAACTATCGGCAAAATGCTTTCCGAAAAGCTGGGCGTGAAATTCTACGACAAGGATCTTATCCGCATGGCTTCCGATGTCAGCGGCATAAACGAGGCGCTTTTCGGTCAAAGCGACGAGAAAACAAAGTCCGGCGTATTCAATAAGCCCGGAATTTACAAGGACGAGGTCATAGCCCCCGGAAAGTCCGGCTACATCTCAGAAGAAAACCTGTTCAACTATCAGGCTATGGTGATAAAGCAGATCGCAGCGGAGGGCTCCTGCGTTATCGTGGGACGCTGCGCGGACTACGTTCTTCGTGACGACCCGGCGGTGGTTCGGGTATTCATCTATGCCGACGAGGAAAACTGCGTGCGCAATGTCGCAGAGGTGCGCGGCATAACAGACCGCAAAGAGGCGCTGAAAACTATCGCTTCCACCGACAAGGAGCGCGCAAGCTACTACAAGGCGCACACCGGCAGGGAGTGGATAGACGCCCGCAATTACGACCTGTGCCTTAACAGCGGAAATCTCGGCTTTGACAAGTGCGTGGATATTATCACGGACTTCATTAAAACCAAGCTGGGCTGAAAACAATAAATGAACACGGCTGTTGCATTTTTGCAGCAGCCGTATTTTTTTGTTCAATATTGTGGAATAATGCGTCCAAGCCTCACATTCCGGCGGAAATATCCTGTAATATTCGCTGAAACTCCCGCATATACTGGTATGAATAAAGCGGACAAGTTCCCGGACAGGAGGATAACAGCATGGACAGAAAAAGGATATTCGCGGCGGTATCCGCGGCGGCTGTGGGGGTCACGGCTTTCGTGATGAGCGGCGTGAGCTCACAAAGCGTGTTCAGCGCCGCGCTGGGGGCGGCTCAGCAGACGGCTTTCATGGCGGCGGGGATACGTCTGCCGGACAGCACAGCTATGCAGCAGGCTTCGACAGACGAACAGTCCCCCGACGTAACCGCGCCGCTTGAGACCAGCACCCGCGAAGTCGTAGAGCTTCTGCCCGCGCCCGTCACTGAGGAAGCTCCGGCTGATGAAACGGCGGCTTTTGAACAGGAAGCCCCGCAGCCCGCCGCGCAGGTCATCTCCCGGAACATCACCGAGTTCGACGACGGACTTGACTACACCGCCGCGGGAGAAAAAAGCGGCGTTATCTACCGGAAGCACTACACCGGATATTCCGGGGACGACTACATAGAGCTGCCCGGCGGCGGGCTTATCTGGAACTGCACCACCGACAGCGCAGAAACGCTCCGCGAAGCGGTGCAGGACAAGCCGCAGCTAAATATAGAACTGAACTCCCCGGAGCCGCAGGTGTTGATAGTCCACACCCACACCACCGAAAGCTACGAGCCGTACCAGCGGGATTATTACGACATGAAGTTTCCGTTTCGGACGAGAGATTCCAGTCACAATATGGTGAGGGTAGGCGAGGTACTGGCGCAGCGGCTGGCGGATAACGGTATCTCGGTGATGCACGACGGCACGATACACGACTACCCGGCGTACACCGGGGCTTACGACCGCAGCGAGGCAACGATTCGGGCGGCTCTGGAGGAGTACCCCTCAATAAAGGTGATAATCGACCTGCACCGTGACGCTATCTCCAACCCGGACGGCAGCCGGACTGCCCCCACAGCGGTGATAAACGGCAGAAATGCCGCGCAGTTCATGATAATCACCGGGTGTGACGACGGGCGCTTCGGCAACATGCCGGAGTACCTTGAAAATCTGCGGCTCGCCTGCCTTATACAGCAGTCAGCGGAGCAGCTTTACCCCGGTCTTGCGCGCCCTATCCTGTTCGATTACCGTAATTACAATCAGCATATTTCCACCGGCTCGCTGCTGATAGAGGTCGGCAGCCACGCCAACTCCCTTGACGAGGCGGTATATTCCGCGGAGCTGCTAGGCGACAGCATTGCCGAAGCGCTGGGGCAGATATGCGATTCGGACGATTCAGCGGAATAATTCCAGATAATCGCCGAGGGATTCCCGGTAATAGTCGGCGGTGAGCCGCAGCTTCTCCTGCTCCCGCTCGGAGCTGTCCCGTACCGCAGCCGTCAGAAATCCCGCGGCTTTCGCGGTCAGCACGGCATGGAGAGCGTCCTCAAAAACGGCGGTGCTTTCCGGGGGATACCCGGCAATTTCGGCGGCTTTCAGAAATATCTCCGGGCTGACCTTGCCGCCGTATTCTGCGCTGGTGAGAATCCCCCGGAACATGCCGAAAACTCCCAAACGTTCCAGCGCCGCCCGGGACAGCGTTTCGTCCCCGGCGGTGGCTATAACAAGCGATACCCCACGGCGGTGAAGCTCCCGCAGGAGCTTCTCTGCGCCGGGCTTCAGCCCACATTCATGGCGGTAGAATCCCTCAATGATACCGCATACCTCGGTTTGTATCTCGGAGGCGGAGTCCGGCAGGGCGTATTCAACCCGCAGGAATTCACAGCCCTCCGGCAGGGACATGCGGTTCAGTATAGCGGACAGCCCCGGCTTCGGGATCATACCGCGGCGCGAGAGGAAACGCTCCCCCAGACCGTCCCATATCTGAGAGGAGTCCAGCAACGTGCCGTCTAGGTCGAAAATTGCGGCTTTTATGTCGCGGATATCTTTTGTTTGGTTCATACTGCGGTTATCCCGGCGAGAATATCGGAGGTCTGTTCCCCGGCTTCCTCTGAATGATAGTAGCTCTGGAGGGAGTAGAAGCAGCCGTCCTGCTCAAAGATGAATTCCGCCTGTCCCATGATGAGCTGCGGCTCGTCCTCGTCGGTGGACACCTCGTACTTCGACAGCCAGCCGGACTTGCCGCCGAGAGTTTCCGCGGTGAAGCTGCTGCCGCTTATCGGGAAGCCGTTCGCTTGATATGAAATAACGCCGGTGTCGTGGTTGCTGCGGGCGAATTCCTCCGCAGTGGAGCGCTGCCCCGCCTCGTCGGTGGTTATCTTCATGGCGGTGAAGGTCATGAATGCGGTCTGGTCAGAGTTCGCAGCGTACATCAAATAGGATATCCCGGCGCTGTTGTAGCTTTCTTTCAAGTCGTCAGCGGAGTCAAAGCCTGCGCCGCTGTTCTCGAACAGTACCTTGTATACGTCCTCACCGGCGTAAACCTCCCATTCCTGCGGGATCGTCAGCGAAAGCCCGGCTGCGGTGACAACGCTATCATTTTCCTGCTCTGAAATGACTGCGGCGGCAGTGTCGGAGCTTCCGGAGCAGCCGCAAAGCCCTGCGGTAAGTATAACTGCCGCTGCGGCGGCGATAAGTTTTTTCATAGTTTTTCTCCATATATTGCTGAAAGTTGTAGGTCTATTATACACCTTTTCGGGGAGAAATGCAAATGTTTTCGGGGATAACCAAATAGCTGCGCGGGATATTGAAAATTATGAGATATTGTGGTATACTGAAAGAAAAAACAAAGAGGTACGTCACAATGTCAATTACGATAAGGCGAGCGGAAAGCCGCGACATTCCCGGAGTTATCCGGCTGCTGGGGCAGGTACTGGAGCTTCACGCGAAACTGCGCCCGGACATATTCATTCCCGGCACGACCAAATACACACCGCAGGAGCTGGAGAATATATTCCGCAATGAGGACACCCCGGTTTTCACCGCGATAAACGACATAGGGGAGGTCGCAGGTTACGCGTTCTGCGTGATGAAGCGGCAGCCGTTCAGCACCAACATGCACGACTTCACCACGCTATATATTGACGACCTTTGCGTGGACGAAAACTGCCGCGGGCAGCACGTCGGCACCGAGCTGTTCAATTTCATGAAGCAGTACGCAAAACAGCAGGGCTGCTATGACGTCACGCTGAACGTCTGGGAGGGCAACGACTCTGCCCGGAGGTTCTATGAGAAAATGGGAATGTTCGTCAAGGAAACGCAAATGGAGATACTCACGGATTGATCAGCTTTTTTGCAAAAAATGCGTTTTACCCCTTGACAAATGGGTATATGCATGATATAATATAAACGTTGCTGTAAAGTATTTTTACTTGACACTGTATCGAACGGAGAAACCCATGGAACGCAGCCTTGACATTGTTATTCTGCTGGATATCTATGGCGAGCTGCTGGCGAACTCCCAGCGGCAGGCGCTGGATATGCGGTATAACGCCGATCTTTCTCTGGCGGAGATCGCCGAGGAGTTGGGCGGTATCACCCGGCAGAGCGTGGTCTACTCCATAAAGAAAGGCGAGCAGCGGCTTTTCGAGCTTGAAGAAAAACTGGGCTTCGCAAAGCGGCTCCGCACCCTGTCCGGGGAGCTGGAACAAGCCAAGGCGCTTGTTAAGGGGCTTAGAGATGATTACAGCGACGAGCGGCTGAGCATGCTGGAAGGGATTCTTTCCGAGGTACAGCAGGGGCTGTAAGAATTATGACAAAGGCGGTGAGTACATGGCTTTCGAGGGACTTTCGGGCAAGCTGAACAACGTTTTCGGCAAGCTGCGCAATCGCGGCAAGCTGAACGAAAAGGACATCAAGGACGCAATGCGTGAGGTTCGCATGGCGCTGCTGGACGCGGACGTAAACTACAAGGTCGCTAAGGACTTTGTGGCAAGGGTCAGCGAAAAGGCAGTCGGCGAACAGGTCATGGAAAGCCTTACTCCTGCGCAGCAGGTAATAGATATCGTTCACCGCGAGCTGATAGAGCTCATGGGAAACACCACCGCAAAGCTGGATTTCCCGGCGAAGCCCCCCTGCGTCATCATGATGTGCGGACTTCAGGGCGCCGGTAAGACCACCCACTGTGCAAAGCTGGCGAAGCACCTTATCGCGCAGAACCGCCGTCCGCTGCTGGTTGCCTGCGATATTTACAGACCTGCGGCTATCGATCAGTTGAAGATCGTCGGCGAGAAAGCCGGGGCGCATGTGTTTGAAATGGGGCAGGAGGATCCTGTCAAGATCGCTAAGGCTGGTATAAAGTACGCAAAGGACAACGGTTTTGACGTAGTCCTGCTGGATACCGCCGGACGCCTGCACATTGACGAAACGCTCATGGACGAGCTGAAAAATATCAAGCGCGAGACCGAGCCGAACGAGATACTGCTGGTTGTGGACTCCATGACCGGACAGGACGCGGTAAACGTAGCGCAGAGCTTCAACGAAACGCTGGACATCACCGGTGTAATTCTGACGAAGCTGGACGGCGACACCCGCGGCGGTGCGGCGCTGACAGTCCTCGCGATAACCGGCAAGCCGATAAAGTTCGCCGGTATCGGCGAGAAGCTGGACGACCTTGAGCCGTTCCACCCAGACAGAATGGCGAGCCGAATCCTTGGCATGGGCGACGTGCTGACACTTATCGACAAGGCGAAAAGCTCCATCGACGAAAAGGCAGCCGCCAAGACCATGCAGAAAATGCAGGAGAACAAATTCGATCTCAACGATCTGTATTCACAGTTCGAGCAGATAGAGAAAATGGGCAGCGTACATTCGCTGCTGAAGATGATCCCCGGCGTCGCAGGAAAGGTCAAGGAGGAGGACATCGACGAAAAGAAGCTCCCCCGCACCAAGGCGATAATTTCCTCAATGACCCCGCGGGAACGCGAGAAGCCCTCAATAATTGACGCCAAGCGCAAGCGCCGTATCGCGGCGGGCAGCGGCACGAGGGTCGAGGACGTGAACCAGCTTCTGCGTCAGTTTGAGCAAATGCAGAAGATGATGAAGCAAATGGGGCTTGCCGGAAAGGGCAAAAAGCGCATGCCGAAATTCCCGATGAACATGGGTAACATGGGCAAAATGGGATTTTAAGGAGTTGACATGAGCGGATTTGATATTTTCTTCTCGATCCTGCTGATAGTTTTTGGCGTGTTCGGCGGTTTTACGTCGATAGTCCGGAAATCACGCAGGGGACAGTCAAAATTCGTGTCGTTCGTGGTTTCAGTTCTGTTTTTATTGGGCGGCATAGTTTGTCTGATATTCGGGCTTCCAACCGCTGAGTTCTTTATGGACTGACATACAGCAAAAATGGTTTATTCCGCCGAATGATCGGCTGAAATAAAAAGGATATGAAAGGAGAAAACAAAAATGGCAGTTAAGATCAGACTTCGCAGAATGGGCGCTAAGAAGGCTCCGTTCTATCGTGTAGTTGTAGCTGATTCCCGTTACCCCAGAGATGGTCGTTTCATCGAGGAGATCGGTTACTATGATCCCACCAAGGAGCCGGCTGTTGTAAACATCGACACCGCTAAGGCTGACGAGTGGATCAAGAAGGGCGCACAGCCCACCGACACTGTTAAGAGACTGCTCAAGGGCTAATCTTACAGGCTGGCACGCGGGCAGGCTTGCCCGTTAAGGCAATGACTGGGGTAGGGCGATTTCGCGGCGCTGCGGTTAAATCCCGCGAAAATGCGCACAATAGCTCTGTACCCCGTTTATTCCCACAGGAGGGACGAATATATGAAAGAGCTTCTGATAACTATTGCTTCCGCATTAGTAGAGGACAAGAGCGCTGTGCAGGTCACTGTTGACGAGCCGGACGCAGAGGGCGTTGTGGTGTATCACCTCCACGTTGCCCCGGACGACATGGGCAGAGTGATCGGCAAGCAGGGCAGGATCGCGAAGGCTATCCGCACGGTAATGCGTGCCGGAGCAGTCAGAGCGGACGAAAAGATCTCCGTTGAGATCGACTGATAAAATAAAGAAACGGAGCTGTTCAGTTCCGTTTTTTTGTTATGCGAGGTACATAATGAAGGTAACTGAGAACGAGAACAAAGAAATAGTCAAAATGGTGCGGGAGGGGCTGCAAAAGACCGGCGGCTACTGCCCCTGCCGCACTGAGCGCACAGAGGAAAACAAGTGCATGTGTGAGGAGTTCCGCCGCCAGATAGCCGACCCGGACTTTGAGGGGTACTGTCATTGCTTGCTGTATTATAAGAGTAAGGGGTGAGGTATAAATTGTAATTTAACGGCGCACAAACGGCGCGTTACTCTCTCGCCGAAGTGCG
>CAMCFA010000016.1 GCA_945873955.1 uncultured Clostridia bacterium | reverse complement strand
ACAGTCTGCCGTTGTACTCAACGCCTGTCGGGTCGGCGCAGAATACATTCGGCGAGATAGGATTTGCCGTATTTTCCAGCTTGTAGCAATTATCACTTATTTTCATTATGTCACCTCATCGTTTTTGTTTTATTATACACATTGCGAAGCAGAAATTCAATAGCATATATTCTCTTAGTCCACCTTTTAATCATAATATGCACTTTTGCTCTTGACTTTAGTGCGGAATTAAGCTATACTGTAAACGGGGTGATATTATGCGCAGAAGAATAGCGGTCATTACCGCAAGAGCCGACGCGTCCGAACAGCGCGATATACTATACGGAATATCCGAAGCCGCATTCCGAAAAGACACCGATGTTGCGGTCTACTCAAACATATACAACCACTGGCAGGACGATGATCTGCTGAATTATGAGAACATAATTTACTCCCTGTTTGAGCCGGATTTATTTGACGGCGTTATTGTCACAGCCGAGGCATTCCGGGATATAACAATAATCAACGATACAGTCGATAAAATAAGAGCTGCAAAAATCCCCGCCATTGTTATTGACGGGGAGATGGATGGATTTAAGAGCGTTTATTCCGACGATGAAACCGACCTTGAGAAAATGACGGAACATCTGATAACGGTTCACGGTTTCACGGACATCGACATACTGACGGGAAGCAGGGACAACGCCACTTCGCAAAAGCGTCTGAACGGCTGCAAGCGCGCATTCGGAAAGCACGGAATAAGCCTTGATAATATCAGAGTGTATTACGGGAACTTCTGGAACGATTCCGGAGAGGAACTTGCCCGGCGGTATCTCAGCGGTGAAATTCCGCGGCCTCAGGCGGTGATATGCACCAACGATTCCATGGCGTTCGGGCTGTGTGATGTTCTTTCGGCGGCAGGAGTGGATATTCCCAGCGAGCTGACGGTAACGGGTTACGACCAGACCGGCGGCGACCATACCGCAGGAAGGATATATCACTACCCACTGCTGACGACTTACCGCAGAAACCGCCGTAAAATGGGACGGGACGCTGTGGGTGCTATTCTCGGCGGCAGTCCTATTCAAGACAATTCCGACAGGTTTGTAAGCGGAAACACCTGCTCCTGCGGCACCTGCCGTTCGCAGCTTTTAGACGAGCTTAACGCGGAAAAGATAGACCAGTATCACACCATTATGAGCACCGTGGCACAGTTTTCCGGCAGGCTCACCACATCGCGTACTCTTGAGGAATACACCGAAGCGGTAAGCGAGTTTTTCTACCTGCTGCACGGCGCTGACAGGCTTTTTCTGTGCCTTGACAGCGCATGGAACAGTGAACGTTTCAACGGTGGTGAGTTCCTGTGCTGTGCGATAGGTAACGAGTATTCAGAACCTCCGATAAAGTTCAGCAGTGGCGAAACTCCTGTGCCGTTCATTACGGAGCACGATTCCCCTGCGATTTTCTATGTGAATCCCGTGTGCTTTCAGACAAGGCTTTACGGGTACACGGTGCTGGAATACAACCGCACGGCGAGCTATGATTTCAGCTTCCGCGACTGGAACAAGACTGTTGCGGATACGCTGGAATTTCTGCGAATGAAGAATGATATCCACTATCTCACGCAATGCCAGCGGCAATCCGCACTGTATGATTCGCTGACGGGGTTCTACAATCTTCGGGAATTTGAAAGCATTGTGGAGGAAGCCGGGCATAACTTCTGCATTCAGGCGGTAAAGCTTAGTTTCCCGGACGGCGGAGAATATCTGTTTGGCGAAAACTACCGCAGCGATATAATCGCAGAAACAGCGTCAGCAATAAAACGTGTATGCGCTCAGCATGAAATATGCTGCCGGACCGATGACAACACATTTCTTATCCTGTTCAAAAGGGAAAACGGAATGTTTCCTGAGAAACTGAAAATATCGCTCCACAACGAGGTTTATTCACGGCACGATGAACGGCAGGTTATTATCACATACCACAGTTCCGATAACACGCTGGTCGGAGAGCTTCGCTCAGCCGTATCGCTGAATGCAGAGCGCGATGTCGGTCTGATAAGCGAACGAAGAAGACTTCCGCATTATAACGAGCTTGCCGACATAAGGAGCAGGATAATTTCAGTGCCTAATAAGATGCCCAAGCTTTCGGAAGTCAGCAGAAAAATGTGCGTCAGCGAGGGGCATTTCCGCTTGATTTACCGACAGTGCTTTGATGTAAGTTACAACCGCGACTGCATAAATTCAAGGGTAATGAAAGCCTGCTACTTACTGTATTCTACCGCCATGAGCATTTATGCGACAGCAGTAAGCTGCGGTTACGATGATGAAAAATTCTTCTCACGGCAGTTCAGGCAGGTGACCGGATTTTCTCCGACAGAATACAGAAAAAAGATACTGCGGTGACGGCAAGAATATTGTGATGATCAATAAACGACAGACCGAATGCCGCACATTTTTGGTGCGGCATATTGCTTGTCCCCAAAACTATCTTCTTGCTTGACAAGATGGGAGGTTAGCGTTTAAAGAATGTTTGAAAAGGCAGCAAAGAATCAGGTCGAATAAAAAACCACAAACTAAAACGAAATACTGATGTCATTCCTCAGTGCAATGGCGGCTCTTGAAACAAAGAAAACCGATACGACAAAGTTTATCGACTTGGTGAGGAAATACTCGCAAATAACCAAGCTTACGCCCCAAATCATCAACGAGTTCATCGACAAAGTGACCGTTCATCAAGCCGTAAAGATTGACGGCAAACGCAGACAGGACATTGAGGTTTACTTTATATGGTGTTGGGGAGATACCGCCTACAAGACAGATTTCGCTTGACGCAGAAAAAAGCACAAAACAACCGATTAAACGGTTATTTCGGACTTTGGCGGGAATTTTTATCCCTTATCTGCCATTGCAAAAGGCGAAATTCGTTTTTTGTTCTGATACAGCCAGGTCACTGCCACTGTCGAGGTATAAGCCGATGAGAGCTGATTTAAGGCTCTGCTGCTTCTCACACTACAGTATTTAGCTGATTGTGGGAAACACTAGCCGTCAAACAAGCTTAACAAAGCAGGATTAATCTTATAAAATAAATAAACTCTCATAAACACCTTTGTTACAAGGATAGGGTGTTACAACCGCTCTATAACTCTATTGGTGAGATACAAAAGTTCACAAGGAATCAGTGATCTTGTAAAGCTGAAATGTGTATTACAACGCTATGCCCTCTACCTCTTATGACATATATTGCCATCAATGCTATTTCAGCTGGATTGACCTATCTTAGTACATCTGTACAGGGTCATCTGAGAGGGAGTCATCGTTATAAATAAAGGAAGGCGTTGATTCAAGGTCATCAATATCCTTGTTATATTTCTTGAGTACATCTGTAACGTAATTCGTCAGTCTATAACTATCCTCATATCCGCTGCTATACATACTGCCATCAACATAGCTGACGGTATTCATTGCAAAGTGAATGTGCAGATGGTCGGTATCTTCATGGACTACATACACGATCTGGTATCTGTCGGAGTAATAATAGCATACATTCATTCCGATACGATCAAGGTCTGGAGGTATAAGACCTGATTCATTATCAAAGCTGATAAAGAAATGTCTTACCTGCCTTCCACTCATCTTACCGAAATAACGTTTGACATACATCATCTGTCCCTCTATGTCTCTTATATTGGTATTAGGACTGCCGCAGAACTGAAGCCAGCTGCCACCCTTGTTATGAGTGACATATCTTGTATAGATATTTGAATATTTTTTTCGTGAATCATATCAAGCACCGCTTGCGGAAAGCGCCGCCGACGGCAGGAAATATGTGCTGAAAGAACTCACCGAGGAAAGCACCCCGATATACCGCCGTATTTCGGAGCTTCCCCCGCAGGAAAACCTCATGCAGGTACACGAAATACTCCGGCAGGACGGTCGCAGCACCGCCGTGTGTGAATTCGCCGAGGGTCAGCCGCTTGACGAGCTTCTTGACAGCGGCAGAGTGTTCCCGGCTTTGGAAATACGGCGGATAACAGCGCAGCTTTGCAGAGCGGCGGAACACCTCCACCAACACGGAATTATCCACCGGGACATCACCCCGAAGAACATTTTTCTTGACGAAAATCTGAACCTGAAACTGATAGACTTTGACATCGCGCGGCAATACTCCGGGAATCGTGAGCAGGACACCGCGCTTTACGGCACGGAGGGCTTCGCGCCGCCGGAGCAGTACGGCTTCCGGGAAACACGTTTCACTGCGGACATCTACGCTATCGGCATGGTGCTGAAGCTCCTGCTGAACGGCTGTCCGGACTGCTCCCCGGCGCAGGAGGTTCTACTTCGGAAAATTGCCGCGAAATGCACCAGATTTGTTCCGGAGAAGAGATACAGAAGCGCCGGATCAGTTCGCCGTGCAGTGAGCCGTTCTCGTTGGCTTGTTCCCGCGGGAATTACGGCGGTTTCAGTGGCAGTTTTGGTGGGAATTATTGCGGCAGTTCTTGTTTTACAGAATGTCAGCAGGGACGCGCCGCAAATAAACGAGGTTCAGCAGTCGCCGGAAACCTCTGCCGCCGAAACAAGTTCTACCAGCCAAAATCGCCACGACCGCGGTAACAGAGCCGCCCCAGCCGCAGGAGTTTCGCACCTCCGACATGGACAACCCGAACAAAATCACCGTAACAACTGAAAAAAACGAGCGCGGTTATTACGAGGACGTTTTCGATTATGTATTTTACGACGACCCCGCAGTTCACGGCGAATGGAGTTATTGCAGCATAATTCCGACAGAAGCGCTCGACCCGCTTATCACTGCGAACTACATAAAGAATCACAAAATCAGCGGCGAAAATATCTTTTCTGCACTTTCTCTCGGCGATAACGGCGAAGCCCGATGTTTTCTCACCGTCGGCGAAGAAATGCCGTGTGATTCCCGCTGGACTAACGGCTTTCTGATTTGCGAATATGTTGACGGAACGGCGGCACAGCGTCTGTTTGAAGCCGCGATAAACGGCGAGGAATTCCTGTTTGCCGCGGTAAAGACCGGGGATTTCTCCCGTGAAAACAGGGTGGATTTTTACGAGGTCTACACCCGCGCGGAATGAGACGATAGCTCTGGAATACCATTTCAGGTCGGTGCTGAAAAGCTCCGAAAAGGGAGATATTCAGCTTGTTGTCGGCGATAACGGCAGGCTGTACGTCCGCAGATACCGCGAAATTTCGCCGGAGCTGTTCCGGCGGTTACAGAGCGTTTCAAGCCCGTATATTGAGCGGCTGACGGAGCG
This sequence comes from uncultured Clostridia bacterium, assembly GCA_945873955.1. Taxonomy (GTDB): domain Bacteria; phylum Bacillota; class Clostridia; order Oscillospirales; family Ruminococcaceae; genus CAG-115. Next base: position 36,761 of record CAMCFA010000016.1, on the reverse strand, counting down.
TTCCAGTGACGAAAACGGAGCATATTTCATCAGCGAATACATCGAGGGAACGCCCGCTTCTGAGCGCGCATTCACCGAAAGGGAAGCGGTGCGGGCGCTTCTGGAGCTTTGCGCCGCGATTAAGGCGCTCCACAAAGTGGGGATAATTCACCGGGACATTCGAGAATTTCGTGTGGCAGTACCTCACCGTTTCCACGGACGGAAGCTATATTCTGCGTGACCCGGACAAGCACATTATTTTACGCTCACAATGGACAAACGGGTACTGCATTACATTTGACGGCGATCGGCGTTTCGTCCGCCGTATGTTCGAGGTAACTGTCGATGATGTGGAATACCTGATGTTCGAGCAGAAGTCTACCGGCAATCACCCGGACGATATCCCGCATAGGTTTCTGGTGTACAGCAGGATCAATTAATTCACTTTTCTGAAAAGCGTCAAAAAGAAAGGCAGATCGAGGATCATTCATTATTTCCCGTGGTTCAGCGCTCTGCGTGACATAAGCCTTTACGCCATGCCATTGCCGTGACGTCAGTATTCTATGCCCTTTCGCGAGGGAACGCCTTTCTCAAACGGGTGTTTCACGCATTTTATCTCACTGACATAATCCGCCAGACGGATAAATTCATCGTCGGGATCTCTGCCGGTCAGGATCAACTCGGCGCTTTCTCTGCCGTTCACGATGAGATCTCTGGCGCGGCGGCAGTTCATCAGCCCAAATCTGTAAGCGCAGTTAAACTCGTCAAGCACTATCATATCAAATCCGCCGCTGAACGCTTCTTCAAGCAAACGGTCGTGACACGCCGTGATCTCCGCCTTTTCCGTTTCGGTCATCTTTGAGAAAAACGGATACTGCCTGTCGCAGCGCATTACCTTTATTCCCGGGATATGCTTCAAAGTGTTCAGCTCCGCAGTATCGCCGCCTTTCATGAACTGAAGGAAGCAAACGCTCAGCCCGGCGCCCACCGCCCTTATCGCCAGACCTAATGAAGCGGTGGTCTTTCCTTTTCCGTCGCCGCAGTAAATATGCAAAAGTCCCATTACATTATCTCCGGTCATTCATTCAAAGCTGTATCCGTATTTTTCTGCCACTTCAAGCGGCACTTCCATGCGGCATGTCTTTTGAGGGTCTACCGCTTGACATATTCTAAGGTCAGAGCAAAGACTCAGAAGCATTCCTGCGCTGTGGATATCCATTCCCAGCTCGTTCATCAGAAAACCGCGCATTGAAAGGGTCGCGCCCTCCGCCGCTGCTTCCAGCGAATCCGCAGAGCAGATAGTCATGAAATGGTCGCTTGTCACAAGGAACGGCAGCGGCATTCTTCTTCCCTTGATGACGGAGACCCTTACGGTTATCGCTCCGCCGATCTCAGCGCCGCAAACGCATACCTCTCCGTCTCCCATTATCGCGTGCATATCGCCCATCGCGAGCAGTGCACCTTTGACGTTTACGGGAAGATACAGAACTGTTCCTTCGCCTAGCCTTGTGCAGTCCATATTACCGCCGTGAGCGCCGGGAGTTCCGGTCAGAATGCTCTCCTTTTCCGGCGCAGTGCCGATAACTCCTATCATCGGCGAGATATCAAACGAAAGCTTATCGTTAAAATACACACGTCCCTCATTGACCGGAAATATCCTTGTTGCCTCATCGGTGAGCTTTATTCCGGTAATGCCCTCGCCGGGAGCCTCTACTACCACCGCGTGGCTGTCCTGCTCGATCTTCTGTATTTCTACCCGGAGAGTATCACCCGGTTCTGCTTGATTAATAAACAAAGGTCCGGTCGCCGGATTGATGCGCTCCCAGTTTATTCCGCCGAGACGCTGTTCTTCATTTGTGATCTGTCCCCCGAAGCAGTCCAGCGTTTCAAATCTTACGACATCTCCGCTTTCGGCATAAGCTGCCGGGGTATTATCCGGCGACATATTGTAAACTGAGTTTGTACTTGAAATAGTTACCATGATACTTTCTCCTTATTCAAAATAACGAATCAAGAAATGCAGGATATGCAGACACTGTCCTGCATAGTTTCTACCCAGAGCAATATGTAAGCCCTTGCAAACAATATTATTATAACAAATTTCAGTTAATCGGTCAATATAATTCTGAATTTTTCTGTAATACGAAATGCACAATAATGAAAAGTGGACGAGCAGTTTTTTTATGGGATTGTGAAAATCGACCAAAAACATATTGACAAAACAATGCAGAATGAATATAATTAAGACATCAAAACGGCAAGGGAGCCTGTAAGAGATTACTCGCTCCCTTGCCGTTTCTTTGTAGAGAAGGGAGATAAAATGGGAAAGTTTATTCTAAAGCGCATTGGGCAGCTTATTCTGTCGCTGTTCATCGCAAGTATTCTGGTTTTCATTTTTGTACGGCTGTCGGATACCGACCCTGTCGCGGTCATTCTGGGAGGCAAGCAGACCTCTCAGGAAACGATTCAGGCGATCAAGGAGAAATTCAACCTTGACAAGCCGCTCTTTCAGCAGTATCTTCTGTGGATAGATGGTCTGTTTCACGGAGATCTTGGTCTAAGCTTCAAATATCAGACAAGCATAAACGAGCTTATTGGACCGAGGATCCTTACCACCCTTGGACTTGTTTCTGCAAGCTCTGTTATCGCGCTGGTTATCGCTATCCCGCTTGGAATCTTCTGCGCTGTGAAAAAGCACACGCTCTGGGATCGCGCAGGTTCGATATTCTCGCTGATACTCGCCGGCTGTCCCTCGTTTTTTGTAAGTATCCTGCTTATCCTGCTGATCTCGGCGGTGGCTCCCACATATCCTTTTACCGGAACGTATGCGAATTTTGCCGAATACTGTCAGCGTTTGTTTGTACCCTCTCTGGCTCTTGCCTGTACGATGATCGCACTCGCAAGCAGGGTAATGAGAAGCTCTATGATCGATCAGATAAACGCTCCGTATACAATGACCGCTGTCGCTAAGGGCGTTCCCCAGAGCAGGATCCTCTTTAAGCACAACATGAAAAATGCTGTGATCCCGGTGATCGCAATTGTAAGTATCCAGATAGGAAGCATGGTAGTCGGCGCAGTACTTGTCGAAAACGTGTTCTCTCTTTCCGGTCTGGGATCGTTTCTGGTCGATTCGATAACCTCCTCTGATTATGCAGTAGTGCAGGATATCACGATAATGCTTGTGTTCCTTTTCCTCGTAATAAGCACGCTCGCCGACATAATCTATGCAGCTATCGACCCGCGTATCAGATTGAAGTGAGGTGAAAGGAAATGAACAACAAAAAAGAAAAAAAGCTCGGAAAGCTGTTCACACCGTCTGTTATCATCTCGCTCGCGGTACTTGTGATTATACTGGTGTGCGTATGCTTTGCAGACCTGCTGGCGCAGTACGACCCTAACGCGCTTGACATCGGTAATATGCTGAAAGGGCCTTCGGCAGAGCACTGGCTCGGAACAGACAAAACCGGGCGCGACATTTTCTCAAGGCTGCTTTTTGGCGGCAGAACCTCTTTGCTCGGCGCTCTCGGCGTAGTCGGGATCTCTATCGTTATCGGAGTTCCGATCGGTCTTTTTTCGGGTTATCATGGAGGAAAGCTGGATTCGATCCTCATGCGTATTTGCGATGTTATAGTTTCCTTTCCGGCTCTGCTTCTGGCGTTTGTTTTCGTTGCGGCGTTCGGACGAGGTCTGTTCAACGCTATCCTTGCGCTGGGTATCATCTATATTCCAATGCTTGCAAAGCTGACGCGTTCGCTGGTTCTTGTAGAAAAGAACAAAACCTACGTTGAAGCGGCAAAGTCGATCAGTTTTTCTGATACGCGGATACTGTTCACTCAGATACTTCCCAACTGCATATCCACAATGATGGTGGAGCTTACTCTTGACCTTGGTTACGCAATTCTCGACCTCGCTTCCATGAGCTTCCTCGGACTTGGCGTTCAGCCGCCTACATCTGACTGGGGCGCAATGCTAGAGGAGGGTAGGATCTATCTGACGACCAGCCCTCTCTGCGCGATCGCGCCGGGTCTTATGATAATTATTACAGTGATCGCGCTGAACATCTTTTCCGATGGTATTCAAGGATACCTTGACCCAAGCCAGAGAAAGCTGCCGTCTATCCGCAGCTACCGCAGGCTGATGGCAAAGCTTGCAGCAAAAAAAGCAGGAAAGGCGGCGGAATAAGTGAGTGAGCTTGTACAAATTAATCATCTCAAGGTCGATCTGATGAGCATTTCCGGACTGATACACGCAGTCCGCGATATCAATCTGACCATTTCCTCCGATGAAATACACGGAATAGTCGGGGAATCCGGCTGTGGAAAATCAATGACCGCCAAATCGATCCTGCGGCTTCACGACGAGTCAAAGGTGGAATACAGCGGCGAGATACTCTACGACGGCGGCAGGGATATCCTCAAGATGAATAAAAAAGATCTTTTGAAAATACGCGGAAACGATATTTCCATGATATTTCAGGATCCTATGACTACCTTTAATCCTCTGCTGCGGATAGGAGACCAGATATCCGAGGCGCTTCTTATCCACCAGAAGATAAGCAAGGCAGAGGCAAAGGAAAGATCCGTAGAAATGCTTGAAAAGGTCGGTATCCTGCCCGGCGCCGCAAGATACAGCATGTACCCGTTCGAGATGTCGGGAGGTCAGCTTCAGAGAGCCTCTATCGCGATGAGCCTTATTTGCAGCCCGCGGCTGCTGATCGCCGATGAGCCGACCACCGCGCTTGACGTTACCATGCAGGCGCAGATACTCAAGCTCATGAAGCAGCTCCAGAGAGAAATGCACAGCGCGGTTTTGATAATCACGCATAACTTCGGCGTTATCGCGGAAATATGCGACAAGGTTTCGGTAATGTACGCCGGGCAGATAATCGAGTCGGGCGACGTCAGAAAGATATTCAGCGCGCCCTGCCACCCCTACACAAAGGATCTGATAGATTCTATCCCCAGATCCGGCGAGCGTGCAACTAAGCTGACCAGCATTCCCGGCGCGCCGCCAAAGCTGAACCATACGATCAACGGCTGCGCTTATGCGCCACGCTGTAAATATGCCGCTGAAAAATGCTGCTGCGAAGCGCCTGAGTTCCGCACGCTTGACGGAGGGCACAGGTATCTTTGCCACCTTGCTCACGACAGTCTTACGAAAGGGGGCGCGACCGAATGAGCGAGCCGTTTATCCGTGTAGAGCATGTTAAGAAATATTTCGACGCAGGCAACAAGAAGTGCGTCAAAGCGCTTGACGATGTTTCCCTTGAGGTATACCGGGGCGAGATACTTGGTATTGTCGGTGAATCCGGCTGCGGAAAATCCACCCTCGGACGCTGCATAATGCGCCTTACCGAAATCACCGACGGAAAGATCATCATGGACGGGAAGGACATTTTCTCTCTCAGCAAAAAAGAGATGAAGGAAATGCGCCGAAAGAGCCAGATGGTATTCCAGAATCCCTATTCCTCGTTCAATCCCAAGCACACTATCGGGCGTTCGCTGACTGATGTCGCAAAGCTGTTCGGCATGACCAACGCCGAGGCTAAGGAGGATATCTCGAACCTGCTCGGGCTGATAAGCCTTGACGAATCGGTGCTTTCACGCCGCCCGGGCGAGCTTTCCGGCGGTCAGCTCCAGCGTCTGGCGATCGCGCGGGCGCTGATAACTAAGCCGGTGTTCATTCTTGCAGACGAGCCGGTTTCCGCGCTGGACGTTTCGGTTCAGGCGCAGATACTGAACCTTATCTTCGATCTGAAACAGCAGTTTGACCAGACGATGATGTTCATATCGCACGATCTGCCGGTTGTCGAGCATATCTGCGACAGGATAGTAGTAATGTACCTCGGCGCGATAATGGAAATGGGGTCTGTCGATGACATTTTCAGCGACACACGCCACCCCTACACAAAAGCGCTGATAGCGTCAAAGCCACGCTCCTCTCCGGACGAGCCGGTTCCGGAGGTCGAGCTGAAGGGCGACCTGCCCAATGCCATGGAAATGCCGGAGGGCTGCCGGTTCCACACTCGCTGTCCGCATTGTATTCCCGGCAAATGCGACGCAGCCGCTCCGCTGCTGAAGGAGGTTTCCCCCGGACATTTCTGCGCCTGCTATCTGCGGCAGAAAGAAAAAACATCTGAATCGCTTCCCGTACAGAACGGGTTCGAGGTAAAAGACATAAGAAAGAAGGAAACAACACTATGAAGAAAAAGAACATAGTAAAATCACTTGCAGCTGCGCTGTCGGTCGTTGTCTGCCTGACCGGCTGCTCCGGCGGTACAGGTTCCTCCGGTTCGTCCGGAAGCACACCGGCTGGGTCGCCCTCGGACGGCAGTTCAGTCAATGACGCCACCGGAGGCGTTTCTGATTCGGATACGACCCTCAAATGGGCGCTGGAATCCGACATCGTATCCCTCGACCCGATCTATGCATACGACACCACCACAAACCTTGTTGTAGTACAGCTTGTTGAGAGCCTGCTGTACATCAACACAGACGGTTCGATATCTCCGATGCTTGCTTCCGACTGGAAGTGCGTTGATGACAAGACCTACGTTTACACGATCCGCGATGATGTGTCATTCTCTGACGGCACACCGATGACCGTTGAGGACGTTATCTTCTCCATGGAGCGCAATATGGGCTCTGAATCAGACTCCTACGTTGCGTGGATGTTCGACAGCGTTGACTCCATTGAAAAGACCGGCGATTGGGAGATCACAGTTCACCTGAAGAACCCCGACGCTTTCTGGCAGTATGTTCCTGCGACCACCGGCGGCGCCGTCATCAGCAAGGCGTACTATGAGGAGCACAAGGACAATTACGGAACAGCCTCCGGCGGCGTTATGGCGACCGGTGCGTATAAGTTCGACCACTGGACAAACGGCTCTGAGATCGTGCTTACCGCGAACGAGAACTATTGGGACAAATCCGCTCCCTGTGATTTCAAGACCATTGACTACACAATAATCACCGAGGACACCACGAGGATCGCAGCTCTCAAGACCGGTCAGACCGACCTTTCCGTCAACGTATCCGTTGATATGATCGGTCAGCTTGCTGACGCCACAAACCTCGACATCAACTCTGTTCACGCATACAGGATCGATCACCTTGCGTTCAACACTGAAAAGGCTCCTTTCAACGACAAGAACGTCCGCAAGGCTATCTGCTATGCTATCGACGCTGAAAACCTCGTAAACAGCGTATATGGCGAGTACGGTGTACCCGGCTCCGGTCTGCTGTTCGGCGACGCGCTCTACACGATCGGCAGTGCGGAGGACTGGCAGAAGTTTGCAGATACTCTTGACAACTACTCCTATAACATTGAAAAGGCTAAGGAGTGCCTTGCAGCTTCCGCTTATCCGGACGGATTCGATTGCAGACTTGCCGTTTCCAACATCAGCTACTATCAGTCCATGGCGGTATATATCCAGTCTGCACTGTCCGCTATCGGCATCAACGTTTCCGTTGAGCAGCACACCTACGATGAAATGATCACCATTCAGTTCGGCAACATGCTGGACGCAGACGGTGTGAAGGATTACGACATGGGTCTGTTTGACTGGCAGGCAGACTTCCCAGACCCTGCCGGCAATGTACGTCCTATCCTCATCAGCTCAAATGCAGGCGCCGGCGGCTCGAACACCTCTTCCTTCCGCAGCGACGCCGCTGACGAGTTGTTCGCAAAGGAGAACAACTCCGTTGACGAGGCTGAAAGAGTTGAGCTTATCAAGGAATACAGTGAGATCATTCTTGACGAAGTTCCTATCTATGTTCTGGCATTCAGCAACCAGTCGTTCGCCGTGAACAAGCGAATGAAGGTGGATCTTGGTCCGCTCTATTTCTGGGATCTCACCGCAAAGGATTTCACGCTGGCGTGATCATCACATGAACAATGTATGGGGGAGCTGCCCGTCGGCGGCTTCCCTGTATATTATAATATCATAACGAAGGGAGTATCATATCATGGCAAAGATAACAGACGGATATATTGATTTCAAGGGCTACAAGACCTACTACCGTATAGTCGGTGAACCCGGCGGAGGGAAGCTGCCTCTGCTGGCGCTCCACGGGGGACCCGGCTGCGCCCACGACTATCTTGAATCGCTTGACGGTATCGCTGAGAAATACGGGCGGCAGGTTATATATTATGATCAGCTCGGCTGCGGAAAGTCTGTCGTTCCCGGCTCGCACCCGGATATGTGGTGCGCAGAGTTGTGGGAGGAAGAGATCGACGTTGTAAGAAACGCGCTGGGGCTTGAGAATATCCATATGCTGGGGCAGTCATGGGGCGGAATGCTGACAATGCAGTATGTAATTAACAAGCAGCCGAAAGGCGTAAACAGCATTACTATCGCAAGCAGCCCGGCTTCAATGGATCTGTGGCTTTCCGAGGCGAACCGTCTGCGAGGCTATCTTCCCGAGAATATGCAGCAGGCTCTGAAGCAGGCGGATATTGACGGGGATTATTCCCGTCCAGAAGTCGTTGAAGCTTCTGCGGAATACTACCGCCGTCATGTTTGCCGTATCGTTCCCCACCCCGATTTCGTGGATCGGTCATTCGACCAGATGGGAGAGCCGTACATGGTAATGCAGGGCGCGAGCGAGTTCGTTGTTACCGGAAAGATGAAGGATTGGGACTACTCAGACAGACTGGACAGGATCAATATTCCTACTCTTGTTACCTCGGGCATTGACGATGAAGCTACCCCTGCTATTTCCGAGCAGATCTACGACGGCGTAAAGGACTGCCGCTGGGAGCTTATTCCCGGCACTCACCTCTGCCACGTTGAATACCCTGAGCTGTACAACAGCATTGTGGAAAAATTCATGGAGGAGCATGAGTAATTATGAAAATACAAGAAGGATACATTGATTTCAACGGCTATAAGACCTATTATCGTATCGCAGGAGAATGTACCGGCGGAAAGCTGCCGCTGCTGGCGCTTCACGGAGGACCGGGCTGCGCGCATGATTACCTCGAATCCCTCGACGGAATTGCCGAAAACTACGGCAGGGCAGTGGTGTATTATGACCAGCTTGGCTGTGGAAAATCCCGTATCCCGGAATCCAAACCCGGCTTCTGGTCTGCGGAACTGTGGGAGGAAGAGGTTGATGTGGTAAGAAAAGCCCTCGGTCTGGACAAAATACACCTGCTCGGTCAGTCATGGGGCGGAATGCTTGCCATGCAGTATCTCATCAACAGGAATCCCTCTGGGATCGCCAGCGCGATAATTGCGAGCAGCCCGGCTTCCATTCCGCTGTGGGTGTCCGAGGCGCAGCGCCTTATCAGCTTCATGCCGAAGGAAATGCAGGACGCTCTTGATCAAGCAGCGGTTGACCACGACTATTCAAAACCGGAGGTACAAGCGGCGTCTGCGGAATATTACCGCAGGCATGTTTGCAGCCTTTCACCCTATCCGGATCATGTTTCCCGCTCCTTTGACCAGATGGGCGAATCCTACACCACAACATGGGGCGAAAGCGAATATGTTGTAACAGGAAATCTCAAGGGCTGGGACTATTCCGGCAGACTTGACGAGATAAAGGTCCCGGTGCTTGTCACGTCCGGGCGCGCTGACGAAGCGACCCCGGCGATCTCAAAGCAGCTTCTTGACGGTATCCCCGACTGCCGCTGGGAGCTTTTCCCCGGCACTCACCTCTGCCACGTTGAGAACAAGGAGATTTACAATCAGACAGCGGAGAAGTTCATGTCGGAGCATGAGTGATCAAATCAAATAAAATAACTGAGAGCCTGACCGTAAGATCAGGCTCTTTTTTCAGTATTTAAGTCCGTAACCGCTGGTTTTCTGCTCCAGCATTGCCTTTATAATATCCGCGATATTCGCGGCGGCTTCGGCAGGGGGCATTCCGACGCGGCTTATGTTGGAAACCACAGTGTAATCCGATTCCAACATATCATATCTGGCATTGTAAGCCATATACGCCGACATGCTCTGAGATGTGAGCAGCCCCGGACGCTCGCCGATAAGCACACAGGTAACTTTCGGGTGTAGAAGCTCCGCCACTGTCCTCACGGTATTCACCCGGCAGTAGCGCACAAAAAACGGCGTTCCGACTGTGATGCCCTCGTATTCCAGCGCCGCACATATCGCCGGGTACATTGTCGGGACATTTGCCTCCACTGACGGAGAACAAAGCCCGTCGCCTATGAATATCTGCACGTCCGGCTCATGAACACACCGTTCCGAAATGATCTTCTTTGTTTCCTCGGTGAACAGTCTGCCGAGATCCGGACGGGTCAGCATTTCGTATTTGCTGGCGCATTTGGTCTGTACCTCAAACAGCCCAAGCTCCTTTACAACGCGCTCCGGGACTTCCATTTGAACTGCGTTTGCCGCCGAATACTGATCCGCTTGAAATCGAAGTGCCGCCGCTGTGTGATAACGTGAACCGGTATGACCTATGCCTACTCTTGCCGGAGTAGCTTTCTTGTACTGTTCATAGACTTCTTTATTTTCATCGCTGTCGCGCTCGCTGAATTCCTGCATGGGGATATTAGTAAGGTCGCAGTTCAGAATATCAGTATTGCCGTCAAGTGTAAATACTCTGCTCATCTTGTGCCTCCATTACCTGAAAATCGTCAGATCTCCCGCCCGAGATGTAAGCCGTCCGTTTGAAAGTATCCCCATTTTTTCCGCCCACTGCTCAAATTCGCGTATCGGGTGAAGTCCCAGCATTTCCCGGACGGTCTGGGAATCGTGAAATCCGGTGGACTGATACATAAGCATGACGTCATCACCCTGCGGAAGCCCCATTACATAGGTGCAGCCTGCCGCAGCCATTATTGTGATGAGATTATCCATATCGTTCTGGTCTGCCTGCATGTGGTTAGTATAGCAGCAGTCGCAGCCCATGGGCAGTCCGTGCATTTTCCCACAGAACACATCTTCCAGCGCCGCCCGAATTACCTGCTTCCCGTCATAGAGATATTCCGGTCCCATGAAGCCCACCACCGTGTTTACAAGGAACGGGTGATAATGCCGTGCAAGTCCGTAGCAGCGGGATTCCATTGTCTGCTGATCGGTATCGAAATGCGACGACGAGGACAGCTCCGAAGCCTGCCCGGTTTCAAAATACATATAATCAGGGCCTTGTGACTTCGCAAGCTCCGTCATCATCTGGAGCGCGTCACCCAGCATTTCCGCGCTCGTTCCGAATGAGCGCAGAGCCTTTTCCGAGCCGGCTATCGACTGAAAGCACAGGTCTATCGGCGCACCTGCCTGAGCTGCTTTCATCTGAGTGGAAATATGCGACAGCACACAAATCTGCGTGGGTATCTCATACTTTGTCCGGACATCATACAGCAGCTTCAGCACATCAGTGGTGCTGTTCACCGTGTCTATCGCCGGATTTAATCCCAGCACCGCGTCGCCGCAGGCGTAGCTCAGCCCCTCAAACAGTGATGAGGTAACTCCCCGGAGGTCGTCGGTGGGGTGATTAGGCTGAAGCCGTGAAGCAAAAACTCCCCGCCCGCCGATAGTTGTATTACAGTGGGCGTGAACCTCGAGCTTGCTTGCGGCATACATCAGGTCGAGATTTCCCATAAGCTTCGCGACACCCGCAATGACCTCGCTGGTGAACCCCTTTGAAGCTGCAAGTATCATTTCCGATGTGGCGTCATAGGACAATATCCAGTCGCGAAGCTCGCCTATCGTCATACCCTTGAATTTCTCGTACTGTTCCATATCAAGGTCGTCTTGAATTATCCGTGTGACCTCGTCCTCCTCGTATGGAACAGAGGGATTTTCCCGCAGCTCCTTTACAGTCAGCTCCGACAGCACCAGCTTTGCCGCCATGCGTTCCTCTGCGGAAACTGCCGCGACACCTGCAAGCACATCACCGGATTTTGGCTCGTTCGCCTTTGCAAGCACCTCTTTTACAGAGGAAAACGCAAAGGTCTTATTGTACAGCGTACATTTTAAATTCATTTTATATCTCACCCTTTATCTGAAGATCAAAGTCTTGACGACCGCCGGGATCACTCTGCCGCCGGAAACCGGTTCTCCTATATCAATAAAATCCCCGTCGCCGCAGGCTATCCCGTCAATGCAGATAAGCGGCTCGCTACGGGGTATACGCCGCTTGAGCGCCTGTCCCAGTACCTTTGCCATATCCTCCTCCACAACGATCATAAGCGGATCTCCCGCAATATCCGAAACGGAGGATATCTCCGCTGCAAGCTGCTCTATTTCGTCGAACGAGGGATTTTTCAACCCCGCAAATGAAAGCGCTATATGGTTTCCCGCTCCGAGAGCGCCGCAGTTCTCAATGCTGCGGCGCGCTCTCTCTGCGAAGCCGCTGATATCCGCTGCGCAGGAAAGCCGCTGCCGCAGTACTGGTACACTTTTGATCGGAAAAACACAGTTTCTGTATTCGATCGTGCTTCCGGAAAGCTCTATGGAACAATTTCCTGCGCCGATCACTGTTGCTCTCATTGTTTCTGCTGCCGAGATCACCCTGCCTTCGCGGAAGAATTTGGATCGTCGCAGAGTTCTGCCAAGGATCACCCCAAGATCTCCGAACTCAAAGTTCTCATGCTCACTGCTTATGCAATCCGCAACGCCGCCCGAAAAAGTGAAAAGCTCCGGCAGGACGTCTATCGAGTGATTTGTCGCCATATATCCCACAGTTTCATTTGGCGGAGCAAGCCCGACTGCCGATTCAAGTACCTCGCACATTATCCTGCAAACCTGCTCTGCGGTTTCCGTTCCAAGCACGCTCCCGGTTTCCAGCATTATTCCGCTGCGTTCTGCAAGTTTTCTGAGCTTGTCAGAGATATAGATGATCCTGCCGGAGCTGTCCAGCCGGATAAGCCTTCCGCCTATGTCAAGGCAGCCGACCGATATAGTTTCACCGCCGCGAAAACACGCGATATTAGTCGTTCCGCCGCCGATATCAAGATTGCAGCATATCTTTCCGAGATTTTCAGGCTGTTCCGAAAGCTCCATACAGCCTGCGCCCTTTCCTGCAAGAACAGACTCAAGATCAGGACCGGCAGAGGTGACCACAAAATCCCCTGCAATGCTTGATATTTCCTCGCAAACGCTTCGGGAATTGGACTTTCTCAGCGATTCGCCGGTGATTATCACTGCGCCGGTATCTATCATTTCCGGGCGGAATCCAGCCGCAGCATATTCCTGCTCGATAATTCTCCGCACTCCCTGTGCGTCTATTGTATCGCTGCCAGTAAGCGGAGTGAAGTAGATGTGGCTGCGTCTGAGTATTTCCTTATCAGAAACTACTGTTTTCGGGGTTATTCCGTATCCGCCGCTGCTTTGTAACGTCAGCCGCGAAAAAACTAACTGAGTCGTTGTTGTGCCAATATCTATCCCGACACTGATCACGCTTTCGGTTTTGTCCAATTTTCCACCTCTTTTCCACGCCGCATGACAGATATTACGTTATCGTAATAGAACCATTGATGTAAAACGCAGAAAGGCGCAATGGGATCTTCGCTCCATTGCGCCTTTTATATATTGATTATATCATTTTCTCCGCTGAAATTCAATCGTGATTTCATACAATTTATTTCAACAGTATCTGTATGTGAAGTCAGCCGCAGTTTTCTTTATAATGCTGTGGGATCTGCCGGGTCTGTCGCTGAATTCGCACAGCATGACGACGTAATCGTCCTCCTCAGTTACATCGGGAAGTATGGCCTTTCCGTCCGCACCTATCTTTGCACAGGTCACGAACACCAGCTTGCCTTTTATCATTATTTCTCATTATAATTCATTTTGTGATTTTTGTCAGCACGAATCTTCCCAAACGCAGCGTGTCTGACGAACTAATATGTTGTAAATTGCTTTTCTATCAACAAAACGACTCATAATTAGATTATACCATAGCTGCCTGCCACGAATCAAATTCGACCCCGTCCGACAATACGAAATAAATATCATTCACTCCGCTGATGTCAGAGCTGAATTGGTTATAAATCGCCGTCCGGTCGGCGCAGTCAAATTCTAGCGTGGTGTCCGGTTCACCCTCGGTTTTGCCGATGTAAACGTCAATTCTCCCCTTGCCGCGGACGTTTGCTCCGAAATACCGCGCGTTATCCCCGAAATCAGCGCCGCGAACGCATATCCATGCCGCCTTGCCGTCGCCGCAGCCGCTGAGAAGCGTCATTCCGTCCTCGCTCTGCTGATAGGAGATATTCGAGCAGGCGGCTATGGTTTCAGCTTGATTCACCTGATACGGGTCGAGGTATTTTATCTGCTGAACGCCCTCCTTTGTGGCAGTGACCTTTTCGATAGTAACTGTTTCTTCATCGACCTGCGCCTCGTTTGCGCACAGGCTTCTGAAGCCGCCGTATGTGCCGAGCAGCTTCTGCGGGAACAGTGAGTGGTAAAACAGATAGTACCTGCCCTGATATTTCTGGAGATGTGTGTGGTTGTTGCTGTATTCCAGCCCCTGTTCGCCGGGGTTTTTGAAATAGTAGTCGCGGTACTCCCAGCTATCCGGGTCAAGCGGAGTTTTGGTGGTCATGTAGGACATACTGCACCCGGGCGGCGGCATTACGCCCTCGATATCCCAGCCGGAGTAGTGCTTGTCCCAGTCGTTGTTATAGGTATAAACATAAGTGCCGTTGATGTAGTTCAGCTCGCTTGCTTCAAAATGATAGAGGGACGGTATCTTGGCTATCTCGCTGTCCAGACTTATCATGTCGCTGCCCAGCTTAACTATTCTTGCGCTGTCTGTACCGCCGCCGAAGGAAAGCCAGCCAGTGCCGTTGTCGTCAATGCATACGCCGGGGTCAAAGGGGGATTTACAGCCGTTAAGACCCGGCGTATTTCCGTCAATGAGCGAATGTCCCAGCGGGTCGCTCCACGGACCTGTCGGAGAGGTCGCGGTGATGACGCCCGTTCCACAGCCGCTGTTTGAGAAATACAGATAGAAGTGCGTAAGCCCGTCCTCCTCAACACGGGAAACTATCGACGGCGCCCATGACGCAATTATCCACGAGCATATCTCACCGACCTCTATGCGCCCGTGATATGTGTAGTTCACCATGTCGTCCGTGGAGAGCATGACAAGGGATTTTATATGCTCGTAGGTGTTTTTGCCGTCCGCGCCTACCGCTTCATACTGCTGGTGGTCGCAGGTGCCGTAGATATACAGCCTGCCGTTGTATTCCACCGAAGTCGGGTCGGCGCAGAATATGTTGGAGATAAGCGGGTTGGAGTCACTTGGATACTTGGACACGGTTTCGCTGACCGCTCCCATAGCTATCCCGACAGGCTCGGACTGCACAGCCTCTCCGCCCAGAGAAAATGTCGGCGGCTGGTCTGCTTTTTCGCAGGAACATAACGTGAATAACAGGCTTATTACTGCGGCAATTAATGATTTCTTCATACATATCCTCCTGACCGATGTATTTTATGTATTTATTATAGGCAACCTTTAAAAACCTCTGTATTTTAAGACAAGCGGAAGTACATGAGGTGAATTTGCCGTCTTAAAAGCCTAAAGAGCCTATATTTGTGCCGAAAATCCCCTCTATTAGTGCCCTTTTTCCTCAAAAGAGCGCAGTTATCACCTAACAGGTCATTTTCGCTTTAAAAATTCATACCTGCAAAAGTTATATATTAAATTTGTCAGACCAATATTGAACCATGCTCGTGTGATTCCGATATTTCGGATTGTTATCCCGTGCATTGCCCCTGTCATAAATCCAAAGATATGCTCAATACGACATCTGACCTTGGATTTCTTGCGGTTGTTTTCTTTATGTTCTTCCGTCAGGGGATGTCCTCTGTACCCTTTTTCACAGATACAATTTTCACAGTTTTCCGGAAGCTGTTCTGCTATGGTTCTCCCGAGTATGCACTGTCTGCATACAATGCTTCGTCTTTTTCGTCAAGAAAATCTATACATCTGTTGCTGTCGTGGAGTGCTGCATCTGTTACAGCATAATTGGTGATAAGCTTGCTATCAGCATCGCATTTCACATGATCTTTGTAACCATAATGGACTTCGTTATTCTTCTTTGTCCATCGTGCATCCGTGTCCTTCTGTGCAAGCTTATGCGCATTTTCGGGCTTCTGCCACTCTTCGGGAATTTCTCCGTTCTTGATTTTCTTATTCTCATCACGGCTGTTCCGCTGCTTGGGAGCTTCCACAAATGTTGCGTCCACAATTGTTCCCTTATGTGTTATCAGTCCCTCGCTTTCAAGCACTGCATCAAACATACAGAACAGCTTTTCTCCCATTTCGGCATTGGCAAGTGTATTTTCAAAATCCCATATTGTCTTGGCATCAATTACCTTGTCATTGAGTCCGAGTCCTAAAAATCTCATAAAACTCAGACGGTCATTGATCTGATATTCTGTCTGGTCATATGATAGATTGTATATGCGTTTCAGCACCGAAGCCTTGAACTTCACAATGACATCTATGGGTGGACGTCCTCCCTTACTGTAGTCCTCCTTCTGACACACACGGGTTAGTTCGTCTCTGAATATTTCCCAATTCATTACGCTGTTCAGTTTCTCCAGCGGATCGCCCAATTCTGTTAATTTCTTGTATCGGTTCTCTTCATCAAAGAACCCTATTTGTATCGCTTTCATATTTCTATTATACCACTTTTTACTCGTTTTGTACAGGGGTTTTTAGAGATGACCAAAAGTTTTATCCCGCCTGTTTTCAGACGGGATATTTTTATCTATCCAACCCCAAGAGCCTTCTGCCAAGAACAGCCGTTGTACTATTCTCAGGTCGTCCCAGCGCAATGTCACAATGACCTGCCATTCTGCCCGATATTTTACTGCGTTTTGCCAGAATACACAAAATCGGTCTGCCGAACGATCCGGCAGACCGATTTTATCGTTGAGTACTGCGGCGTGATATTCGGCTTTACCGCCGCCGGATCGGGGGGAATACACAGTGCGGCATTCACAGCGCTGGCAATATAGGATCTTCTGTTTTGCAGTATTTTTCACAACGGCATATATTACAATCAAGAAGGTACACCACCAAAACAAAAATACAGGAGGAGATTCTATGGCAACAATTGCAAACGGCGAAAGCTGCAATACCGTTCATTTCATGGGCGAGTCAGAAATCTATCAAGGGCAGCAACTCAAGACGCCGGACAATGCACCCGATCCGCGGAACGGGGAAATCGGCGAAATGCTGGAAAGCGAGGGCGCGTAATGGCTGTGAAGAATTTCGGCATTGACTTGTCCTATGCCAACAAGATCAACGATTACGGCGCTCTGCTCGCCTCCGACTACAATGGACATAAGATCAAGTACGCGATCCTGCGGCTCGGATATATCGGCAAGGTCGATACGCGTTTTGCGGAGCATTACGCGGCGCTTTCCGGCAAAATTCCGCTGGGTGTGTATGTTTACTCATACGCCCGGACGCCCGAAGCGGCGCGCGAAGAAGCACAGTGGGCTCTGAAACAGATAAAGGAACTCAACATCGAATTCCCGGTGATCTTTGACTACGAGGACAGCAAGGTGCTGTCGCCGAAGCTGTCGAAGGCTGAATACACCGCGATCTGCAAAGCGTTCCTTGACGAGATAAAGGCGGCGGGATACTACGCGATGATGTACTGCAATCCCAGCCTTATTGAGATGTACGCTGACAAAGCGGAGCTGCTGAAATATCCGCTGTGGCTGGCGCATTACACCGACGACGGCAAGCAGAAGCAGTACGGGCAGAAGATGTGGCAGTTCGGGACGTTCCGGCCCGCGGGCGCTGTCGGCGAGATCGACGGGAATTATGCCTATGAGCAGTTAGGCAGGTATATCCGCGAGAACGGTCTGAATAAGCCGATAATCAAGTACAAGGTGATCGGCACCAAGACCGTCACAAAGGCTGATCTTGGCAAGGCGCAGGCGCAGCTCATTGCGCTAGGGTTTGATGTTGACGCGGAGGTGCTGTGATGGATAGCACTGTCATTGTAGCACTGATATCTCTTATCGGCACTCTCGGAGGCTCGTTGGGCGGTATACTGGTCAGCAGCAAGCTGACTAACTACCGCTTGGAGCAGCTCGAAAGCAGGGTCGCGGAGCACAACAACTTCGCGCGGCGCATGCCGGTGGTGGAGGAGCAGATAAAGGTCATAAACCACCGCATTGACGACTTGGAACAGGAAGAAAAACGTCATGAAAATTGACTGGAAACGAAAGCTCACCAGCCGTAAACTATGGGTAGCAGTCGCGGGATTTATCGCCGGGATTATCGTAGCTTTCGGCGGCGACAGCGAGGCCGCAGAGACCGTCAGCGGCTGCATACTCAGCGGCGCGGCGGTAGTCGGGTACATTATCGGCGAGGGGCTGGCGGACAGCTCCAACAAGAGCGAGTGAATCGAGTACAAAGATCCCCCGGGGCTGCGGCTTCGGGGGATCGCTTCTTAGCCAACAAGATTTGACCTGTTGATAGATGTTCGGAATAAAAAGACGACAACAGTAACCGCCTCAAATTTTGTGTTGCATTCCCTGCTCATTTGTGCTAAAATAAAAATGGGTCTGACGAAAGACCCGGGCAAAACTCAAGTCAAAGAAAGGTGTAAAGCAAATGAAATGCTTTGATCAATTAAAGGAGAACTATCATTCGTCAAAGAAGAGCTGCGTTATAGTTCTGAATGTCAGCGTTGCGGTGGTGCTGCTGGTGATGATAAGACAGATATTCCTCGGTAATTTTCAGAATGTAATGCTGTGCGTGCTGTCCATTGCGCTGATGTATATCCCGGTGTTCCTTAAATCCAAGACCGGGATAACCCTGCCGAATGTGCTGGAGATCGCGGTGATCGTGTTCGTGTTTGCGGCGGAAATTCTCGGCGAGATCTCGAATTTCTACAACAGGATCCCGATCTGGGACAGCATTCTTCACACGACAACGGGATTTCTTGCGGCTTCCGTGGGATTCGGGCTGATAGACCTGCTGAATACCCACAGCAAGCGTATCCAGATGACGCCGCTGTTTGTGGCGCTCACCTCGTTTTGTTTTTCAATGACGGTCGGCGTGGTGTGGGAGTTCTTTGAATTCAGCGGCGACAAGCTGTTCAACAAGGATATGCAGAAGGACAGAATAGTAACTACCGTTTCGTCGGTTATGCTGAATCCCAGCGGTGAAAACAAGGAGGTCGTGGTAAAGAATATCGACCATACCGTGCTGTACGACAAGGACGGAAACGAGCTTGCCGTAATAGAAGGCGGCTATCTTGACGTAGGTATCACCGACACCATGAAGGATCTTGCCGTAAATATGATCGGCGCGGTCGTTTTCTCGGCGGCAGGTTTCCTGTACATACACCGCCGTGACAAGTACAAGTTTGCGGAGGGATTTATTATCACTATTGACAACCCGCATAATGAGAACGAGGATACCGAAAACGAAGCTCTGACCGAAAGCAATCTCTAGGGGAAACGCTGATTAAATCAAATTCGCCACGTTCAAACGCGCATACTCACGCGGTGGGTTTTGCGCAACAATAAGCTTTTTACTTACAGCATCTCTTGTGCTTTGCGCAAAACCAGATTTGATACGCTACGCTTTGATCAGCGTGTCCCTAGGGCTTCCACTGAAATGACTTTGGAGAAGTAATATGACGAAAACTGCTCAGCGAATAAGCTATTTCGATAATCTGAAAGGAATACTGATAATTCTTGTGGTGTTCGCTCACTGCCTGTACGATTATCAGGGCTTTCACTATGTGAATCTGGTGACGGACACGATCTATGTTTTCCACATGCCGGCATTCGTGTTTGTGACGGGATTTCTGAGCAAGAGCGAGCATTCCCGGTCAAAGGAGCCGCTTGGCAGACTGCTCGCCGCATATCTGATATTCAATACGTTCATGCTGTTGTATGAGCTGGTCAAAAACGGCGCGAGTATGTCCCTGCTGACGCCGTATTATTCCTGCTGGTACCTGCTTGCCGTCATTGCGTGGAGGGCGGTTTCCGGCTGGGCTTCGCGGCAGAAGGGCGTGATGTTGTGGAGCTTACTGCTCGCGCTGTCCGCGGGATTTTTCGTTGATGTTTCAAACCTGCTTTCAGTCGGCAGGATTATCGCGTTCTACCCGTTTTTCCTTGCGGGATTCCTGCTCCCGGCGGAGAAGCTGCCGGTAAAGAACAAGAGCGGCGCACTGTGCTTCAAAGGGGCGGCGCTCACCGCGGTTTCAGTGGCGCTCGCGGCATTGTTCGTGTACAGGCACAAGATCTCTGATTCGATACTGCTGATGAATGGCTATGCCGACGCTTCCGGTCTGCTGTGCCGGGTGATAATATTCGCCGTATCGGCGCTGTTTATTCTGGGACTCTGCGTGTGCATACCCGACAGAAAACTGCCGTTTATCACCAAAATGGGCAGGAATTCTCTTGCGATATACCTGCTTCACAGGATACTCACGCTTTGGGCGCAGGAGCTGGAAATATTCACCGAGGACTGGCAGATATTCTGCTACGCGGCGGTGCTGACTGCGGCGATATGCCTGCTGACCGGCGCGGATAGGACTTCACGGCTGGTTGACCGGCTGATCGTGTGCTTCGCGGACGCATTTTCGGGAGGAAAAGAAAAGCGCCGCCACTGGTGCAGGCTGATATCCGGAACGGTGGCGGCGGCGATACTTCTGTACAGCCCGGTAAAGTCCATAATAAGCGCCGTAAGAACAGCGCAGATGACCGACGACGTCACAGCCTCCGGCGAGCAGCAGGGCGGCGACGTATTGTACACGCAGCTTACATACGAGCAGTCCGAGAAGCTGCACAGCGACTACCGGCTGCTGTTTGCGGGCGACCTCATAATGCTTGAGGATCAGGTGAAGCGCGGCTGGGACGGTGAGAAATACTGCTTTGACGATATTTTCGAGCACACGCGGGAGTACATCTCCGGCGCGGACTTCGCGATAGGCGTGTTTGAGGGTCCCGCCGCCGGCGAGGACGCGGGGTATTCCACGAGCAATTATGACGACGGCAAAACGCTGGCGCTGAATTACCCGGACGAGTTCGCCGACGCAGTTAAGAACGCGGGCTTCGATCTTGTGACCACGGCGAACAATCACCTGCTGGACAAGGGAGTGGAGGGCGCACTGAGAACTCTGGACGTACTTGACGAGGCGGGGCTGGATCATGTTGGCTCATACAGAAACGCCGAGGAAAAGAGCGCCGTAAAGATAGTGGAGCAGGGCGGAATGAAATTCGCGGTGCTGGCATACACCTACGGCTCTAACGGCTATTCTGAACGCCAGCTTCTGAGCGACGAGCTGTCGTACCTCACCTCAATAACAGTTGACCCGCGCAGCAGCAGCGCGGATCAGGTGCGGCAGATGATAGCCGAGGATTTCGCCCGGGCTAAGGCGGAAGAGCCGGACGCGGTGATAGTGCTTTCGCACATGGGGACTCAGTTTGACGACTATCCCGACGATTATCAGGAATACTGGTATGATCATTTCATAGAGTGCGGCGCGGACGTCATTCTGAACGACCACACCCATTCGGTACAGCCGGTGGAGATATCCGAGCGTGACGGCAGGACTGTGGCGATAGTGAACTGTCCGGGTAATTTTGCGAACATCTACCGGGAGTACAACGGCGACGCTTCGGCGCTGACCGAGATATACTTTGACCGGGACAGCAAGGAGATAACCGGCGCGGCGGTGATCCCTATGTGGACGCAGTCGCAGCTTTCGGGGAACTACCGTGCGCTGCCGATATACGATATCCTGCACGATACACAGCTTCGCGCGGAGCTCAGCACCTACGACCTTGAACGGGTGGAGCAGGTGCAGCAGCACATCACGGAGATAATGCTGGGCTGTAATGTCCCGTGCAGCGCGGCGGAGCGGCGGTATTTCATCACAGACAGCGGCTATATGGCGCAGCCGGCAGAACCTGTCGCGCTGACCGAGGAGGAAAAAGCCTCGCCGCTGTATCAGAAGCTGTCTGAGGCTGAAAGCGTATGCTTTGTGGGCGACAGCATAACCCACGGGACGAAAAACGGCGGCTTCGGCTGGTACAGACCGCTGGAGAGCCTGCTGAACAACGTCACGGAATGTGCCGCCGGGGGAGCGACGACCAAGAGCATACTTCCAGAAGCGCCGACAGGGAGCGGCATGTATGTGGTGGCTCTCGGCACGAACGACATACGCTACCGCGACGAGGATATCTGCGCAATGACCGCGGAGGACTACATAGCCGAGCTGGAGAGGTTCGTGCAGCGGGTAAGAAGCGAAAACAGCGGCGCGGAATTCGCCTTTATAGCGCCGTGGACGTCGCTTGACAACGACAGCGTAAGCAAGCTGAGTACCGCGGAGCGAAACCGCATGAACGGCGAATACACCGAAAAGCTGAGAGCGTGGTGCGGTGAAAACGGACACCTGTTCAGCGACCCGAACGATATCATTGACGAGGTAATGTGCCGGGAGGTTCAGTCGGACTATCTGGTGGACTATATCCACCCCAACAGAAACGCGGGCATTGAGCTTTACACCCGCGCAGTGCTGGCGGGAAGCCAGCCCGTACTATAACAAAGGACACTCCTTTGTTTTCATGTTTTGAGCTATATGTATTGACAAAAATAAACAATAGTGATAAAATAAATTGATAATATATTAAAATAAGGCAGGTAGGCTATGGAAAAATTAAAGAAATTCGTTGAAAGCACAGCATTTCAAACCGTCATTCTGGGGGTCATCATTCTCAATTCGGTACTGCTGGGACTTCAGACCGTGCCGGCGCTGAACGACGTCTGCGGGGACGCGTTCAGTATCGCGGACAGCGTTTGTCTGGGCATTTTCATTGTTGAGATGATACTCAAGCTGATAGTGTACCGGCTGGGCTATTTCAAGGACGGCTGGAACTGGTTTGATTTTCTGATCATACTCACCTCTCTGGTGTCCGACCTTGCGGTTCTTTCCGCGTTCAGAGTGTTCAGGGTATTCAGAGTGTTCCGCTCGCTGAAGGCTCTCCGCTCCATGAAAATGGTGAGCACCCTCAAGCACCTGCGGGTGATCATTCTGGCGATAGGCAGGTCTGTGCCGAGTATCGCGTGGACAGGGCTGCTCCTGCTGCTGATCTACTACATATTCTCAATTATCGGCGTTTCTATGTTCGGCACTGCGTTTCCCGAATGGTTCGGCGATATCGGCAAGTCAATGTACACGCTGTTCCAGGTCATGACGCTGGAAAGCTGGTCTATGGGTATCAGCCGCCCTGTCATGGAGGTGTTCCCCTACGCGTGGCTGTATTTCGTGCCGTTCGTGCTGATCAGCGCGTTCATTGTGATGAACGTTGTGGTAGGTATCGTGGTAAACTCTATCAGCGAAGTCACGGCGATACAGAAGAAGGAAGAAACCGGGGACGCTTCCTCCAATGCCCCGGACGAGCTTGAAAACGGCGAAAAGATCCACCTTGAGATCGCCGAGGTAAGAGAGCATTTAGCGGCGCTGGAGCGCCTGCTTGACGAGGAGGGCAAGATCAAGCAATAAACGGATCAACACCCTCTGGCATGTCTGTGTCTTGAAACTATGGAGGAGTTCTATATTTGAGCGGGTTTTCCAGTGTTTGGAGGTAAGATATGAAGGTAAAGTGAGATTACTGCGGCAGCTTTATTGAGGACACCGACGAAACCTGTCCGCACTGCGGCGGGGTGAACGAGCATGTCATGCGAAGCGCCGACGGCGTTCCCAAGACCATTGAGGAGCTGAAAGCGTTCTGCCGGGCGAAGAATCTCCCTCTTGAAAAGATGAGGTTTTACATAGGCATGGACTTCCGCCAGCCTAAGGCTTTCGGTATATATAAGGACAGCGACGGGAATTTCGTCGTGTACAAAAACAAGGGCGACGGCACCCGCGCCGAGCGCTACCGCGGCAAGGACGAGGCATACGCCGTAAACGAGATCTACCAGAAGCTGAGATCGGAGATACAGATACTTACAGATACGACGGCGATTATTATTACTATCAGGACGATACATGGTTCTGGTACAATGACGCCGGGGATTATTGGACGGCGGCTCCCGTTGACAGCTAGCTGAACGACAGCTATTACGACTACTACGAGGGCAGCAGTTACAGCTCCGGCTATGACGTCACCGATTTTTCCGATACCTCATACTATCACGAGTCCGACAGTAACTCCGACTACAACGACGACTGGGACGGCGGCGACTGGGACTGGGGCGGTGACGACTGGGATATCGGAGACACCGACTGGGACACCGACTGGTGAGAAGTGCGTTCGGCAAAGAAAAGCGCGTTCAGTGCCGCAATACTGAGCGCGCTATATTTATACTGTTTGTACAATCTGACGAAAAATCTGACTGCGCATCTGAGGCACTATGGTTTTTAGAGGTGCCCATAAAGTAATTTTGTTACTTCACGGAACACAAACCCCCTGGACGCCGAGCGGCTGTCCGGGGAGTTTTTTTTGTTTCTGTAATTCAAAGCGTACCTTAATAATATAATTAATATATACTGGTTTTGTAAATAAGTGACTACCTATTATTTAATCGATTTCAATAAGTAAAACACTGCTTTAGCCTCTGAAATGGGCAAAAATGAGCGTTTTCAGAGAATTTTCACTAAATCTATGTGCAGAAGTAACAAAATGATTAACTAAATTTTATATGAGCTCATAAAGTTCATATTAACCTATTGACAATTAACCAAAAAATTAATATAATATAAACAGGTTAAGCGGTAATATAAACCAGAGTTTAAGTTATTCTTAACTGGATTTAACCAACGTACTTATTTAGGGAGGAAAAACCAATGAAACTCAGAAAGCTCATGGCAGGATTTCTTGCAGCAAGCACAGCATTAAGCCTTGCAGCGTGCAGCACTAACACCACCAGCACCAGCACCAGCACCGGCGATTCCGGAGCGGCAAACAACAGCACCGACAGCAGCGCTGCTGACAACAACTCCACAGATAACAGCACCGCAGGCGACAGCACCGCTTCCGGCGACAAGCTGACCCTCACGGTACTCACTCACCGTACCGACAGAAAGGACGACGGCACTCTGGCAGAGATGACCAAGTCCTTCGAGGAGGCTAACAACTGCACAGTTGTATATCAGGCATTCACCGATTACGCTACCGATGTTCCCACAATGATGAACACCACCGAGTACGGCGACGTTCTGATGATCCCCGACACCGTAAAGCTGGAGGATCTCTCCAACTTCTTCGAGCCGCTGGGTACATATGACGAGATGAACGAGAAGTACATGTGGGCTGACAAGAAGATGTACGACAACACCGTATACGGTATCGCTCACCTCGGTACTATCGCAGGCGGTATCTGCTACAACAAGCGTATCTGGAAGGAAGCCGGCATCACCGAGCTGCCCAAGACTCCTGAGGACTTCATCGCAGACCTCAAGGCTATCGAGGCTAACACAGACGCTATCCCCTACTACACCAACTTCGCCAACGCAGACTGGACGCTGGTTCAGTGGGCAAGCCTTGTAAATTCTGCTTCCGGCAGCAAGTCCTACGAGACCGACATTCTCACCAGCCAGAGAGATCTGTTCGTTCCCGGCGACGCTTATTATGAAGTATACAAGCTGATGTTCGATATCTTCAAGGATCCGACCCTCCACGAGGAAGACCCGGCAACATCTGACTGGGAAGGCTGCAAGAAGGCTATCAACGACGGCAAGATCGCTACAATGGTAATGGGCAGCTGGGCTGTTTCCCAGTTCAAGGAAGCAGGCGAGAACCCTGACGATATCGGCTACATGCCCGCTCCGTTCAGCGTAAACGGCAAGCAGTATGCTGAGTCCACCTCTGACTACTGCCTCGGTATCAACAAGAACAGAAGCGACGAGATCAAGGAGCTTGGCAAGAAGTACATCACTTGGTTCGTTGAGGAGTCCGGCTTCGCACAGAAGGAAGGCTCTGTATGCGCACTGAGAGGCTCTGAGATGCCCGACTACCTCACCGACTTCGCTGACTGCGAGTTCTTCGTAACCGACACCGCTCCCGACGGTCTTGTAGGCGTTTGGGACGCTATCAACAACGACTCCGAAGTAGGTACATGGCAGGGCGACGCTGCTAACTTCAAGATCCAGATCGCTGAGGCTGCATTCGCAGGCGAGGGCGAGGACAAGTTCGAGTCTATCATTGCAGACGCTAACGCTAAGTGGAACGCTACAAGAGACGCTAACGAGGATCTTAAGGCTTATCTGGCAGCTAACTGATCACGACACCATCTTTTCTCATGCGGCTTGTTAAAGACCTCCATTTGACTGGCACAGACTTGTTCATACTTTATCAATGCCGCCTTTAATTCTCCCAAGCCGATTCGGGAAGGAACTCCCTTCCCGAATTAGCTGTCTTAGGGAAACGCTGATTAAATCAAATTCGCCCAGTTCAAACGCGCATACTCACGCGGCTGAATTTGATACGCTTCGCTTTAATCAGCGTGTCCTTTGGGCAAAAGCAATAAGACAGATTTTTAACTACGCAAGAAAGGACGGCGAAAAAGCATTTATGGCTGCCGAAACCGTAAAACCAAAGCGAACCTTTATTCAATGGATAAGGGGCTACACCGGGCAGAAGTACCTTACGACGGTGCTTTTCCTGCTCATTCCGCTGGTTCTGCTGATCCTGTTCACGCTGATACCCGCGGTGAATATGGGTATTTTCAGCTTCCAGAAGCGCGACCAGCTCGGCGTTTCTGTTGAGTGGGTGGGCTTTGACAACTACGTCCGCCTGTTCACCGACAGCAGCTATCTGTCCACCTTTGCAAACAGCATTTACTATTTGATAGGCTCGTTTGTACAGCAGGGACTGGCACTGTTCATTGCGACGCTCCTCTGCTCCAAGATAAAGTTAGCGAATGTGTTCAAGGGAGTTCTGTTCTTCCCCTACATGATGAACGGCGTTGCGGTATCCCTGATCTTCCGCCGTTTCTTCCAGAAGGGCGACGGCATTACCAACACTGAGGGTACTTTAAACAGTATACTGATGATGTTCGGCGCCGACCCTGTAAAGTGGCTTTCCAACCCGGATATTGTCAACTTCTGTCTTGTTTTCGCTTCGATATGGAGATATATCGGCTTTGATATCGTAATGTACATAGGCGCTATCCAGTCCATATCCCCGGACGTTTACGAAGCGGCAGACCTCGACGGCGCCAACGCATGGCAGAGGTTCTGGTACATCATCTTCCCGAGTATCCGCCCGATCGTGGCGCTTCAGCTTATCCTTGCGATCAAGGGCGCTGTATCGGTATTCGAGATACCGTACATCATCACCGGCGGACGCAACGGCACAAGTACGTTCGTAATCAAGACGATAGAGACCGCGTTCCAGTATCAGAAGATAGGACTTGCCTCGGCAATGGCTATCGTGCTGCTGGCGATAATTCTGATAATTACCGCAATACAAAAGGCGTTCTTTAGGGAAAGGAAGTGAGCCGCGTGGCAAGTTTATCGAAGAAAAATGATCAGCCCTTTGACATAAGTGACTATCACTTCACCGAAACGCCGAAATCAGTTAAGATACTGTTCAAGGTGCTCACATACCTGTTCCTTGGCATGTGCTGTCTGGTGGTAATTCTGCCGCTGCTGGTAGTGCTTATCGGCGCGTTCAAGACCCACGACGAGTACATCACCACGAACGTGTTCACGCTGCCGGCGGTGCCGCAGTTCCAGAACTTTGTTACGGCGTTCATCAACGGCAACGTAATGAAGGGACTTCTTAACACCGCTATCATTCTGGTGATCTCCTGCTTCGGCACGATCATCACCGGTACTATGACGGCGTTCGTGCTTCAGCGGTTCAAAATGCTGTTCACCCGGGCGGTAAAGGGCGTGTTCCTGTTCGCGGCGCTGCTGCCGAATATCGCAATGCAGGTAACTGTATTCCAGATCGTCAGCAAGCTGGGACTTTACAACACTATCTGGGCGCCCTGCATACTGTATATCGGTACGGATATCGTTTCGATCTACATATTCATTCAGTTTCTGGATAATATCTCGGTATCTCTGGACGAGAGCGCGATCCTTGACGGCGCGTCCTATTTCCGGGTATACTGGAGCATTATCCTGCCCATGCTCCGTCCGGCTATCGCTACGGTGCTGGTAATAAAGTTCGTAAGCATTTACAACGACTTCTATACCGCAAACCTGTACATGCCGAGCGACGATCTGTCGGTAGTATCAACGGCGCTGTATAAGTTCATAGGTCCGTACAGCGCGCAGTGGGAGGTCATCTTCGCGGGTATCATAATCTGTATTATACCGTCGCTGGTGATCTTCCTGTTCTTGCAGAAATTCATTTACAGCAACCTCGTTGCGGGTTCTGTAAAAGAATAACTAAGGAAAACGCTGATTATATCAAATTCGCCCCGTTCAAACGAGCATGCTCACGCGGCAGAATTTGATACGCTACGCTATAATCAGCGTGTTCCTAATTCTCCTTTCTGATATATGCACCATTTACCAATTTATTTTTGCGCAGTACAAAACGTGCTGCGCACTTTTTTTATGGGTAAAAAGACGCGGCACTTTCGCAGTACCGCGTATGTTTTAATTTATCTTCTTCACAGAGCCTTTATATACCGGCTTGCCGTCGATAGTCTGTATCCGGGTCGGCAGCTTGGGGTCGCTGATACGTTCAAGTATCGTGGACACGGCGAGGTCCGCCATTTCCCCGGCGTCCACATTGATAGTCGTGATAGGCGGGTCGCATATCTCAGAGATGAGGTAGTTGTCGTAGCCCACCACAGATACGTCCTCCGGGACGGAAACGCCGCGGGTCTTGAGGTCGCGTATCACCTTGAACGCCGTTTCGTCGCAGTTGCACACCAGCGCCGTCGGCAGCTTCTCCGGGAAGGTGATGTGCTGGAAAAGCTCGTTGTCAGGCTCGCGGTCGTCGATTATCCATTCGTCCTTTATCATCAGCCGGTTTTCCATCATAGCCTTCATGTAGCCCATGTACCGGTCAAAAATGCTGGAGGTCGCCAGCCGCGTCCCGACAAAGCCTATCTCGGTGTGTCCCTCGGAGATGAGGTACTGCGTCAGCTTGTAGCCGCCTAAAAAACCGTTGGTCACGATACAGTCAGCGTCGATACCGGAGAGGTAGTAGTCCAGCAGGAGGATATTTGGCTTCAGCCCCATGAGTTTCTTGATGTACTCCGTATTGAGCTGTCCCAGTGAGATTATCCCGACGGTGTTGTGCCCGGTGAGGAGCTTCGGCATTTCCAGAGCGTCCTCCTCCTCGGTGGTTATGTTCTCTTGAATACAGGAGATGTTCTTCCGCTTGAAGCGCTGGACGAGGTTGTTGTACAGCGCCCAGTAAAACGAGCCGTTGGGGTTGATGAACTTTTCGGGAATGAGTATGCCGATATTCCCGCCCAGCGAAGCGGGCAGCTTTGGGGAAACATATCCAAGCTCCTCCGCGGTGGCGATTATCTTTGCGCGAAGCTCGTCGCTTACGCCGCTTTTCCCGGAGAGCGCCTTTGAGATAGTGACGTTGCTGGTGTTGCACGCCTTTGCGATATCTGTGAGAGTTACTTTCTTTTTCATTGTGTTTTCCTCGTTATGGTCGGGTCTTGCATATCCTGCGAAACGCGGGCATAAGGTCACCTCTAAAAACCTCCTTCACGGCGGGTTTTAGAGATGACCATAAGTGAAATAATTCTTACTCTGGCAAATAATGATTAAAATGTGTTTCCACGACGCTTAATTTCAGTTTATCTGTGGGTTAATTTATTATACCATATTTAATAGAAAAAAGCAAGTAGTTATAGAAAAATAAAAAAGAGAACGACCTGCTGTGAGGTCGTTCTCTGGTTGTCGGTATTGCGGGGCGCTGCGCATGTGTTTCTGCGGCAAAAGGCTGAACCTTGCCCGCCGGCTCGTCCTTTTTCAAGGGCTTTTGGAAAATTACCTGCGGGGTCATTCAAAGCAGAGATAAGTCCCGTTTATCCGCCGGGCTATCCACCAGCCGCCGCCCCTCGCACCGGTGGTCTTTGTGAAGCTCTCGCCGTCCCAGCGGTATTCGCCGTAATGGTCGGTGATGATATAGCCCCCGGCGTTTATCCACGCGTATTCGGGAACATTGTCCGGGTGTAAGGACAGGTACTCCTGATAGGCAGGGCTTTCTATAAGCTGCGCCAGAAGCTCCCCGCTCATGGGCTGGAGCTTTTCATAGCAGTATTCCCCGAGAGCGGGGTGGTAGAACATAGTCCCGCCGAAATACCGCCCGTCGCCGTCCGGGTCGCAGGTCGCAAGCCTTTTGGGAACTCCGCCCCGTAGACCCATTATCGCCGAATTATCCGCATTGTAGAGGTGAACCTCGTTCTCGTACTGTATCAGCGTGAACTCCGGCGAACCGCCCCATGAGCTGACAAGCTCCCAGTCGGGGAGCGCCCTGCTTGTGCCGTCCGAAGCGGCATAGACCGCGACAGATATGCCGCCGGATTCACCGTAAATATCATAACTTACCGTGTACGGCAGCCGGAACACCACGAACGCTTCTCTTTTCCCGTTCCCGTCGAAGTCAGCGCAGGCGGCGGCGAGGAACTGCGGCTTTACTGACCCGTCCTCATAAAGCGTGAGCGAATCGCCGTAGGAGAGGCTTTCGGTGTATTCCTCGCCGTTCTGGTCGAGGTGGGTGAACGTAAAGCCGTCGCCGGCGAACCGTTGAGCGTTCGCGAACTGATAGGATATCCCCTTGTACTGCTGTGTTTCAAGGGCGGCTTTGCGCGCCGTATCACATAGGAAGTCCCCCTCGGCGGCGCGGAATTCCTCCTCGGATGTGTAGATTCCGTCCCCGGTGAGGGTGTATTCGCCGTATTCTGCGCGGTCGGCGGGAATCGGCGCGGGTACGGCAAGCTCCTCGGCGGCGGGGAGGTACACGGAGTAGTCCGGCTCGGTTTCTGAAGCTGATGAGATAAGATGTTCGTCAGCCACGGTCAGTCTGCCGTTATCATGCTCCAGAGTTACGCTGTTCCACGCATTGCCGATACAGACGTACTTCCCGCCGATAACGGCAATGCTGTCCTTCAGCTCCGTAATGTCCTCAAGCTGTTCACTGAGCGGCGAGCTGTAAATCGCCGCGGCAAGACCCTCCGGGGCAGGCTCGTGGGCTAATTCGCGGTATTGCTTCTCAATGTTGTCCCATATTACCAGCCAGCTTCCGGGCACCTGCGCCGCGGATTCCAGCATACACAGCCCGTATTTGCTCCCAAGGCTGAATGCGCTGTGCTTCTGCACGGCTTTGCCGTTTTCCACGGCGAAAATTTCCGAATGTTGGGTGAGGTTGTTCACCCCGAAGCCCACTCCCATGTGGACGAAATCCCGGTATCTTATCGGCGCAAGATACCCGCCTACGCCGGTGGAAACTACCTCCGCCTGCCCCGCGGAATTCACGAACACCGCCGCGTTTTCAGTGTAATTCACCCACGAAAACGAGGGGAACTCGAACATGATAAACGCCTCGGTCGCACCGTCACCGTCAAAATCCCCCACCGCCGCCGAGTCGAAAAGCACCAGCGGCTTCACGTCCTCGTCAAAATACCCGTTTGACAGGGAGAATCGGGAGGTGACTATCTCCTCGTCGCCGCTCTGTTTTTTGTAGTAGTAATTCCCGTCGGTGTAAAGCCACATTTCCGCCGATTGAGTTTCTACCGCCCGGAACTCCTCCGTTCCCCGGACGGCGCTCCGCCCGGCATTAAGCCAGCTTTCACTGCCGCCGCGCCGCAGGAACTCCTCTTCCGTGCCGATAAGCATAGAGGCGTCGTACTTCCAGTCGCAGTAGCGCTCGCCGTAATCAGCGTGAGCAGAGGTATCCGGCGGGGCGAAGAACTCGGTGAAGTCGCGCTCCGGTTCGGGGGCGGGCTGTGACACAGGCTTTGCGTAGGGAGCTTCGGCGGTTGTTTCGGCGGGCTGGGTGGCTTCTGCGCTGTCGGAGGTTTCTGCGGTTCCTGCGGGTTCTGCGGTTTCTGCACTTCCCGCACCTCCCGCAGATTCGGCAGTACCCGGCGCGGACTGCTCCGTACCCGCCGAGCAGGAGCAGAGCATGAGCAGGGAAATAAGAATAGACGTTATTCTGAGACGTTTCATGGGCGGCACTCCTCTTATACTATTTCCTTATCAACTTATAGACAAAATCTATAAGGTGATTAAGAATTAGTATTATATTGTTGTCTGTATTAATTATACATCATTAATATTGCGAAATGCAATTACAAAGCGGTTACATTTTATTACAATATGGTTACAGCGTCCGGGGATAAGCAGTATATTATGTAATTCATATCCATATAATTGATTACTTATAACAACGAAAAACGTATAGTTTTTTCGTTATATATGCCGAATTGACAGAGCAATAGAAAGGGTATATAATTTTAGTAAGGGAATCTTTCCCCAGTTAATTTCTGTACGGAGGAGAATTATATGAGAAAGCTGAGAACTGCCGTGGCTGGACTGCTTGCGGCAGGAATGATACTTTCCCTCACCGCCTGCGACGAAGAGAGCGCGTCCAGCGGAGGAGCGGCAAGCAATTCCGGCGTACCCAACGCGGACGCAAACGCGGTAGTCACCACCCCGCTGGTCACCACCACCTACGACACCGACCCGGAGGTAATTGACGCGGCAAAGGGCGCCACTGCTAGCCTTGACGACCCCGACCTTGAGGTCACCAAGCGGCTAAAGTGGATGGCATGGTGGGATATCGACGAGACCACCGCCAATGCCGAGCTGTTCAAGGAGGCGTATGGAATCCCGGCGACCGGCGACGACCCCAGCAGAGAGGGACGTATCTTTGAATACATCAATGTACCCTACGGCGAGCGTTACGATAAGCTGGCAACGGCGATACAGTCCGGCGATTCGCCCGACCTGTTCCCGTTCGAGATCCGCGACTTCCCCTACGGCGTTATCAAGGGCAGATATCAGGCGATAGACGAAATTCTGAACCTTGACGGCGAGAAGTGGAACTCCGCCCGTGACGTTATGGATCAGTTCAAGCTGAACGGCAGGTACTACTGCGCAGTTTATGAGATATCCTTCAACTCGCTGATGTTCTACCGCAAGAGCATTGTCGAGGGCGCAGGTCTTGAAGACCCCCGCACGCTGTTCGAGAACGATCAGTGGACATGGGACGCATTCCTTGACATGGCGAGACAGTTCCAGCAGTCCGGCGAGAACAAGTTCGCCTGCGAGGGTTACAGCACCGAGGCTGACCTGTTAGCAACCACCGGCACGCCGATAATCGGCAACGACGGCACTCAGCTCATCAACAACATGAAGGACGCAAACGTGGAGCGCGCTATGGAGCTGCTTTACACCATGCAGTCCGAGAATCTTCGCTACCCGTTGCACGAGCTTAACGGCTGGTCTATGAACCCGAAGGCGTGGGCGCAGGGCGACATTCTGTTCTACGCTAACGGCGGCACATGGGAGTTCGAGGAAACTCTGGCGAAGTTCGGCGAGCGCTTCGGCTGGTCTGAGGACGAGATACGCGTTGTAGCATACCCCCGCGACCCGCAGGCGGATAAGTACTACCACAACATGAAGCAGGACGCGCTGATGTGGTGCAAGGGCTCTACCAACGCCGCAGGCGTTGCAGCGTGGATAGACTGCTGTATCACCGCGTCACTTGACCCGGCGGTAAAGGCGGCTTCTATCCAGCAGTCCAAGGACAAGTACGGCTGGACGGACTACAACCTCGACTACATATTCGCGCAGGCTTCCCTTGACGGCAGCAGCAAGCTCACACCTGTCTTTGATTTCAAGAACGGTATCGGCACCGATATCGCGGACGCAGGCAAGGCAGAGTCCCCGGTAGAGAGCCTTACAAAGGGCGTGTACCTCACCGGCGAAAAGACCTATGCACAGCTCCGCGAGGAGAACTTCGCGACTATCGACACGCGTATCACAGAGCTTAACGAGGCTATCGCAAAGCTGTGATATCACTATCATAAACACGAAGGCGCTGCCCGCAGAACGGCAGCGCCTTTTTCTGTTAATATACAAAAATGGGAGAGCCGGACTCTCCCATTTAATGTGTTTACTTCTTTTTCTCCCATGTGCGCTCGCTTATGATGTAGCGTGGGCGCTGCTTTACCTCCATGTATATCTTGCCGATATATTCGCCGATAACGCCGACGGAGATAAGCTGCACGCCGCTCAGAAAGCAGATAATGCAGGTGGTCGAAGCCCAGCCGGACACCGTCCTGCCGAGTATCGCCTCCACCACCGCCCAGATTATCCCTATGAAGCTGATTACCGCGACGATAATGCCGAGGGCGATAATCATCTTTATCGGCTTGATAGAAAGGCTGGTGATACCGTCGAGGGCAAGCGCCATCATCTTGCGGAACGGGTAGTGGGACTTCCCGGCGGCGCGTTCGCTGCGCTCGTAGTACACGCTGGTGCTCTTGAAGCCGACCAGCGGCACCATTCCCCGCAGGAAGATGTTTACCTCCTTGAATTTCGCCAGCTCTTGCAGCGCACGGCTGCTTATAAGGCGGTAGTCCGCGTGGTTGAACACAACCTCCGCGCCCATTGAGTTCATCAGCTTGTAGAAGCTCTCCGCGGTGAACCGCTTGAAGAAGGTGTCGGTGTCCCGCTTTGAGCGCACGCCGTAAACTATCTCGCAGCCCTCGTGGTAGGCGGCGACCATGCCGTCCATGGCGTTGATGTCGTCCTGCCCGTCGCAGTCAATGCTGATAGTGATGTCGCACATGTCCTTTGCTTCCATAAGCCCGGCAAGCACGGCGTTCTGGTGACCGCGGTTGCGGCTCTGGGCAATGCCGATATAGTGTTCGTCCTGCTCGGACAGCTTGGTGATGATGTCCCATGTGGCGTCCTTGCTGCCGTCGTCCACGAACATCACGCGGCTGTCCTCGGTTATCTGTCCCGCGGCGGAGAGTTCCTTCAGCTTCGCCAGAAACTGCGGCGCGGTTATGGGTAAGACCTCCTGCTCGTTGTAGCAGGGGATAACTATTATAAGTCTTGGAGTCATTTTGTGCCTCTTTTCGGTGTTTGTGTGGGTCTGATTACAATTATAGCATTTACCGGGGATAATGTCAAGGCGGAAAGGGAGCAGGGCGGACAATCTGCACAATTACTGAACAGCATTGTTTGTGCATAATTCCCTTTGCAGGAATAACTGAATTGTGGTATAATATTATGGTGGAGAAATGGAGGAAAAATGGAGCTTGCAGAGGGAAAAAATGTGGTATACCGCACTGAGATATGCCGTGTGGAGGGCTGCGAAACGAAATGTGCCGACGGCGTGAACCCGCGTCAATACTGCGTGCTTGCCCCGGTGAATTCCCGGAGCGCGCGTTACTATATCCCGGTGGAAACGGCGCCGGGCAAGCTGCGGGAGCTTCTCACAAAGGACGAGATACTTGACCTTATCAAAGGCATGGGCGCTGCGGACGAGTGGGTGAGCAATCCCGCCCTGCGAAAGCAGCAGCAAAGCGAGATAATGTCCGGCGGGGATTACCGGAGGATAGCGGCAATGCTCCGGGGGATATACCTTGAGAAGCAGCGCCGGGAGGCTGCGGGCAAGCGGCTGAACTCCACCGACGAGCGCACCATGAGAGCCGCCGAGGACATGAT
The DNA here is from genome assembly GCA_945873955.1 of uncultured Clostridia bacterium. Taxonomy (GTDB): domain Bacteria; phylum Bacillota; class Clostridia; order Oscillospirales; family Ruminococcaceae; genus CAG-115. Next base: position 1,214 of record CAMCFA010000016.1, on the reverse strand, counting down.
AAACGGCGAATTTTCGTTCGTGCTGGGCATTAAGCCGGAGGAAGTCCCGGAGTTCATCTGCCGCGAAATCCAGCGGAACACACAGAAATAACATATCCCCCTCGGACTGAGGGGGATATTTTTTTAGAGGTGCCCTTTAGTCAATTGAATGCAGCGTCTTGTAGATATCCTGCATTTGCCGGTCGGTGTCGGCGATAGTTTCGGCGCAGTTTTTGAGCTGCTGTGCAAGCTCCGCGGAAACCACGCTGTCGGTCTTGTATTTGAGGTCGTGTTCAAGCGTCGCCCAGAAGTTCATGGCGATAGTGCGTATCTGTACCTCGACATGCACCAGCTCCTTCTTCTCGGAGAGGTAGACCGGGGTTTCTATCACAAGGTGCAGACTGCGGTAGCCGTTCGGCTTGGGGTTTTGTATGTAGTCCTTGCGCTTGATGAGCTTCACGTCGTCCTGCGCGGTGAGCAGGTCTGCCACGGTGTAGATATCGTCGATATAGTTGCAAACCACCCGCACTCCGGCGATATCGTTGAGCGCCTGCCGGGCATTGTCGCAGCTAAAGGTAAGCCCCTTGCGGTTGAGCTTTTCAAGAATGCTCTGCGGGGACTTCACCCTCTCCTCCAGATGATGTATCGGGTTGTGGTCGTACTTCGTCTTGAACTCGCTGTCAAGGATCTCCAGCTTGGTTTTGACCTCCTTGATCGCGGATTCGTACAGATGTTCCAGCTCCATGAACTGAAAGAGCTGTTCCATTATTTTCTGCTGAGAGTCCTGCGGCAGTAGCTGCTGTACAGGCTCAAGCTCGTATGTGCGTTGTTTTTCCTTGTCCATTGCTGTGTCCTTTCACGATCCTGTGACCTCATTATATCGGCATTGTCAATAATTTGGGTTACAGCCTTGTGAAATTTTTATGAAATCTTACTAATTTCGGGTTAGTTACTTCTTGGTAGCTTCCTCCTGCATACTGTTGAGGAGCGCTTCTATGTCGTCCTGCGACATCTTTCCGCCGGAGGGCTGCTCCTGTTCGGCGGGTGCGGGTTCGGGTTCGGCTGGTGCTTGCATTGCCGCTAACATCTTTTCAATATCTTCCTGCGACATTTTTCCGCCGGAGGGTTCTTCCTCTGACTTTGTTTCAGCGGAGATAGGCTCCGGCTGTGAGGTCGCGGCTAACAGCTTCTCAATGTCCTCCTGCGACATTTTACCGCCCGAAGCGGGTTCGGGT
>CAMCFA010000015.1 GCA_945873955.1 uncultured Clostridia bacterium | reverse complement strand
TAGGACAGGGTATCGAGTTCGACTACTGCTCCGTTCACTGCGTATGGACGCTGAAGGAAGAGGGCTGCGAGGCTATCATCTGCAACAACAACCCGGAGACGGTTTCCACCGACTTTGACACCGGCGACAGGCTGTACTTCGACCCGCTCACCAAAGAGGACGTTGAAGCGCTTATCGCGACCGAAAAGCCCTATGGCGTTGTGGTTCAGTTCGGCGGACAGACCGCGATCAAGCTGATAAAGCACCTCACCAAGCTAGGCGTGCGTATTCTTGGCACGTCTGCCGCGGACGTTGACGCGGCAGAGGACAGAGAGCTGTTCGACGAGCTGCTTGAAAAGTGCGGGATCCCGCGTCCTAAGGGCGGAACCGTGTTCACCACCGAGGAAGCGCTGAAAACCGCGAACGAGCTGGGATATCCGGTGCTGCTGCGCCCGTCCTACGTTCTCGGCGGTCAGAACATGATAATCGCGCACTGCGACAGCGACGTGCAGGAATATATGACGATAATCACCTCACACAAGCTGGAAAACCCCGTGCTTATCGACAAGTACATGATGGGTACTGAGGTGGAGGTAGACGCTATCTGCGACGGCGAGGACTTCCTCATTCCGGGTATCATGGAGCATATCGAGCGCGCGGGCATACACTCCGGCGACTCAATCTCGATCTACCCCTGCCAGACCCTGTCGGAGCACATCAAGCGCGTGATAATCGACTACACCGAGAAGCTGGCGAAGGCGCTGCACGTTGTGGGTCTGGTGAATATCCAGTATGTTGTTTACAATCATGAGGTGTACGTTATCGAGGTGAACCCGCGTTCCTCCAGAACCGTGCCGTATATCAGCAAGGTCACCGGCGTGAACATGGTGGATATCGCCACAAAGATCATTCTCGGCGCAAAGCTGAAGGACATGGGCTACAAGAGCGGGCTTTATCCTGTCGGGGACTATATCGCGGTAAAGGTTCCGGTGTTCAGCTTTGAGAAGCTGCACGACGTGGACAATCAGTTAGGGCCGGAGATGAAGTCCACCGGCGAGTGCCTCGGTATCGCAAGGACGTTCAGCGAGGCGCTGTTAAAAGGACTTGTCGCGGCGGGCTACAAGCTGTACCACGAGGGCGGCGTGCTTATCTCCGTCAAGGACGGCGACAAGAACGACGTTATCGAGATCGCGAGCCGCTTCGAGGACTTGGGCTTCAAGATCTACGCCACCAGCGGTACGGCTTCGGTGCTGAACAGAAACATGATCGCGGCGAGCCACGCATACCGCATAGGCAAGGGCGATCCGGACGTTATCCAGCTTCTGGAGAGCGGCAAGATACAGTACGTTATCTCCACCTCCGAGACCGGCAGACAGCCCTCCCGCGACAGCGTAAAAATGCGCCGCAAGGCTGTGGAGCGCTCCATTGCCTGCCTGACCTCTATCGACACCGCAAACGCGCTTCTTGACTGCCTTGAAATGCACAAGACCGTCAACGACGTTGAGCTGGTAGATATCACTAAAATTTAAGCAACCAAAAACTGACGCTCCGGGGCGATCTATAACTGCCCCAGAGTTTTAGTTTTATTTTGGCACTTGTGATCGGCATAATATTGAAAGGACTTCTCATGAAAATCGGCAAATATCCAGTAAAGCACAGCTACAAGATCCCCAGAATCATTTCCGATGTGTTTTCCGTCGGGCTGGCGGTGTTTATATGTTCGGTGGAGATAATGTTCCTCACTGTTTACGAGGACACTCTGACCCGGTACATCGGCGAGGAGCAGCTCCAGACGCTGGCGCAGACGGACGGCTCTATCGGCTGGAAGCACTGGCTCACGCTGATATTCCCGGCGCTGGTGCTGGCGGTGTTCGCGGCGTATCTCATTCTGGTGCTGAAAAGCCACCGTTTAAAGGAGCTGAATGTCACCAAGCGGAACGCCCAGAAGGTCTACGACATGTACGCTATGTGCGTTTCACTGTGCAAGATCCCGGCGCTTATGCTGATAAGCGAGATGATGATGATCACTCACAATAAAATGATGATGTCCGAGGAGAGCTGGTTCACGGTGCAGATCGTGCTGGATCTGCTGATAATCGCGCTGCTGATCGCATTTTTCCGCAGAATGTTGCAGAGGATAACAGAGCCGGAGCAGACCCCGGAGGAAAACACGATAAAGGTAAAAGCGGTGGTGAAGTCCGACGAGCCGGAAACACCCGCCGATAACAACAATAACGATACCGAAAGGAGCTAACATGAGTTACTATTGCGACAGGTATCCCATAATCGAGAAGAAGACCCTCTCACGGGACACCTTTTCCATCACGATCTACGCGCCGGAGGCTGCGAAAGCGGCACATGCCGGGCAGTTTGCAACGATATCCGCGCCTGGATTTACCCTGCGCCGCCCGATCTCTATCTGTGAGTTCAGCCGTTCAAAGGGAACGCTGCGCTTCGTTTTCGAGGTAAGGGGCAAGGGCACCGAGGCTATCTCAAGGCTGAACCCCGGCGATAATCTGGACGTTTTAGGTCCGCTCGGCAACGGCTTCACCGTGCCGGACTCCGCGAGAAGGGTGATCCTTGTCGGCGGCGGTATCGGCGTACCTCCGCTGCTTGCGCTTGCGAAGAAGCTGGGCGACCGCAGCACCGCGATTCTGGGCTTCCGGGATTACAGCAGGATAATCCTTGCGGACGAGTTCGAGGCATACGGCGCTAACACTGCGATATGCACCGACGACGGTTCTGTGGGATTCCACGGGCTGGTGACTGAGCCTCTTGCCAACACGCTGAAAAACGTTGGCACTGATCTGGTCTGCGCCTGCGGTCCTATGCCTATGCTGAAAGCTATCGCGCAGGTATGCGCGGAGAACGACGTTCCCTGCAAGGTATCAATGGAGCAGCGTATGGGCTGCGGCGTGGGAGCGTGCGTTGTATGCTCCTGCCTGACGGTAAGGAACGGTCAGGAATATTATTCCAGAGTCTGCAAGGACGGACCTGTATTCGACGCAAAGGAGGTAAAATTCAATGGCTGATCTGAGCGTAAAAATTGCCGGGGTGGAGTTCCCGAACCCGGTCATTGCGGCTTCCGGCACTTATGGCAACGGTGAGTGCTTCACCGACCTGTACCCGCTGTCAAGGCTTGGCGGCGTTTCCTGCAAGGGCATGACTATCGAGCCGAAAATGGGCAATGTCCCGCCCCGTATCGCGGAAACTCCGAGCGGAATTCTGAACAGCGTGGGACTTCAGAATATCGGCGTTCACGGCTTCATTGACTACTACCTGCCTACCCTCAAGGAGGAGGGCAACGTCATTATCGCGAACGTTGCGGGGGCTACTATCGACGACTATATCGCGGCGGCGGAGGCTCTTGACGCCACCGACGTTGACATGATAGAGCTGAACATCTCCTGCCCGAACGTCAAGGCGGGGGGCGCGACATGGGGCGTTACCTGCGAGGGCGCGGCTTCCGTGACAAAGGCAGTGAGAGCGGCGACCAGCAAGCCGCTTATCGTGAAGCTCACCCCGAATGTCACCAACATCACCGAGATCGCAAAGGCGGTCGAGGCGGAGGGCGCGGATAGCATTTCGCTTATCAACACGCTTCTCGGCATGCGGATAGATATCCGCACCAAGCGCCCGATACTGCACAATAATGTAGGCGGACTTTCCGGTCCTGCGGTGTTCCCGGTGGCGGTGAGAATGGTATGGCAGTGCTACAATGCGGTCAAGATCCCGATAATCGGCATGGGCGGTATCTCCACTTGGGAGGACGCGGTGGAGATAATGCTCGCCGGCGCAACTGCTATCCAAATGGGTACTGCGATATTCACCGATCCGTGGTCGCCGATAAAGGTCATCGAGGGTCTGAACGACTATATGGACAAGAACGGTATAAAGAGCCTTTCTGAGATAACCGGACAGGTTAAACCGTGGTGAGAGAAAAGCCGGTATATTACTTCGCACCGCGGGTGAACGAAAAAGGGTGAAAGGACAAGCAATGAAAATAATGGCAGTAGACTACGGCGACAGCCGCACCGGGCTTGCGATGTGCGACAAGAGCGAAATTCTAGCTTCGCCGCTGTACACGATAAATATGCGGGACTTCGACCGCTGCCTTGAAATGACCGCGCAGGCGGCAAAGGAGAACAAGGCGGAGCTTATCGTTGTCGGGAATCCCATAAACATGAACGGCACGGAGGGTCCGCGCTCCGAGAAGTGCCGGCTGTTTGCAGACCGGCTGAAGGAGCTGGTGGACGTTGACGTGGTGATGTGGGACGAGCGTTCCTCCACCGTGACGGCGATAGGCTACATGAACGAAGCCAACAAGCGCGGCAAAAAGCGCAAGGAGGTGCTGGATTCCGCAGCGGCGGCGGTGATTCTGGAAAGCTACCTTGCATACCGCAAGAATCACCCGGATAATGTGTGAATTGTGTGAAGTCCCTTGACAAGAGGGACTTCTTGCTGTAAAATATAAGATGAGGCACTGTTTTTTTGTTCAATTTCCCGAAAGGATATTATAGAAAATGAGTAATTTCAGTACGGCAAGAATTTTCAGTGATAACATGGTTTTGCAGTTCAGCAAGCCGCTTTCCGTGTTCGGCACAGGGGTTGACGGCACTAAGATAACCGTCAGCATAACCGGCGAGGAAGCCGCCCAGACTACCACAGTCGTCAAGGACGGCAGGTGGCTTGCCATGCTGCCGCCGCAGCCTGCGCAGGACTGCGTTGAGCTTACCGTCACCGACGGCGCGGATACCACGGTTTTCCGGAATGTCGCGGTTGGTGCGGTGTGGCTGGCGGGCGGTCAGAGCAACATGGAACTGGAGCTCCAGACCTGCAACAGCGGCCCGGAGAGCCTTGAAAACGACGATACCCCGAACGTCCGTTTCTACTACACCATGAAGAAATCTATCGCGGACGACAGCTTCTTCGAGAGCGAGAAGCAAATGGGCTGGTGCGATTTCTCCAACAAGGAGAGCGCCAAGCACTGGAGCGCTGTCGGCTACTATTTCGCAAAGGAGCTTTCGGAGCGGCTGGGCGTCATTGTGGGAATAGTCGGCTGCAACTGGGGAGGGACTTCCGCCAGCGCGTGGCTGAAACGCGAATACGCCGACGGAGAAACTTCAATATATTTCGACGAATACGACAAGGCGACCGAGGGTAAGAGCCTTGAACAGCTAAAGCAGGAGTACCTAGACTACCAAGCGTACCACGCGGAGTGGGAGCGCAAGAGCGCTGAGTACTACACCACCGCGCCGAACCCCACATGGGACGGCTGCCTTGAATACTGCGGTGAGAACAAGTACCCCGGACCGCCCTCCCCGCTGAACCCGATGTCGCCGGGAGTGCTTCATAAGAGCATGGTGGAGCGCGTCGCGCCCTACACGATGTCCGGCGTTATCTGGTATCAGGGCGAGAGCGACGACCACCGCCCGGATATGTACTACAAGCTGCTTAATCAGATGATACGCTGCTGGCGTGACGACTGGAATGATGACGACCTGTTCTTCGTTATCGGGCAGCTCCCTATGCACAAGTGGGAGGCGGACCCGGACTTCAAGAACTGGTGCAAAATACGCGAGGCGCAGGCTAAGACCTGCCGCACCGTTCAGAACACCGCGCTTGCCGTTCTCACAGACTGCGGCGAGTTCAGCGAGATACACCCTAAGGACAAAAAGACCCCGGGACACCGTTTCTGCCTTGCGGCGCTGAACGGCTTCTACCATGTGGAGTTCACCGATGACACCGAGGAAGAACCGGGCTTCTCCACTTTCAATCCGGAGGTATACGACCCTCTGTGGAACTCCGACAGCGTGGACGTTTTCGTGTCCACCGGCATGAGCCTTGAAGTAAAGAACGCTTCCGGCGAGATGACAGGCTTTGAGCTTATGGACGCTGACGGCGAATGGCATAAGGCGCAGGCGGAGCTTTCCGAGCGCGAACGCTGGAATGCCGGAGAGGGTTCTGAAATTCTTCACATCACCGGGGTGGAGTGTCCCTGCGGCGTGCGCTACCTCTGGACGAATTACACCGACGATATCCCGCTGTTCGACAGTGAAAACGGAGTGCCGCTGCCGCCGTTCGTTCTGACAAAGCCGGGGTACAAGGGCTGATTAGAGGATAATTCAATGGAAAAGGAAAAGATAGACAGAATAAATCACCTTGCGCGCAAGCACCGCAGCGAGGGTCTTACCGAGGAAGAAAAGCTGGAACAGCAGCAGCTCCGCGACGAGTACCGCGCGATGTTCCGCAGCAACATGGAGCAGCAGCTTGACAGGGTGTACTACAAAATGCCGGACGGCAGTCTTGTCAAGGCTGTAAAGCCGGGTAAGAAAACGGAGGACAAGAAATGATAGCATTAGTCACCGGGGCAAGCTCCGGTATCGGCAGGGACATTGCAAGGTCGCTGGCGAAGCACGGCATAAACGTCATAATCACCGCCCGCAGGAAAGACCGGCTCAGAGCGCTGAAAGAGGAGCTTATACGGGAGTATGGCGTAAAGGTGCAGATAATCGCGGCGGATCTTTCTGATACAAAGCAGTGTATCGAGCTTCACCGCCGGGTGAAGAAGTACGGTATCGACATCTTCGTGAATAATGCCGGATTCGGTGAATTCGGCGAGTTCACCGAGAGCGATCTTGACCGGGAGCTGGAAATGCTGGACGTCAATGTAAAGGCGTTCCATACGCTGTTCAAGCTGTTTTTGCAGGACTTCAAAAAGCGTGACTACGGCTATATCCTAAATGTCGCGAGCAGCGCGGGATTCCTGCCGGGACCGTACTTTTCGTCCTATTACGCGAGCAAGGCTTATGTTGTCCGCATGACGCAGGCAGTCCACGAGGAGCTTCGCCGGGCGCACAGCAAGGTTTCGCTGTCAATGCTTTGTCCCGGACCGGTAAAGACCGAGTTCATGGACAAGGCGCGGGTGGACTTCACAGCGCCGCCGCAGGACAGCAGATATGTCGCGGAATACGCGGTGCGGCAGTTGTTCGCCGGGGAGCTTACCATAGTTCCAAGCCCGGTGATGAAAGCGGGAATATATCTTGAACGGCTTGTTCCGGACTGCGTTCTGGCGTTCTTCGCCGGGCAGTTCCAGAGCAGACGGGAAAGGCTGTAAAATATGGCTTCAACAAGCGAGATCACAGTGCGCTACGCTGAAACAGACTGTATGGGAGTGGTACATCACGCCGTATATCCGGTATGGTTCGAGATAGCGCGCACGGATTATATTAAAAACGCCGCAATAAGCTATTCCGAAATGGAAAAGCGGGGGGTAATGCTCCCGGTTACGGGGATATCCTGTAAATACCGGCTGCCGGCAAAGTATGACGACTGCCTTGTCGTCACAGCAAGGATCACCCGGTTTACCCCGGCGCGTATTGAATTTGGCTACACAGTGACGCGGAAAGGTGAAACGCAAGTCCTCTGCGAGGGAACAAGCTCTCATGGTTTTGTGGATTCGCAGGATTTTCGTCCGCTGAATTTAAAAAAAGCAATGCCGGAGGTATATGAAAGGATCCTGCAAGAGGCGATCGGGGACGGGGCTGTCTGATATAATGCGGCAGGAGGTTCGGATATGTTAAAGAAAATACTTGCTTTGCTGGCGGCTATACCGCTGTTGATATCAAAACTTCCCGAAACGGCGACCGGTTATTATCATACCGCCGGGAGCAGCATAATAAGTCCGACGGGAGAGCCGGTCGTACTGTACAGCATGGGTTTTGGCAACGATGTGTGGGAAGGCAGCCTTGACAAAGTGGGACTTCACCACAATGAGGACAGCTTTAAAGAAATGGCGGAGCTGGGCTTCAATTCGGTCAGATTTCTGCTGAATTACCGCTGGTTTGAGGACGATTCCGCTCCTTATACCTATAAGCAGGAAGGGTTCGATTTTCTGGATCAGAGCATTGCGTGGGCGAAGAAGTACGGGATCGGTCTGGTGCTGAATATGCATTATCCGCAGGGCGGATATCAGTCGCAGGGAAAGGGAACAGCTCTGTGGACCGACGCTGAAAACCAGAAACGGCTGGTTTCGCTTTGGGGAGAGATTGCCCGCCGGTATGCCAACGAACCATGTATAATCGGTTATGGGATCGTAAATGAGCCTGTCGTGCCGGAGAAAAACACTGTTGAGGAAACGGTGGGGCAGTGCCGCAGTTTGGTTCAGCGCTGCACTGACGAGATACGCAGGTATGATGATGATCACATCATTTTTGCGGAACGCGTTGCGGGGGTTCAGAATGTCAGCACGGGAGAAACGCTCTGGGGTGAGTATACGGCGGATATGCTGTGGTATCTCATTGACGACCATAATGTAGTTTATGAAACGCATTTCTACGAGCCTATGGCATTAACACATCAGACAGCGCAGAATACGGCTGAATACCAAACGGAAGACATCTATGCGGATTATTTGAGCTATTGGGTGGATTGTATTTCAGCCAAACAGGTCGGGGGCAGCCAGTATTACGAAACAGACTACTTCCAGAGGACTGAGGAATATAATCTGTTTTCTCCGGCGCTCCATACATGGAAGATCGGTTCGGGCAGCGCTAGTTTTGACAATATCACGGTGACGGAGTATTCACCGGACGGAAGCTCCAGAGTGATCTGGCATGAGGACTTCTCCGACGGAGATCTTGATATCATCGGCGAGTGGAGCAGCGACGGCAGCGGCAAGATACGCACTGACGGAGGCTGCTGTACGTTAAGCGGTTCTAATGATGATCATGTACTTACGCTGCGCCGATTCGAGCTGAAAGAGGGCTGCCGATATAAGATAAGCGGCTGTATTTCCGGAGATATCACGCAGGGCGGCGCTGCCGATATCCGCGCGGACTTCGCATTGGCGGAGAACATATTCAGCAGCGGCAGGGAGCTTATCAACAACAGGCTGTCTGCGGTCATTGAGTTCGGCAGGAAGAACAACGTACCGGTATTTCTCGGCGAGTTCGGCTCAGACGCGGAGAGCTTCAAGGAAAACCGCGGCGGTGAACGCTGGGTGGAGGACGTCCTGGATTTCTGTGTAGAAAATGGGCTGAGTTTCAGCTATCACGCATATCATGAGCCGATGTTCGGCTTTTACCCGGAGGATACCAGCAGTTTTCCGCAGGAGCGTAATGAAGCGCTGGCAAAACTCTTTATGGAGAAATTACAAAGGGAGCATTGATGAAAAGATTAATTATTCTCGGCGCAGTGGCTGCGCTGGGGGTGGTTTCGGCGGTGATGTTCACGCTGTTTCCGCCGCAGGACGTTCAGGTGATCGCCGAGGTCGCCGAGGACGGCGAGATGACAGTCACCGAAACAGTGAAGGAGCAGCCGCAGACAATATCTGACAGAGTGGGATTCTCGCTGCCCTCCGGGTTTTATTCGGAGAATATCTCGGTGGAGCTTACCGCCGAGGGGGATCAGCAGATATACTTCACCACCGACGGCTCCGATCCGAAGCCGGAGTCCGGGAAAGTATACACCCAGCCGATAGAGATAAACGCCACGTCAGAGGTGCGCGCCTCCACGATAAAGGCGGCAGCCGCCGCGGAGGACGGAACTCTGGGTGCGGTTTACACCGTGAGCTATGTAATAGGGCAGGACGTTGACAGCCGTTTCGACGACGACACGCTGGTTTTCGTGCTGAGCACCGACCCGTATAATCTGTACGATTACGAGTACGGCATTGCCGTGCCGGGCAAGATTTACGACGACTACGTCAAGGAACACCCCGGCGAGGAGATACCCTACAACGCGCCGGGCAACTACTACATGACCGGCAGGGAGTGGGAGCGCCCGATATACGTCGAGGTGTTCGAGAACGACGGCACCAAGGTGATAGATCAGGCAGCGGGGGTAAGGCTCTCCGGCGGCTATTCCAGAGTTCCCGACCAGAAGTCGCTGCGGCTTATCGCCCGAAAGGACTACGACCCGGAGAACGGCAAATTCAAGTATGCGTTTTTCCCCGGTGCTGAAACCGAGGACGGCGTTCCGGTGACGGAGTTCGACCGGCTGGTGCTGCGAAACGGCGCAAACGACCGTGAGTTCGCAGGGGTGCGGGACGAGCTTTCGCAGAATCTGGCTCAGGACTACGGCTACCCGGTGACGCAGCACTGCACGCCGGCGGCGGTGTTCCTGAACGGCGAGTATTACGGTTTTTCGTGGCTGCACGAGAATTACAATCAAGACTACCTTGCGACCTATTTCGGCGGGAACCGTGACAATTATGAGATAGTGAGCAACACAGAGAACGCCGACGAGGGCAGCGAGCGTGCGCTGGCGGACTACGCGGAGATGTACGCCCTCTACGACGAGGATCTTACCGACGACAAGGTGTTCGACAAGCTGTGCAGCCTTGTGGACATAGATAATCTGGTGCAGTATTATTGTATGCAGATATTCATATCAAACAAGGACTGGCCGGGGAACAACTACAAAGCGTTCCGGTATTACCCGGCGGAGGGCGAGGAGATCACCGGCGAATACATGGACGGACGCTGGCGGTTCATGTTCTTTGACGCGGAGTTTGCATGGAGCCTGTACGGCGAGCGTGCAAACCTCAACACCATAAAGGATCTTCTTGACGGCACCCACATGAGCGGCGAGAGCAAGGTGCTGAAAGCGCTGCTCCAGCGGGAGGACATGCGCGAGAAGTTCGCGGCAGTGATGAGCGACCTCACCGCGTACGCCTTTGAGGAGACCCACATCAAGGAAGTGCTTGACGAGCTTTGCGAGATCAGCGATAACGAGCAGTTCTACGCGCTGGACAAGGGGATAACCTCAACGTGGGCGCGCAGGGAAAACTTCGCGGAGAGCCGCGAGCAGATACGCAGCTTCGCGGATATGCGAGAATTCGTGGTGTTCCGGGATATGTTCCGGCTTTACGAATGGGAGGACGAGCGTTACAGCGTTTCAGTCACCTCAGCGGACTGCGCCGTGACAAAGCTGAATACCCAGCGCAAAAAGGGCAGGGGAGTTCTTTCAGCGGAGTATCACGTCAATTGCAGCGTGCCCTTGTCGGCGGAAATCGCAGACGGTTGGGAGTTCGTATGCTGGGAGATAAACGGGCAGAGCTACGATACGCCGGAGATCACCATTTCCGCGGATATGGCGGACAGCGACGGCAGGGTGATCGCGAAGCTGGTAACTCAGCAGAAAGAAACCACCGGTGCGCCGCTTCAGATAAAGACGATATGTACCGAGAAGAAAGCGGGGTATTTCGTTCTGTACAACCCGAACAGCACTGCGGCGTCCACCGGCGGACTTTATCTCACTGATAAGCCGGAGGAGCTCCAGCGGTGGCAGCTCCCGGCGCTCACTATCGAGCCGTACAGCGAGCTGCTTATTGTGACGGACAACAACAAAACTCAGGAGGCTCTGCGGCAGGTGCAGGCGAATTTCAGCCTGAAAAAAGGCGAAACGCTTATCCTGTCCGATGCAGAGGGCAACATCATATCCAGCGTTGAGGTGCCGGATATACCCGCAGGAAAGGTGTATAAGCTCCAGAGTTACGGCGGGTACAGGCTGAGCTAAGTCCGTCAAGGAAAATTTGGACAATATGCAAGCAAGCGGACGGAAAAGGCGTTAGCCGTTAATTGTGCGGTGTTGCCTTAAGAAAGGACATAACATGGACGAAAAGAAAAGAGCACGCTTGATAAAGATATTCCGGGTGGTCGCGCTGATAATCGCAGCTGCGATGATACTGGGGATAATTCTGGACGCATTTCTTTGATTTCGGCAGGAAAGGAACAATATGGGATTATTTTATAACAACAATGTAGCAGGCCCCGGTGTAGCAAAGCACGGGAAACAGAAGAAGCCGTTTTTCAGATACTGGGAGATATTCGGCAACAAGTTCTGGACGTTCTTCAAGATAAACCTTATCTATTTCGTGTTCTGTATCCCGATAGTGACCTTCGGACCGGCTACGGCGGCAATGACGGCGCTCATGCGGAACATCTACCTTGAAAGACCGCAGTTCGTTTTTCACGATTTCTGGCAGGCGTTCAAGAAGAACTTCAAGCAGTCCTTTGTGGTAGGTCTGCTGGACGTGTGGTTCATCGTTATGGCGGTGTTCAGCTTCTTCTTTTTCTCCGCAAATATGGATAACAACGAGGACCCCTACTGGCTGTATTATGCAATGGTAATGGCGGTGGAGATAATCATTCTGCTGATGAATTTCTACATCTTCCCGCAGATAGTGGCGCTGAATCTCAAGCTGCCGCAGATACTTAAGAACTCCTTTATTCTGGCGTTTCTGAACCTCAAGGGCAATCTTATCTCTCTGGCAGTGTACCTTGCGTATATCGCGCTGGTGATGTTCTGCCTGCCGGTACTGCTTCTGCTTCCGCTGGTTCCGCTGGCGTGGCTGTCGTTCACCTCTATGTTCACAAGCTACCCGGCGATACAGAAGTTCATAATCAACCCGTTTTACGAGTCGCAGGGACTTAAAAACCCGGAGATACCGGATTATGACAATGATGACGAGGAAGTTATCTTTGAGGACAGAGGCGGCGAGGAAGCTCCTCTGAAGCTCAAAAAGCAGGACAAGGGCGGAAAGGTGATCAAGTAATGAGCAAAAAGAGCAAAAGTACCGGAAAAGTTAAGAAGCAGAAAAAGGACGAGGGGTTCATGTTCTTTGTCCCGGATCAGGGCGAGGGCGCGGCGAAGGTCATTGTTATCATACTGAAAGTGATCATGCTGATAATCACGTCGATATGCGCGCTGTGCTTCGGCATTTTCGGACCGCTGATAATCTGGAACCCGGATATGCAGTCGGAGGTCGCGGATAATCCGGCGGTGCTTACATGGTTCATAACCTCCTGCGTGTATATCGTGGGAACGTTTGTGATAATGCTGGGTCATTCCCGTATCGCGGCGGTGATAGACTGCGTGGCGGCGGTGGGGTCGCTTGTGACCTACTATCTGTTCGTGTCGCTTGCCGCTGACCCGGACATCAGCGTTGGACCTACAATGCTGTACATGCCCTGCATAGCGCTGACGGTTCTGGCGTTCATAATCGCAATGCTTATCAATATCCCCAAGTGGCTGGAAAAGCAGGCTCAGAAAGCTAACGCAAAAGCGCCGTCCATTATCAAGGAGGACGACGAGGACTGAATGTAAAGGAGGAGCTTTATGGAGAGCATTATTTCCGAGGACATCAGGTTTCATCTCAGGACGAAGAAGGGCGACATCGGCAGATATGTTATCCTGCCCGGAGACCCCGGCAGAGTGCCGAAGATAGCGGCGAAGCTGGACGACGCGAAGCTGATAGCCAGCAACCGCGAATACACCACCTACACCGGTTATCTTGACGGCGAAATGGTGAGCGTCTGCTCCACCGGCATAGGAGGTCCGTCGGCGGCTATCGCGGTGGAGGAGCTTATTCAGTGCGGCGCGGACACCTTTATCCGCGTAGGTACAAGCGGCGGCATTAACCTCAAGGTAGTCGGCGGCGACCTGCTTATCGCGAGCGCGGCGGTGCGCAGCGAGGGTACCAGCCACGAGTATATCCCGGACGACTACCCGGCGGTGGCGGATTTCGAGGTAGTGAGCGCTCTGAAAGCCGCTGCGGACGAGCTTTCCACCGACGAGGACGGAAATCGCTGCCATGTCGGGGTAGTTCACTCCAAAGACAACTTCTACGGCGAGATAGACCCAAAGGATACCGCAGTCGCGGCGAAGCTGTGCAGCGCGTGGGAGGGCTATCTGAAATGCGGCTGCCTTACCTCTGAAATGGAGGCGGCGGCGATATTCTCCGTGGCTCTGCTGCGGGGCGTTAGAGCGGGGGCAGTCCTCACCGCCCTGTGGAATGTCGAGCGCACCAACGCGGGGCTTCCCGACAAGCGCTGCGAGAGCAGCGAGCGGGCTATCCAGTGCGCGGTGGGAGCTATCCGGCGGCTGATAAAGTCTGACCGCGGCTGAAAAAGCGGCAAATTAAACACAAGGAGCAGCAGATGTTCTCAACTATCCTATTAGACCTTGACGGGACGATAACAAACCCTTATATCGGCATAACAAACGGCGTGATGTACGCATACAAGCACCTCGGACTTGAAGTCCCGGAGCGGGAGAGTCTGCGCAGCTTTATAGGTCCGCCGCTTATCGTGGAATTCACCCGGCGCGGGCTACCGGAGGAGCAGGCGCGGGAGGCGGTGCGGCTGTACCGGGAGTACTACGGCGAAACCGGGCTGTTTGAGAACGAGCTTATCCCCGGCACGGTGGAGTTCCTGCGGGAGCTGAAACAGCGCGGAAAGCGGGTGTTCCTTGCCACCTCAAAGCCGGAGCAGTTCAGCGTGCGGATACTGGAGCGGTTCGGCATTGCGCAGTACTTTGACTTTATCGGCGCGGCGGCAATGGACGGCAGCCGCGACAGCAAGCTGGCGGTGATACAGTATGTGCTGGGTTCCACGGGAGCGTCGCCGCAGGAGTGCCTTATGGTGGGCGACAGAATGCACGACATCATCGGCGCTCACGACGCGGGAATGAAATGCGCCGCGGTTCTGGTGGGCTTCGGCAGCCGGGAGGAATTCGCGGAGTACAAGGCGGACTACGTTGCGGAAACGCTTGCTGATGTGCTGAAATACGTTTAAAAATCCAAATTCTGCCGATTGAATAACAAAAACATAATCGCAGATACTATAACTGCGGCTGACGGAGAAGTCCGAAAGCCGCAGTAATTTCTTTTAAGAAAGGAATGTTATCATGGGAACTGAATTTGCAAACAAGCACATCGGCTGTACTGTTCACAACTGCGAGCACCACTGCTGCGGCGAGGAATACTGCTCCCTCGACAAGATCGAGGTAGGCACACATGAGGCTGACCCCACAAAGTGCCAGTGCACTGACTGTCTTTCCTTCAAGCTGAAGAAGGGCTGAGAATGAGCGGCGATATCCTCCGGAATCTGTCGGGGGAACGAATTTTCAAGGACGAAGAATCAATTGAGGAACGTCCTGAGCGCTCCGGACAAGCGGCAGAGTATCAGCGAAAAGCAGAACAAGGTCTTGCAATAGCTTCAATTATAAGCCGCGTTAACGGAGTAATGAGATAGAAAAACCGTCTGCCGAAAGGCAAAGCCAATGACGGGATATCGGGATAAAGCGATCGGGCGCTGAATTCCGCATAAAAATGCCGCATTGTTTAAATGCGGCATTTGTTTTCTCAAGAAGCAGTGTTTGCTTCGTTTTGCGCCTTAGGGACACGCTGATTAAAGCGCAGCGTATCAAATTCAGCCGCGTGAGTACGCTCGTTTGAACGGGGCGAATTTGATTTAATCAGCGTTTCCCTTGGCCTTGTTGGATTCGCCCAGCGGGTACATAGCGTTGCCGTCCTCGTCGTAAACCGGGTTGAATTCACCGGTGACATAAGCGGAAATGATGTTGCAGGCGATATGTCGGCTGTATTCGCTGTTCTCCATGCAGACGCCGAACGCAATCTCTGGGTCGTCAGCGGGGTAGAAGCCCACTATCGTGGAGTTGAACCGGGTCATTGCAATGACCTCCGGCGTACCGGTTTTGGTGCAGACGTTTTCCTTGCCGATACCCTTGTAGTCGTAGATGTTGTACCAGCCACCGTCCAGCAGGAAGTTCGCGTTTTCGCTTACCCTTTTCATGCCCGCCTTTACCTCGGCGAAGATATCGTCCATTCCGGTCATTTCGTCCAATATCTCCGGCTGGATCTCCTCGATAAGCTCGGTGAAGTCGTAGTTGTATATCGCCTTGACGACATGCGGGCGGTAGCGAACGCCGTTGTTAGCGATAGTCATAGCCTGCGTAGCAAGGTGAAGCGGCGTGAGCAGTGTTTCCGACTGCCCTATGCCGGCTTGGATAGTATCGCTGGCGTTCCATTCAAGACCCAGCTTGTCGAATATCTCCGGGGAAGTCATGCGCCCGGTGGACATCGGTATTTCAAAGCCTAGATCCTGCCCAACGCCGAAGCGCGAAGCCCAGTACGCAAGCCGGTCGATACCCATTCTTCTGGCTGTTTCATAGAAGAAGATGTTGCAAGAGTGCTTTAGACCATACTGAACAGTTATAGCGCCATGATATCCGGTGCATTTCGGGGTGAAACTGGGGGCGTAATAAGTGTACACTTGATTGCAGGTGATCGTAGTCGAAGGGGTAATAACTCCCTCCGCAAGACCTGCGGTTGCGGTTATCGTCTTGAAGGTCGAACCGGGGCGGTATTCACCGTTGATAGCGCGGTTCAGCAGCGGCGAGTTTTTAGCGTTCAGCACCGCGCCGTAGTTCTCCACAAGGTCGTTGATGTCGTAGCTGGGGAGCGTCACCATAGCAAGCACAGAGCCGTCCTTAACGTTCAGCACTACCGCAGAGCCTACCTCGGTCTGGTTGCCGCGGAGGGTAGCGTCCATTGCGGTGGTGTAGTAGGGGGAGTGCAGGAAGTCCATTTGGTACTGCACGATCTGCTCCACCATGTTCTGGAATTTTGAGTCGATAGTCAGCATTACAGAGTTGCCGGACTGCGGCTCTTGGATTATCTCGTCGGAAACCTTCATGCCGTCGCTGTTTCGGGTGATCTCCCGGACGCCGCGTTCGCCCCGGAGGGTGCTTTCCAGCGCCAGCTCAATCCCGGAGGTGCCGATTATATCGTTCATGTTATAGCCGGAGCTTTTAAGCTCTGCGTATTTCTCGGCGGATATCGCGCCCACAGTTCCGCGGATATGCGGCGCAGTCGTTCCGTCAAGGTAGAGCCTGTTCCAGCCCTCGGATATTTCCATTCCCGACATGAGGGAGGACAGCTCTTTCAGCTCAAGCACGGTGTCGCTGGATATCCCGGAGGCAAGCTCGAACTTGTTCTCGGTGCTGAAATCCTTCAGGGACATCTCATAGCGCACCCCGGCAATGTAGCGGCGCATAGGCTCCTCGTACTTGTCGGAGATATCGTAGGTTTCGTACAGCGCGTTCATGCAGTTCTCAACGGTGGCGTAAACGCCTAGCTTCATGCGTATTTTGAGGGAATCCACAGCGTTTTCGCGGTCTTTTTCAAACTGGTAGGGCTGGGTGCGGGTTATCGGCAGGGATTCGTTCCATTCCTCGCCGTTCTTTATCAGCACGGTGAGGATACGGTAGATGACCTCGTTCTCCGTGCCGGCTTCAAGGTAGGATTTTTGCAGATTCACACTGCAATTCAGCTCGTTCGTGTTAAGTATCTTTCCGGTGCTGTCCGCAATCTTTCCCCGCGCCGCTTCGATAGGCTGGGTAAAGGTATGGCTGCTCTGGGTCATGGCAAGATACTTCCCGCCGTCGGCAATCTGTATCTCCAGCAGCCTCAGCCCGCACAGGAATGAAGCTGCGATAACCAGCGCCGCAAGTATTGCAGAACGAAGTATATTTGAAAACTTTGACATTGTTCCTCCGAAAAAACTGATACGGGCTTGCTATTTCTCAATGCCTTTGGTGATCTCCTCCTCGGCGGCGCTTTCTGCGGCAGCTTCTTCAAGCCGGCGCTCCTCCTTCGGACGGAACAGCTTGGAGATGAACACCACGAGGAAGTACACCGGAACAGAAAAGGCTATCGCCCAAGCGTAGGCGGGTAGCAGAGATCTCATGAATGAAATGCCGGAGGCTTCCCGCTCCCACACCCAGTGCAGGAACAGAAAATCCATTCCGCAGATGATCAGCACTGTTGCGGTGTTCATGACAAGGTGGCTAAGCCAGTTGGACTTCAGCCAGAACCTTGACAGCAGGGATATCATAGGGCAGCAAAGCAGCAGCCACAGAGAGGTGAAACCGGGTATCGTGCCGCTTGCCACGTCCAGCATAAGTCCGCAGAATACCCCGAAAACGCCGGCGGCAAGCTCGCCCTCGCGCATGGCAGCAGCAGTCGCCAGCGGGATTATCAGCAGCGGACACCAGCCGCGGATCATCGGGGCGACCTCCCACAGATAGAATATCAGCAGTACCACCGCGTAGCAGAACCATTTCAGAAACGCGCGGAACATTGCGCGGCGCGTTCTGGCGCGGTAGGAGGTCTTACCTCTGGAAATACGTTTTACCATTGTTGTACCTTAAAATTTCAGCAAAGGTGCAGCCTGTTGAAGCTGCACCGTTAATCACTCTTGTTCGTCGTCGAAAGAAAGTCCCTTGCCGTCGAAATCCACCACCGCATACACCGAGGTAATGCTGAAGCAGTCCTCAGACGGCTCGATAAGCGCGTGCTTGGACAGCCCGTTCGGGTCGTCGTAGACCTCCTTGACTGTGCCGACGATAAGCCCCTCCGGGAACAGACCGCTCTGACCGGAAGTCACAATTACGTCGCCGGGGGTGATGTCCGCGTCCTTTAAGATGTTGCTCATCAAGCACTGCTTCTGGTCGGCGGCGGAGATGTCGTTCTCCAGCACGCCGGTGGTCTTGGTGCGCATGGTGTAGACGCCCACGTTCACCTGCGGCGAAAGTATCGTGGAAACTCTGGCGTAGTTCGGCGCGATCTCCGTCACCCTGCCGATAAGCCCCACAGATGTGATTATCGGGTCGTTTAGGGAGATACCGGAGCTGCTTCCGTGGTTTATCGTGAAGCCGCCGTAAATGTCGTTCGCGTTTCTCGCGATAATGCTGCACGGCTCGGAGAACTTGAAGTCCTCGTGCTTTTGTTTGAGTTCAAGCATTTGCCGGAGCTGCTCGTTTTCCTTCTGAAGCTCCTCGTAGTCGGCGGTGCGCTCGTACATCTGGGTGACAAGCTCGCGCAGCTCGTCGTTCTGCGACTTGTAGGTATCAGCGTTCACCAGCTTGTCGATAAAGCCGTTCACGCCGTTTGAGATAGCGTTCGCCGCCGTCACAAAGGGATAGGTCACAGTGTTTATCACCTGTTCGGGAAGCGTCTGGGTGCCGGCAGCCACCGCAACGTAGGTCATAAGTCCCAGCAGCAGCGCCGCAATGCATAGAATTATCTTGAATCTGACGCTGTGGAAAAACTCCTTCATAACCGCTCCTAGCTGCCGTTAGATCAATAAATGCTCTCGTCCTCGCTGAGTACGTCCTCCAGCTTGTCGATGTTCTCAAGTACCTTTCCGGTGCCGTCTGCAACGCAGTCAAGCGGGCGCTCTGCGATCTTTACGGGCATACCGGTCTCCTCATGGATAAGCTGGTCAAGACCGCGCAGCAGCGCTCCGCCGCCCGCCAGCATAATGCCGGACTCGATAATGTCCGCCGCAAGCTCCGGGGGGGTCTTTTCAAGGGTGGTCTTGATCGCGTCGATAACGTGGGACAGCGGCTCGGAAATTGCCTCGCGGATCTCCTCGCTGGTGACGGTGATGTTCTCCGGCAGACCATTGAGCAGGTTGCGTCCCTTGATGTCCATGACCGGCTCGTTTTCGCTGGTCTTGTATGCAGAGCCTATGCCGACCTTGATGTTCTCAGCGGTTCTTTCACCGATGAGCAGGTTGTATTTCTTCTTGATGTAGTTGATGATAGCGGAGTCGAACTCGTCGCCTGCTACCCTTACGGAGCGCGCAGTAACGATACCGCCGAGGGAGATTATAGCGACCTCGCTGGTGCCGCCGCCGATATCGACGATCATGCTGCCTACCGGCTCTGCAACGGGAAGTCCCGCGCCGATAGCGGCGGCCATAGGCTCCTCAATGATAGAAACGCGCTTTGCGCCGGCGTTCTGAGCGGCTTCCTTAACGGCGCGGCGCTCTACCTCGGTAACACCGGAGGGAATGCAGATAATAACTCTCGCCTTGCCTCTGCCCTTGAGCGCCTTCTTTATGAACTGCTCCAGCATGCTGGAGGTCATGTCGAAGTCCGCGATAACGCCGTCCTTCAGCGGTCTTACCGCAACGATAGAGCCGGGGGTGCGTCCGATCACGTCCTTGGCTTCCTGGCCAACGTAGCGCACGCACTGGAGCTTCTTGTCCACTGCGACTACCGACGGCTCGCGGATAATAATGCCCTTGCCGCGCATATATACAAGCGTGTTCGCTGTTCCTAAGTCAATACCGATGTCCTTGTTGATTCCAAACATAAATGCTGCCTCCGAAAATATATTTAGTGATGTTTAACAGTATGCTTTGTGTGAATTGCACATACCCTATATACACAATAGTACAATTATAATTATACCATTATTGTGCGCCGTGCGCAATATATTATTATCATAAAAATTCGTCATTTCGGGACTTTTTTTTGGCTATTTTTCGGGATAGCATCAATTGTCCCACCCGGCTGCAATATTTTTAAAAAAAGTCTTGCAATAACTGCGGAATTAAGCTATAATAAATATATGGGAATTATCCGTTATGTAAAAGTACGTTTCAATAAAAAATCATGAAAGGAACACGCCAAAATGCTTAACGAAAAGGTCACTGTAACGATTTGTGGGAAGCCCTATAATCTCCGCACCGATAACGCCGCCGCGCTGCTCCGTCAAGGGGAGGAGACCGACCGGCGCATAACCGAATACTGCCGCAGCATGTCGCTGTCGAAGGACGACGCCTGCGTTTTCACCGTGCTTGACCTGCTGGGAGAGCTGGAAACCGTTTCCGCTGAAAGAAACAGTCTTGCTAAGTCCAACGCTGCGCTCAAAAACTCTGCGGAGCAGGGAGAAAAGGCGCTCGCCGAGAACAGGCAGCTTGCCGAGGAGAACAAGGCGCTCAAAAAGGACAGCGAGGCTCTGGCTGCATTGCAGAAGAGCTTTTCGGAGCTTCAAGGCAAGAACGCCCAGCTCACCGAAACTCTGAACGAAGCCAACTCCCGTGCGGAGGAGAACGCTTTTGCCAAGGAGGAGCTTTCAAAGGCGCAGGAGCAGATTAACTCCCTCGGTGAGAAAAACGCCCAGCTCGCCGATACGGTGAAGTCCGCCGGGGAAAAGAGCGAGGGTCTGGAAAAGAAGATAAACGAGCTTACATCGCAGAACGCCGACCTGAAAAAGCAGGCGGATAAGCTGTCCGCAGTCACCGAGGAGAACAAAAAGCTGCAGGAAAAGCTGGACAAGGCGGCAAACACCGAGGAGGCTCTCCGCCGTTCAGAGGAGCGCGCGGCTACCCTTGAAAAAGACCGCGAGAAGCTGAAAGCCGGCGCCGTGGAGCTTGAAAACGTGAAGAAGTCCCTTGCCGCGGAGCAGTCCAAGACCGCCGACCTTGAAAAGAAACTGGCGGCAGCGGAGAAAACCTCTGCCGAGCTTGCAGAGGTGAAGCAGTCGCTTTCCGCTGAAAAGGGCAGGAATGCCGACCTTGAAAAGAAGCTGGCGGCAGCGGAGAAGGCCGCCGCAGAGCTTGCGGAGATAAAGCAGTCGCTTTCCGCTGAAAAGGGCAGGAACTCCGACCTCGAAAAGAAGCTGTCCGCAGCGGAGAAGGCCGCCGCAGAGCTTGCAGAGGTGAAAAAGTCCCTTGCCGCAGAGCAGGGAAAAAACAGCGAACTGGAACGCAGACTTGCGGAGGTACATTCCGATATCGCAGGGCTGGAGCAGGAGAATTCCACGCTCAAAACCCAGAGCGGCGACCTTGCCGAGCTGCGTGAAAAGGCAGGTAAGTTCGAGGAGCTGAGTGTGAAGTACTCCCAGATAGAGAGCGAAAATGCCGCATTGAAGCAGGCTGCGGAGGATAACAACGGCTCAGCGGAGCAGAACGAGGAGCAGGCAAAGCAGCTTGAAACGCTGAAAAAGCAGCTCAACGAAGCCCTCGCGGAGGTCAGGGAGCTGAAAAAGACCAACACTTCCCTCAACAAGCAGCTCAACGAAATGCTGGAGGACGGTCAGCTTACACTATGAGTGAAATTCTTGCGCCCCTTGGGGGTATTTCAGATCTGGCGGCGGCGCTCAACACAGGCGCCGACGCGGTTTATCTTGGCTTAATGAAATTTTCGGCACGCAAAAATGCCGAAAATTTTTCTGTTGAGGACTTAAAAACGGTCTGCGTCGAATGTCACCGCCGGGGAGTCAGGGTCTACGCGGCGCTCAACACGCTGGTGTACGACAGCGAGCTGCCGGACTACGCGGAGTGCGTGAGGAGAGCGGCAGAATGCGGCGTGGACGGGCTGATAATACAGGATCTCGGCGCGGCGAAGCTTGCTAAGCAGGTCTGCCCGGAGCTGCCGCGGCACGCCTCTACGCAGATGTCGCTGAATAGTCTTGCGGGCGTTAAGGCGGCGGGGGAGCTGGGTTTCTGCCGGGCGGTGGTCGGGCGGGAGCTTTCCCGGGAGGAAATACGGCATATCGCCGACAATTCCGACATTGAGCTTGAGGTGTTCGTGCATGGGGCGCTGTGCGTTTCGATAAGCGGACAGTGCTATATGAGCAGCATTTTCGGCGGCAGGAGCGGCAACCGCGGACTTTGCGCCCAGCCCTGCCGGCTGGATTTCTCCTGCGGGGAGCGGCACAACGTCATTTCGCTGAAAGACAGCTCGCTGATACCTCACCTGCCGGAGCTGGAAGAAATGGGCATATCGTCCCTTAAAATCGAGGGCAGAATGAAGCGCCCGGAGTACATCGCCTGCGCGGTGGACTCCTGCTATAAGTCGCTGCACGGCGGGAACTACGACTACGACAGGCTTGCGGGGGTGTTCTCCCGCAGCGGGCTTACCGACGAGTACTACACCGGGCAAATGCGGGACATGCAGGGTATACGCAGCCGCGAGGACGTTGAGAACTCCGCGAAGGCGCTGAACGGCATAAAGGCGCTGTACAAGTCCGAGCTGCCGAGGTTCAGCGCTGATATCCACACTGTGCTGCGCAGCGGGCAGCCGATAACGGCATGCGGGAAATGCGGGGACATCACGGCGGAGGTTTCCGGTGAGATACCCCAGCCTGCGCAGAACGCTCCGCTTACCGCCGAAAGCGTGTGCGGACGAATGGCAAAGCTGGGCGGCACGCAGTTCTATGCGGGAAAGGTCACGGCGGAGGTAGACGAGGGGCTGAATCTTCCGGCGTCCGCGCTGAATTCGCTGCGGCGGGAGCTGGTTTCGGCGCTGGACGGCGCGCTTCTTGCGGAAAACACGCCGCATTACGGAGTAAAGAATATTGCACCGGCGGAATGTCATTCCCGAAGCAGAAACCCGTTGGAATGGCGATGCGAGGTGTACTCCGCCGAGCAGCTTGAACAGGCGCTCCGGCTGCCGTTTTCGCTGATATACGCCCCCATGCGGCTGCTTAACGCAGAAACTCCCGGCAAGGATAGGATAGCTGTCATGCCGCCGTTCGTGCTGGCAGACTGCGAGGACGAGGTGCGGCAGCGGCTCTCTGAGCTGCGAAAAGCCGGATTCACCCGCGGCATGGCTCAGACCATGGGACATGCGCTGCTGCTGCGGGAGGAGGGCTTCACGCTGCACGGCGGTCACAGAATGAACGTCATAAACAGCCGTTCGGCGGAGGTGTGCGCGGACTTCGGCTTTGAGGACGTTACGCTGTCCTTTGAGGGGACGGCGACGCATCTTGCGCAGATAGATTCACCGATACCGACGGGAATTATCGCCTATGGCAGACTGCCGCTGATGATAATGCGGCGCTGCCCGGTTTCCGGCGGGAAGCCCTGCGGCAGGGTAAGCCCGCTGGAATGTTCCGGCGCTCCCTGTGGGAAGTTTATCATTGACCGCCGGGGCAACGAAATGCCGGTGCTGTGCGGCGGTAACTCCGTGGAGGTGCTGAACCCCGACCGGCTCATAATGAGCGACCGGGGACAGGCGCTCCGGCAATTCGACTTTGCCGTGCTGAAATTCACCGACGAGCGTGAACTGAAGCCGGTGCTGGATATGTACCTCAATAACGGGAAGCCCTCCGGGGCGCTGACCAGAGGGCTGTATTTCCGGGGCGCGGAGTAGCTTGTTTGTACAAAAAGAAAAGCCTGAGAGGAATGATCTTCTCAGGCTTTATTATTAGCGGTCGTAAATCAGCTTCGCATATATTCGCGCCAGTCGAGGTCGCCGCGTTCAAGCGCGTGGATAAGCGCTTCGGCGGTAGCGATATTAGTCGCGACGGGAATATTGTGAACGTCGCACAGACGCAGGATATTGATGTCGTTAGGCTCGTGGGACTTCGCGTTCAGCGGGTCGCGGAAGAAGATCAGCAGGTCGATCTCGTTGCAGGAAATGCTGGAGGCAAGCTGCTGGTCGCCGCCCTGAGAGCCGCTGAGGAATCGCTGTATATGAAGCCCGGTAGCCTCTGCTACCAGCTTGCCGGTGGTGCCGGTGGCGCGTATTTCGTGATGGCTGAGGATCCCGCAGTATGCAATGCAGAACTGAACCATAAGCTCTTTTTTGGAATCGTGAGCAATAAGTGCTATATTCAAGACTGCTCCCTCCTTAGTTTATGTTGATGGTGAGCGGAACTTCCTCACCAAGTATACGTCTTGCGATAGCTGCGTAAGCCTTTGCTCCGCCGCAGCTCGGCGGCAGGGGCTGTCCCTTTGCTCCGCAGATTTTGATGTTCATATCCTCCGGAACTACGCCGATAAGCGGTATACCGACGTTGTCCATTACCTCGTCAAGGTCGTAGAGGATATCCTCGTCCTTGAAGTTGGGGCTGACCTTATTGATGACAAGACGCTGGTTGGTGCAGTTCTTGACATAAAGGAAGTCGGACAGGATAGCGCCGTCGCGTACGCACACGGTATCCGGGGTGGTTACCATAAGGATAAGCTCCGCAGCCTTGATCACGCTGAACACGGAGCTGCCGATACCGGCGGTGTCCATGATTATGTAATCAAAGTGCTTGCGCATTTCCTCGCAGACTTCCATTATCTTTTCGGGGTTGATATCGATAAACGGGTTTCTGGTCGCGCAGACAAGATAGAGGTTATCCACCCGGTCGACCTTTGTGGTCGCGGTGAGGATATCTATTTTACCCTCAAGGTATTCGCCGATATCGTGCTTTACCTTGTCCTTGATACCAAGCATGATATCAAGACATCTCAGACCGAAGTCCAGCTCGACTACCAGAGTTTTTTTGCCCAGCGCCGCAAGCGCCGTAGCCACGTTAGCAGATGTGGTGGATTTACCGGTACCGCCCTTGCCTGCCGTTACCGCAATTATCTGTGACATACAATTCCCCTCTCGCTGTATTATTGGCACACCTTGAATGAGATTATGCACCCATAATGAACATAATATTTCTTAATATATATTCTATCACAAAAGACTGCTAAATGAAAGCGTTTTTTTGCATAATTCAAAATTTTGTGAAAAATCTGTAATTTCACGGCGATTTTTTGTGCATATTTTAGCATAGTTTTTAACAATAATTGTTGGGGCGTTATTTATGCAGGACAACTATTGTCTTGCTTGTGTAGAATGGCACAAGATGTTTGATATAGAACCAGAAACAGGCATAAAATGGAATGTCCCGGCTGTAATATCGCCGGGAAATATGCGAATACTAGATATGCGCCGCACGACCGGCGCGGCAAACCTCTGCTGAACGTAGTTCCGCAGGAAGATGAAAGGTGGAAACAATATGTGGATAGATAAGCTGGCGCTCACGCTGCTGATAATCGGCGGGCTGAACTGGGGTCTTGTAGGTATTTTCAGCTTTGACCTCGTGGCGTGGCTCTTCGGCGGACAGGGCGCTGTTATCAG
This sequence comes from uncultured Clostridia bacterium, assembly GCA_945873955.1. GTDB lineage: Bacteria > Bacillota > Clostridia > Oscillospirales > Ruminococcaceae > CAG-115. The sequence continues at coordinate 17,313 of CAMCFA010000015.1, read as the reverse complement.
CCGTATCGTCTATATTTTGGTGGCGCTTTCGGCGGCGTGGTGCATATCACTGCTGTTCCGGGACACCACCTCGCCGGAGCACGCGTGACCCTCTCCGGGAGTATCTTAGCGGCGGCTTTGTGACATTCGCACAGAATATAGGCAATGCCGCAGAGCCGCATTGGCTGTTTTCACGGTAAAAATACGCCGATAAATACCAGAAAAATACATTATTGTATTTAAAACACTAAATGTCTATCAAAGATAAGAAGTCATTTTTGTGTGATTTGCACGAATTATATTAAATTGCCAAAAAGTTATTGACAAATCCGCTAATTCACGGTATAATATAGACAAATAAATGGTCAGAGTTCATAATCTCCGTTCATTTGTTTTGTTTAGTTGTCTCCTTTCTTTTGTTCTACACATAATTATCATTTTACTTGGCAGTTATCTGCGCCGGACCCGCAAGGGTCTTTTTTTTTACTAATTTTCACATAAAGGGGGTGGAAAAACGAAACAAGATGTGATATAATTATAAAGTATTATGTTGTAAATCGGAATTTTAAGGAGCGATATGAAATGGCGAAGCACACCTTAAATACAAACGACTTTTCTATATCATTGGAACTTGAAATCTTTGAAGAAGATATTATGTATCCTTCCAACACTGCTATGTCTGTATACGTAGCAAGCGATGGTTTTTCTGCTGTTTCCGATATGGATATAGATGTTAAGCAATTTGTTTTGTTCTCAACAAATTTGAAAACTATATATGATAATTTAAGTGGATCAGCAATAATTCAAGAACCATACGGATATCACAAATACATATCATTTTCTTCAAGTAAAAACGGACACATACTTGTTAAAGGATATTTATGTGATATTCTAAAAGAAAACGAGATTTTTTTCAGCAATTCATTTGACCAAACATTCTTAAAAGAATTCGCTAATGAATTGTATTATTCATACTCAAAATATAGTTTATAAATTACAATTTATACTTAAAGGAGGTAATCAAAATTTTAGATAGAAAACAACTTTCCGACGGTATATATTTCTCCAAGATAACCGACGGACGATTCAAGACAAACCGCATTGCAATAACATTCTACACGGAATTCACAGAGGATCGCCGCGGCGACTTTGCGATACTGCCGTACATTCTCACAGATAGCTGCCGGAAGTACCCCAACCTCACCCGGCTTACCGAGAAGTACTCCGACCTGTACGGCGCTGCCGTGTCGGACAGCCTCTCCTGCAACTTCGACAGCCGTTCCATGACGTTCAGCATAAGCTGCATTGACGACCGCTACACGCTGGACGGCGAGCGTCTGGAGGAGGAGTGCTGCCAGCTTCTGCTGGACTGCCTGCTTGACCCCAAGACCGACGGCGACGGCTTCGAGCCTGCGGCGGTGGACATCATGCGGCAGGAGCTTATCGACGCTATCGAGAGCGTAAAGGGCGACAAGCGCAGCTACGCGGCGCAGCAGGGCGCAATGGCTGCGTTCCCCGGCGAACCCTGCGGACTTCCGGTGAACGGCACTGTTGAGCAGGCGCGGGCGGTAACTCCCCAGTCTGCGTACAGAGCGTGGAAAAGCATGCTGGAGCAGGGCAGGATAGAGATATTCTGCGCCGGGTGCAGCGAGTTCACCGCCAGTGAGAGAGTGTTCCGGGAGCGGCTGGGCGGACTTTACCGCAGCGGGATCTTCACCCTGTCGCCGAAGGTAAGCAAGCTAAAAACAGACGTATACCGCGTCACCGAAAATATGCCAATGCAGCAGTCTATCCTGCGCATGTACTTCAAAGCGCCGGAACTGAAAGACCGTTACGCCGGGGCGATACTGTCGCTTATTCTGGGCGGAATGACCACCTCACGGTTCTTCACCAATATCCGCGAGAAGCAGTCGCTGTGCTATTATTGCAGCAGCTATTCCAACCGGTTCAAGAAAACTATCACCGTATACGCAGGCGTTGACGCGGCGAATCTTGCCAAGACCGAGCGCGCGGTGATGTCCGAGTTCATGAATATCTGCATGAAAGGCGTGACCGACGAGGAGCTGGAGCATGCCAGGCTGGAGCTTACCGAGAATGCGCGGGCGGTGTACGATTCCGCTGGGGCGATATCAAGCTGGTATTCCTCACAGATAACCGACCCGGAAATGCTCACCCCGGAGCAGTTTGCCGAGGGAGTTCAGCAGGTGACCGCCCAGCGCGTTATGGAGGCTTGCCGGCTGTATTCGCTGGACACGGTATACACCCTTTCCACTGAGGAGGTGCAGTAATGCTGGAAGAAATAGTCAGCGCAAGACTTGGCGAGAGATATTATAAATACACCCACAGCAGCGGGGTGACGGTGCTGCTTTATCCCATGGCGGGGTATTCCACGGTGACGGCTCAGTTTTCGGTGAAGTTCGGCTCTGTGGACAACTGTTACAGCATTGACGGCGGCAGTCCGATATACATTCCCGACGGCACGGCGCATTATCTGGAGCACAAGCTGTTCGAGTCCCCGGAAAAGGAAGCGTTCGAGCGCTTCGCGGAAACAGGAGCCTCCTGCAACGCAGGGACTTCCTACGACAGCACGCGGTATTATTTTAGCTGTTCCTCCAATTTTGAGAAGAACCTTGAAATACTGCTGGACTTTGTGCAAAGCCCCTATTTCACGCCGGAGAACGTAGAAAAGGAGCGCGGGATAATCACGCAGGAGATCACCATGTATCTCGACAGCCCCGGCTGGCGGGTCTGCATGGAGCTGTACAAGGGAATGTTCCGCAGCAGCCCGGTGAGAAACGACATCGCCGGCTCTCCCGAAAGCATAGCGAAGATAACCGACAAGCTGCTGTACGACGTGTACGAGGCGTTCTACAATCCGTCGAACATGTACCTGTGCATTGCGGGAAATTTCGACCTGGAAAGCGCGATAGAGGTCTGCGAGCGCTGCCTGAAACCGGGCAGAGCGGTGAACATGCGGCATATTATTGATGAAGAACCGCCGCAGGTGATCACCCGCCGAATGGAGATGTCCATGCCGCTTGGCAAGACTACGTTTGCAATGGGCTTCAAATCCCCGGCGTATCCCGGCGGAAAGATGACGGAGGAGTACATCTACCGCACGCTGATGAACGACACCGCAGTCGGCGCAAGCACCGAGTTCTACCGCCGCATGAGGGACAGCGGTCTGATAAACGAAACCTTTGAAAGCAGCATAATGATGGGCAGGGGCTTCTTTATCCCGGGTATCTACGGCGAATCGGACGAGCCGGACAGGGTAGCCGAGGAGGTATGCAGAGAGTACCGGCGGCTGAAAAGCTGCCCCCCGTCAAAGGAGGCGTTCCTGCGGGCGAAGAAGTACCTCTACGGCGACAACATTCGCATGTACAACAACGTCGAAAGCGTTGCGCAGAATCTCTCAGACGCGGCGCTGACCGGCACATCTGCGTTCGATTACGCGGAACTTGCGGCGAACGCCGGCTACGACGGTATGCTGGAACGGCTCATGAGCTTTGACGAAAGCAACTACTGCATTTCTATCATAAATCCCACGGAGGAATAACAATGGTTTCTTCACTTATTTCAACGGCTTCCGCCTTTCCGGAGGTGGAGCTGACTTTCCCGAACCTGTTCGGCGGTATCACGCTGAGCTACTATCAGGGCTTCGAGCTGTTCGGGATAAAGATCTACTGGTACGGCGTGCTGATAACGCTGGGCGTTGTTTTGGCGTATTTATACGCAATGCACCGCGCAAAGGACTTCGGTCTGAATAAGGACAGAATGTTCGACGTTGTGTTCGTGGCGCTTATCGGAGGGTTCTTAGGGGCTAGAATTTACTACTGCGTGTTCCAGACCCTTGACCCCAACTCCGGCATGAGCTTTGACTTCATCACCACCTTCACGACGATAAGGGACGGCGGTCTTGCGATTTACGGCGGCATTATCGGCGGCTTCCTGTGCGGATTCATTGCGTGCAGGGTGCGCAAGGTGAACTTCCGCGCCATGGCTGACCTTGCCGCAATGGGCTTCCTTATCGGGCAGTGCATAGGGCGCTGGGGCAACTTCATCAATCAGGAGGCATTCGGCGCGGCGTGCAGCCCGGACTGGATCTTCGGCATGACAAGCACCGATATTATCCGCAGGAGCGGCTTCGACGCAGGCACGCTGGTACACCCCTGCTTCCTGTATGAGAGCGTATGGTGTCTGGTGGGCTTTATCGCGCTGCATTTCTACTCAAAGAAGCTGCGCACCTTCGACGGCGAGATCGCGCTGCTGTACGCCGCGTGGTACGGTCTTGGCAGAGCTTGGATAGAGGGACTTCGCACCGACAGCCTTATGATAGGGCAGTTCAGGGTTTCCCAGCTTGTGGCGGCGGCTTCGTTCATTGTGGGAACTGCGTTGGTGATCGTGTTCAAGATACTCGCCGAAAAGAAGCAGATACCACTGTATGTTAACTCTGACGCCTGCCGTGAATTACAGGAGCAGGACAAGGCGGCAGAGGAGTGCGCCCGCAAAAAGACTGAAAAGAAAGAGGAAAAGGAGGCTCCCAGCATACTTGCCGAGGACGCAGACGAGATAACCCTTGACGGCGCAGAGCCGGAAGAAACCGACGAGCCGGAAAGCGAAGCTCCCGCGGAGGAAACCGCTCCGGAAACGGACGAAAACACAGACGACAGTGAGATCAAAGAAAGCAGTGAAAGCGAGGAATAAACATGGCAGCACAGATAATTGACGGCAAGGCAGTATCCGCGAGGGTAAAGGAGGAGATCCGGCTGGAGATCCAGCACGACGGTCTGGATATCGGGCTGGCGGTGGTGATCGTCGGGGACGACCCGGCGAGCCGGGTGTACGTCAACAACAAGAAAAAGGCGTGCGAGGTCTGCGGGATAAAGAGCTACGAATATGCGCTCCCGGCGGAGACCACCGAAGCGCAGCTCATGGAGCTTATCGACACGCTGAACGAGGACGACAAGGTGAACGGCATACTGGTGCAGCTCCCGCTGCCGAAGCACCTCAACGAGGAGGCGGTCATTGCCCGTATTTCCCCGCTGAAGGACGTGGACGCGTTCTCCGCTTCCAATGTCGGTAAGATAATGATAGGGAACTACGCGTTCCTGCCCTGTACCCCGGCGGGCTGCATGGAGCTTATCCACAGCACCGGTATCGAGGTTTCCGGCAAGGAGTGCGTGGTAATAGGGCGCTCTAATATCGTGGGCAAGCCTATGGCAATGCTTCTGCTGCATGAGAACGGCACAGTCACGGTATGCCATTCCCGCACTAAGAATCTTGCCGAGGTATGCCGCCGCGCGGACATTCTGGTAGCCGCGGTAGGCAAGGCAGGGTTCGTCACCGGGGACATGGTGAAGCCCGGCGCGGTAGTCATAGACGTGGGTATCAACCGCAGCGCCGAGGGAAAGCTCTGCGGCGACTGTGTGTTTGACGAGTGCGCCGAGAAAGCCTCCTGGATAACCCCTGTTCCCGGCGGGGTAGGTCCTATGACTATCGCAATGCTGATGAAAAACACCGTCATGGCAAAGCGTATCCAGAGCAAGTAAGCCTATGAATAGAAATTCAAAGGTGTTCCTGCGCAACGCCGTGATATTAACGCTGGCTACCGTTATCATCATTCTGCTGATGAACTCATGGGGACCCGCGCAGGTGATAATTTCCGTGCTGCTGGCGCTGCTTTCGGCGGGGCAGTGGGGGCTGTTCATCTACATGAGAAAGCACTAAAATTACATATAAAAACAGCCTAAGAGGAACGTGAGTTCTTCTTAGGCTGATTTTTATACTAATAACCGTTTGAACGAAGGAAAAGATTTGCGGAAAGACAGTACCGATATCTAGGAAAAGAAACGCAGGCGTACTGTATGTACGTCAAGTTTCTTTGACGACGATAGCGGTGCTGGATTTCTGCAAAGGTTTCCTGAATTTAAATGGTTATTAGTATTATTTATCGTCGAACAGGTTCTCCCATGTTTTCTTTTTGCGCTTTTTGGAAAGCCTGTCCTCCTGCTTTTCCTGCATTACTGCGAACTGCGCCATTACCGCCGCGGCGAATTCCGGGTTAGCCTGCTCCTGTTCTTTCAGACCTGCGTTCAGTTCCAGCAGGAAGAACGGCGTGTGCTTCGGTTCGGTCAGCTCAGAGCCGCTGTCGATAAGGTAGCGGAACGTGAAATCCCTCACCCCTGTCACCACCGTGACAAGATAGCCCCGCCGTTTCTTGAACAGCGTCATGGGCTTGTATATCACCTCTGAGATCTCGCTGTAATAGAGGTAGTCGCTCCCGCGGGGGGATATTATCTCCATTTCCTTATCTCCGGCGTAGTAGGAGCAGTTCCTGCCGTAGATTATGACCGGGATAAGCACAAGGCATACCACCGCCGGTATCACCCAGAACACCCCGCCCATGAAGTCCAGAAAGCTGTCCGGCGCGCCGAACAGCACCAGCCCCACCACGAACATGCACAGGCAGAGGAGCGCCCCGACAGCGCAGAAAATGATGAGCCGGCTCTCGTTGTTGTACCCGACACGGAAGCTGCCGCGGCGGGACTGGATCTTTGCGTCTTTTTCGTTTGTTTTTCTGATTGCTTGTATTTCGTTAGTTTCGTTCTCCATTGCTGTCCCCTCCGCTGTGAAACTTACTGTTCAGATATTCACTGACCTTTCCTATATAATACCATACAAACTTGCTGAATGTCAATAGTTAAGGAAACGCTGATTAAATCTAATTCGCCCCGTTCAAACGCGCATACTCATGCGGCTGAATTTGATACGCTTCGCTTTAATCAGCGTGTCCTTAATTCACGACTCAATGCCGCTCAGCGTGCGGAACAGCTCCCTTGCGTAGCCGTCGGTCATGCTGCATACGCAGTCTGTTGCCAGCAGCAGCCGGAGGTACGCCTGCTCAGCGTTGCTTTTTCCCTCGCAGCTTTTCCGGCAAACCATGAGGAATTCCTCCGGAAGCAGGGACATAAGGTTGCTGTCGGTGATACGCTGCTCGTCAGTGCCGAAGCGCAGCGCCGCGCCGGTTATGCTGTCCAGCAGGAGGTTCATCATGGCGCAGGCGGAAAGCTCGGTCTTGAGCACCCCCGGCGACTGGAACGCGTATCTGTACGCGATATCGCTGAGTGCGTCCGCCAGCACCTGCACCGGGGAAGCCGCCAGCAGCTCCCGGGTGAATGTCCCGTTCATAATAGCGTCGTAATTCTCCGAAAACGCGTCGGAAACCGCGTAAATAAGCGTGCTTTGAAGATTCACGACCCAGCGCTGCACCGCTTTCTTTTCTGCCAGCGGAAGCCCGCGATTCTGCGCGGAGTCAAGGCAGTGCCGTAAATTCTCCGCCGCGGAGTTCAGCGCTGTCCGCTCCTGCTCGTTTTCGCAGCGTTCAAGGTATTTCCTGCTGCTTATCTCCTCAAGAAGCTGGTTGTAGGAGATGAGCTTTTTTACCGCCGCGTCCTCGATATCCGCGGTCTTGTAGGCAATGTCGTCGGCGCTTTCCAGCAGGAACGTCAGCGGATAGCGGCAGCCGACCGCCCCGGTGGAGCGGGTCACGTCCTCAAATATCTGCTGCTCCGCAGTGAAGTACCCCATTTTTTTGTCCTTGATATTCCCGCTTTTCTTGTTGATATTCAGGGAGGAAACGGGGTACTTTATTATAGTGTTCAGCAGCGCGTAGGTGAGGTTCATGCCGTTGCCGATGTCTATAAGGACATGCAGTTTGGTCAGCACACGAAGCGCCTGCGCGTTGCCCTCAAAGTGCAGGAAGTCGCCTATCATCTGTTCCGTGAGAAGCTCTTTCGCCGGTCTGCCTTTGAAGCTCAGCTCGCCGAAATGCTCCCCGAACCACTGGCGGATAGTGTTCTCGCCGAAATGCCCGAATGGCGGATTCCCGATATCGTGGATAAGCCCGGAGCAGCGCAGAATTTCAATGCAGTCCTGCCGTACCTGCGGGGTTATCTCCGGGTGAGTTTTCATCAGCCCGGTGAAAGCCGTGTCGCCGATAGACCCGGCAAAGGAGGACACCTCCAGCGAGTGGGTGAGCCTTGTCCGTACGAAATCCCCTCTGTCCAGCGGGAACACCTGCGTTTTGTCCTGAAGCCTTCGGAAAGACGGGCTGCTGAGTATCCGGTGGTAATCCTTCGCGAATTCTGAGCGCACGTCGCCGGGGCGGGGACTGACTATATCGCGGCTTCTTTTCGGGGACAGAAGCCTGTCCCATGTCATTTCCGGCATGTTTTACCTCCCTGTTTGCTGTAACTCTTATATTATAACTGGAATAAAATATAACACCGGAGCTTCCGGTTTTTGTGGATATTGCTTGGGACACGCTGATTAAAGCGAAGCGTACCAAATTCAGCCGCGCGAGTATGCGGGTTTGAGCGGGGCGAATTTGGTTTAATCAGCGTTTCCCTTGGGCAGCACTGAAATAAGCGAAGCGTAATTTATTCAGCGTTTCTCTTGTATAACTTCACCGCAGCAGGCAATAATATGAATACACAGATGACCTGTACATCAGGCGGAATGAATATGAAAGGAATGATCGTTAAATGCAGGTAAAACGAGGAGAAATATATTATGCTGATCTCAGCCCGGTAGTCGGCTCAGAGCAGGGCGGTGTTAGACCCGTTCTGATCGTGCAGAACGACATCGGGAACAAGCACAGCCCCACGGTGATAGCAGCGGCTATCACAAGCCAGAAGGACAAATCAAAGCTGCCGACACATATTTCGCTGAATGCCGCTTCCTGTGGGCTTGCGAAGGACTCCATAGTGCTTCTGGAACAGGTTCGTACATTGGATAAAAGGCGGCTGAAGGAGCGCATGGGCGAGCTTGACAGCGACGCTATGTCGCAGGTGAACAACGCCCTTTCGGTCAGCTTCGGACTGTGAATTTCTCAAAACACTTTCAGGCTGCTGCGAATATCGCGGCAGCCTTTGCTTGTGCTCAGTTAAGTATCTTGTTCTTCGGGGAGTTGATAAGCTCCGGGTTGAAGCAGTTGCTGTCGAAATGGTCTATCGCGTCGAAAATATCGGCGGCAATGTCCTCCGGGATATCTTCCTCCTCGGCGAATTTCTGGAGTGCGGTGACGTAGGTGTGCTTCAGCAGCATTTTGTCCTTGAGAGTCACCCGCAGCTTGACCCGCTCGCCGGTGTCTGCATTGATAAGGTTCTGTATATCGTAGTCTATCAGCTTCATGATGTCGGTTATGCAGTTGGTGCTGCGCTCACCGAAAACAAGCCGGTGGTATATCTCAGCCCTGCACATTGCGGACAGGCTGAACTCCTTCGGCAGAACGTCGTGGATAGTCATCAGCGCGAACAGGTAGTCCTCAATAGAAGCGTAGTTTTTCGCCCTGCCCATGCACATAGTAAGGCAGTCCACACCGGCTTTTGAGGACTTTATCGCGAGGTCGAGAGCGGCTTTCTTGCCGTTCATGGGACAGAGGTCTATCGGCACGGTGACGGCGTTCTTCGCATGCCACACCATTTGTGCGACCTCGTTGTCCTCCATGACGGGGTAGCTGCCCCTCAGTCTTATCATAGAGATAGGACCGGATATCTGCCCCTGCGCCAGCCGCAGGAGCTGCCTTGAAACTCCCCGCAGCGCCGGGAATTCCATGATCACCGGGGTATTGCCGACGTTTATTTCCTCTTTCAGGTCGTGTATAGTCACCAGTACATAGCTGAAATCAAACACCGAGGTCAGCTCCCGGAACATGGGGTCGCCCAGCCGGAATATATATCCTATCCCGTCCGGCAGCTCGTGCATTTTCATCACCGTGCGGAAGTCTATCTCGACATATTTCACGCCGGTCTCCGCCAGCGCCTGTATGTATTTGTAGATGTGCTCCGGCTTTGCATGCTCGTCTATCGGCAGGGTGCAAAGACTGTTGTCTGTAATTACTGTTTTCATGATGTCCTTCCTGTCAGCCCTTTAGTCCGCGGGACTGCCTGTCCATGTCCTCTACCACGATATCGTATATTTCGCCCAGCGTCGCGCAGTATTCCAGAACTTTCCACGGCTCGTTGGTGTGGTAGTGTATCTTGATAAGCTCCTCGTCGCCCACCGCAAGCAGGCTGTCGCCCTTGAAATTCTCTCTGATGTAGTCGTTGATCGCGTCCTCGTCAAGGTTTTCGCCGTCAATGAGGAGCTGAGTGTCGTATCTGAATTCCAGCATGTGCTATTCCTCGTCTTTCTTTTCTTTCACTTCTATTCGTACTCTGTTTACCCGAAGCTCCGCGGCTTCAAGTACGGTAACAGTGAAGTCCTCGGTTTCTGTAACGTCGCCGCTTTTGGGTATCCTGCCGAACAATCCCAGCACCCACCCGGCGACGGTGTGCGCCTCGCTTTCAAGCTCCGCCGGGATATCCCGCGCGGTAAAGAAGCGCCGCAGTGAGTTCAGCGAAACGTCGCCGTACACCTCGAACACATTATGTCCGACCACCGTTACCGGGGATTTCACCTCGTCGCTTTCGTCCCAGATCTCGCCTACCAGCTCCTCTAGGATATCCTCCATGGTGACGATACCCAGCGTTCCGCCGTGCTGATCCAGCACCACGCTGAGGTGGCATTTCTGCTTCTGCATGGTGCGGAACACCTCCGACAGCTTCTGCATTTGCGGAATGTACAGGGTTTCCTGCATTATGCTGCTGATCGTGAAATCCGCGCCCTTTTCGTACTGCTTGAAGAACTCCTTTTCGGTGATGATACCCACGATATTGTCAAGAGTGCGCTCGTACACCGGCATGCGGGAGTATTCCTCCTGCAAGAACTTTCTGCGCACCTCGTTGACGTCCTCGGTGATCTCCACCGCGGTTATACGCACCCGCGGGGTGATTATCTCGTCCACGGTGATCTCGTCGAATTCAAGCGCGCTGCGCACAAGGTCGCTTTCCTGCGTTTCAAGCACGCCCTCGTCCTCGATCTCGTCGATCATGACTTTAAGTTCCTCCTCGGTCATGCTGACGGACTCCCTGCGGTGAAATAGCTTTGACACTCCCTTTTTCAGCAGCAGGAACAGCGCCGAGAACGGCGTGAAAATAGTCATCAGAAACGAAATTATCGCCGAAGCGAACATGCAGAACGGCTCCGCGAAGTCCTTTGCAATGCTCTTTGGCAATACCTCGCCGAATATCAGCACCACGACGGTGGTGACGATAGTAGAAACCAGCGAGCCGTACTGTTCCCCCACGATACTTATCGCAAGTATCGTAGCAATAGAGGAGGTGGCAATGTTCACGATGTTGTTTCCGATAAGGATAGTGGTCAGAGCCTTGTCGTACTTGTTGAGTATGTTAAGAGTGCGCTCCGCCGCGTGGCTGCCGTTTTCAGCCATGCTTTTAAGGCGTATCTTGTTCACGCTGTTCAGCGCTGTTTCCGTGGCGGAAAAGAACGCCGACAAAACTACTAAAATAACTAAAACTGCTATCTGCATAAATTACTCCCAGTTTTTCCAGACGTCCGGGCAGTAGCCGGTGGTAGCCTGCCTGCCGTTGCGGACTATCGGGGTCTTGTAGAGCTTTGGGTTTTCCGCCAGCTTATCCGGCTTGGCGCTGTCAAGAAGGTACTTTATTTCGGCGTAGTCCTTTGAGTTCTCGTCTATCACCGAGTCGATACCTCCGCCCAGTGCCCGGACAACGCTGTCCAGCTCCCCGCGGCTCAGTCCTTTGGAAAGAATATCGATATACTGATATTTTATTCCTCTTTCCTTGAAATATCTCTCTGCTTTCTTTGTGTCGAAGCACTTTGCTTTCCCGAATATCTGTATATTCATTCTGTCTGCTCCTGTAATGCGTACTGTCTTATAGCGCGGGTGACTCCGCTGTCGTTGTTGCTCCGGGCGAGGAAGCCGGCGGCTTTTTTTACGTCCGGGCTGCCGTTTTCCATAGCGAAGCTCCAGCGGGCATAGCGCAGCATATCCATGTCGTTGTAGTAGTCACCGAAAGCCATAGTGTCCTCCGGGCTGATGTTCAGTATCTTGCCGAGTTTCATGAGGGCGCTGCCCTTGCTGACTCCCGCAGCCATGACGTCCATCCAGACCGGTCCGGACACCTGAACATTCAGCCGGTCGCCAAATATCGCGTCAATGGCGGGCTTTGCGTGCTGCTGAGTACCCATGCTGTCCCACACCGCCAGCTTGTATATCGTGTCGTCCACCTCCAGCAGATTTTTGCAGGGGAAGTGGTTCTTGTAGAATCTGGCGATCTCCTCATTGAATTCCGGGTCTGCGTCAAGGTGATATGTACCCTTGGCAGTGCACACCAGCACCCGAAGTCCGCCGATATCGCTGCACGCTCTTATGAGCTGCTCAAAGGTCTGTCGGTCAAGCGGCGTGAGACTCACCTGTCTGCCCTCGTGGATAACGTTCGCACCGTTGTCGCATATAAAGTCCAGCTTGCCGCGGTATTCCTCCGGAAAGAGGTGCGCCACCGCGTCGTAGGTACGCCCGCTTGCCACGGTGAATTTTATGTCCCGCTTTACCAGCTCGTCAAGCACCGCGAAAAAGTCCGCGGGCAGTTCTTTTCTGTCGTTCAGCAGAGTGCCGTCCATATCGCTTGCGATCAGCTTTATCATAATTATTCCTCGCTTTTGTTCTTCTGTCTGTATGGGATATCTCCCTGTATACAATTATAACATAATATCGCCGATGTTTCAAGCGGTAACAATTCCATGAAATGGGGCGGAAAAATAAAATTTTTATGCAGATTATATATAGTATTGCAAAAATTCCCGAAAGCAGGTATAATTTATATATTATGATTGAAAGGAACACCTTGTATATGAAAAAAGCAGTTATCTTTGACCTTGACGGAACGCTGTGGGACAGCTCCAAAAGCTGCGCAGAGTCGTGGAATATCGTGCTGGAGAAGCACTCGGACATCACCCGCCGGATAACCATTGAGGATATGCACGGCTTCATGGGCAAAACGCTGGACGTTATAGCGGCAATGGCGCTGCCAGACGTCCCGGAGCCGGGCCGCATGGAGATAATGAGAGAGTGCGTGAGGTTTGAGCAGGAGTACATCGCACAGCACGGCGGCGTGCTTTACCCGAAACTCCGCGAAACGCTGGAGCTGCTCCGCCGGGAATATCTGTTGATAATAGTCAGCAACTGTCAGGACGGATATATTCAGTGTTTTCTGGAATATTCCGGCATGGGGGACTTGTTCGACGATTTCGAGAGCGCCGGCGGCACGGGGCTTTCAAAGGGGGAGAATATCCGGCTGGTTATCCGGCGAAACGCGGTGGACAGCGCGGTCTATGTCGGTGATACCCAAGGCGACCTTGACTCGGCGGACTTCGCGGAGGTGCCGTTTATCCGCGCGGCATACGGCTTTGGCTCAATGAACCGTGAGGTGCCGGAGATAGGTGCTCTGGCAGAGCTGCCGCAGGCGGTCAAGGGTTTGATAGGGTGATTTTTGGCAACCCGACACCGGCTGATAGTCATACTGTAATGTAAAATTTACACGAAAATCCACCGGAAATCGGTTGACATTTTGGCAAAATTGTGCTAGAATAAAAATAATATCAATACACCCGAAGCGAGGTCATTCTTATGAAAAAGAAAAAGTCACTTGGCACGAGGATAACGCTGGCGGTAATGCTCGTGCTGGCTTACGGCATACTATCCGCCGGGATAACCGGAATGGTGTGTCTTAACAAGCAGAGCCAGAACGATATGAATAACTCAATGATGGAAAGAGTTTCGGCGGCTTCAAATCTTGTAAGCTCCACCGTGTCGCATTACACAAGCCTTATCGCGGTGCTTGACGGAACCACCGCGCAGGCGAACAACATCATTGCGACCGACCCCTCTATCGTAGAGATCAACACCCGTTCCACAAGCGCCCCCGGAGTCACCACGAACTCTGACGGGTATATCGTGATCACGGCGGCGTTTGCCAAAGGTGTGGCTTCTATAACCACCAACACCGACTGGCTGGCGGAGGTCATCAGCACCATGCACATCGCCGACACCACCGAGTTTTATCTGGTGAACAGCTCCGGTTCTATCCTTGCGGCGGTGAACGGAACTCTCGCAGCCGAGGACATCGCGAAGTACCTTGACAGCAGCCGGATCCAGAGCGCGTCGATAGGCGGCAAGTCCCGGATACTTTACGCAACGCAGGTTGCCGGCACAGACTGGACAGCGCTCGTTATCTGCGACTCCAGCGAGTTCAACAGCAGCTCCACGCAGGCGCTTCTGATAATGATAGGTTCTACGGCTGTTGCTTTCGTAGTCGGCGCGATAATTATCCGCAGGTTCGTAAAGCGGATCATCGTTCCGCTGGAGTCGGTGAACAGCAAGATACTTGACATGGCGGCAGGAAACCTTTCCTCCGGTAGCGTAGAGGTACATACCGGCGACGAGATACAGACCCTTGCGGAGGCTGTAAACTCAATGGCGGACTACACCGAGAATATCATCGGCGACATCAAGAGCGTTGCCGCGAAGATCGCCGCGGAGGATCTCACCGCCGAGCCGGAAGCGGATTATATCGGCGACTATATCCCGATAAGGGACGCGCTTCTTGGCATAATCAACAGCACCAGCAACGTTGTACGCCAGATAGAGGCGTCCAGCAGGCTGGTTTCCGACGGTTCGGCAAGAATGAGCGAGAACTCCACCACGCTGTCGCAGGCGGCGACTGAACAGGCGGCTACCGTTGAGGAACTGAACGCCTCTGTTGTGGAGATATCCTCCAACATCACTGCCAACGCCGAGAGCGCTGCAAAGGCGAAGGAGCTTGCCGACGACTGCCGCGCTATCGTGGACGAGGGCAACGTAAAAATGAACGACATGGTACGCGCAATGGAGGAGATAAACGAGACCTCCGCCCAGATCGCGAACATCATAAAAACTATCGAGGATATCTCATTCCAGACGAATATCCTGTCCCTTAATGCGTCTATTGAAGCCGCAAGAGCCGGTGAAGCTGGAAAGGGCTTCGCAGTTGTTGCGGGAGAGGTCGGACAGCTTGCCGGAAAGACCGCGGAAGCTGCGAAGAACACCACCTCCCTTATCAAGACCGCGCTTGTTGCGGTGGAAAACGGCACAGTCATGGCGAACGCGACCGCGAAAATGCTGAAGAAGATCGTAGCGGAAACCGACGATACCGCGCAGGTGATCGACCAGATCGCCGCAGCTTCGCAGGAACAGGCTGACAGCGTAAAGCAGATACTTGTGGGAATGGATCAGATCTCCAATTCGGTGCAGATGACCAGCGGTTCTACCACAGAATGCGCTGCCTCCGCAGAGGAGCTTTCCGCACAGGCAAAGGTGCTGCTTGAGCTGGTGCAGAACTTCAAGGTTTCGCCTCCCGGCAGACGGAGAAAAAAACCAAGACCCACCGGAAATGTCGCAGAGGCAAAGCCGGAAGCTCCCTCAATGGAGAACAAGCCGGAAGTAGCGGCAGCTCCCGCAGCCCCGGTAGTTCCCGCAGAGACCAAGACAGAAGCTCCCGCTGAAAAGCCTACCGAGAAGCCCGTTGAGAAGGCGGATAAGGCTGAAAAGTCTGAGAAACCGGCAAAGCCGAAGTCTGCAAAGAAAACCGCGTCTGATAAGACGGAGAAACCCGTGAAACCTGCTGAAAAGCCCGCTCCCGCAAAGGAAAACAAGCCGGAGGTAAAAGCCCCTGCCGACATACCCGCAGCGGAGAAACCTGCTTCACCGGCGGCAAAACCGGAAGCAAAGACCCCGGCAGAACCGGTCAAGACCGAGAGCGCACCACCCAAGAGAACCATCGTTTTAGACGATGACAAATATTGATCAACGGAGGAAAATACCCATGAGCATTTCAAAAACAGAGTTCGGCTTTTTCAGAGGCTACAAGTGCTGGCTGCTGACCCTTACGAACAGCAAGGGCGCGGTGGCAAAGCTCACCAACTTCGGCGGCGCAGTCGTAGGTCTGGAAGTTCCGGACAGAAACGGCAATAACGCAGATGTAGTTCTTGGCTATGACACACTTCAGGAGTACATAGACGGAAATTCCACCCACGGCGCTCTTGTCGGACGCTACGCTAACCGTATCGGCAAGGCGAAGATCAATGTTTCCGGCAAGGAGTATCAGCTTTCCCGCAACGACAACAAGGTAAATCACCTGCACGGCGGCTTCTTCGGCTACAACAAGCGCGTGTGGACTATCGAGGCAATGGACGGCGGCGACGAGCCTTCTGTGACCTTCGGCTACACCAGCCCGGACGGCGAGGAAAACTTCCCCGGCACGCTGAAGATCTCCGTGAAGTACACTCTCACCGAAGCAAATGCGCTGGTTATTGATTACACCGCGGTTTCCGATGCTGATACGGTCATCAATCTGACAAACCACTCC
Source organism: uncultured Clostridia bacterium (assembly GCA_945873955.1). Classification (GTDB taxonomy): domain Bacteria; phylum Bacillota; class Clostridia; order Oscillospirales; family Ruminococcaceae; genus CAG-115. Next base: position 1,003 of record CAMCFA010000015.1, on the reverse strand, counting down.
TACTTCAACCTCAAGGGCGCCGGAAACGGCGATATCAAGGATCATGTCGTTCAGATAAATTCCAGCCAGTACACCCCGGTAGACGAGCTGCTGATCCCCACTGGAAAGATCGCTTACGTTGCCGGAACAGCGTTTGACTTCAAGAACCCGAAGAAGGTACGCGAGGACATGGATAACGGCAGACTTCCCGCAGGCTACGACCACAACTTCATTCTCGGCGAGCCGGGAGTTATGCGTACTGCGGCGGAGGTTTACGAGCCGGAGAGCGGACGTGTTATGACCGTCAAGACCGACAAGCCCGCTATTCAGTTCTATATCGGTATCGGGCTTAACGGCGAGACCGGAAAGGGCGGCAAGAAGTATGAGCAGTACGCCGGGCTGTGCCTTGAGAGCCAGTACTCTCCCGACACGCCTAACCAGCCCCAGTTCCCGAGCTGCGTTTATAAGGCAGGGCAGACCTACCGCTTTACGACCAGCTACGAGTTCTCTGTAAGATAACAAATTAACTGCCGGTAAGCGTGACTTCCCGGCAGTTTCAGACCGTCGAAAAAGTTCCGTTGGGACTTTTCCGCCGAACATCCGCACTGCGCGCACGGTTTGGCGGTATTGCCGCCAAACCGCACACTTGTGCGGATAGAAGTGTTTTTTGCCCCGGCAGAGCTGGGGCAAAAAACGGATTTCAAAAGCCCGCTTCGCGGGCAAATCTAGGTTTTTCGACAAGCTGTAACTGCCGGTAAGCGTGACTTCCCGGCAGTTTTCTGTTTTTTCGCGATATGCTTCGTTTTTGTCGGTTGTGCATAACTCTGACAGTATTTCCGGGTGAGATTATGTGCATAAAAAATAAATCAAAAAAATTTTCAGAAACCGCTTGACAAATTCGGTGAAATAGTGTATAATACAATAGTCGCCGGGAGAAAGGACAAACCTCCGACGGCAGGAAAAGATGGGAGTTTAGCTCAGCTGGGAGAGCATCTGCCTTACAAGCAGAGGGTCATAGGTTCGA
>CAMCFA010000014.1 GCA_945873955.1 uncultured Clostridia bacterium | reverse complement strand
TAAATTACAATTTTCCGGAGGCGAAAATACTATGATAATCGACGCACATGCACATATATTCCCGGACAAGATCGCCGCTAGGGCGGCGGACGGGATAAGTCAATTCTACGGCATGAGAGTACTCTTTGACGGCACGGTTGGCTCCCTGTTGGAAATAAACCGCCGCGCCGGTATCGACATGGCGCTGGTGCAATCTGTGGCGACCGTGCCGGAGCAGGTACACAACATCAACAGCTTTATTGCCGAACAGGTGAAGCTCCACCCGCGGGAGTTCGTGGGCTTCGGGGCGCTGCACCCGGACTTCCCCGGTATCGAAGCTGAAACCGAACGCATAATTTCACTGGGGCTTAAAGGAATAAAGCTCCACCCGGATTTCCAGCAGTTCAACATTGACGACGAACACGCATTCCCGATATACGAAGCGGCGGAGGGCAGACTGCCGATACTGTTCCATGTCGGCGACAACAGGTACGATTTCTCCTCCCCGAAGCGGCTGTATAACGTCATGAAGCGTTTCCCGAAGCTCACGATAATCGGCGCTCACCTTGCCGGCTGGACGAAATGGGACGAAGCCGCGGAGCTTTTCTCCGGCGGGCAGATATACGCCGACCTTTCCAGCAGTCTTTACGCAATGACGCCGGAGCACGCCGCCGCGCTTATCCGCAGCCTCGGCACCGACCGGGTGATGTTCGGCACGGATTACCCCATGTGGAGCGCCGTTGACGAGCTGGAGCGGTTCGACAAACTGCCGCTGACCGAACAGGAACGGCAGGACATTCTGTACCGCAACGCCGTGCGACTTCTGGGGATAACAGGAATTACGGCATGATACGGAATTATTCTCATTGACAACCGGGCGGTATGGGTGTATAATTATAAAAAAATACCTTTAAAAGAAAGGCGCAATATGTCAGAAGAATCACTCACAATGGAAAATCTCGAACAGCTCCACGCGCTGTTCGGTGACTTTGACAGCAACGTAAACCTTATACAGAAAGCCTTCGGCGTGACTGTGTTCAGCCGGGGCAGCGACGTGAAGATCACCGGCGAGGACGCAAGCTCCGTGAGCGCCGCTAAGCGCTGCATAGAAGCCCTGTCGCGAATGTACTTCAAGGGCGACCCGATAAACGAGCAGAACGTCCGTTACGTTATCTCAATGGTGAACGACGGCACAGAATCCCAAGCGGACAGCATATCCTCCGACTGCGTGTGCGTAAGCTACGCCGGAAAGCCGATACGTCCCAAGACCCTCGGTCAGAAAAAGTACTGCGACCTTATCCGCAAAAAAACCATAACCTTCGGCGTAGGACCCGCCGGCACCGGAAAGACCTACCTCGCGGTGGCGCTGGCGGTCAGCGCATTCAAGGCGCATGAGGTTCAGCGCATAATCCTCACCCGCCCCGCCGTTGAAGCCGGTGAAAAGCTGGGCTTCCTGCCCGGCGACCTCCAGAACAAGGTAGACCCCTACCTCCGCCCGCTGTACGACGCTCTTTTCGAGATGTTCGGGCAGGAGGCTTTCGCAAAACATCAGGAGCGCGGCTCTATCGAGGTCGCTCCCCTTGCCTACATGAGAGGACGCACGCTGGACGACTGCTTCATCATTCTTGACGAAGCCCAGAACACCACCCGTGAGCAGATGAAAATGTTCCTCACCCGTCTGGGATTCAATAGCAAAATGGTGATCACCGGCGATATCACCCAGATCGACCTGCCGGACAGCTCAAGATCCGGACTGATCGAAGCGCTGAAGGTGCTGAAAAACGTAGAGGATATCGCCCAGAACAGGTTCACCGAAAAGGACGTTGTTCGTCACCGTCTGGTTCAGGATATCGTCCGTGCCTACGACAATTACAATCAGGCTAATACGGCACAGCAGAAAAAACCGCCTTACAGGAGAAACGTATGAAAATAGTGATATTTCTCAGCAACGAACAGGACAAGCTCGACCCGCCACAGGACGTCGAAAAGCTGATAGAAGCATGCACCGCCGCCGCTCTTGAGGAGGAGGGCATTGACGACACCGCAGAGGTTTCCGTTACCTTCGTGGACAACGAGGGGATCCGTGAACTCAACAACGAGCACCGCGGTATCGACCGTGAGACCGACGTGCTTTCATTCCCGCTGGGCGACGACGACGGCTACGAGATCGACCCGGACAACGACGCCATTATGCTTGGCGATATCGTGATCTCACTGGAACGCGCGGCTCAGCAGGCGGAGGAATTAGGACATTCCTACCGCAGAGAGGTGGCGTTCCTCATCACACATTCGCTGTTCCACCTGCTTGGCTACGACCATGTGAACAGCGAGGAAGAAGAAAAGGAAATGTTCGACAAGCAGGAAAAGGTTCTTGACAAGCTGGGGATAACAAGGGAGAACGGCTGATGAAGCGCTTTCTGAAAGGCTTCGCCTATGCCGCCGCCGGAGTTTTCCACGGCTTCACCGAGCGGAATTTCCGGGTGCATATCTGCGGCGTTTGCTTCGTGAGCTGGTTCGCGCTGAGGTTCTATGAGCTTTCCCGCGGGGAATGGGCGGCGCTTCTGCTGACGTTCGCGGCAGTGCTTTCGGCAGAGCTTTTCAACACGTCTATTGAGCGCCTGTGCGACAAGGTTTCACCGGAAAAGGACGAAAATATCCGCCGCTGCAAGGACTGCGCGGCAGGCGCGGTGCTGGTTTCCGCGATCTTTGCGGTGATAATCGGAGTTGCGCTGTTCTGGGACATGGAACGTTTCGCCGCCGTAAGCGCGTATTTCTGCGCAGAGCCGCTGCGGTTCGTTTTTCTTGGCGCTGCGGTCACTGCCGCGGCTCTTTTCGTGTTCCTGCCGGAGAAATTCAAGAAAAATGACAAAAACCCGTAAGACCGCATAGAATACTGTGAGGTGACGGCTATGTATGATCCCGGTATCGGACTTATCCTCTGCGGCGGTGGCGGCAGGGGCGCATATCAGATAGGCGTGTGGCAGGCTCTGCGGGAGCTTGGCATTGACGGCAGGATCACCGCCGTTTCCGGTACGTCCGTCGGTGCGCTGAACGCTGCGCTTTTCGCCTGCGGGGACTTAGTCCTTGCACAGCAGATATGGACGGGATTGCGGCGGCAGACTATCACCGACCCGGTGGAGACCGCCGGGCGGGTGCTGTTTAAGGTCATGGATTACCTCGGCTCTGAGGAGCGCACAATAACCCTCCCGAACAAGGAACAGCTCGTGAACGGCGGTATTTTCTCACGCAGCGGGCTGGTTTCGCTTATCTTGGACAACGGAGTTCACACCTGCGTTTCCGGCGGCGGAATGCCCTGCTTCGTCTGCTGCCACAACAGCGACCTCGGCGTCCCGGAATACTTCGACATAAGTGCGTTCCCCGCTGATGAGATACCGCGGTATCTTTCCGCTTCAAGCGCGCTGCCGGCGGTGTTCCCGGCGGAGGAGATCGGCGGATATCACTACCGCGACGGCGGGATCTCAGACAACACCCCGGTAAAACCACTGTACGACATCGGTTTACGCCGGTTCATCATCTCCTATCTCGGCAGTGAAAGAGCGGATCTCTCACAGTACCATAACGCGGAATTTATTGAGCTTGTCCCCTCAGAGGAAATAAACCTCGGCAGGACTGATAAAAAACTCCTCAAGGCGGGTACGCTGGATTTCGACGGAGAAAACGCGGCGCTGCGCATAGAGCTTGGTCACAAGGAAGCGCTGGAGCAGCTGTCAGGTATTTCTGCCGTAGTATTCCGGCAGGATAGAATTGCACAGAATAATCCCGGCTGAGCCACACATAATATCCCTGCAAATCATTTTCGGGAGGCGCAGCATGAATTTAGTGCCATGCAAGGAAAACTGCCGCTGGCAGAGCGACGGACTCTGCACCCTGTGCGACCTCACACGCCCGGCAGCTTCTACGGTATCTCAATGCCGCTACTTTGAAAAAGCGGAACAGGACAGCGCTGAACAAGTATAACAACAGCCCCCGATTAAGATTCGGGGGCTGAAACTTTAGTTGGTGATGTCATAGGTGATCTTCAGCGTATGCTCGTTGGTCTTTTCTAGCGGCTCGCTGAGGTTATTTATCGTCGCAAGGAAGTTGGACGCAAGTCCCAGATAAGGATTCTGGCTTACTCCGCTGAGGTTGGAATAAATATTGACGTATGCAGAAGCAAAATAGGGCGCCTCTATGTCCGCTGAGTACATATAGCTGTAAGCGTTGGGATTATTGAACGTGTATAATTCCCCGTTGTAATACGCCATCATCACCTTGCTGCCGTCGGTGAAATACAAAACTCCGTTGACCGTATAGAAATAGCATGCCGGCGACAGAGAGCGCGAGTAACTGCGCAGCAGTTCTCCGGAGGAGGAGAATATTTCCACCTTCTCATCTCCCGCCACAAAGAGCTTGCCGTCGTAGATCGCGGTAGCACGCTGCGACGAATAGGTTTTCGACAGCACCCATGTCCCGGTGTCGGCTACGGAAAAGTCCGTCATGCTTATCCCGGCGTAGCCCACCTTGTACTGACCATTGTCGGAGTAAGCGTCCGTGAAGAAATACAGCACCTTTGTCGAAACATTTAAGAACCACCTGTTATACAGATCGTAGTTTATCGGTATTTCGACCTCTGTGCTGAAATACGGCTGCGCGTATGATGAAATATCCACCACATCATTGACGCCGACAGCGGTCGGGTCAAGGCTTTTCAGCCTTACGAACTCCAGATTCTTGCTGCCGCTTATTCTCTTGAAATAGGTGTGTACATACTTTTCAAACGTGCCGACATACTGCCCCTCGGCATTGAAATATTTCACCGTCGTGGTGGAAATTGTTGAAATGTTTTCCGGGTTCAAAGTAAGGCAGCCGCTGGAGTCCTCGTTTGCGAAGCCCGTGTTGCCGAATATCCTGCTGGTGAGCGCCGCGCACTTTATCGTGCCGTTAGCCTTGTCAGTTGCGAAATCCCATGTGAAATGGTAGCCGTTTGCCGTCTGATAGCTTTCGTTTTCGTTAAGCGAACCCCTCATGACATTTGTGCCGGAATACGCTCCCCCCGCGGTCGCAATAGGGATACAGTCCTTTGTGAGCATTACGTTGCCCGCGCTTTCCTCTATGTTGTTGCCAAGAAGAATTATCCCGCCGAACAGCGTCTGGCTTATCGGCATCATCTTCTTCAGGGAAGCGCAGTAGTCGAAATTGTACAGCACGGTATGATCCGGCGGGTCAAGGATCCTTTTTACCGCGTCGGTGATCATGTTGTGCTCGGTGAACTGCTTCACCATTCTTCCGGTTTTGGCTTCGGTCAGGGTGAATGTTGCTTTTCCCTTCATTATGTGACCTCCTTGTTTATTTCTGTCGTTATCTCCTTAGGTATAAGCTTCGCCGGAACCAGCTGCCAGCGCGCTGCCTTCTCGTAAAGCGACTCCTTGTCCCGCTGACTTCCGACATTGCCGTAAAGCCCGTGGCCTACAACAGTAGCCAGCATATCCCCGGCGGCGATATATGCCTCGCCGGTCTTGGTCTGCGCCGTAACATAAATTCGGTTCTTCCCCGCCGGGAGCTTTTCCGCCAGATGATACAAATGCAGCAGCTCATAGTCCGCTCCGGTGAGCGTCTGGACGCTCTTTCTGGGAACATCAGTGCCGTTGACATTGACCGTGGCAATGAAAAAGTCCGCGGTGCTCTGCTTGATAGTGAAATTCACGTCAAGCTGCGCGAAGCAGTCCGCCTCGCACTCGAACTCAAAATCCGCGATTATCTGCGGTTCGCTTCTCAGCGTGATCTGACTGGGATTCTCGCGTTTGTAGTACACTGCTTCCTTAGTGTGTACAAGCTGCTCCAGCAGCTTTTCAAGGTCGCCGGACTCCTCGTCGTTCACACGGTTCCTTGAATAAAGCACCGCCGTCAGCCCGCCGTTGTAGCTGTATTCTATCTCGCTTATGACCAACTGATACAGCAGCTTGCCGTCAAGGAAATTTACCCTGTCACCTGCTTCCAGAAACGGCATTCCCTGCATTTCAAGCTCCGCTCCGTAAAACGAAAACGGCTTGAACATAGAATACATGTTATCCGCGATAGCCTGTGTCATGAACGGGTTGTACATCTCCAGCGAAGATATCTCCGCGCCGCTGCCAGCGGTGATCTCTCCGTCCCCGGTATTGACCTTTATGCTGGTGATGACAGAGCTGCCCATGTTTCGCTGGACCTCCCAGCAGTTTCTGTCCAGCAGGTTAAAATCGATTATTATATGGGATTTTAGGTGCAGCCTGCCTTGACGGTCTATCTTCGCGCAGGCGCGGTTAATGCCCGCGATATAGCCGATTATATCCCTGGCGGTGCAGCCCTCCGGCACTGACTCTATCTTATAGTGATAGCCCGGATCGGCGCACTCCAGCCCGACCTTATCGCAGACCGCCTGCATAAGTACGTCAGCGGTCACCGGAAGCTCCCCGTCGTAGTGATAGTCCACGTCAAGGCTGTACATCATGTCGTATGCAGTGACGCTGACATAGCTTCCCCGGACGTACCTCCGGGCAATAAAGAATACTCCCAGCGGACACCATTCCTGCCCGTCAAAGCTGATGTAGGCCCTGACCTCTGCACCGGGAGAAAGCTCCCCGGTATAATTGACAGTGAAATGCAGACGATTCGCACAGGTAGTCCCCACCGTAAACCAGTCCGGGTGGACAATATCGTCGAAATCCATGTCGATTATCCTGTCGTCAAGGAACTCTACCCCGTCCGCAACGATTTTGCACCAGACGTTTCTGCCGTTCTTTTGCGCCAGCTCCTTGAAGCTGTCTGATACCTCAACCATGATATCTCACCTCACTTCTGCCGCATGGTGAGCTCCACGCCGCCGTACAGGGTGACTCCGTTCACCTCGGTCACTGTCGGGGCAGGCTCGTCGGCTATGTGGAATTCCCCGGTCACCAGCCCGGTGTCAAAGTCCCCCTCCGGCGCCGGGAATCTCACTGTCACGAAGATCTCCTGCGTCAGCTCGCGGAGCTGTTTTAGCTCTCTTTCCGTCAGCAGCCCGAACCGGACTGTCAGCCGGTATTTTCTGTTCACAAGGTCTATGAGCATATCCCCCTGCGTGTTGTAGCGGATATCCGTTCTGCGAGTCTCACGCAGCGCAGAAAGCTCAGTCACCTTGCTGAATTCAGTATCGTTTATCCATATCGTCATGTCTGCCTCCTGTCGATTCAGCGCGTTTTCTGCGTACTCTTGATGTTGAGCTGCCGCGCAAGCTCACGGTTTCCCGCCCGCAGCAGCTTTGCAAGGCGGTAGCCCTCCTCCCTGCCGCTGGTGGTTTTCACTGTGGTCTTGGGAGTATTATTGTTGCTGCTCATGATATCGCTCCTTTCATTCCGCGCGGAATGTACCGTCTGTCTTTCTCGCCTTTATTCTGTAATGGTGCGGCGCTGTCCCGGAGAACAGCTCCACCGAAGTGATCTCGTAGCTTTCTTCGCAGTAAACTATCGTCTGTCCTGCGGCAAATTCCACGTCCTGCGGGTATGAGTTTTCACAGTCGAAATACATCACAAGCTCGGTGCAGTCACGGGTGCGCCCGGCGGTGTAGTCCGTTATCGCGTTAGTTCTGACGATCCGCACGTCAATGAGATCTTCGTCCGTGTACCCGCCCGCCTCGGGAGTGCGCAGCACCGCGCAGTCCGTCAGCAGCTCCGCCGGGATAGGTTTCAGTGCGCTCATTCAGACACCTCCACCCCGGCGTACAGGCAGCCCGCCGCCCGCAGCAGACGGATCACGTTGATCCCGGCGGTATCGCTGTCGGAGGTCTGCACGTCGCTGCTCTCGCTGGTCTGGCTGCTATATGAGTAGTCCCCCAGCGCCACCTTCTCAGAGCCGGACTTCTGGCTTTTCTCGATCGTTTCCATTTCTTTCAGCAGCATGTAGGTCTGGAATCCCGCCGCCTGCTTCACAAACTGCGCCGGCTGACCTCCCGCCGCGACCGCCTTGGCGGCTCTGCCCTCGGTGAGCGCGCCGATTATGTAATCGCTCCTCATGATGCAGCTTTCAAGATTGCCGCCGCTCACCGCCGGGAATCCCATGCTGCTGTATTCCTCCGCTGTAATAAGCAATTTTCATTCTCCTTTCAGAATAAGGGCGCAGCGGCATTGCTGCGCCCCTCTGTGATCTACTCTGCGGCTCACGCGCCGATAGAAACGGCGATGACCGCCTTCTTGTTGTCGGGTACGAACAGGTCGTGATACTTGCGGTAGTCAATGTCCCACGCGTCCGCAAACTGGTTATTCTCTGGAGTGATGATCTTCACATTGTCGGTCTTGGAAACCGCAATGGGGGCAGACTTCGGGCAGATAAGCCAGTTAATATCCTTCGCGTCATCGGCAGCGGTGAATCCGCCGTCGCCGTCGGTCTTGAAGGTGTATGCAGTCTTCATTCTCGCGGAGGGAACAGGGATCACCGGCACACCGTTGATAGTCTTTACGCTGAATTCCAGATCGCCCTGCTTGAAATTTGCACTCTCCACAGCGTAGGAGATCTCACCGGAAAGCATGAGCTTGTCGTATACCGGGCGGCTCATCACGATAACTACGTCGCCCTCGTCGCCGGTGACGTCTCGCACCTCGCCAAGCTGCGCCAGCAGAGAGGACATCACGGTGGACTTGTCCGGAGTGTAGGTCTCGCGGATACCCGCAGCCTCCGCCAGCTTAGAGTAACGGTAAGCGTCGATCTCCGGGATCACCTTTGTGCGCTGGAACTCCGCAGCGACGTTTGCCGCCGCCAGTCCGAAACCGCTCTCGTCAACGTCCACCGCGTCAATTCGGAAACGTCTGCCTCTGTCCTGCGTCAGAGAGAATGTCTCGTAAGCGTAGGTCACAGCGCCGCTGACGTAGCCGTCGCCCCTGCTGTAACTTCCAAGACCCTGAAGCGACATCTTGGGAAGCTTGATCTCGCTGCCGCCGTTATAAATGACCTGCGAAGCGTTCTCCTCCATCCAGCCGGAGGTAGATCCCTCGATCACCTGCTTGTCCAGTTCCTTCTGGAATACCTTTGCGTATTCAATTGTATTTGCCATGTTATTTTCCTCCTTAACAGAAATTATTGTTGTAATACAGTCCTATGAAGCCCGCCGCTGCCGCACCTTAGTTCTCTGGTGAACAACCGCTGCTCGTGCCGCCCGGGGCTTCGCCGACTGCCGATATATGTAAACCCGCCGTCCCACCCTCGGCATTTTGCCGCCGTTTTATAATGTGAGAATGTCCGCACTGCCCGGCTGTATCCTATGGTAAGCCCACTGCCTTCCGTCGTGCAGGACTCTCATTGTACGTTACGCGCGGATCATCTCTTAGCGAAAATGCCGCGTATCGCCGCGAAGCCGTCGCCGCAGCCTCTGCTTTCGGCAGAGAACTGAGGGATTGTGCGCTTCGCCAGCTTGATGTGCGGGTATTCGCGAAGGACCTCCTCCGCAGCGCTTTCCGGTGGTATCTGGTCGGAAACCATGATACCCGCCGCCAGCTTCATTCCCTCCTCCAGCCTTTCCGGAGCAGCCCCGGCAGTGAGCAGAGCCAGACGCAGCTTAAGCTCCATAAGCTCGCCGCGCAGCGCCTTGATCTCCTCGTCCTGCGCTGCTGGAGCTTCCTCCTGCGGAGTAACCTCCGCCGCTGCCTGCTCAATTTCTTCCAGCTGTACAGCTTCGGCAGACTCCGGCAGGCTCTCCTGCCGGATCATATCATCATTGTTCATTAAAATCTGTCCTTTCCATTGCCTGAGCCTCCTCAAGCGATATTCCGTAGATCTGCGACAAAGCCCTTGCCCGTGAGATGACCCCCGCACTGTACAGCTTTACCGCCCTGTCAGTTCTTGTACCGTCGTCCTCGGCAGCGCCGTCCGCAAATACCGCCGAAGCGCTTTCGGCTGCACCGTCCGGCAGCTCTCCCGCCATTTTTCCAAGAATACAGATATTCTGTACCATGCGGCTGAGCGCCTCGGAGATCATGCTGCGATAGAATGCCTGCGTGCGGTAGGTGCGGCTGTTTCTGCTGACTACCTCCGCCGCGGTGCGTATCGTGCCGTCCTTGTAGGATAACGCCCCCTCGGACAGACCCGCCTGCATACAGAGTAGATCCAGCAGCTCTCCCAGCGCCTGAACATGCTCTGTAACGCGAAGCTCCCCGGTGTTGTCGGTGATCTTCAGTTCCTCAGTGTCTGAGGTTGACATCGCTTGGAACACCTCGTCATTGACGTCAAAGTAATGCTTCTTGTTGCCGTCGCTGTCCCATTCGCCGCGCACTGCGTAAGCCGGTACGATTATCCGCTTCTTGCCAAGCACGAATTCCCTGCCAAGGCTGTCGAACACAGTGTCGATCTCCCGGAGGGTATCCTCCGCCCCGGCGAACACCGAGCTTCCCAGCAGCGGGCATTCCCCGGAGTTTACCGTCCTGCGGAGTCCCCCGGCTCTGAGGTAAACAAACAGCGGTGAGGAAAGCCCCTCTATCCTGCTCTGTTCTCTCAGCCCCGGCAGGATCTCCTGCAAGTCCGCTTTTGCTCCGTCCTCGCGGTACAGGCGGTTCTCAATTACAAGCGCACTGCCGTCGTTCTCCTGCGTTTCCGCAAGGACGTAGCTTTTACCGCCGGACATTATCATTGAAGCAAACGCTCCGCCGGTGATCTCACGGGAATTCCACCCGGTGGGGACAAAGCAGTCTGCTGTGACCAGATCCACCCGTATCCCGGAAGACCCGTTCTGTTCCCCGGCGTAGTACACCTTTATAACGCCGCCGCCCAGAGCGAACACCTTTTCAAGAAACTCCGGGAAACGCTCGGTAAAACGGCTTTCTTTCAGCACGCGTTTCACCAGCTTTTCCGTGTCCGGGTCAGAATAGCACATTGCCGTACCCTCGGTGAAGCACAGCCGTGAAAGCTCCCCGCAGAGCGCCTTAGCAGCCCCCAGCGAAGCGACCCGCCTTGTGCCGCCCTGAATACCGCCCTTTCGTGTGTAACGCCAGTCTCCGCCGCCGTTGTAGATGTCCTCCCAACGCTGAATATCGGCGTAGCAGCCGGCGATCCCGGCGGGAATATTTCCGGCGTTCCCACGTCTGAACAGCCAGTCCTTTAAGCCCAAATCCATTCCTCCATTCTCCGGGTATGAACCCCGGTTATTTGCAGGAACCACGCCGTTTTTTTCGACCTTCTTCCCGCTGATTAGATAATACTCCGGGAGGAACTGCAAAAAACTGCAATGTGGGGGGAGGAGAAGAAAATTGTAATTTATAGGAGTGCCTATGACCCAGTGGTACGTTAGATTTATCGTGTGGACGGTTGCTGTTTGGAGCAAACAGATTAAAACTGTTTTCGCACGGGACTGAGGAGTACACCCTTCGGGGAAAAGGGGGGAGATAGAAAATCCGGCAAAAACCGGGACTCCCCCCTTTTCCCCTACGGGTTTCTCCTCAGACTTCTCTTCCCCTCTCCCTTTTTTCCCCCTCCCCGGTTTTTCACGGATTCAAAGGGAAAGGGGCAAGAAACAAGTAAAAAGGGTTCTGCCGTCGCCTTAGGTCACTTCGCTGATATCATGCACTTCGGCGAGAGAGTGACGCGCCGTTTGTGCGCCGCTAAATTACAATTTATCACTCAATTCCCTTTCCCCATATATTTTTCAAAAACCACTTGATTTTTTCTTCAGAATAGAGTATAATAAAATAGTAACTGAAAATATATAAATGCTCTCGCTTATGGGGACAGACCCTGTGCAACAGAGTGCTGTGAACCATGTCAGGCGGGGAACCGAGCAGCATTAAGCGGATTTCTCTGTGTGCCGCAGTCAGCCTGTTCCCATAATCGAGGGCATTTATATTTTTGTATCGAATTATCAGGAGGTGCGGCTGTGTATCTGGCATTATATAGAAAATACCGTCCCAGAACCTTTGACGACGTTATATCCCAGCCGCATATCGTTACTACCCTCAAAAACCAGATAGCCACCGGGCAGAACGCCCACGCCTATCTTTTCACCGGAAGCCGCGGAACGGGCAAAACCACCTGCTCCAAGATACTTGCAATGGCGCTGAACTGCCAGCACCCGGTGAACGGCAATCCCTGCCTTGAATGTCAGAGCTGCCGCGAGATAGCTTCGGGGGAATCCACCGATATCCTTGAAATAGACGCAGCAAGCAACAGCAGCGTGAACGACGTCCACGACTTGCAGGAGCAGCTTGCGTACACACCGGTGAGCTGCAAATACCGGGTTTACATTCTGGACGAGGTCCACATGCTGTCAAAGGCGGCGTTCAATGCGCTGCTGAAAACCATTGAGGAACCTCCGCCACATGTGATATTCATATTCGCGACCACCGAGCTGCATAAAGTACCTGCGACTATCCTGTCCCGCTGCCAGCGGTTCGAGTTCCGCAGGATCGACATAGCGGACAGCTCTGCGCGGCTGATGAGCGTCGCTCAGAACGAGGGCGTCACCCTCACGCAGGAAGCTGCGGACATGATCTCCCGGCTGTCCGACGGAGGAATGCGCGACGCGCTTTCGCTTCTTGACCGCTGTATCGCGATGAGCCGCGACGTCACCGAGGACGTGGTGCGAAGCTGCGCCGGAGTTGCGGACAACCACCACCTGTTCCGGTTCGCGGAAATGATAGCCGCGCAGGATATTCCCGGCTGTATCACGCTGCTGGAACAGCTCTATAAGGGCGGCAAGGATATTTCCCGCATTATGGAGGAGTTGGGCGGTGTTTTCCGGGACATCATGCTGTGCAGCAGCGCCCCCGCTGAAAAGGGGCTTCTGTCGGTCATGCCGTCGGATTACCCGGAGATAGAGCGGCTTTCCGGGCTGTTCAGTCTGGGAGATATCCTCCGCTGTCTGACACTTATTCAGGAATGTAACGACAAGATATCAAACTCCCGCAGCCGTCGTACTATGGCGGAGATGTGCTTTGTGAAGCTGTGCACAGGCGCTCCCACGGCGGAGCAGTCCGCTGCGGCGGCACGTCCGGCGGTGCAGTCAAGACCTGCGCCGAAGCCTGCTGAATTCAAGCCCATGGGCAGTGAATTCACGCCCCTGCCGGACGAAAAGCTAAGCCCCAAGGCAGCGCAGAACGTAAATAAGCTCCGTGAGCTTTTCAGCGAGCCGGAGCCGGAAAAGAATGATACATCTGAAAAGCCCGCTGCCCCACAGGAGCATAAGGCAGCTCCTGCGGCTGAACCGCAGTTAAGTGCCAAGACGGCGGCTGATATCAGCAAGATACACGAGATAACCGACCAGTTTTCGCAGGCTGTACCGGCAAAAGAGCCGGCGGAGAAGCCTGTGACTGCTGCCCCGCAGGAAGTACCTTTCCCAGAGGAAGCGCCCCTGCCGGAGCTTAACAGCCGACCCGCAGCGCCGGAGCTGACGGACTTTGTTCCTCCCCCGGAGGAGCCGCCGGAGGAATTTGTCCCCCAGCGTGAGTTTGAGATCCCCGCGGCGAAGCCCGCTGTGCAGGAGAAGCCAGCCGCTCCCGTGGTGCATAAAGAACCGGAAAAGCCCGCTGAGCCGGAAGCGCCCGCCGTTCCCACGAAATCACCAGAACCGGCGGCAGTTCCGGACGAACCGGCGAATCCAGATAAACCCGCAGAAACCGCAGAAAGCCAGAAGCTAGCCGAAACTTCCGGCGGCTATGAGAAGCTCACCGGGATCACCCCGGAGGAGTGGAACGCGGTGTTGGAGAGAGTATCTCCTTTGTACGCCGCAATGCTTGACGGCGCGGAAGTCAGCGTGAACAGCGACGGCGTTCTGGAGATCACCTCCGGAAATCTCATGCTTCAAGGCATGACGGCGAACGGTTCGCAGGATCTGGAGCAGGAGCTTGAAGCCGGATTCGGCAGGAAAGTCCACGCGCTGGTCATCACAACAGAACAGGAAGAAACAGAGGAGGAGAAAAACTCCGCTGTTGACGAGCTGCTTGAAAAAGCAAGGCAGCTTGGCATAGAAGTAGTTTTAAAATAATACTTGAAAGGATAAAAAACCATGAAAGCAAGATTACCCAAGGAATATCAGAACTCTACCCCGAATATGAACCAGATGGTGAGAAAAGCCCAGAAAATGCAGGAGGATATCGCAAAGATCCAGGACGAGCTTGCGGTAAAGGAGTTCACAAAGCAGGTAGGCGGCGGCGCTCTGGAGCTGGTAATGACCGGCGACAAGCAGCTCAAATCCGTTACTCTGAAGCCCGAGGTCGTTGATCCGGAGGATATCGAAATGCTTCAGGATCTTATCATCAGCGGTGTGAACGAGATCCTCAAGGAAGTTGACGACTACGGTGCGGCAGAGATGGAAAAGGCTACCGGCGGAGTATCTTTCCCCGGCTTCATCTGATATTGCCCAAAACAGAATCACACGGGCGGGTCTTTACCCGCCCAATAGTTTATGAATTATAATATTTCTTCACGGCTCGCGCTGCCGGCGGTGGGCTTTGGGCTGATGTTCTTTTCCGGATGCCTTGCCGGGTGTATTCTGGGCAGCGACATCGCCGGGATACTGACCATTGCGGCACTTGTCGTGACGCTGGCAAGCATGATATTCCGCCGGGGCAGAGTCTGGGCGGCGGGTCTGCTGCTGGGACTTGCGGGCATTACCGGGTATTTCCGGCTGTACGCCCAGCCGTTGGAGCAGATGTCGGGCAGCTCACAGCGGACGGAGCTTCGTATTGTTTCAACAGAAGCGTACAGCTACGGGTGGAGCCGCTCAAAAGCGGTCTGCACACTGGACGGTCGTCCCACGGTAATTATCCTCACCGGGGAACATACCGCGGAGATCGGCGACAGCATTGACGCACAGATACTCCTTGAAAGAGCCGAAAACAACACCTACAACCTGTCGGGCGGTATCGTTCTTTACGGTGAGGTGCAGGAGATCTATTCCACCAAAAGCAATTTCAGCCTGCTGTACTATGTTGACCTGCTGCGGGACGCGGCGGCGAATAATCTTGACTTGATCGGCGGCGACGAAGCGGAGCTGTGCAAGGGACTTCTTCTTGGGAAAACCTCCGGCTTTCCGCTGCGGCTGCGCCGGGACATCACATACAGCGGAGTGAACTACATGACCGCAGTTTCCGGCGCGCACCTCACGCTGTGCGTTATGATACTGACGGAGCTTTTCGGCAGGAAGCGCCCGCGGCTCACCGCCGGGATATCGCTGACGGCGGCGGTGCTGCTGGCGGTGTTTTTCGGGTTTTCGCCCTCGGTGATGAGGGCTGGGATAATGCTGGTGATATGCCGTGCGGAGGTTCTGTTCAGCCGCCGCGCGGATACCTTGAATTCGCTGTGCATTGCGCTTGTCCTGCTGACGATATTCACCCCGAACGCCGCCGCTGACCCGGCGCTTCAAATGTCGGCGCTGGGAGTTTTCGGAACGGCGGTGCTCGGCAGAGCCGTGTTCGGTCTGCGCAGGTTCGGGTTTGAGCGTTTCCGGCTGCTGGCGCTGATAAAGCAGGCGGCGGTGATGTCCCTGTGCGCGGTGGTATGCATTGCGCCGGTGAGCGTTTCGCTGTTCGGCGGTATCTCAATAGCTGAGATTCCCGCGTCCGTGGCGCTGTCGCCGTTCTTCACCGCTGCGGTGGCTCTGGGACTTCCGGCAATGTTCGGGCTGCCGTGGCTGATAATACCTCTGCGGGCGGTGATGAGCTGTTTCCGCGGTATTCTGGAGTTCTTCGGTGAGTTGGACTGGGTGTGGCTGGCGCTGGACTCCCCGTTTGCGGTGCTTATGACAGTATTCACGGCGCTGGCGCTGCTTATCGCCGCATTTTCCCCGGAGCGCTCAAAGCAGGGTATGCAGATTTTCGGGCTGTGCCTTGTGCTGACGCTGTGCGTGGGCATAGAAGGCTCCGGAAGCCGCAGCAGGATAGACTTTATCTCTGACGGCAGCAGCGGGGCGGCGGTGATATCCGGCAGAAATCAGTCCGCGGTGATCATCAGCGGAAATGCAAAGGATCTCAGCTACACGCTGTATGACCGCTTGTTACGCAGCGGCTGCACGGAGATAATAATGATAAATGCGCCGCAGCTTGATTACGACGGGCTTTGCGGGCTGGACGAGATAACGGAACTGTTCCCGGCGAAAATGCTGCTCTGCCCGGAGGAGCTTCTGACGTTGGCTTCACACACCTGCGGCGGAGTGGAGGAATTCCGTCCCGCTGCGGAAACGCTTTCCGTTGCCGGCAGGACGATAGCCTGCGCCCCGGCGGGAGAGTCGGTGAACGCTGATATCGCGCTGTATTACGGCTATACCGGTGAAGTCCCGGAGAGCGGCGCGGGGCTGTCCGCCTACGTTTCCTCCCGGCAGGAGCTGCTTCCGGAGGGCGGGGTAAACATATACCGGCAGCAGTACAGGATAGAACTGGATAATGAGTGATTAGGGACACGCTGATTAAAGCGAAGCGTATCAAATTCAGACCCGTGAGTTAGCGCGTTTGAGCGGGTCGAATTTGATTTAATCAGCGTTTCCTTAGATAAGGAGAACCACATGGCTGAATTTATTTCCGCTCCGCTGGCGCTGGCTGCGGAGCAGTTCGCAAAGCTGCCCGGCATAGGGATCAAGACGGCGCAGCGGCTTGCCTACTATATGCTCAACCTCCCGGCGCATGAGGTGGAGGAATTCGCAGATTCACTGGTGAAAGCGCGCAACGGCGTGCAGCTTTGCCGGTGCTGTCAGAACTTCACCGACCGCGAGGTGTGCGAGATATGCTCCGACGAAAACCGCGACAAGGGCGTTATCTGCGTGGTGGAGTCCCCGAAGGACGTTTCCGCCTTTGAACGCTCCGGCGGCTTTGAGGGAGTGTATCACGTCCTGCACGGGCTGCTGTCCCCTATGGACGGTATCACTGCCGAACAGCTAAAAATAAAGGAGCTGATGTCCCGGCTGTCCGACGCTAAGGAGGTCATCATGGCTACCAATCCCACCGTTGAGGGGGAGGCTACCGCCGTGTACATCAGCAGGCTGATAAAGCCTATGGGTATCAGAGTGTCAAGGCTTGCCTACGGGCTGCCCGCAGGGTCTGCGCTGGAGTTCGCCGATGATGTGACGCTGCTGAAAGCGCTTGAAAACCGCAACGAGCTGTAACGATACAAAAAAAGTCCCGCAGCTATGGTTGCTGCGGGAAATAATTCTGATCTGTGCGAAAAAAGGAAGGAAAACGCACAGATTTTTGATGAATGCTCATCATAAAAAAGGGGAGGTAGGTTATTGAAATACTGCGATCATCGCAGTAGCTTGTCGGCAGTAACCGCTTGGTTGGTTTCCTGCTGTGATTATATGATACATTGTCTATATGAATTTGGAGTAACGGCTTTGTGAAATAGCGGTGAAAAGTTTCGGTAAAAAAAGTGCCTGTTTCGCATATTGCGCCGCTTCCGTGTATCAATTTGCGCAAATAACAGAAAGAGTGATAAAATGAGTGATATCGAAAAAACAGAAAGCGCCGTGAATCCCCGGTCTGAAATGCTGGGTAACGCACCGGTGACTTCGCTGATGATAAAATTCGCCGTGCCTAGCATTATTGCTATGCTGGTGGGCGCTTTGTACAATATCGTGGACCAGCTTTTCATAGGCAACGCGGTAGGACCGCTGGGAAATGCGGCGACTAACATAGCTTTCCCGCTGACTACCTCCTGCCTGTCGCTGGCGCTGCTGGCGGGAATAGGCGGCGCTAGCTGCTTCAACCTCAGCATGGGGCGGGGAGAGCGTGATAAAGCGCCCTACTTCGTGGGTAACGCAGTGTTCATGATGACGGTATGCGGCGTTGTGCTGCTTGTGGTGACTAAGCTGTTTCTTACGCCGCTGCTGAACCTGTTCGGTTCTCCTGCGGAGGTGCTTCCTCTGGCGCAGGAATACGTCGGGATAACCGCATGGGGATTCCCGTTCATGATACTCACCACCGGCGGCGGACATCTTATCCGCGCGGACGGAAGTCCCCGCATGACGATGTTCTGCAATCTGCTTGGCGCGGCGATAAACACTGCTCTGGACGCGATATTCGTGCTTGGGCTTGGCTGGGGAATGAGCGGCGCCGCTTACGCGACGGTGATCGGGCAGGTGATATCCGGCGGAGTGGCGGCGGTATATCTCACCCGGTATAAAACGGTGCATGTCGGGCTGAAGCATATTGTCCCGCGGCTGAGATATATCGGAAAGATCGCGGCGGTAGGCATGGCGAGCTTCTTCAATCAGTTGGCAATGATGATCGTCCAGATAGTGATGAACAACCTGATGAGGCATTACGGCGCGCTTTCCGCCTTCGGTGAGTCTATCCCGATCGCGGTTTCCGGTATCATCATGAAGATCAACCAGATCACATTTTCTATCGTGATCGGGCTGGGGCAGGGCGCTCAGCCGATAATCAGCTACAATTACGGCGCAGAGAGGTACGACAGGGTTCGCAAGGCGTTCAAGTCGGCGGTTTCTGTGGGAGCCGTGGTGGCGATCGTGGCTTTCCTTATGTTTCAGCTTTTCCCGCGGGAGATCATCTCTATTTTCGGCAGCGGCACGGAGGAGTACTTTGAGTTCGGCGTGAAGTTCTTCCGTATCTTCCTGTTCTTCACATGGCTCAACTGCTTGCAGCCGATATGCTCTATGTTCTTCACATCAATAGGCAAGGCAGGCAAGGGCGTGTTCCTGTCGCTGACAAGGCAGATATTGTTCCTGTTGCCGCCGATGATAATCCTGCCGATATTCATGGGTATCGACGGTATCCTGTGGTCCGGTCCTATCGCCGACCTGCTCTCCGGAGCGGCGGCGGTCATACTGTCCGCGTGGGAATTCCGGCTGATGAGAAAGCTGGAGGTCAAAAAGTCATAAAAAATGTCCCTCATTTACGATGAGGGACATTTGATCAGTACTGGCTCTTGAACTTTGTGCGGTAAAAGTAGATACCCCAGAACAGCCCGAATATGCCGCCGATGATGTGTCCGAACTGCGACACGGTATCCGGCGTGAACGCGCTGACTATCTCACGTCCGAGGTAGATAGCCGCTACCAGTATCAGCGACAGCGGGATCTCTCCCTTTTTCATGTTTGTGAACGCGCTGAGGATAATCATCATGAACACGATACCGCTTGCGCCGATAATGCCTCCGTCGAAGAAAATGCAGTGAATAATTCCGGACGCGATACCTGTGACCATTATCATGAACGCCAGATTTCCGCTGCCGTATTTCTCCTCCACCACAGGACCAACCAGCAGCATAAGCAGCATATTGCTTGCGTAATGCGCCCAGCCGGAGTGCCCGAAAAAGTATGTAACGCACCGGACGTAGGTCATAGGGTCAAGCAGCGACGGGTGCCCGTAGCACACCATGACGTTCCGGTTGAACCACCCCTGCGTGAGCCAATCCACCGCCAGCAGCACCAGACACAGCGCCGCGTAGGTTAGCACCACCGGTGAATTATAGGACAGCCGGAATCCCGGCTTCTTTGTGTTTGCTGACATATCGCACCTCCGTATTGCATGAGAAAAATTCCCGCCAGAACGCGTTGATCCGGCTCTGGCGGGAGTGATTATTGGAGCGGATAATGGGAGTCGAACCCCTAATATTCTGGCTGTTCATCAGCATTTGTCTGATCTCTGTTGTCTGTGTTGTTGTATTCCTTGCAAAATTCGTTCATACGCTTGCGGATTTTTTCAGCGTACTTATCCATCTCCGAGCCGAAAACGTGTTGGTAAACCTGCTCTATCATCTTTGTGCTGGAATGTCCCATAATTTCTGCGATGTACCTCTGCGGCATGCCTATCAGCAGACATTTGGAAGCGTAATGGTGGCGCAGGGCGTGGAAGTTCATGTGTTCATCAATGCCGTTCTTATCCCGGAATCTTATCCAGGTATTGCAGATATTGATGCTTCGCATATTAGTGATCCTGCCGTCAGGGAGCGCGGCATTCCTCAGAATTCCGGCGAATTCGGCACTTATCGGGATATCGCGGTATCCTGCATAGCTTTTCGGGGCTTTCTTCTGGTACTCGCCGTATTCGTCCATGACGAGCGCTTCAGTTATCCTTATGTGGTCATCAAACACGTTATTGATACTCAGCGCGGTGATCTCGCTTTCCCGAAGCCCGCACTGCGTAGCCAGCAGGAACGGTATCTCGATATTGCTGCCCTTAATGAGCTTTGCTATGGTATTGATCTCCTCCTCGTCCGGGACGTATATCTCGTTCCGCTCTTTCTGTGGGAGGGTGGTTTTAACGATAAATCCGGGGCGGTTTCCCTGTATCACCGCCGAGAACAGCCCGTGAACATTACGGCAAGTCTTAGGGCTGTGATCCTTGGCATATTCATTGAAAGCTGCTTGAAGCTCCGTCTGTGTTATGTCGTTGATCTCCCGCTTCTGAAGATCCTCCAGCGCGTTTTTCTGTATCATGCGGTACCCACGCAGCGTGGACACCGAACAGGTTGCGCTGCGGCTCTGAATGTATTCCTCTAGCGCTTCACCGAGGGTCTTGGAAACAGCGGTTTCCCGCTGCAAGGATTCCCGCGCTTCGGTGATCTGACGGAGGATCTCGTTCTTGTCCCGGCCGGAGAAACGCTGGTACTTCTTCTTGCCGTCCTTGTCCTTGCCGATATAGGGCTGGGCAGTGTACCATTTATAGCGTCTTTTTCGCCCGTTCACTATCTCGGTGCGGTATTCTTCCTTGATGATGTCAGACATAAGATAAACCGCCTTTCTTTTTACCCGAGCTGTTCAAAATCAATTGCGTATCCCATTGCCTTCAGCTCTTTTAGCGTTTTATATCTCCATTCTTCGTTATTTGTATAGACGATGCCCTGCATATCTGAAGGGAGTTCCACATCACCCTGAGAAAGAATAACGGTTTTGTCGCGTCCGAGTTTTCCCATGAAATACCCTGCTTCAAAAACAACGTTTTGTCTTGCGCGAGCGCTCAGTTCTAAGGCGCCTTTTTCTTTACCTTCATCATCTGGCGTAAATAAGCATATCGCGCCACCTACATCGCTGTAACCCTCTAGCTTCTCAATAAGGGTCTTACCTCCATTTGCTTGCTCATTGAGAATAATCGCCTTGATGTTCTGTCTCTCAACCAAGCGCGCAACCGCTTCTTTTAACGCATCATCGTGCCCGTGTACAATAAAAACTTTGGAAAAATCGCTAGCTTTTTCTTCAATGTTCGCTGGTACCGAATGTTCTTCTGAATTATCCGCCATTTCCTCTAAGTATACGGATAAAACTGATTTTGTCGATTTGAGCCCATCAGCACAAGCCTCGATATAATCCACGTCTGTGGTGTACGATGTATATACTATAGGACTAAACACTGTATGTAAGAAATTTATGCGTTCTTCGCTACTTTCTCCATACACTTTCTTTAATAAACGTTCTACTTTGGTTTGCCATGTTTCAAACCTCGGGTCATCACTTTTCACCCTTGATAGAATAAGGCTATCAATTTCATCGTAGAGAGCCTTTAACTTTTCATAATTCGACATAATAAAATTCCTCCTTGTTTTTTAGATCTTTAAGACTTTAGAATTATTTAGAAAGTTGAACGATTAACCCGCCCAACGTGTTCCAGCTGCAAGAGGCCCTTTTTGACAAGAGCTTTGTTTACATCAGTTCTTTTATCTTATCAATATCCCCAAAGAAGCAGACAGACTTGTCTTCTCCGAAGTAATCACACTTAACACGGAGCTTGTCCGATACTCTAAGCGTTCCCTTATGTACGCCACCGTCCGTGATATCTATTGAATATACGCCGTCGTTTTCCGTCATGCTGCAATCAGCGTTCGGGAGGGCTGATTTTACTGCGTTCATTGCTTTATCACCGATGGTTTCTGCCTGAACTGTTGCGGCGGGAACCGCGGGGGCAGCGGTTATTGTCGCGCCCATGACCTTCCTCATCGCTTCGGCGGTTGCGGCACGGTGCTTCTCAATGATCTGTGTGGTGATCCTGTTCCCGGTTTTGATTTCCGGCCGGGAAAGGAAGTACTTCACCAGCTCATCACTGGGGTTGATAAGATCCTGCTTAAGCGTCTGCTCTACTACTTTGACGTATTTTAGAAAAACCGCCTTTGACAGTATTTCCTTTATATTGAAATTCGCTTTATGGAACTGCTCCAGCGAGGACAGGAACAACTCCTCATCATCATCAAGAATATTGAAGGACAGGAACGGATCGTCGTCCATTATGTTTGGAGAATTAATGTCGCTGTAGAAATTGTATGTATTTCCGTTTGTGAGTACCGCCAGCCGGCAGCGGTTAGTTGAAAAATAACGGTACAGCTGTCCTTGCTGCTGCTTCTGGAGCTTTAGTCCCGCGCGCTTTGCTTCAATGAGTATCACCGGTTCTCCATCGTGCAGGATCACATAGTCTATCTTTTCGCCCTTCTTCCCGGCAACATCACAGACAAATTCCGGAATAACCTCGTTGGGATCAAATACGTCATACCCCAGCAGTACAAGAAACGGCATTATCAGAGCTGTTTTCGTGGCTTCTTCGGTCATTTCAGCGAATTTATCGGAGTATTGCAGCACTCTGGCCTTGTATGCACGGAAATCATCAGCGAACATTTTGACCTCCTATTATATGTATCGCCGTTCCTATTCAGAACGGCTCTTATATTCCTCTATCCACGGGCGGAACGCGTCATACACCTGCCGCTCCAGCGGAGATTTCAGAAACTTCTTCCGGTCATAGAGTATCTTCATTCTGTCCGCGCGTGCCTGCGCGGCGGTATAGCTTACTTTGCACAGCTCCGCGATATCCCAGGGCGCGTGCATATCAAGCGCCCAGAGCACGCACGCCGGCGATAACACACGCGCGGCAAACATATCTGCTTCGCTTTCTATCCTCGGGCGGATCTTGCTGAAAGTCCTTGTGTATGGAGTGTCTTCCCGGAGCGGGTGGCCGAGGAGGATGTGCCCCAGCTCATGCGCTACGGTAAAGCGCCTGCGCCCGATAGAATCAGAATCATCATACACAATCACCCATTCACCGCTTTCGGTCACGAAGCTGATACCGCTCTGCGACGGCTTCAGCCAGTTGTGGACGCTGTTCTTGACAATGTTCACCTCGAAGTGCCGTGCAATCTTAACTACCGGTACCGGCATTTCTGTTATCTGCGCGTCAATCAGACACTGCCATGCGGAATTTCTTACTTTTTGGTATACACCATAATACAATTTTCATCACCCCGTGACTATTATGCCACAGGGTGATTATTTTATCAAAATATAGTGAATGTCACAGATCCTCGTCGGACTTTATCGACTTATCCTCTAGCGCTGCCTTGACCTTCGACTTCGGCACTTTCTCCGCGGTCATCGGGGCGTCGTCTTCGGAACGGGCTACAATTTTAACGGTTTCGGTGTCTTCATCATTGATACCGAGCAGCTTGTCCACCGCGAACTGAAGCTCCGGGTGCGCCTTGTACGCCGCTAGAAGCCGTTGTTCTTTCTGGGACAGGAACAGCGCTGTCGTTCCTGTATTTGACTTCTCTCGCCACATATTAGCTGATTCAAGTTTTGCTTCTTCGTCTAATTCTTCTTTTTTTCTTTCCCATTCTTTGATATTATTGTGGTATTTCTCGGGGACTTCGTCATCATAGAGTTCGTTATCAAAAAACACCTGTGAAACATCAGTTCCCAGATAGTTGCATAACTTCTCTGCCTGTTCGTAGGTTATGGGAAGAAATCCGCCCTCTATCTCTTGCATCTGGTCTTCTGTCGCGCCAATCACACCGCCGAATTCAGAAAATGACACGCCCTGCTCCTTTCTCATAGGTGCTAAAAGACTCGCAAAGTCAAAGGCGGCTTCAAAATTCGGGCCACTTACGCCCCAGTTATATTCTTTGTACTCTTGGTTACTGCGGTATCTAGTCTTGCCGGTGAGCCAATCCAATGAAACGTTAAAGAAATTCGCAATTTTTTGAATCGTATTTGAAGAAAGAGTTTGTATTCTGTTGTTCGCAAGGTCTCCGAGCGATCCTCGACTAGCACCGCTTTCTTTGCACATTTGCGTAATTGACATTTGTTTTTCATTACACAACTGTTCAATACGTTTATATAATTCTGACATAAAAAGACCCTCCAAATCGTGCATTATGGCAAAATTACGTAATATCGTAAGAAAAGTCTTGACAATTACGAACATACGTAATATAATATTCTTGTAGCAAAACCCCGACGCCGAGATACAACAAAGCCCACCGTCCAAAGTGGGCGGCATATCAATCGTATCATATTTCCTCGCAAGTATATGATACAACATTTTTAGCATTTTGTCAAGGTTTTTCTACGAAACAAATCAAGAAAGGGCGTGATATTATAGCACTCGCAAACTATAAGGAGTTCCGGGCGGAGATTCGCAAGCAGCTTTCCCTCCGGGGCTGGAAGTACAAAGATCTCGCGGCTGCCTCCGGCTACACCACCAGCGCGATCGAAGCGTTTATGTGCGGCACGAGAACATCTGACGGTCTGGCAGAGGCTATCGCTAAGGCGCTGGATATTCCGGCGTATATGGCAACGTAAGGAGGTGAAGCGCATGAGAGCGAACGTAGCAGAAACCGGCGACGCTATCTGGTACAACATCGAGCTGCTCAGAGCTACCCGTCATCTGACGCGGGAGAAGATAGCGGAGATCGCCGGAGTTAGCCTGAACACCCTCAAGAACCGCCGGGACGTTCCCGGCAACTGGACGCTTGGCCAGCTCGCGCACATAGCCGCATACTTCGGCAAAACACTGGACTGGCTGCTCGTGAAGCAGGAAATATGATAGGAGGCGCATAATGCGTAAGATCACGACAAAAGAGGCGAGAAGCCTCGTTAATAAGGAGCTCGAAAAAATAAACGAGCGTATCCGCGAGGACAAGGCGGACCCAGAATACTATCCCGGCTACGAAAGCTCGAACTACTACACAGCGGAGGGAATCTGCAAGGTGGTTGAGGACTTCGACCTGCTGACTAACGCCGACAAGGACACGCTGCGGAAGAAGATACACACCGCGCACCTTAGTCATTCCGAGATAAAGCTTCTCGGACAGAAATAGGAGGATTTGAATTATGTTCTATGCAATGGTAAAGCCACCGTTCGCGCAGTGCTTCGGCTTCAACACTAAGCGCCAGCGTGATGAATGGCTGGACAAGCAGCTCCAGAAAGACCGTGAGCGCTATGAAAAGCATAAAGCCGATGATATTAAAGCTATCCCCGGTCTTCGCGATGAAATGTACGTACCTTATACCCCGAACTACCTCGCAATTACAGCTAAGGAAGCTATGAAGCGCTTCGGCAGAGGGACAGGCTTCGCCGGAGAACGTGCTATACACTACACGTTTATTCGGGAGGAAGACTGATGGAAGAAAACAAACAGGCGATTCTTGACGCGCTGCTGCCTGCGCTGAAGCTCACCCGGGCAGGCACAGACATCATGGGGTTGCACTATGACAAAGACAAGGAACGAGTGACTATCAGCTATTATGGCAGCTGTAACGACAGCGTAAACGTCAGCTGTGACAGCGGCATTGCCATGATAATCGACATAGCAAAGGCGGTGATGTTCTGGTGAAAGCAGTCCCCTACATAATCGCATTCCTCGCTGGATTGTTCGCAAGGACTGTGTTCGCGGCAATGAACGGCTGGGAGAACTACACAATGGACGGTCACGACCTTGTGTTGGCTGTTGACTGCGTGATAATGCTTTGGGCGGCTAAAGGCGTATTTACGCTGAAACTCCCCGCAAAATCTAGCGGAAAGGAGAAAATGAGATGATACTCATTGATAAAGGCAAAGTACTGCTGACTGGTGTAAATATCCAGCTATCTGCCGAATTCAGCCACGGAATATCAAAATTTATTGAAGCGCAGGCAGAAGCTGAGGAAAAGCCGGTAAAGGAACTTGCTCCGATCATGCTTGCTAGAATCTCCGGCGCTGTACTTCACGCCCTCGCCGAAGCAGAGAAGAGAAAAAACGCCGCCGAGTGAAAGCACACCCAAGCGGCAAAGACAATAATAGTTTAGCACAGTGGTATTATACCACGGAAAGAGAGATTTGTCAAGATGATAAAAGCACTAACCGATGAACAGATAGAAGAAGTACGCCGCAGATATGCGGCAGGAGAATCAAAGGCTGCGCTTAGCAGAGAGTTCTGCGTTTCCGATGTAAATATTGCAAAGTATGTCCGCGGTGTTACCCGTGAAGACCTCTATCCGCCCGAGAATCCTGTCCCCGCTGCGGAACCGCAGCAGGATCTGGAACCAGCTGCAAAAGCGCAGCGCAGTATCGAATCCGCTGCAGAACCCCAGCCGACAACCACCGAACTGTACGAGGTAGCCCGGGGCTTCGAGATATTCGTCAAGGACCACATAGCCGGGGACTTCTTCATCAGCGTGAGTAGGAACGACGGCGTTACTATTATAACGGCTGCCGCCGGCGACGAGGAGATCACTATAAAGCGGAAGGAGAGCACGTCATGATATGGGATAAGCAAAATCGGCGCGATGTTGTCGTGAGAATGCTTGAGCGTTTTTATATCGATAACGAGGTTAAAAAGCTGCACAAATCGCATGACGTAAAGGGCGCGGCAGAATATCTCCGTAGCCGCTACGGAAATGGAGGGAATATTGGTATTCCTTCTGCTGACTCCGGCGATCCATGGTCTGTTATGGGAAGCAAGACAAACGGTATCACCATGGAATTCCGTCACGAGCTGAACAACCTCGGCGACAAAGTTATCCGGCTGACGTGGCACGTGGCGGCGGTAACTATCTTTGAGATCCTCGACCGAAAAGCTAAGGAAGCCGCCAAGCCCGTGGCCACTGCGAATACCCAGCCGACCGACGACAACAAAGGCACGCCTTCCGAAAGCTACATCAGGGCGCTGAATCTCAACAATAAGATAATCGTATCGGCGCAGCTTGCACAGCAGAATATCTATGATATGTGCATGGGCTTCAAGGAAATGCGGGACAGCAAGCTCTACAAGGAGCTGGGCTACTCGGATTTCGGCGATTACTGCGAGCAGGAAACTGGCTTCAAGCGGTCGCAGGCATATAATTACATAGCTATCGCCGAAAAGCTCCCGGAGGATTTTGTCCACTCGAGTGGACAAATCGGCGTGAAGAAGCTCACACTGCTGACCACCCTCTCGGAGGAAGATCGTGCGCAGATAGCCGCCGAAACCGACCTTGAAAGCACCACCGTCAAGGATTTGGAAAAGGAGATCAAACAGCTCCGCGCCGACAAGGAAAAGGCTGTCGCCGATAAGGACAAGCAGATATCTGATCTGAAAAAGAACCAGATGGATACCGCCTGCAAGCTCATTGACGCCGAGAGCGCCGCTGAACAGCTGGAGCAGCAGATAAAGGAACTCAAAACCCAGAATATGCTTGCCGACACTAATCTTCTGAATATCGAGCAGAATTATGCTGATCTGGAGAAGCGGTATAAACAGCTGGGTGAGGAAAACACTACCCTATCCCTGCGGGTGAAGGAGCTGGAAAACGCCCCAGCACCCGTCGCAACGCAGATCGTTGAGAAGATACCGGACGAGTACGTTTCCCGTGAGGACTACGATGAAATACTGCGCACCGCCGAGGAAAATCTCGCAGAGAAACAAGAGCTTGAAAAACGTATCGCCGAACTGGAGAACAGCCCCCGCATTGATCTCGGCGAAAGCTTCAAGCTGCTCTGTCAGACCTGCCGCGATCCGCTGAACCGCCTTATGCTTTTTGCGTATAAGAACCCCTTGTACCGCAAACAGGCTCTGAAATTTGTCGGTGAAGCCACTAAGGTACTCGAGGACGAGAATAAATAATGCATGACACACCTATCCGCTGCCCCTATTGCGGCAGTATCGAAAACAACGGCCTCACCTGCTTCTGGTGCGGGAATCCCGTTACAGATAATTACTATGAAAGCGAGGAACAAATCATGACTATCGAGCTCAAATTCTCCGGGCTTTCCCCGGAGCTGGCGCTGGCGCTCCTTCGGACGGCTTCCGGTACTTCCGCTGAAGCAGAGGTACGCGCTGAGGCACCCGCCCCGACGCCTCCTGCGTCGGTTATTCAGCCAAGCGCTGCGGTTATCCCGTTAAACGCTCCGGCTGCTACGCCCACAGCGGCAGTTGTCCCGCCCGTTGCGGCAGCTATTCCGCCCACAGCGCCGGTTGTCCCGGCCGCCCAGAGCGCCCCCGCACCAGCGCCCGCGCCTGCACCCATTCCCACAGCACCGCCGACAGCAGTTAAGCAGTACACCGCCGATGAACTGGCGGTAGCCGCAAGACCTATCTGCGAAATGCCCGGCGGCAGGGAGAAGCTGCTGGATCTGCTCCACTCATTCACCTACACCGACAGTACCGGGGCAGTAAGAACCGTCCAGAGTATCATGGAAATGCCGCAGGAGCTTTACCCGGCTCTTGCGAACGGTATACGGCAGTTAGGAGGGCGGATATAATGCCAGACACACATGCACTGCTTTCCGCGTCGGCGGCAAAACGCTGGCTGAACTGCCCACCCTCCGCGCGGCTGACGGAGAATATGCCGGACACTGCATCGGAGTATGCGGCAGAAGGTACTCTTGCACACGCGCTCGGTGAGCTGAAGGTTCGGAAGAAATTCGAGATCATGAAGAAGTCCGTCTATGATAAGACGCTGAAGGAGCTGAAAGCCGACCCGCTCTATTCTCCCGAAATGGACGGCTACACCGACAGCTACCTTGACTATGTCGCCGCGATAATGCACAGCTTCAAAAACAAGCCATACATAGCAATTGAGAAGCGGCTGGATTATTCGCATATAGCGCCCGGCGGCTTCGGCACAGGCGACTGCCTTATCATGTGCGGCGGCGAGCTTCATATAATCGACTTCAAGTATGGCAAGGGCGTCCCGGTCAGCGCCGAGGACAATCCGCAGCTCAAGCTGTACGCTCTGGGCGCTGTCCGTGAATATGAGCTTCTTTACGATATACAGAATATCACGCTGCATATCGTACAGCCGCGGACGGACGACGGCAATTCCTCGTGGACGATAACCCGCGCGGCTCTGGACGAGTGGGGCGAAAGCATAAAACTTGTTGCTCAGCTCGCCTATGACGGTAAGGGCGATTTCAAGTGCGGAGATCACTGTCGGTTCTGCAAGGCAAAATCGACCTGCCGGGCGCGGGCGGATTTTATGCTTTCGGAAGCCGGGTTTTCCTCGCTTCCGCCGGAGCTTCTTTCCGATGATGAGCTGGGAAAGGTTCTGGAACGCGCCCGCCTGTTCGCAAACTGGCTTTCTGACGTTGAGAATTACGCGCTGAACGCGATACTCAGCGGCAAGACTATTACAGGCTTTAGGGCGGTCGAGGGTACCAGCCGGCGCAAAATAACCGACATAGACGGCGCTTTCGAGGTTCTCAAAGCAAACGGCTATGACGAGGCTGTTCTCTATGAGCGCACGCCACTCGGCATAACGGACCTTGAAAAGCTCATCGGCGGCAAGAAGAAGCTGACCGAACTCATCGGCGGCTTTATTGAGAAGCCGCAGGGCAAGCCGACCCTTGTTCCGGCTGACGACAAACGTCCCGATTACAAACAGGACATCAACAAAATTTTTGGAGGTAACAATAATGACTGAAACAGCAGTAACTACCGGCAAGGCAAGACTTTCCTACGAGCACCTTTTCCAGCCCTACGCACACCAGCAGAATCAGGAGCCGAAGTACTCCGTAACCATTCTCGTCCCCAAGACCGACATCGCCACCAAGAGCCGCATTGACGCCGCAATCGCCGCAGCTACCCAGAACGGTATATCCAAGTGCTGGAACGGCGCAAAGCCGCCTATCGTGGCTATCCCGGTATATGACGGTGACGGAGTACGTCCCACCAGCGGCGAGCCGTTCGGCGACGAATGCAAGGGCTGTTGGGTGTTCACGGCTTCCAGCAAGCAGCCCCCGCAGGTGGTTGACCTCGGTCTGAATCCCATTATCAACGCAAGCGAGGTTTACAGCGGCTGCTATGCCCGGGTGAACGTGAACTTCTTCCCCTATAACAGCAACGGAAAGCGCGGTATAGGCTGCGGTCTGAATGCTGTTCAGAAGCTGGAGGACGGCGAACCGCTGGGCGGCGGCGTATCTGTGGCGGAAGCGTTCGGCTCTCCTGCTCCTGCTCCGGTTCAGCCTACACAGCAGACTTATTCTCAGCAGTACACACAGCCCGCTGCCCCTGCTGCTCCTAGTTACTCCGTTGATCCTCTGACGGGTCTGCCTTGCTGATATGGCAGTCAGACACCTCTCGATCGACATTGAAACCTATTCTTCCGTTGATATCAAAAAGTCGGGGCTGTACAAATATGTGCAGTCCCCGGACTTCGAGGTGCTGCTGTTCGCGTTCAGCTTTGACGGAGATCCGGTGCAGATAGTCGATCTGACTAAAGAGCAGCTGCCGCCGGAAGTAGTTTCGACCATGTTCGACAAAAACGTTATCAAGCACGCATATAACGCCGCATTCGAGTGGTACTGCCTGTCGAAATACTTCTCAGTACAAAAACCTCTGGACTGGCTTTCGCAGTGGCGGTGTACGCAGCTTCACGGGCTGTATCTCGGGTACCCGTCCGGCCTGGCGGCAATAGGTGAAGCGCTGGGACTTCCCGCTGACAAAAAGAAGATGAGCGTCGGCGTCTCGCTGATAAACTACTTCTGCAAGCCTTGCGCGCCGACCCGTGCGAACGGCATGAGAACGCGGAATTTCCCGCAGCACTCCCCCGACCGCTGGGAACTGTTCAAGCAGTACTGCTGCCGGGACGTTGAGACCGAAATGACGGTGGAACGCAGGCTGTCCGGCTTCCCTGTTCCCATGGATATACAGAGGCAGTGGGAGCTTGATCAGCGTATCAACGCATACGGTGTCCGGCTGGACGTCGAACTCATGGAAGGCGCGATAGAATGCTCGGAACAGATCAATTATGCGCTCGCGGAGGAAGCGGCGCGGCTGACGGGGCTTTCAAATCCGAAGTCGGTAAAGCAGCTCAAGGACTGGCTTGAAAAGGAAACTCTTGAGGAGATATCCTCGCTCAACAAGGAAACGGTAGCGGCGCTGAAGCAGACGCTGCCGCAGGATAAGGCGCGGCGCGTGCTTGATATACGGCAGGAGCTCGGAAAGACATCTGTCACCAAATACCGCGCCATGCAGAACGCGATATGCAAAGACGGCAGGGCGCGCGGGCTTATACAGTTTTACGGCGCGAACAGAACGGGGCGCTGGGCGGGGCGGCTCATACAGGTGCAAAACCTCCCGCGGACCTACCTCGAAAACCTCGACCTTGCCCGCGAGCTTGTAAAGGCTCGAGATGTGTTCATGCTGAAATTTCGGTACGGAAATGTCCCCGATGTGCTGTCGCAGCTTATACGCACGGCGTTCATTCCTTCCGAGGGGAACAAGTTCGCCGTGGCGGATTTCTCCGCGATAGAAGCGCGGGTGATCGCATGGCTCGCCGGTGAGAGCTGGCGGCAGGAGGTATTCGCCACGCACGGAAAGATATACGAAGCGTCTGCTTCGCAGATGTTCCACGTCCCGATAGAGCGTATTAAGAAAGGAAACCCGGAGTATGCGCTTCGGGCAAAGGGCAAGGTGGCGGAGCTGGCGCTCGGTTATCAGGGATCGGTCGGCGCGCTGAAGAACATGGGCGCGGACAAAATGGGGCTTTCCGATGAAGAACTGTCCGAGATCGTGGAGCGCTGGCGGGCGGCTAGTCCGAGAATAAAGGATCTTTGGTACGGTCTTGAACAGGCGGCGCTTTTCGCCGTTCGGGAATGTGTTCCTGTTGGAGTTCGGGGGCTTATTCTCACCCGGGAGGGAGACTACGCAAACGGTCTGGATTTTCTAACCGTACAGCTCCCTAGCGGCAGAAAGCTCTACTATCCGCAGCCGACTATCGCCGACAATGATTTCGGAAAGCCTGCTGTCCATTACATGGGTACGAACGGCGATAGTAAAAAGTGGACAAGGCTCTCTACCTACGGCGGCAAGCTCACCGAGAACATTGTACAGGCGATCGCCAGGGACTGCCTTGCGGTCACGCTGGAACGCATCGAAAACGCAGGCTTCCAGACGGTCATACACATACACGATGAAGCCGTCGTGGACTGCCCCACCGATCGTGCTGACCTCGCTGCGCTCTGTGATCTGATGAAGCAGCCTATCCCATGGGCAGAGGGGCTGGTTCTGAACGCGGACGGCTTTGTGGGCGAATATTACAAGAAGGAGTGATAGCCTTGATTAATGACCGGCTTTTAGATATATCTACCGGGGCGAGCCGCAAGGCTGTCGTCTGGACGCACCAGCAGCTGATGTGGTCGGAGCTTTGCGAGAAGCTCCGTACCCCGCAGCGCACCACCGAAGCGCTGGCAGATTTCCTGCGGCTGCCAAAGGCTAAACAGGACGAGCTGAAGGATGTCGGCGGTTTCGTGGGCGGAACGCTGAACGGCAAACAGCGTAAGGCTTCGGCGGTGGAGGGGCGCGACATCATTGCCCTTGACCTCGACACCATACCCGCCGGCGCGGTCGATGATGTTCTGCGAAAAATCAGCGGTCTGGGCTTCGGCTATTGTGTGTACAGTACCCGCAAGCACAGCCCCGCCGCACCCAGGCTGCGGCTTCTCGTGCCGCTGAACCGCACCTGCACGGCTGACGAATACGAACCTCTTTCCCGCAAGTTGGCGGAGTATGTCGGCATGGAGATGTGCGACCCGTCCACGTTCGAGGCTTCCCGGCTGATGTACTGGCCGAGCTGCTCCGCAGACAGCAGCTATGTCTATGTATGCGAGGATAAGCCGTTTCTGGACGTTGACGGAATGTTGGCGCTCTATCATGACTGGCGGGACGTTTCCGAGTGGAAAGGCGTTTCCGCGCCGAAAATACCCCGTAATGCGAAACAGGCCGACCCCACCGGGAAATCCGGCATAGTAGGAGCGTTCTGCCGGACGTATGATGTATACCGTGTGATCAACGAGTTGCTGGACGGAGTATATATTCCCTGCGGTGACGCTGACAGATACACCTATTCCGGCGGCTCTACGACCGGCGGCGCTGTGGTTTACGAGGGCGGAAAGTACCTTTATTCCCACCATGCCACCGATCCCGCCGGCGGGAAGCTGTGCAACGCATTTGACCTCGTGCGGCTTCACCTTTTCGGAGATAAGGACGAGGAAGCTGCCCCCGATACTCCGGTGAACCGCCTGCCGAGCTTCACCGCTATGTGCGAGTTCGCTGTGTCTGATCCGGCGGTATGTTCGCTGCTGAATACAGAGAAGTACGAAAAGGCGGTCACGGTTTTCGGAGAAAGCTCTGACGATAACGCAAACTGGATCGCGCTTCTGGACGTCTCTGCGACCACAGGACAACCGAAAAAGACCACCGACAATATAATTATCATTCTCGAGAACGACCCGCTCCTGAAGGGCAAAATGCGCTTTGATGAATTCAGCAACCGGGTGCAGGTAGTTGGTGCTGTCCCATGGGATAACCGACCGGAGATCAGAGCGTGGACGGACAACGACGACGCGGGAATACGGCATTATCTTGAAAAAGCGCACGGTATCACCGGAGTGAACAAGGTATTCGACGCTTGCTCCTTGGTATGCCACCGCCACACAGTAAACGTTGTGCAGGACTTTCTACGCGCACTGCCGGAGTGGGACGGAGTTCCCCGGCTGGACAGGCTATTCGTGGACTATCTCGGCGCAGAGGACACAGAGTATATCCGGGCGGCGGCGCGGAAATCCTTCGCGGCGGCGGTCGCCAGAGCTATGCAGCCGGGTATTAAGTACGACACTATGCCTATTCTTGTAGGGCCTCAGGGCATAGGTAAATCCACGCTGCTGCGCATTATGGGCGGTGATTGGTTCAACGACAGCCTTGACAGCTTCGAGGGCAAGGAAGCGTATGAGCTGATACAGGGATCGTGGATACTGGAGCTGGGGGAGCTTACGGGGCTTTCCCGGGCGGAAATGAACGTGGTTAAGCAGTTCCTCTCGAAGCTGGCGGATATTTTCCGGGAACCTTACGGCAGGAGAACGCGGGAGTTCCCGCGGCGGTGCGTGTTCTTCGGAACCACCAACGAATCTGAGTTCCTGCGGGATAAGACCGGAAACCGCCGTTTCTGGCCCATTGACTGCGCCGTGAATACGCCGACAAAGAACGTATTCACTCAGCTTGCTGCGGAAGCTCCGCAGATATGGGCGGAGGCGCTGCTTGCATGGAAAAACGGCGAGAAGCTGTATCTGGACGGCGAGGCCGCGGAGATCTCCCTGAAAGCGCAGGAGCAGCATTCTGAGCACAGCGCCAAAGAGGGCATTATCCGGGATTTTCTGGAGCGCAGAATACCCGCAGACTGGGGCAAGCGGAACATCGCGCAGCGGCGTTTGTTCTGGGGCGGCGAGTTCGAGCGGATAGACCCGGAGCTCCTTGTGGAGCGGACTAGGGTGTGCGCGCTGGAGATATGGTGTGAAGCTATGGGCGGCGATATTAAGACGTTCAGAAAGTCGGACGCTGCGGAGATAAACGGCGTACTGGCTTCAATCGAGGGCTGGGAGAAGTCGGCTGCCGCGATGCGGGTAGGCGGAGAATATGGCGTTCAGCGGGGGTATGTTCGGGCTGAAAAAGTTGTAACATTCTCCGCGTAACATTCTCGATTTTGTAACATTCTCTGAAAAAATGGGCTTCCGGAATGTTACGGTTGTTACAAGAATGTTTACGGGAATGTTACCGCATTATAAAGCCAAATTCGCCTATTTGTAACAGTGTAACATTCTTTCTATTTATAATATATAAAATAGGTAAATAGATAATATATAATATACCTAATATGCCTAAACGCGTAGGGTATACGCGTGCGCGCGTGTATACACGAGCGCGAGAATATCTCAGACAGGAGGACAGAATGGGAAGCAAGGAAAGCAAAGTCGAACGGCAGCTGGTGGACGGGGTGAAATCTCTCGGCGGTATGACGTTCAAGTTCATTTCGCCGGGAAGGACGGGGGTGCCAGACAGGATCGTGATACTCCCCAGCGGTGCGGTGCATTTCGTAGAGCTGAAAGCGGTGGGCGGAAAAGTCAGCCGGCAGCAGGAACACATGATACTGCGGCTGCGGAAGCTGAAAACCCACGCTGAAGTGCTGATAGGCGCGGACGGTGTTCTGGCGTATCTCGAATTTTGCAAGGGGCTGATGAGCGCATGAACTTCTCACCACATGGGTACCAGCAGTACTGCATTGACCGGATAATCTCCGACAGGTATCTGGGGCTGTTCCTCGACATGGGGCTGGGCAAAACGGTTATCACGCTGACGGCGGTGAATGAGCTGATATACAACCGCTTCGAGGTCGGCAGGGTTTTAGTGATCGCGCCGAAAAAGGTCGCGGAATCCACTTGGACGAACGAGGCGCAGAAGTGGGAGCACCTGAAGCACCTGCGGGTATCAAGAATACTCGGAACGCTTACCCAGCGCATACGGGCGCTGAATACTCCCGCCGACGTTTACGTCATCAACCGGGAAAACGTCCCATGGCTGGTGGAATACGACCGGAACGCGTGGCGGTTCGACATGGTAGTGATCGATGAGCTGTCCAGCTTCAAGAGCAGCAAGGCGCAGCGGTTCAAGAGCCTGTGCTACGTCCGGCCGCACATCAGCCGGTTGGTAGGTCTGACCGGCACACCGGCGAGCAACGGACTGATCGATCTCTGGGCGCAGATTTATCTTCTGGACGAAGGCGAACGCCTGGGAAAGCGGATAACTCATTTCCGCACAAAATACTGCAACTGCAACACCCACGGAGGCCACTTCTCAACCTACGAGATGAAGCCGGACGCTGAAGCGGCCATCAAGTCCGCCATCAGCGATATCTGCATAAGCATGAAGGCTGAGGATTATCTACAGCTGCCGGAATGCACGGTGGTGGACGTTCCGGTGTACATGAATCAGCGTACAAAAAAGCAGTACGAGGAATTCGAGCGGGAAATGCTGCTGGAGCTTGATGAGAACACGCTGGACGCAGGTACCGCAGCTGTGCTTTCCGGAAAGCTTATGCAGTTCGCCAACGGCGCAGTGTACGACGAAAACAAAGTCCCGGTTGAGATACATACCGAGAAGCTGGACAGGCTGGCCGAGCTTGTGGAAGCGCTGAACGGTCAACACGCGCTTGTGTTCTACAATTTCCGGCACGACCTTGAACGGATCCTGCGGTACTTTGAGAAATCGCCGCTGGTGATCCGGGAGCTTCGGACGGATCAGGATCAGGCGGACTGGAACGCGGGGAAGATAGACCTGCTTCTGGCGCACCCGGCTTCGGCAGGGTACGGGCTTAATCTTCAGCAGGGCGGCCATCATGTTATCTGGTTCGGGCTGAACTGGAGTCTGGAGCTTTATGAGCAGGCAAACAAGCGGCTGCACAGGCAGGGTCAGTCAGAGCCGGTGATCGTTCATCGGCTGATTACGCAGGAGACCCGGGACGAGGACGTTGCCGCCGCCCTCGAGGGTAAACAGGACGTTCAGAACGCGCTGCTGGAAGCATTGAAGGTCAGAATACGTGAGATAAAAGGTGGAATCATAAATGGCTAGATACAT
Source organism: uncultured Clostridia bacterium (assembly GCA_945873955.1). Taxonomy (GTDB): domain Bacteria; phylum Bacillota; class Clostridia; order Oscillospirales; family Ruminococcaceae; genus CAG-115. The sequence goes on along the minus strand of CAMCFA010000014.1, from coordinate 7,408 downwards.
AGACGAGAACGAACTGTTAAACGCTATCGACAAAAGAAACGGCAGGCTTCCGTTGTGGCTTGATGAAATCTTGATGGAAGATTGCAAGGTCGCAGATGTAGCGCCGGTGGTTCACGCGCAGTGGTATATGCGCGGTGGTAGAGCCTGTTGTTCTAATTGCAATGTCAAGAGTTTGTGGGAAAGTGATTGGGACGGTTGTAAAAATCACGAAAGAGAATTTGTTTCAGCGAAGAGCAATTATTGTCCGCATTGCGGCGCTAAGATGGACGGATAATTCGCGAATAAAACAACACAGGGGGCATGTAAGTGAACGCAAAGGAATTTCTCAGCCAATACCGGCGTATCGACCGTCAGATCGACCGGCTGCTTGAACGCAAGGAACGGCTTTTCGCCAAGATAACCTCCGCGCCGTCGCAGTCGTCTGGAGGTTCTGCTTCCTCTGGTGTTCACGATAAAGTCGGCAGCGGTACCGTCGCACTGATCCATTACGAGGAGCGCATCAACGCTAAGATTGATCAGCTGACAGCTGTTCAGGACGAGATCGAGGACGTTCTCAGCCATATAGACGATGATCATGCTGAGCTGCTGGAACTGGTGTATCTGGACGGCAAGAAGCTAGTACAGGCCGCCGATGAGCTTCACTACAGCTACCGTCAGGCGTGCCGAAAACACGGAGAAGCTCTCCGTCAGGTGCAAGATGTCCTACAATGTCCTGAAATGTCCTAAAATGTCCTTGTATGTCACATACGACCTGTGCTATAATATAGGCTAGAAAATTGTACAGGAAGCTCCGATATTTCATCGGGGCTTTTCTGTTTCTCGGAAAGGAGGCTGCCTGTGACAGCAAAGCAGAAACGATTTTGTGAAGAATACCTCATCGACCTGAACGCTACTCAGGCGGCTATCCGGGCGGGGTATTCCCCGGAAAGCGCCCAGCAGATAGGCGCGGAAAACTTGTCAAAACCTGTTATTCGCGCGCGTATAGATACCGAAATGGCGGAGCGCTCTCGCCGCACCGGGGTGAATGCCGACCGCGTTTTGCATGAGCTTGCGAAAATCGCATTTATGAAAGCGACAGACATCATCGACCCGAACACCGCGACCGTCCGGGACAGCGCAACAGACGAGGATAAAGCCTGTATCGCGTCGGTAAAGTTCAAGTCATCGTCCGGGGAAAGCTCCGACAGCGTGGAGCGCGAGATCAGAATGTGCGATAAGCTCAAAGCTCTGGAGCTTCTGGGAAAGCACCTCGGTATGTTCACCGACAAGGTGAACGTCAGCGGCGGCGGTGTAGTCCAGATAGTGGACGATATCCCCGATGGCTAATCTCACCGAAATCATAGCGCCGGCGTTCTACTCGGTTCATCGGGATATCGTTGCAAATAAACATACCCACTACTGGCTTAAAGGCGGCAGAGGTTCGACAAAATCTTCGTTTGTATCGGTAGAAATCCCCCTCGGCATAATGAAGCACCCGGACGCGAACGCCGTAGTTATCCGCAAGGTCGGGCTGTACCTCAAAGACAGCGTGTACGAGCAGCTTCTCTGGGCGATAGAACGGCTGGGGGTATCTCATCTCTGGCAGGCGAAATTGTCGCCGCTGGAGCTTATCTACACGCCAACGGGACAGCGCATTATCTTCCGCGGTGCGGACGAGCCGAAGAAGCTCAAATCCACCAAAGTCCGCAAGGGCTATATTCGCTATGTCTGGTATGAGGAAGCGGACGAGTTCGCCGGAGAGGAAGAAATACGCGTCATAAATCAGTCGCTTCTGCGCGGTGGCAGGGAGTTCACGGTATTTTACACCTACAACCCGCCAAAATCCCAGCGCAACTGGATAAACGCGGCGGTCACTGTTCCGGCGGAGGATAAGCTGGTACACCACAGCGACTATCGCAGCGTACCGCAAGAGTGGCTTGGGGAACAGTTTCTCCTAGAAGCTGAACACCTCCGGCAAACGAACCCCACGGCTTATGAGCATGAATACCTCGGCAAGGTCACCGGAACCGGCGGCGAGGTGTTCGCGAACCTCACAGTGCGGACTATCTCCCCGGAGGAACGGCAGGGCTTTTCGCATATTCGGCGCGGGCTGGACTGGGGCTATGCCGCAGACCCGACTGCTTATGTCGTTTGTGCGCTGGAGCGCAGGCGGCTGTACATCTACGGCGAGATATACCGCTACGGCGCGAAATTCGACCCGCTTGCCGAAGCAATAAAAGCCGAAAATCCCGACAACCGCCCTATTTCCGCCGACAGCGCAGAGCCGCGGAGCAACGACGAGCTGAAATCTCGCGGCTTGCGTATCTACCCGGTGAAAAAGGGCGCGGGGTCTGTCGAACACGGCTTGATATGGCTGCAAAACCTTGACGAGATAGTCATTGACCCGGCGGACTGCCCGAACGCCAAGCGGGAATTCAGCGGATATGAACGCACCCCGGACAAGAATAACGGCGGCTTCCGGGACGATTTCCCGGACAAGGATAATCATACTATTGACGCGGTACGCTACGCGCTTGAAACCGACATCGGCAAAAAGAAGCCGAAAACATACGACCGAAAGGAGCTGGGAATCAATTGATAAAGCCATTTACGATAACCGAGGGAACGGAACTCACCCCCGCCCTTGCGTGTAAGTACATAAATGAACACAAGACCCGCACCTGCGAGCGCTACGACAAGCTGGAGCGCTACTACGAGGGCGAGCACGATATCCTCAACCGCGACAAGCGCAAGGTGCTGGCGAATAATAAGCTGGTGTGCAATCATGCGCGTTATATCAGCGATACTGCCGTCGGTTACTTTGCGGGAAATCCGGTGAAATACAGCTCCGAGCAGACCATAGAGCCGCTCCTTGACCTGCTGAAATATGCGGATAGTGATACCCAAGACATAGATTTAGCCCAGAAAGCAAGCATATTCGGCGTTGCGTATGAGTTCATCTACAATGACGCGGACGGAAAGCCCCGGCTTTACGCCCCAGACCCGCGGCAGGCGTTCGTTATCTACGACGATACCGTCGAGCAGAAGCCCGTCGCCGGGGTGTATTACTACGAACTGCGGGAGGGCTTCACAAACCGCGTGACGGGGTATTCCGTGTACCTCTGCGACAGCGTGAGCGTGCGGCATTTCCTCACCGATACGGCGTTCACGGTCAAGGGTGAAGTCACCGAGAAGCCCCACGGCATGGGCGGAGTGCCGCTCATTGAGATTTATAATAACTCCACCTGCTCCGGGGATTTTGAGCCGGTGCTTTCGCTGATAGACGCGTACAATGTCCTGCAATCCGACCGCGTGAACGACAAGGAGCAGTTCGTTGAAGCTATCCTGCTGATTAAGGGCTTCACGCTGGGCGATACCAACGCCGAAAAAACCGAAACATTCAAAGCAATCCGCGAAAACGGCACTATGGAAGTAGATACGGACGGTTCTGCCGAGTGGCTCACGCGGCAATTTGATGAGGAAAGCGTTGAGGTGCTTCGGAAGTCGCTTGAACAGGATATTCACAAATTCGCGAACGTCCCCTGCATGAGCGACGAGAGCTTCGGCGGGAACGCTTCCGGCGTGGCTATGCGGTATAAGCTTCTCGGCTTTGAGCAGATAACCAAGATAAAGGAGCGCTACTTCCGGGAAGGCTTGAAAGAGCGCCTGCGGCTGCTGTGCAACGTTCTCGCCCTTACCGGCGCGGCGAAAATCGACAGCACGGACATCTCGATACAGTTCACCCGGGCGCTGCCGGTCAACGAGGTAGAGCGGGCGCAGCTTGTGTCCGAGCTTCGGGACGTTGTGCCGCTGGATATCCTGCTGGGGCAGCTTCCGTTCGTGGATAATCCCGAAGCCGCTGCGGAAAAGGTGCGGGCGCAGCAGAACGATTTCCCGAACCTCCTGCCGGATTTAGCTGATGAACAGTCGTGATTACTGGGCTATGCGGTCGGCGCAGGACATGGTTGACCGCATGGGAACGGCAGAGCAGACCGCCGCTGAGATGAACCGCGCTATTCAGAAGTCCGCAGACTATATCGCGAAAGAGGTCAAGGCGGTATTCCGCGGCATTGAGAGCTTCGGCATTTCCGAGAGCGAGGCGCGAAAGATACTGAACGCCGCTGGGAACAAGACCGCCCTCCAGAACCTCCGAGCCGCCGCAAATCGCGTTTCCGACCCGGAGAAGCGGCAGGCGCTCATGTCCGCGATTGACAGCGCCGGGGCGTACCGCTACCGCATTACCCGGCTGGAACAGCTAAACAAGGGCATCAACGCGGAGTGCCGGAAGCTCTACCAGACCGAGAACCGCGCCGTTACCTCCGCGCTGAAAACCGTCGCGAATGACAGCTACTATCATTCGATATTCAACATTCAGCAGGAAACGGGGCTGGGATTCAGCTTCGCGAAGTTCTCGCAGAAAGACGTTGACCGAATTCTACGCGCCAACTGGAACGGCGGCAACTACAGCCAGCGAATCTGGCGGGACGTCAGCGCCACCGCCGAATCTATGAAGAAGGAGCTGCTGGTCAGCATGCTGTCCGGGCGCTCCAACAAGAAAACCGCGCGGATAATTCAAGACCGTTTCGGCGTGAATGCCTACTGCGCCCGGCGTATAGTCCGGACGGAGAGCGCCTACGTCGCGAACGCCGCGCAGATGTCCGCCTACGACGAAGCCGGGGTCGATAAGTACCGCTTCATAGCGACCCTTGACAGCAAGACCTCCGAGGTCTGCGCCGCTCTGGACGGGAAGGTATTCCCCGCAAAGGACGCAGTTCCCGGCACGAACTACCCGCCTATGCACCCGTTCTGCCGGTCTACTACGATAGCCGAATTCGGCGGGGACGCGCTTGCAGGAATGGAACGCCGGGCGCGGGATAAGGACGGGAATACCATGAAAGTCCCGGCGGATATGAAGTATGAGGAGTGGTACAATAAATATGTCGGCGATAGTACAAATCCCTTGACAGCAGCTCATAATAACGGTATAATAAATATACCAAAAGATACAATTCGGTCGCTTGATAAACTGAAACAGTCGGGAATTCCCAATAACGAATATGAAGAATATTTGGAACTTATCAACAATCATGATAACCCAGATATTATTAAGCTGTATAAACGTCATGCTAATGATGTTTCAGCGATTTCAAATTCGCCTAAAGGAGAATACTTTCCTGACAGTAAGTCGCTTGTATTTAATTATCCTAAGCACGCAGATATGAATAAATACGGAAATCTTGCGCACGAATACGGGCATTTCTTTGACGCAGAAGTCAAATATCAAGGGTTGCATTTTGATGAAATCCAGGCAGTTCAGAAAGCAACAGGGCTGAACACAACATTCAAGGAGGTAGCGAGTTCCAGCGATGAGTTCCTTGCTGCTCTACGAAAAGACAAGGCACATATTAGGAGTATTTACACTCCGGAAGTAAAAAAAGATTTTCTTTCACACAATGCAAGTCATGGAGTACAAGACGCGATTGACGGGCTATTCCCAAAATCAAGAATCAACTGGGGACATGGCGAAAAGTATTACAACCGCAAATATTCCAATATTGAGTTCATGGACAAGATTTCTTCAACATCTTCAAGAAAGAAGGAGTTGCAGCAAGTTTATAAAAATCTTGGCTTGGACGCAAGCAACCAGACAAAAGTCAAAGTAATATGCAGGCAATACGAAGCGGCGTCAGAAGTATGGGCAAATATTATGAGCGCCGAGGTGTGCGGAGGAGAAGAGCTTGAATATGTGAAGAAATATCTTCCCAACAGCTATGCTGCAATGCTTAATATTCTGAAAGGGGCAAAGTAAATGTTTGATAAAGAGCTTGAGAAAGCGCTGAATGTTTATGAACAGACATTCGATGACTCATTTCCCATGGCTGTTTTTTCTGGCACATCTCCAGAAGAGGTGGTGGACATTATCAATAAATGTGTTTCCGAAAAGAAAGATGTTTATGATATGGGATATTTGACATTAGACGGCATTTATTAGTTTGCTACCTTGACATGTACGTATTTAAAGTTCGCGATTAACAAAATAACCAAGCGCTCCACCCGGGGCGCTTTTCTATTGCAGGGTAGAGAAGCGGTCTATCTCGCCGGCTTCATACGCCGGAGATCACGGGTTCGAATCCTGTTCCTGCAACCAAATAAGCACGGTAATTATGATACAATGGTATCTGAAACTACCGTGCTTTTTCTTTTTGCCTAAATGCCTTTATTAAAAGGGTTTTAGGCTTTTTTACTTTTTATGGATAGTTTCGTTGTACCGTTTTCCATTCTCCGCAGAGGGGAGATAATATCGATTTTTGGGATATAATAAGTCACTCTGAAACTTTTCTTTTGAGAAAAGTTTCAGAGTGACATGAAAAATTTCATTGTGAAATGAATAATTTCCGAGTAAGTACGAACCAATTAATAATGCGTTTTTAAGCTATTTAGGTTTTCTGTGCCGCTGTAATCGTTAAACGGCCTAATTCTGATAATACTCCTTATGAGAAAATCGGCGATGAGATACGGTCGCTGGCGGATGAGGTACCGTTTGACATCCCCGATTCGTGGGAGTGGGTGCGGCTGGGAAGTATTTCGTCCTATGCAGAAACAAAGCAGAAAGTAAATGCAACAAGTGCCGATCCTTCGATTTGGGGGCTGGATTTGGAGGATATCGAAAAAGGCGGCAGGCTTTTAGAGCATAAAACAGTCGGTGAACGCAAAGCAGTTGGTGATAAAACCATATTTGCGAAGGGCGATATTCTCTACAGCAAGCTACGCCCATATTTGTTGAAAATTCTTGTCGCCCCCGATGACGGCATTTGTACCCCGGAAATCGTACCATTCCGTGTATACGGCGGAATCAATCCGAACTACATTGTAAATTATCTAAAATCCCCTTATGTCGACAATCTCATCAACAGCATTACCTACGGTGTGAAGATGCCCAGGGTCGGCACAGAAACAATGACCTCTCTATTAGTGCCAATACCTCCGCTGGATGAGCAGCGGCGTATCGTTGAGAAGATTGATGAGGTTGCCTCCGCTGTTACTGCATACGATGTGGCGTACCAAAAAACTGAAACCTTAAACTCAGCCTTCCCTGAAGCCCTCAAGAAGTCGATTTTGCAAGAGGCTGTCCAGGGCAATCTGGTACCCCAAGACCCGTCTGACGAGCCTGCAGAGGCTTTGCTGGAACGTATCCGGGCGGAGAAGCAACGGCTCATCAAGGAAGGCAAAATCAAAAAGGACAAGCACGAATCCGTCATTTTCAGACGGGATAATTCTCATTATGAAAAGCGTGGTTCAGAAGAGGTCTGCATCGACGAGGAAATCCCGTTTGAAATACCAAGCGGGTGGAGTTGGTCGAGACTTGGGACTTGTTTAGGGCAATACCGCACAAAACTAGTAGACTAGAAAGCGCAAAAGTGGTATAATA
>CAMCFA010000013.1 GCA_945873955.1 uncultured Clostridia bacterium | reverse complement strand
AGGTCACTTCACTGATATCACGCACTTCGGCGAGAGAGTAACGCGCCGTTTGTGCACCGTTAAATTACAATTTATATTCCCTTATCATTCGCCGAAGCTCAGAACTCCGGTTTATCCTCTTGATTGTTGATCTTAGTGCCTTTAAGCACCGTCAGCGTAAGGATATACATCATCACGCCTATCACCACCGACAGCGCGATACCTACCGCAATGCTTGCCGCATTGTCCGCCAGCACGAAGTCCTCCGCGAACATCTCGCTGGTGACCAGCGACCGCAGCGTCAGTGGGTGGAACTTCGTCAGGTCGAGCGAGGTCAGGATTATCTGCACCAGAGATATGCCGATATACATCAGCACCGTAACAACCCCCGGACGGCTGCTGCAAAGTCCGATAGACATATACACAACAATATAGAACGTCATGAACACAGCGCACATCAAAGCCGCCAGAAGTATCATTCCGAACTCTACCTTGCCGCTGGAAAACAGCGCGTTGCACAGCCCGCCGGAAATACAGCATGCGATAAACGAAGCCGCGAACACCGTACCCGGATAGAGGACATACTTCGGAATAAGATAGCTGGAGAATTCCAGACCGGCGCAGGACGGGATTATAGTCGCGCGCTTTTTCTGTTCGCCGCCGCAGGGCGACATCAGCACCAGCATGACAATCAGTAGCGATGTGGAGCAGAATTCCGCCATAGTCCCGGAGAAAACCAAGCTGGCGTCGCCGAAGATGCCAGCGACCTCCGCGAAAGCGTCAGCCCCGGTTACTCCGACAGAACCCATTGGGGACATCACCGTTTTCATCATCAGATCCAGCGCCCAGTACATCAGCGGGTCAGCAATTGAGAACGACAGAATTCCAAGCAGGATACCGCCAAGTCTGAAGGTTCGGGTGAATTGCAGCCATTCCTTTTTGAAGCCGTATTTAACCTGCATTGCTGTCCACCACCTTTCTGAACACTTCTTCAAGGCTCGCGGTGCCGATCCTCAGGTTCTCCGCGGACATGTCGTTATCCGCCAGCAGCCGTATCAGCCTGCGGGAGCATTCCTCCGCGTTGTCAGTGCCGAAGCGGAAGGTGTTGTTCATGTCGTTGAACTCCGCCCTTGCGAAGTCCACCGTCAGCAGCTTTATCTTCATCTCGTCGGTAAGCCCTCTGACTTTAAGATGAACCACGTCCCCGGCGTATTTCCGCAGGATATCCTCCAGACCGCCTTCCTCGGCTAGAACACCGTTACGCATGATACCAATGCGGTTCGCCACGCGCTCAACGTCCGACAGGATATGGGTGGAAAGCACAATAGTGCTGCCCATGCCTTTCAGCCGCTCGATTATCTCAATGACCTCCGCACGACCCTCCGGGTCAAGCGCCGAGGTCGGCTCGTCGAAAATAAGCAGCTCCGGGTTGCCGATTATCGCGGCGCCCATGCCCAGCCGCTGGGTCATTCCTCTGGAATAGCCCTTTGCGCGGCGGTCAGCGGCTTTCGTCAGACCCACGATATCCAGCACCTCGTTCACTCTGGCGGGGATATCGCCCTCGTACTTGCAGCAGGCTGCGATATATGAGAGGTACTCCCGTGAGGTCATGTAGCCGTATATCATAGGGCTTTCCGGCAGGTAGCCTATCTTTATCGGCTGCCCGCTTCCGAGGGTTATCTCGCCCTCGTCCTTAGGGATAATGTTCGTGATTATGTTCATGGTAGTGGTCTTTCCGCAGCCGTTCCGCCCCAGAAAGCCGTACACGTCGCCCTTTTCGATATCCATGCTTAGTCCGCGCAGGACAGGGAATGCGCCGTATTTTTTGTAAAGATTGCGTATTCTTACCAATAGATTCACCCTTTCCGATATATTCAGCACGTCCGGGGAAAAGCTGAAAAACCAAATTCGCCCCGCTCTAACGCGGCAGCTCGCAGGTCTGAATTTGGTATGCATCGCTTTATTCATTATGTCCCAAGACTTGCCCGCTGTTTATACGCTGTATATACAGTATAGTCTGATTATTGTGTTTTGTCAAGAGGTTATGAGAAATAATTTACAATTCCGGATAAATGAGAAAATTCCCCGCCGAAACCGACAGGGAAAAATTTCTGTAACCAATAACTTTTGTCAAGTTAATTATATAGCTCTCTGTACAAGACCGGAGCGCAGGCAGCGTGTGCAGGCATTTACTCTGCAGGGAGTGCCGTTCACGATTGCTTTAACCTTCTTGACATTGGGCTTATAGGTTCTGTTGCTGCGTCTGTGAGAGTGAGAAACCTTGATACCGAAGGAAACGCTCTTGCCGCAGATTTCACATTTTGCCATTTGAAGCACCTACCTCTCTGATTGAATTTTTTCAGTAACGTATAATATTTTAGCAGAAACGCCGTGAAAATGCAAGTGTTTATTGAAAATTTGCAGTATTTTTGTATGTTATCACAAACGGCTGATAATTATTCGCATAAAAATTCGGCATTGTGACTAAACGCATTGTATAAATACGCCAATTTCATATACGGGCTGTATTTTGGCGGAAATTTGATACAGACATTATGCCTTAAAGCGTAACGAACCCAACCTTCTTCTGCACCTTCTGGAGCGTCTTCCTTGAAGCCTTGAACGCCTTCTCCGCGCCCTGCTTCATGCAGCCCTCAAGGTAAGCCTTATCCGCAAAAATGCGCTTGAATTCCGCCTGCATAGGCGCCAGCATATCCGCGGTAGCCTCGCCGACTGCCGCCTTGAAATCGCCGTAGCCCTTGCCCTTGAATTCCTGCTCTATCTCTTCGAAGCTCTTGCCGGTGACAGCGGAATAAATCGACATGAGGTTGATAATTCCGTCCTTGCCCTCACGCGCGCAGACCTCTGTTTCGCTGTCGGTGACGGCGCGCTTGAACTTGCGGATTATCGTGTCCTTATCGTCCAGTATCCACACGCTGGCATTGGGGTTCTCGTCGGACTTGGACATCTTCTTTGTCGGGTCTTGCAGGGACATCACCTTTGCGGTGGTCTTTGTGATGTAGCCGTCCGGCATGGTGAACACGTCGCCGTAAATGCCGTTGAACCGCTGAGCGATATTCCGGGCAAGCTCTAAGTGCTGCTTCTGGTCGATACCGACAGGCACAAGGTCAGCCTGATACAGCAGGATATCCGCCGCCATAAGCACGGGGTAGGTGAACAGTCCCGCGTTTACATTGTCCGGGTGCTTTGCGGACTTGTCCTTGAACTGGGTCATTCTGGACAGCTCGCCGAACTGGGTGTAGCAGGACAGTATCCAGCTTAATTCCGCGTGGTTCGGGTTGTGTCCCTGAACGAACAGGGTGGATTTCTCCGGGTCAAGTCCCGCCGCAATAAGCAGCGCATAGCTCTCCTTTATCTGATTGCGGAGCTTCACCGGGTCCTGTCTGACGGTTATCGAGTGAAGATCTGCGATACCGAAGAAGCAGTTATAATCATTCTGAAGCTTTACCCAGTTCTGCATTGCTCCGAGGTAATTTCCGAGGTGTGGTGTGTTTGTCGGCTGAATAAGGCTCAGCATATTCTTTTTCTGTTCTTCCATAATTATCGTCCTTTCTTAATTTAAACAAGCAGCGTTTTTGCCGCTTCGCCGAGTATCTTAACGCCCTTTTCTATCTGTTCGTCCGTCGGGGTGGAGTAATTCAGCCGGAAGGAGTGTGAAACCGCATTTTCGTCCGCGGTGAACGCGTTGCCGGGAACTACCGCGACCTTCTTCTGAACAGCGCCCTTGCAGAATTCGTTCATGTTGAACCGTTCCGGCAGAGTTGCCCAGATAAACAGACCGCCCTGCGGCTGCGTGAAGCTGATGAATTCCGGCAGCTCGGCTTTAAGCCCGTCCAGCATGAGCTTGCACTTGTGGCGGTAAATGCCGCGCAGCCGCTCCAGATGTTCGTCGAAATCTACCGTGGTGAGGAAGCGGTAAGCCAGCATTTGCGCCCAGATATTCGTATGTACCGTGCTGGTCTGAAGCCCTACAACTGCCTTTGCGACTATCTCCGAATCTCCCAGCAGATATCCCACGCGAAGTCCCGGTGCAAGCGTCTTTGAGAACGTTCCGCAGTACAGCACGATACCCTTGGTATCAAGCTCCTTTATAGAGGGAACGTCCTCCCCCTCGAACCGCAGCGCACCGTAGGGGTTGTCCTCCAGAACATACACGCCGTACTTCTCCGCCAGCGCAAGTATCTCTTTCCGGCGCTGCAGGGTCGTGGTTTTTCCGGTGGGGTTCTGGAAATTCGGTATGGTATATATGAACTTTGTGGTGGGATTGGCTTTCAGCGTTTCCTCCAGCTTATCGGTCATCATGCCGTCGTCGTCCATAGGCACTCCCGCCAGCTTGACGCCGTAGCTTCTGAACGCGTTCAGCGAACCGACGAACGCCGGGTCCTCGCAGATGATAACGTCGCCCTCGTTGCAGAGTATCTTCGCCGTAGTTTCGATAGCCTGCTGCGCGCCGCTGGTGATAACTATCTGGTCGCCGTCGTGGAACAGTCCCTTTTTCGTGAGGTCGTCCCTCAGCCACTCCCGCAGCTTGGGGTAGCCCTCGGTGATAGAATATTGCAGGGCGTTTATCGGTTCCTCCCGGAAGATGTCCGCGGAGAGCTTCGCGATAACGTCGGTAGGGAAAGCCTCCGGCGCGGGGTTCCCGGCGGCAAAGCTGATGACCTCCGGGTCGGACGTGAATTTAAGTATCTCCCGTATCGCCGACGGCTGAAGCCCGGAAACACGGTCAGAAAACGGCTTTAACATTTGATGATTACTCCAATCTGCGGCTTCTGCCGCAAAAATATTCACAAAGTAATTATATCACAATCTCACGCGATTGTAAAGCCATATTTTCACCCCGAACGTGAATTTTGTTGTTGACATATCCCGGTGACAGTGATATAATTTAGGAGAAAACGAACCGACATTTTCTGACATAAGAGGTATTATAATGAGCAAGACCACTGAAAAAGCAGATGAAATAGACGAGGGCATAGAAAAAGAAATTAAAGAGAAGCGCACCGGTCTGCGGCAGTTCTTTAAAGACCTGCTGAATATGTACGACGGCATGATGAGCTATCAAGAGATCGACGATATGATGCAGGAGAACACCGTCATTCATGGTCCGAACATGTGGATACTGATGTTAGCCGCTCTCATTGCGTCGATAGGTCTGAACCTTAACTCCACCGCTGTTATCATAGGTGCAATGCTTATCTCCCCGCTGATGAGCGGTATCATGACAATGGGCTACTCACTTGCGGTTAGGGATCTGCGGCTGCTGCGCCGGGCGCTGCTGCGTTTCGGCACGCAGGTGGTGATAAGCCTTGTCAGCTCCACGATATACTTTCTCATCTCCCCGCTGGACTCCCCTACCGCAGAAATGATAGCCCGCACCAGCCCCACTATCTGGGACGTGCTTATCGCCCTGTTCGGCGGTATCGCCGGAGCAATAGGCAACACCCGTGAGAAAAAGAGCAACGTTATCCCCGGCGTAGCTATCGCGACTGCGTTAATGCCGCCGCTTTGCACCGCCGGCTACGGGCTTGCGACCATGCAGGCGACCTTCTTCTTCGGCGCGCTGTATCTGTTCCTTATCAACACGCTGTTCATTTCGCTTTCCACCATGATAGTAATGATGCTGCTGCGGGTTCCCTATCACCGCAACGTAAGCGACAAGCAGCAGAAGAAGATAAACCGCGCAGTTGCCGCGATAACGGTAGTTGTGGCAGTCCCCAGCATTTTCTTCGGAGCTTCCACCGTAATAAGCTCCGTCATGGACAAGAATATATCCAGCTTTTTATCGGAGGAATTCGTGTTCTCCGGCACTTCGGTGGTGCAGAGCAGCGCCGATAAATCCGCCAAAACGGTTTCCGTTTCACTTGTGGGAACTCCGATATCCGACGACGTGATAGCCATGCTGGAACAGGAAATGCCGAAATACGGGCTTGACGGCTATAAGCTGATAGTCACCCAGAACAAAATGATTACCCCCACCGAGGACAATTCCGACAAGATAACCATTGCATTGCAGGAGAACCGCATAGACGAGCTGGAACAGATCCTCTCCCGCTGCGAGGAGGAGATCACCGGCTTGCAGACCGAGAACTCAGAGCTGAAAGACACGGTGGACTACACCGCGCTCTCAGAAAAGGCGGCGAAGATATTCACTGAGCTTGAAAACGTCCGCTGCGGCGTTATCTCAGACAGCGAGAAGCAATACACGCTGCTTATCGGTTATTCCAGCCGCGAGCTTTCCGACTCCGACTGCGAGCACATTAAGTCATGGCTTGCCGCAGAAACAGGCAGCGACGACTGCGAGCTGCTGATAAAGTACATAGCGCCGGAAACTGCGGAAGCAGCCACCTCCGACGCCGCGGGAACTCTAGAAGCCACCTCCGAGTCCGAAGAATAGCATTAAAGAGCCGGCGAGTCAGAATCGCCGGTTCTTTTTTCAGCCTGTTTCACCCGCAAAAAAGTCCCGCCGTTGATTGACATAACCCAATATTTGTGCTACAATATAAGTATATTATTTACGGGAGGTGAGCGTATGGTCTGCGGAAAATGCGGCAGAGTTTTCGACGAAAGCAAGCAGGATTATTGCAGCTACTGCAAAACTGTGCATACCCCGCAGGGAGAGCCTGTCCGGGACATCAAGGGCGTGCTGTGCTACATCACGCGGCGCTTTGGTGAGAACACGCTGCTTGACCGCCGCCGCACCGACGCGCTCATCGCCGACCTGTTCCCGAAGGAGTCGGCAGTCCGCAGGCTGGCGTACATTGCGCTGTACGACGGGTGCGCCCAGAAACTGTGGGCAGTCCGCGGCAAGCCGTTCGAGGTGCGCTCTGCGGCAGCGGCAAGGTGCGTCAAGTCCCTAAGGGACGAGATCGGGCTTAAAGGCAGAGCCGCCGCAACCGCTGTCGAGGCGGTCGCTGCCGCGCTGAACTGCGACATATCCTTCCGTATGGAGTCTCCGGCACCCGCCGCCGAGACCGAGAGCCGCAAAAACATCACCGACCCCGCCGAGCAGTACAGTCTGGGACGGCACTTCGACCGTATCAAGGACTACGAAAAGGCGCTGTACTGGTTCGGGCAGGCGGCAGCGCAGGACTGCGCTGAGGCGGAATATTACGTCGGCTTTTACCTCATGGAGGGGCGCGGCGGCAATCAGGACGTCAAAGCCGCGCGGGAGTGGTTTCTGCGGGCGGCGGAAAACGGTATCCCCGCGGCGCAGTATATGACCGGGTATTTCTTCGCGGAGGGTATCGCCTGCGAGCTTAACGAAGCCTTCGCGTTCGAGTGGTTCCTTAAAGCCGCGAAGCAGGGCTACGAGGAAGGGATAAAGGTGATAGTCCTCTGCTACGAAACCGGCACGTTCATGGAAAAAGACCCCGCTGCCGCCGCACGCTGGCGGAAGCTGCTTCCGCAGCAGCCCGTCCCGGAGGATATCCCGGCGGAGGAAGCAGAGCCGCCGGAGCCGCTGCCGGACGACGGCGAGGAGGACTACCAGTCCGCCCGGCGCTGTCTTGCGGAAAAGGATTATCAGGGCGCTGCAATGTTCTACCGTCACGCCGCAGAGCTGGGACACGCAAAGGCGCAGTGCAGCTACGGCAAGTGCCTGTATCTGGGGCAGGGAACAGAAAAGAACGTCTATGCGGCGTACAGTTGGTTCTCAAAGGCGGCGGAGCAGGGGCTGGATATCGCGCAGTATAATCTTGGCGTAATGTATCTCAAAGGCACCGGAGTTGAAAAGAACCGCGCCGAAGCCAAGAAATACTTCCGCATGGCGGCGGAAAACGGTCACGCCGAAGCAGCAAAGGTACTAGAAAAGTTAGGCAATTAATATACGTTGGAGGATAACAAAGTGAAAGCAGCAGTAATTCTTACAAAATGCAAAAACGACCACGCCCTGTTCGGCATACGCACCGAGCAGCGTGAGGACGGCGGCTGGTACGCGACATGGGCGTTCAAGGTCAGCGAAAAGACCGCCGAGCGCGAGAAGTTCGGCGACACCGAGGTCAGCGGAAACATCTACATCACCACGGAGTACCCCTCCTGCCCGTACTGCGGCGCAAAGGGCTTCTTCCAGTGCGCAGAGTGCGGCAAGACCACCTGCTGGAACGGCGAGACCCAGACCGTCTGCGAATGGTGCGGCAACGAAGCCGAAACCGCCGCAGAGGAAAACTTCGACTCTATCACCGGCGGCGGGTTCTGATTTTTATACTATTTCCTAATCAACCTATAGACTTTGTCTATAGGTTGAACCAACCGCCATGGCGGTTGGAGCGGCAAAGCCGCAGGAAAGCCGTTCAATACTGATTCTGTCAAAACCAAAGGTTTTGACTAGCCGCCTTTCAGGCGGCTCACATTATAGACTTTGTCTATAATGTGATTAAGAATTAGTATTATATGTGTTATCCCCCGGAGCGTGCAGGCTTCGGGGGAATTTTCGTGTCTTCGCGTCGTCCGCTTCAAATTTTCACAATATTTTCGCAAAAATCTGTAATTTACCTCTTGATTTTTCTGAAAAAAGGTGTATAATAGATTTAGCACTCTAGGATAGAGAGTGCTAAAAATGCATAAAACGGTGACTTCACCGAGAATAGAATCTAGTTAATCAAGTTTATTAAGGAGATGTCTTAAAAATGGCAACAGAAACAAAGGAATTCAAGGCGGAATCCAAGCGGCTGCTTGAGATGATGATCAACTCTATCTACACTCACAAGGAAATATTCCTGCGGGAGCTTATCTCCAACGCAAGCGACGCGATGGACAAGCTGTACTTCAAGTCCATGAGCGAAAACACCGGCATAACCCGCTCCGACATGGGAATAAAGCTGGAAGCGAACAAGGACGACCGCAAGCTAATCATCACCGATAACGGTATCGGCATGACTAAGGACGAGCTGGAAAACAACCTCGGCACTATCGCGAAATCCGGCTCTCTGGCGTTCAAGAACGAGAACGAAAAGACCGAGGACGTTAACATAATCGGGCAGTTCGGCGTCGGCTTCTACTCTGCGTTCATGGTAGCGAAGAAGGTCACTGTCATCTCAAAGGCATACGGCAGCGACGAGGCTTACATGTGGGAGAGCGAGGGCGTTGACGGCTACACGATCTCCGAGGCGCAGAAGGATTCCCACGGCACGCAGATAATCCTTGACATCAAGGACAACGCCGAGGAGGAGAACTACGACGAGTTCCTTGAGCCGTACAAGATCAGACAGCTTATCCGCAAGTACTCCGACTATATCCGCTACCCGATCAAAATGGACGTTGAGCACGAGAAGCTCAAAGAGGGCAGCAAGGACGAGTACGAAAAGGAGATCGTCACCGAAACCCTCAACAGCATGACGCCTATCTGGAAGAAGTCCAAGTCCGAGCTGAAGGACGAGGATTACAACCAGTTCTATAAAGACAAGTTCTACGACTACGACGAACCTCTGGCGCACATTCACACCAGAACCGAGGGTACTGCGACCTACTCCGCACTGTTGTACATTCCGGCGAAAGCGCCCTACGACTACTACTCCAAGAACTTTGAAAAGGGGCTTCAGCTTTACTCCAGCGGCGTAATGATCATGGAGAAATGCGGCGACCTGCTGCCGGACTATTTCAGCTTTGTAAGAGGTCTTGTAGACAGCGAGGATCTGTCGCTGAACATCTCCCGTGAAATGCTCCAGCACGACCGCCAGTTAAAGCTCATTGCCAAGAGCCTTGAAAAGTCTATCCGCAACGAACTGAAAAAGCTCCAGAAGAACGAGCGCGAGAAGTACGAGAAGTTCTTCGATTCCTTCGGCACACAGCTCAAATACGGCATATATGAGAGCTTCGGCGCAAACAAGGAGAATTTGCAGGATCTTCTGCTGTTCAAGAGCAGCTTCGGCGGCTATGTCACCCTTGAAGAATACGTTTCCCGCATGAAGGACGACCAGAAGTACATCTACTTCGCAAGCGGAAGCAGCATTGCAAGAATTGAGGCTCTCCCGCAGACCGAAATGGTGCGCGACAAGGGCTATGAGATACTGTACTTCACCGACCATGTAGACGAGTTCACCGTCCAGATGATGCACGACTACAACGGCAAGGAGTTCAAGTCTGTTTCCGCTGACGATCTTGGGCTTGAGACCGAGGAGGAGAAAGAGGAGATCAAAAAGGCAGAGGAGGACAACAAGGAACTGTTCGACTTCATGACCGAAAAGCTCTCCGGCAAGGTAAAGGCTGTAAAGCTGTCCCAGCGGCTGAAAACTCACCCGGTATGCATTTCCAGCGAGGGTATGCTGTCCGTTGAAATGGAAAAGGTGCTCTCCGCAATGCCGGACGAGCAGTCCCAGAACGCGAAGGCGGAGAAGATACTGGAGATCAACGCTTCTCACCCGATATTCGAGAAGCTGAAAGCCCTCTACTCCACCGACAAGGACAAGGTAGCGGAGTACGCCGATATACTGTATTCACAGGCTCTGCTGATCGAGGGTATGCCTATCGAGAACCCGGTTGAGTTCACAAACAAGCTCTGCGAGATAATGGCGAAGTAAAAATTCTAAATATTAAATAAAGCTGCCGTTTCAGCGTGAAGCGGCAGCTTTCGTTTTATTTTTTGACACCGAACAGGGAATACGGGTCGTCTTTCAGTGCCCTCTCATACATTCCCACGACCTCCCACAGGTCGAAGAACATTGCGGGGCATTCTCCGATATTCTGCCGGCGGATAATGCCCTGTTCCAGCGCGGCGTTCTGTATTTTGTACCAGCCCAGCTCCGGGACTCTGCCGGTTTCAATGAACCATTCCGCCGGCGGGTAAACGCTGTTCACCTCGGCACAGGGGGCGGATATCGCGGAGATGTCCGGCGGGATAAGCCCCTCGACATAGTGCATAGCCGTCAGCTTGTAGATATCCACACCCAGCAGCAGACCCTTGCCGCCGTTGTGCAGAACGTAGTCAAGACCGCCCGACGCCGCTTCACGCTCGTGCTTCCCCCACCCGGAGATCTGGAATATCCCGTCGCCGGTGAATACGTCCTGTCTCATGCGGAATGTATCGGCGATAATTCCCATGGCGCTGCGCTGTCTGTCCTCCGGCAGGACTTTTATTTTGGTGACTATCCCAAGCCGTTTGTCCTCGGGGGTAAGCTCCAGCTCCGGGCTGAGCCGCAGCGCCGGCATGAATATGCTGCCCTCGCTCCCGACGCACTCCATAAGTGCTTCGATCACCGTTTCGGCGCCGCCCTCGACCTGCCCGAAGCTGCTCAGGCTGCTGTGTACCTCCACCGACATGCCGGGGCGCAGCCCGATATCCTGCAAGCCTTTGATAAGTTCTTTTTTGTTCATTTTCCGCTCCTTTCACATTGAATGACGTTATTGTGGAATACTAAATGGGAACCTCTTTAAAGAAAAAAGAAAAGGAACAGTTCCATGCCCGATAGAAACCGTAAACAAAACACTAGGAAGCTTGCAGTCAGCGCCGTGATGATATCCCTGTCCGCCGCTCTCAGCGTGATAAAGGTCGCTCAGATGCCGCTGGGCGGCTCTGTTACGCTGCTGAGTATGCTCCCGGTGTGTATGCTTTCGATAATGTACGGCTGCAAGCACGGGCTGATTTGCGCGTTTCTGTTTGGGCTGTCACGGCTCGCTGCGGATCTTGGTGTGATCTCCGGCTGGGGACTTTCCCCGGCGGCGCTGGCAGGCAGCGTGCTGTTTGACTACCTTGCCGCTTTCACGGCGCTTGGGTTTGCGGGGCTGTTCCGCCGCAGGGGAACTGCCGGCTGTATCGCCGGGATAGTTCTTGCCGCGGCACTCAGACTTCTCAGCCACATCATCAGCGGGACGATCTTCTTCTCGGTCTGGACGCCGCAGGGCTGGAACTCCCTTGTATATTCGCTATGCTATAACCTAGCATATATGCTGCCCGAAACAGCTTTTACCGCCGCCGGGGCGGTGTTCCTGCTGAGATCGCCGCACACTGCGAAGCTGTGCCGCCCGGATCGTTAGATCCACCACTCCGGCGTAAGCTCCCCCAGCGTGACGACCCGCCCGCTGTCATAGTCCAGCATGATCTCCACGTTTCTGTAATCCTCCGGCATGAGCTGGGTCATAAGCTCCCGGCAGGCGCCGCAGGGAGCGCCCGTCCTGCCGTCCGGCATTATGGCAAGGACTTTCTCTATCCGCTGTTCGCCGTTGGTGAGCATGTTGAATATCGCGTTCCTTTCGGCGCATATCCCTAGCGTTGAGCAGGTGTCCACGCATACCCCGGTGTAGATCCTGCCCGATCCCGAAAGTATCGCAGCCGCAACGCCGCCCGCCTCAACATATTCAGATATCTTTCTGTCGTTCTGTACGGCTTTTGCCGCATTGTAAAGCTCGCTCCATATACTTTCCATTTCATGACCTCCGTTTTAATAAGTTCCCCTGCAAATCCGCCGGGAGACAGGGAAGATAATTATATCACTCCGTTTGCGATTTGTCAATACTTTCCGGCAAAAATCGGCGGAAATTTTATTTGGTTCGGACAGAATGGCATATAAAGAAAAATCCCCGCAGAGCGGGGAGAGCTTGATTTAATTTATGAACGCGTTCATTCTGTGCTTGAAGTACACGAAGTTCACGGCGATCATCACAATGCTGGATATTAACTGGGCAACGTCTGAAACGTCGAAAAAATTCCAGATGGAAAGACCGGTAATGCCGGAAACAATTGCAAGGTAGATCAAGGATTGAACAAGATTGCACAGGTAAACTCCGAGGTACAGCCACGGGGCATAGCGTTTCAGCCCCGTCAGCATGAACCGGGTGACTACCCCCAGTACGCACAGCATAAGGCATATCGCGCCCATAATCTTATCCAGCGGGAAAAGAGCCGGGAACGCAGCGTACATGAGGTCTGCGTACTCGCCGTAGACAGAGCCGCTCAAAAAGCCGATACCGTTGAATAGTTCGATTATGGCGAAGGCGAAAAGCTGAAAGTACACGATGAATTTCAGCCAGCCGATGTTGTAACGCTGACCGTTTTCCCCGATAATGCAGTTGGCTTGCTTTATTTCCCGCCATGTTGAGCCGTTGGTCTGGGTGAAAGCCGCCTGCGCGGCGTTCGGTATGTTGCCGGAGTAGTTGTTCTGCCAGCCGGTGTGAGAGCGGTTGAAGTCCGGCACCTGCCCGATCTCCGGATCTTGCAGCGCCTCTCTGGCTTGCGCAATGTCGGGGTCGGAATATCCGGGCGTCTGCTCCGCTTCTGTGGGCTTGCTGAGGTTCACAACGGGATTTCCCACCGGCGCTCCGCAGTAGGTGCAGAAAGAAACATATTCGCCGATCTCTGCACCGCAGTTTTTGCAGGTCATATATTTTACCTCCCAAATCGGTTTTTTTATTGATTATATCACATATTTTTACAAATTGCAATAGCGGAGGAAAGAAAGTCCCGGAGTTGTGCGCTCCGGGATATCCATATTCAGAGTTTCAGCTTTTCGGCGGCTTCCCGCATTGCTTTCGCCGCTGCGGTTATGTCCGGCTGGGAAATCACCGCCGATATCACCGCCGCGCCGTCTATCCCCAGCCCGTAAAGCTGAGAGATGTTCTGCTGATTCACGCCGCCTATCACCACGAACGGGATAGTCACCGCCGCGCGTATCCGGCGTATCGTGTCCTTAGTCACCGGGCGGGTGTTGGTTTTGGTGGAGGTGGAAAACACCGCCCCCACGCCGAGGTAATCCGCGCCGTCGGACTGCGCCTTTGCCGCCTCCTCCGGGGTCGCCGCAGAAACGCCGATGATCTTATTCGCGCCGAGGATCTTCCGCGCCTCTGCGCAGGGCAGGTCTGACTGTCCGAGGTGTACTCCCGCCGCGCCTACCGCCATGCAGATATCCAGCCGGTCGTTTATTATCAGCGGCACGCCGTACTTGTCCGTGACCTGCTTGACCCGCTGCGCGAGCCGGAACAGCTCCATCGAGGAAGCGTTCTTCTCCCGGAGCTGCACCACCGAAGCGCCGCCCAGAATACTGCGCTCCACGCTTTCTTCAACGGTCTTGCAGGACATCAGTCCGCTGTCGGTGCAAAGATACAGGGTATAGTCAATGTTCATCAATGATCAGCCTTTCTGCGAGGGCATTCGGGGTGATATTCCCGGCGGCGTCGAACAGCGCCGCTCTGAATCCGCCCATTCCCAGTGAATTTTCTGCCGCCGCTTCACCGCAGATATCCATGAAAGCGATACCCGCCGCCGTCCCGGTGAAAGGGTCGCTGACCGAGATAAACGCCGCGCACAGCGCGGAGGTCATGCAGCCCGCCCCGGTGATCCTGCGCAGCAGCGGCGTGCCGTTTTTCAGCACAGCAGCGCGGCTTCCGTCGGAGATAACGTCCTGCTCCCCGGTGACTGCACACACGCAGCCCAGCCGTTTCGCAGCAGCTTCGGCGGCTGTCAGCGGTGATATCCCGGTGTCTGCCGCGTCAACTCCGCGCTCCTCCACCGTGAATCCCGCGAGATATGACAGCTCCGAGAGATTCCCCCGGACTGCCGACAGCTTCACCCGGCGGGTCAGTTCAGAAACCGCGTTCCTGCGCAGCGCCGAGCAGCCCGCTCCCACCGGGTCGAACACCACCGGGATCTCCCGGCGGTTCGCCGTTTCACCGGAGCGCAGCATTGCTTCTATCCGGTTCGCGGAGGGAGTGCCGAGGTTCAGCGTCAGCCCGGCGGCGAGAGCGGTTATCTCCGCGCTTTCCGAGGGGTCGTCCGCCATTATCGCGGAGGCTCCCGCCGCTAAGAGCATGTTCGCCGTGTCCCCGGCGGTGACGTAGTTAGTTATGCAATGTATAAGCGGCGAGGCGGCTCTGAGCCGTTCCAGCGCCGCGGAGATCTGCTGATCGAGCTTCATGATGTACCTTTATGATGAGGATTTCGCGGTGTTCTGATTCATATCTCCGAGGAAAATGTCGATAGCCTTGACTCTCTTGAGGGAGGTGACCAGTACCGCGGCGATGACTGTTCCCACAACGCTGGACGCGAAGAACGGGAACACGAATCCGAACAGTGTAGCTGCGGTGTTGTTCATAATAAGGTAAGCGATAGGGAATGACAGCATTCCGCCGATAACGGAAGTCCCGAACAGCTCACCAACATAAGCCATAGGCAGCCGCAGAGCAAGGCTCTTGCCCTTGAAGATCCAGTGATACATAACACCGGAGAGGAACGCACCCACCATGCTTCCGGGGAACGCCATGAGCGAGCCAAGCTCGAAGATATTGCGGATAAGGCTTGCGCAGAACGCCATGCCGAGGGAATACCACGGGCCGAGGTAAACTCCGCCGATGATATTGACAAGGTGCTGCACTGGGCTGCACTTCGCCCCGAGGAACGGGAACGAGAACAGCGAACCCACTACCGCCACAGCAACAAGTACTGCCGCTACTGCCAGCTTACGAATGTTTGTCTTTTTCATAATGATACCTCTTTCCGTGCGCACGCAGGAAAGACAGTATCCGGCGAACGCACTAAATATGCGTTACAGCACAGGTATCCCTGCACTGCCGGTCGATACTCAGAAGTATCCTCTCACCCCGAAACACGGGTTCCCTCGCCGCGAGAAGCACTGATCAGAGCGCCTCTCATTATCTCTCCGAACGGAGCTCCCCGCCGGAGGTATGTATCATTCCCGCAGAAGCGGGCGAAACATCTTAATTACTTTTCAGAGCAGAACTTTACTTCCTTGCCCTCAAGTATCATGTTGGTAGTTCTTACAGCGCACATCTTGCCGCACATGGAGCAGGTGTGACGGTCTGCGGGGGGAGTGCTCTCGAAGTATGCGCGAGCCTTCTCCGGGTCAATGCAGATCTTGAACATCTCGTCCCAGTCCACGTTGTGGCGTGCTTCAGCCATTTTGTTGTCGAGGTCGCGTGCGTGCGGTACTCCCTTTGCGATATCCGCCGCGTGAGCCGCGATCTTGCTGGCGATAATGCCCTCCTTGACGTCGCTGAGGTCGGGCAGGCGCAGGTGCTCCGCGGGGGTCACATAGCACAGGAAATCCGCGCCGCTTGCCGCCGCGATAGCTCCGCCGATAGCAGAGGTGATGTGGTCGTAACCCGGCGCGATATCAGTTACCAGCGGGCCTAATACATAGAACGGCGCGTTGTGGCAAAGACGCTTCTGAAGCTTCATGTTGGCTTCGATCTCGTTCATTGCCATGTGACCGGGACCCTCTACCATTACCTGAACGTCCCTCGCCCACGCGCGCTCGGTGAGTGCGCCAAGCTCGATAAGCTCGGAGATCTGCCCCGCGTCGGTGCTGTCGTCGATACAGCCGGGGCGAAGCGCGTCACCAAGGCTTATGGTGACGTCGTATTCACGCAGAATGTCAAGAACTTCGTCGTAATGCTCATAGAACGGGTTCTCGTTGCCGGTCATCATCATCCATGCGAACAGCAGTGAGCCGCCCCGGGACACAATGTTCATCTTCCGGGGATCGCGGCGGAATGCCTCGACAGCGCGGCGGTTGATTCCGGCATGGATAGTCATGAAGTCCACGCCTTCCTCAGCGTGCGCGCGGACAACCTTTAAAAAGTCCTCCGCTGTGATCTCCAGCAGGTCTTTTTCGAGATAGCCTATCGCGTCGTACATAGGCACGGTGCCTATCATTGCCGGGGACTTAGCCACCAGCTCCCGGCGGAAGGTGTTGGTCTTGCCGTAGTTGGACAGATCCATGATAGCTTCTGCGCCGAATTTCAGCGCCATGTCCACCTTCTGCATTTCCACGTCGTAGTTCTTGCAGTCGCCGGAAATGCCGAGATTAACGTTGATCTTGGTTTTCAGCCCCGCGCCTATGCCCTCGGCGGACAGGGAGGTGTGGTTCACGTTGGCGGGGATAGCGACCCAGCCCTTTGCCACCAGCTCACGGAGCTTTTCAGCGTCCATTTGCTCCTTTTCGGCAACGGTTTTCATTTCCGGGGTGATAATGCCATTTTTCGCGGCTTCCATTTGGGTTTTGTATTCTCTCATATTTATGTATCCTTTCGGTTTATTTTCGCAGTTATTCAGGGAACTGGCGGTAAAAATGGTTCGTCGGACCATGCCCGTGACCGATATCCAGCCCGTGTTCTATCGCCCCTGTGAGGTACTCTTTCGCGAGAGCCACCGTTTCCGGCAGGGGCTTTCCCTGCGCTAGGAGCGCGGTTATCGCTGAGGACAGCGTACAGCCCGTCCCGTGAGTGGATCTTGTGTCTATCCGGGGGTGGGTGTAGGTGTGGAACTCCCTGCCGTCGAACAGCAGGTCGGTGGCGTCGCCGGAGAGGTGTCCGCCTTTTATCAGCACCGCTTCAGCGCCGTGGGCGAATAGACTGAGCGCCGCTGCCTTGATGTCGGTGAAGTCGTTTATCTTACAGCCGAGAAGCTGCTCTGCCTCCGGAATATTCGGGGTGAGCAGGCTGCACAGCGGTATCATTCCATTGACGAACGCCCCAAGCGCGGAGCTTTGCATAAGCTCTGTTCCGGCAGTGGCGGCGATTATGGGATCGCACACCACTATCTCCGGGTGGTATTTCAATATCGCGGACTGCACCGCCCGCATAGTCCCGACGTCCGGCAGCATACCGATCTTCACCGCATCAACCGTTATATCGGAGAACACGGCTTCAAGCTGTGCGGAGATCATCTCCGGCGGAACGGTCATGCTTGTAATGACTTTTTCGGTGTTTTCCGCCACAACAGAGGTTATAACGCTCATGCCATAGCAGCCGAGCGCCGAAAAGGTCTTGAGATCGGCTTGTATCCCTGCTCCACCGGAGCAGTCCGAGCCGGCTATTGTAAGACAGTTCTTCACCGAAAACCTCCTAACATTCAGTGTTTCCCTCAAAAAAAAGACCTCCGCCGCCGCGGAAGTCTTGAAATACAGAAATTATTATTCCGTCACGGCTTCCCTACGATGGTATTGACCAACAGGTTCAAAGGGTCAGGCTTTCGCCCTCTCAACCCGGCATAAAGCCAGAGTACCCCCAGCACATTTTATTATACCACCGCAGGAGAGATTTGTCAAGCAGGATATTACTTATCCGCGGCAGCGTATCTGCCCTCCGGCAGAAGTGTTATCAGCCCGAGTATTTCCAGCTCAGTCAGCGCTTCGACCGCCTGCGAATAGGCAAGCCCGGTCGCGTCGATAAGCTCGTCCGCGGACTGCGGGCGCTCCTCAATGAGCCGTACCAGCTTGGTTTGAAGTTCGTTCAGCCCCGCGCAGTTAACGGGGGAGCGCTGCGGCTTTGCGGGGGACGCTTCCGGCTTCTTGACGGGCGCGGCGGGCTGATCTTTCGCGCTGCGGCGAAGCTGCCGCTTTCTGCTCAGCGCTTCGTCGGACTCACCTGCATATTCCTGTCCGAAATACTGCGGCATGTAGGCGCGCACTATGTCTAGGTAATCATACACCGGAACAGCGCCGTCCCGCAGGTATTTCACCACCCCGGCGCAGCTTTCCCTTGTGATATCCGCAGGCGGCACGCAGAACAGGTCGCGCCCCTGCTCCACCGCGTGGTTTGCAGTAAGCAGGCAGCCGCTACGGGTGGAGGCTTCGATAACCAGCGTACCCAGTCCCAGACCGGAAATAATGCGGTTTCTGTGGCGGAAATATCCTCCGGTTACGCCGGTGTGGAGCAGAAGCTCCGAGATCACCGCGCCGCCGTTTTCAATTATCTGCTGTTTCAGATGTTCGCTTTCCGAGGGGTAATTCACAAGGCTGCCGCAGGCGAGGACTCCCACCGTGGGAACGCCGCCGTTCAGCGCGCAGGTGTGGGCTATCGTGTCTATACCTACCGCAAGACCGCTGATTATCACCGTGCCGATCTTCACCAGATCGCTGCACAGCATTTTCGCGGCGCTGACAGCGGTGTCGGACGGGCTTCGCGGACCTACCACTGCAAGCGGCACGGCGCAGTTCGGGGCGTCCAGCCCGGAGAGCGTCCCCTGCACGAATAATACCACCGGCGGGGAGTAGATGTGCTTTAACAGCGCGGGATATTCCGGGTTGTCGAGGGTGATAATGCGGATAGAGTGCGCGGCGCACTCCTCCATTATCTGGCGGACTTCACGGGTGCGGGTGTTGGCGGCGCGCTGCTTTTCCGCGTCGGTGAGGTTCGGACACTTCCCGTCCCGTATGGCGCGGCAAAGCTCCTCTGCGGAGTCGTATTTTTCAAGCAGCCTGTGTACCTTTGGGTTGCAGGGGTTCATTACCAGAAGCAGCCACAGCCACACTTCGACAGATGAAGCTTTCATTTGTTTTCCTCCTCTTTTATTTCAGGAGCATTCCCGCCGATTTTGCGGCGTATCAGCGACTTTACCAAAAGCACCGTCCCCATAAGTACCGCCGCCGGCAGGCAGTACATGAATGTCATGGCGAAAATATCACGCCCAACGCCGATAATGACTTCTATAAAGTAGAGTATACCGGTAACCGCCGTCGCCGGGACAGCGGCAAGCGTCCAGAACCGAAACGCTGATATCCCGTTTTCCCTCTCTAGGAAATGCTGTATCAGAACCGCGCCGACTACATGAACCGCCGGGGTGATAACAAGGCACACCGGGTGGCAGAACACAAGCACCAACATTCCAAAGACGACCGAAGCCGCAAATCCTGTCACCGCGACAAGAGCCTTGCTGCGGCGGCATTTTATCAGCAGAGCCGCCCCCAGCACCAACAGGAACGCCACGGAATAGACCAGCACGATGAAAGTTATCAGGAACTCCCACAATCCGGCGAGAAATCCCCTGAAATAGCCAATGCTGTCGAGGTACAGCACCAGCAGGAAGCTGAGCACTGAAATTCCCGCCGCGGGTACTGCCGCGCACAGCCAGAATTTCACCGGAGCGAGCCAGCCGCGCTTCTGATACAGCCTTTGCAGGAGCATTGCGCCCACGATATGCAAGGCGAGAAGAACAACGTCCAGCGCGATACCGAAACCCCATATCTGCATACAGATAAACAGAGCCGCCATGCCGAGGGCGAGGGTGAGCAGGGTGCTTCCGACAGATAGAATTGAAATAGCAAGCAGCTTTTTCATGGTTTACCCCTTTCCCGGAAAAGGCTTTAAAGACTTATACGCTGAACACTGCGCTGGTGAATGCCGGCAGAGTAAGTCCGCCAAGCTCCATTTCCTCCCCGGTGAGCAGGTCGGTCTTTCTGCCGCCCATGTTGAGGTTATAGGTGAACGGCTTGTCGTCTGCGTTGATGACCGTCAGCAGCGAATCGCCGTTGCAGCTTCTCATAAACGCATACTGCCTGTTGGTGAGCTGCACCTGCTTGTAGTCGCCCTCCGAAGCAGCCGGGTGCTCCTTCACGATATCCGCAAGGGCGCGGATATGCGCGGTGAGGTCGCGGATTCCGGCATTCTTCATCTGCTCACGGTTGAATTCCGGGCGGAGCATGTCGTCGCCGCCGTGGTTCTTGTCGCCCTCGACCCCGAATTCACTGCCGTAATATACAGACGGGATTCCCGGCATCATGAACAGCAGCGTGTATATCTCCGGCAGATGCTCCTTTGTTTTCAGCATGGTGGCGATACGGTTGACGTCGTGGTTGTCAACAAAGGTGTACAGGTGCTTTCCTCTGTAAAGGCACCAGTTTTCGCTGCCGAACTGCCGCTGAATGGAGTGCGCTATCTCGAACATATTCATGTCGTTGAAGCTGGAGAACAAGCCCTTGTAGCATTCGTAGTTTGTCACGCTGTCCAGCATTTCGGGGTTCATCCACTTATTATAATCTCCGTGCAGTGTTTCGCCCAGCAGGAAGAAATCTTCACTCAGCCACTTGCAGTGACCGTGCAGTTCCTTTAAGAAGTTAAGATCAAGGCAGTAGGCCACGTCAAGCCGCAGTCCGTCAATGCCGAACTCGTTTTTCCAGCCGGTGATGACGTCCTTTAAATACTGCTTTACCTCCGGGTTGTAGAGATTCAGCTTCACCAGCTCGTAGTGACCCTCCCAGCCCTCGTAATAGAAGCCGTCGTTGTAGCAGGAGTTCCCCTCACGCACATGGAACCAGTCCTTTTTCCCGCTGCCCAGCTTATGCTCGCGGACATCTCTGAATGCTCCGAAATCGCGTCCAACATGGTTGAATACGCCGTCCAGCACTACTTTTATCCCGTTCTCGTGGAGCGCGCTGCACACCTTTTTAAAGTCCTCGTTAGTGCCAAGCCGGCGGTCTATCTTTGTGTAGTCCGCGGTGTCGTAGCCGTGGGCGGAGGACTCAAACACCGGGCCGAAATAGATAGCGTTGCAGCCCAGCTCCTTGATATGCGGGATATCGTCGATAAGTTTCAGAATTTTGTGGGTCGGCTCGGACTGAAAGTCATTCTGTCGGGGACAGCCGAAATATCCAATAGGATAGATGTGATAAAATACCGCGTTTTCATACCATTTCATGACAGGATTCTCCTTAGGTTTGGTTTTTTGTCATTCAGCGGGAGTTGCAGAAAATGTCGAATTCTCCCAGGAAATGACTAATGATTAGATTAATTACCTTTTCAGTATAGCATATTTGTAACAGAATGTCAAGTTTCTTGTGCAATTTTCACAAACATATTATCGGAAAATTGCCATTGTATGAAAATATATTACAATGCTCTTGAAATCGCAGATATAATTTGGTATAATTATTGCAAAGGGTCTTTTATGATTTTATTAAATTATTGCATAACTGTTTCCAGATATAACCAATAATTATAGCAGATTGACAACAGGTGTCACTGTCCGGCGGAAATTTGAAGCTGATATGTTTTTGTGCAAAATGACCTGCATCAGATATCTCAGACATCTCAGATACCTCGGCGATAGCCGCTGTTTCCGCAAAGACTGACCGGAGGTGCTTCATGATAAAGAAGTGTATGACAAAAATACTGTCGCTGACAGCGGCGCTGCTGCTGGCGATAAGCATTATCCCGCTGGGGGCGTTCGCCGCCAATGAGGGAGAGCCGATAGTCGTGGGTGTAAATCCCGACTACGGCATATCCACTATCGGCGGGAACTATACCGGCTTCGCGCTGGACTACCTCCGGGAGATACAGAAGCGCACCGGGCGCAGTTTCACCTTTGTTGAGGGAACTGCACCGGAGCTTGCTGCAAAGCTCGCCAGCGGTGAGGTTGACCTTATCCCCTGCGTCAGCGAAAGAGAGCTGAACGCATGGCAGGGCATGACCTCGGCTGCCGGTCCGGAAGAGCCTGTCACGCTGGTGCTGTCCGAAATATCACTTACAATGAAATATACCGCGGTGTTCGCCCGTGAAAACAGCAGCACCCCTATGTATTTCAATGATTACGACAACATCAAGAACTGTCGTATCGGCTATCTCAAAGAGGATTACAGCAAGTACTTTATAAACGGCGCATTTATCGGTGCGGAGCTTCGCAAGGCAACATTCGTGGGTTACGACACAGAGTCCCAGATGAAAAGCGACTTCGAGTCCGGCAAGATCGACGCCGTTGCAAAGGACAGCTTCCGCACATGGGACAATGAGGTCATTATTTACCAGATCTCCTCGGACGACTGCTACTTTATGGCGTCCTCCGACCAGAAGGCGCTGATAACAGAGCTTGACCAGACGGTCGCCGGGATATTCATGACGGACAGCAGCTTCTCCTCCGGTCTGTTTGAGAAGCATGTTTCCAAGTACTGCTGTCCTCACTATGCTTTGACCGAATCCGAAAAGCACTATCTTGAAAGAAATCCCGAAATCACCGTTGCGTTCAATCTCCAGTCCAGCCAGATGGAGTATTACGACAAGAACAGCGGCAAATTCGTCGGCGCCACCGCCGTAATGATGGAAAGACTAAGCGATATCAGCGGCATGAAGATAAAGCTGGTAGGATACGACACGATGAATGACTGCATAGCCGCGCTCAACAGCGGTAAGGTGCAGGCGATATGCGGCGGCGTCAATTCGTACAGCGCTTCTGATTATCCGGAGCTAAAGGTATCAGCGCCCTACGCAAGAGTGCCGATAGCTGCGGCAGGAAAGCCCGGAAGCACACTCGGTGCGCGGTCAAGGATAGCCGTGCCGGTATGCGGCGGGGATATCTCGCAGTACGTTACAGAGATCTATCCCAGCGCGCAGATACTGCACTATGAGGACGAGCGCAAGTGCTTCGAGGCTGTGCAGCGCGGCGAGGCGGACGTGGTGTTCTACGGCGCATACGACCTCCTCAGCATGATAAATTCCTACTATCCCGATATGGAGCTTATCGAGGTGAAGCCCTCGTTCCACTCGGAGTGCCTTGCATATCCGGCGGAGAACGGCGATCTTTTCAGAATACTCGGCAAGGCGATCGCCTGCTATGACTACAACAGCTCGCAGATGGACGCGTATAACGCGATTCCCGGCAGCACAACAGTGACCTCGTCTACAAATCAGTTCCTTGAAAAGTATCTGGTTTGGATAATCGGCGGGATCCTGATAATTCTGGCGCTGATCTTCGTGGTGGTATGCGTGACCTCGTTCCGCACTCGACATGACGCGGACGTTGACCCGCTTACAGGAGGCAAGAGCAAGAAGAAGTTCTTTGAGGACGCCAAGAAGCTGCTGAAAAGGTCTGACCCGGAACACTGGGCTGTCGCGCTGTTTGATATCGACAAGTTCAAGTATGTGAACGACCGCCTCGGCTACGACGAGGGCAACCGCATGCTTGAGCGCCTGCACAAGACCGTCACCGACAACCTCGAACGGGACGAGATAGCTGCCCGCATCTCCGACGACAATTTCGTCATGGTGATAAAGAACGGCAACGACAACGAGCTTACCGCGCGTATCTCCGAGATTTTCACAGAATTCGACCGCCGGAACAGCCTGTTTGTGAAGTATCCCGTGGTATTCAGCGCGGGTATCTGCCGGCTCAACCAGTGCATGAATGAAAGCCGTCACGGCGAGGTGGACATCAACGCCGCCATTGACCGCTGCAAGATCGCAAAGAGCACGCTTAAAGGCACGCACTACTCTTCAATTGCGTTCTACGACGGCTCTATCCGCGATAAGGCGCTGCGCGAAAAGGACTACGAGAACATCATGCCCACAGCGCTGAAGCGCCGGGAATTCCAGTGCTACCTCCAGCCGAAATACGGTCTGCGCACCCGCAATATCGAGGGCGCAGAGGCGCTTATCCGCTGGAACAGTCCCGACTTCGGCTTCATATCCCCCGGCGACTTTATCCCTATCGCCGAAAAGAACGGCTTCGTGGTAGAGCTTGACTTCTTTATTCTTGAGGAGGTCTGCCGCACCATGCGCCACTGGATAGACGACGGAAAGAAGCCTGTGGTCGTATCGGTGAACCAGTCGCGGCTGCACCTCAATTACGACGACTATATCTGGCGTCTGAGGGAGATCGTTGATAAGTACGACATTCCCTACGAATATATCGAGCTGGAGCTTACCGAAAGCGTATTCACCGACAACTCGGAGAAGCTGCTGAAGATAATGCACAAGCTGCACGAGATAGGCTTCAAGCTGTCGCTGGACGACTTTGGTTCCGGTTATTCCTCGCTGAACATGCTGAAGGATATCCCGGTAGACGTGGTGAAGATAGACAAGGAGTTCTTCAACGACACCATGAACACCCAGAAGGGCCGCGCGGTAATTTCTACTGTTGTTGATCTCGCGAAGAACCTCAACATGGACGTTATCTCCGAGGGCGTTGAGACCCGGGAGCAGGTGGAGTTCCTCACCGAGATACACTGTGCAATGGTACAGGGCTACTACTTCGCAAAGCCCATGCCCATTGACGATTTCGAGAAGCTGTGGTACGCGGATCTGGAGGAGATACACCGCCGCAAGGAGCGCGCCGCGGCACAGCAGCAGCGCCGCCTTGACGCTCTGGAACATCACAGCGAAACCAGCGAAACTACTGAAACCACTGAAGCCGCTGAAACCGCGGAATCTGCGGGGGCTTCGGAAGGCTCTGAAACGACGGACGGCACTTTAACTGAAACCTGATAAAAATGCGGGGGAGGCTTCCTCCGCATTTCCATTATGGAGGATAGAACATGACATCTGAGGTAATAAAATTGGACAATATCCCGGTGAAGATATATACCGGTGGAACGGCGGAGCGCACCGTGCTTGCGGTACACGGCTTCGGCGGCAGCAAGGACAGTCTTGCCATTGAGGGGCTGGCGGAGCGGCTGTGCGGTAAAGGCTTCCGGGTGGCTGCGCCCGACCTGCCCTGCCACGGGCAGCGCACCGAGCCGGAGTCCGAGCTGACGCCGCAGAGCTGCGTTGAGGACGTCATGACCGTGGAGGAGCGGCTGGCGGACTGCTTCGGGGGCGAGATCTCAGCCTTTGCCACCAGCTTCGGCGCGTGCTGTATCCTGCGGCGGCTGGAGCTGCGGGAAAACCGCTTCCGGCGCATTGTGCTGAGAGTCCCGGCGATAAACATGGCGGACTCTCTGCTGCGGTGCATGAGGCTGTTTCGGCCGGATTTCACGCTGGAACAGGCGAAAACCGAGGGCTTCCATGTGAAAATGAGTCGGGAGCTGAACATTCCCTACGAGTTCTACGATCAGCTTGTCGCAATGAACGAGGTGCGGCACAGCGAGCGGTGGGATATTCCGGAGATTCTGACGATCTATGCCGGCAGGGACGAGCTTGTCGCCCGCGCCGACACTGAGGAGTTCCTGCGGCTGAACCCTAATATACGCGGTATCTGCATTGAGGGAAGCGGTCACCGCATGGCGGAGGATCCCGCGAATCTTGAACGGGCGCTGGACTCTGCGGCGGAGTTCCTGACGACATAATATCCCGGCTTTGATTTTTTCTTCCCCCTTGATTTTTTCAGCAATATGTGGTATCATATAAGGTATAAATAAACACCCTATGGAGAGGAAACGGAGATCATCAAGAGAAAGGATACAAATACAATGAGCGACGAAAAAAAGGAATTTGTCAAGCATGAAATTCCAAGACCGGAATTTCCCAAGCGTGCAATAATCACCGGCGGTATGCCCTACGGCAACAAAAAGCTGCATTTCGGGCATATCGGCGGAGTGTTCGTCTTTGCGGACGTTTACGCAAGATTCCTGCGGGACAGGCTGGGGGACGAGAATGTTATATTCGTGTCCGGCACCGACTGCTACGGCTCGCCTATCGCTGAGAGCTACCGCAAGCTGTGCGAGGAGCAGGGCTTCAAGGGGACGATACACGACTTTGTCGAGGAAAACCACAAGGCTCAGAAAAAGACCCTCGACGACTATGAGATAAGCCTCAATATCTTCGGCGCTTCCGGACTGGGGCGCACCGCTGAGATACACAACGAGGTTTCCGATAAATTTATCCGCAGGCTGTACAACAACGGTCATCTGCGCAAGATAAGCACCAAGCAGTTCTACGACGAGAAAGCCGGCTGCTTCCTTAACGGCAGACAGGTCATCGGCAAATGCCCGGTGGACGGCTGCCGCAGCGAAAAGGCTTACGCTGACGAGTGCGACCTCGGACATCAGTACATGCCGGAGAACCTCATCGACCCCAAGAGCACCCTCACCGGGGACACCCCCATTATGAAGGACGTGGAAAACTGGTACTTCGACCTGCCGTCCTATAACGGTCTGCTCAAGGAATACACCGAGCGTATCTCCAAGCAGAAGAATGTGCGCCAGCTTGTTTCCAGCACTATTTCAGAGTTCCTTGCAGATCCGGTGGTTCACATCAAGAACGAGCTGCTGGATAGCTACAACGCGGTAAAGGATCAGCTCCCGGAGCACGAGTTCATTGAAGAAAAGAAGAAGCCCAGCTTCACCATTAAGTTCAGGGAGCTGGACGAGATGAACAAGGCTACCGCGATACTCTCCGCAAATGGTATACGCTACCGCACAGGAAAGACACTCGTGCCGTTCAGACTTACCGGCAATATCGAGTGGGGCGTTCCCGCGCCGGTGCTGGAGGGTGAAGATCCGCTGACTATCTGGGTATGGCCGGAATCGCTGTGGGCGCCTATCTCCTTTACAATAGCGGCTCTGGAAAAGCAGGGCAGAAACAAAGAGGAGTGGAAGGACTTCTGGTGCAGCAAGGACGCGACGGTATATCAGTTTATCGGCGCGGACAACATCTACTTCTACGGCGTGGCTGAAATGGCTATGTTCATGGGGCTTCAGGAGGGTGAAAACACCTCCGACCCGGCGGACGGCGAAATGCAGCTTCCGATCCTCTGCGCTAACAACCACATTCTGTTCCTTGACAAGAAGGCTTCAAGCTCCGGCGCGGTAAAGCCGCCTATGGCGCAGGATCTGCTGGATTACTACACCGCAGAGCAGCTCAGAATGCACTTCTTAGGTCTTGGTCTTGGGCAGAGGAGCGTCAGCTTCATGCCGAAGCCCTATAACCCCAACGCAAAGCCGGAGGATCCCGATCCTGTCGTAAAGGACGGTTTCCTGCTGTCTAACGTATTCAACCGCATTATCCGCACCTGCATTTATTCCGTGCAGAAGTACTTCGACGGCGTTATGCCGGTCGGCGCGGTGGACGAGGAGGTGCTTGCGGACGCTAAGAAGGCTATCCTCGACTACGAGCGCTATATGTACAGATTCGAGTTCCACCAGGCGACCTACGTCCTCGACAGCTACATCAGAAAGGCGAGCAAGTATATGGCGAAGAACCTCGGCGACGCTGACAAGGCTGACGATAACGAGGCGCGGCGCAAGGCTCTTATTCAGGTGTTCCACATGATAAGGACAGCCGCTGTGCTGCTTCACCCAATGGCTCCGAGCGGCACTGAGATGATCCTTGAATATCTCCAGCTTGACGGCTGCGAAAAGAGCTTCTGGAGCTGGGACAGAATTTTCGACACGTTGGCTGATTTCACCGGCGGCAAGGATCACAAGCTGAAATTCCTTGAACCGAGGGTGGATTTCTTCACTAAGCACCCCAGCCAGTTCACAGCAGGCTCTGACGAAGACAAGTAAAAAAAATATCCCGCTCCCGGTATGCGCCGGGGGCGGGATATTATATATTTGACCTTAAGTTACTTTTTAATTACCAACTCTGAGGAATCCGGGGTGCTCTTGGACTCAATGAAGCTGTCCAAAGAGAGGTCAACCCCCTCGATGTACCAGTTGAGCGCCAGAATATCACTCGTAGCCATAGCAACGCCCTCGCGCTGCTTTATTGTGCCGTTGATGTCCTTCATCTGTCCGTCGAAGATGTACGCTGCGCCGCTTGCAACCTTCGGAACCAGCTTGTTCATGATGTCCTGCGTTCCGTCCTTTGCGGCGGAGAGTGCGTCCGACACTGTAATAACGCCGTTTCCAAGCGTACCCATGTAGGAGGACGGCTGCCAATCGCCAAGCTGCATTGCCTTATACTGCGACAGGTAGAAGCTGTCCCGGGAGGAATAGAAGTACATCAGCAGGTTCTCGTAATCACCGGCGTTTTCGCTGTAATCAAGGTTGCCTATCACCTTTATGCCCTTTTTGTTGCAGTATTCCACGGTTTCAGCGGATTCGGTGTAGCTGATTATCACGTCGCAGCCCATGTCCGCCAGAGCGTCCACCGCCTTGCGTATCTCGCCGTCAGCCCGTGCATTTGCCAAGACAAGCGTTGAAGTGGAATACACAAGCTGCGTACCCAGCGCCGCCGCGTCCACGCAGGGAACAGAATACAGCATTACCGGGTCAACCACCATGCCTATCTTCTCGCTTTCGGAGTTGAACGCCGCCGCTACTCCCGCGATATACGCGCCCTGATAAATGCTCTCGGTGTATGCGAAGATGTTCACCGACCGGGTGCTTGAGCCGTAGTCAATGAAGTTGATGTTCATGTACTGCTGTGACACCGGGTTTATCGCGTGGCTGTACACCGGGCTGCCGGATACGATATGGGTGCAGCCGTCCTCCACCAGCATTTTTACTGCCTTTTCATAGTCGCCGACGTTTACGTTTTCTATGTATACGGACTCAATGTTGGAGTACTGCTGCGCAGCGATACGCTGCTTGTTGCAGTCCGCGGTGAAGCTCATTCCCTCAACGCTGCCGTTGTATATGAAGCCCAGCTTCGCCACAGGTTCCGCCTCTTGGGTGGATTCGGCGGTCGCTTCCGCAGTACCCTCCGCCGTGCCGCTGTTTTCGTCAGAGCCGCTGCATGCGGTCACTGATGTGAACATCATACACAGCACCAGCGCTGCGGCTGTTTTTTTCAGCCAGTTTGTTGACATTGTATTACCTCCGGTATAATGCAGAATATATAATACTTTTAGTTTCAAAAGTGACCAGTGAATTGCTTGTACAAAATCATTATACCATAATTTCGGGAAAAAATCATCACTTTTCAGAAATATTTCACGTTAGTTTTTGATTTTTTATATTTATTTTTTGGACAAGTTATGCTATAATACAAAATGTGAGTATTAAACTCTAAAATGGATAAGTATTGGCATATCTCAATATTCAGAAAGGAAACATAAATGCGCATAAGAAAAATAGCCGCTTTCATTGCTGCGGCAGCGATCACATTTACCTGCGGCTGCTCAGTACGCTCCTCGTCGGACGCCGCATGGGTGACAGGCTCCGGGATAGAGGGAAAGAATGAGCTTTCAGTCAGCTACGACAGCTTCAGCAGGGAGTACAAATACTGGCTGCTGGTAAACCAGATACCCGACGACAGCGCCGAGGAAGTGGCAGATAAGTGCAGCTCCCAGCGGGAATCTATCATAAACTACCTAATCAACGAAAAGATCGTGCTGGATCAGGCGAAGAAGCTGGGCGCAGATCAGTTCACGCAGGAGGAGCTTGACGAGGTGGAGGCGGAGTACAACGAATTCATTGAGTCCAGCATTGAGAGCTTCAAGAGCTACGTCAACGCCGGGGAGTCCGGAACCTCCGAGGTGGACGGCGACGCGGCGATACTTGCGGAGGCGGAGAAGATATTCGATGAAAAGCTGACGGAATGCGGCATGACCCGTGACGACATGCTGATGTGGTTCAGAAACGCCAAGATCGCGGATAAGCTCAAAGTCAAGCTGGCGGAGGACTACACCGTTGAGTACAGCGACGCCGAGGAGGAGTACGCTAATATCGTTGACGGCATAAAGCAGGTGTACGAAAACGACCCGGTGGAGTACGAACAGAGCCTTTACTACAAGTACTACTGGCTGCCGGAGAACTCCCGCATGATAAAGCATATTCTGATAAAATTCGACTCCGACGACTCCACCGAGATAACCGCCTGCCGTGAAAACAACGACGAAGCCGGCGCGGCAACGGTGCGTGAAAAAGCGCTGGAAAATCTCAAGCCGGAGATCGAGGAGATCAAAGCGCAGCTTGACGAGGGCGCGGATTTCGATGAGCTTGCAAAGACCTACTCCGAGGATACCGGGCTTTCCAGCAACCCGGACGGCTACCTTGTAGTGCCGAACGGCGGCTCATATTACGCTGAGTTCCAGCAGGGGGCATACGAATTGCAGAATGTCGGCGACTATATGCTGGTGGGGACTGATCTTGGCTGGCACATAATCATGTACGCTTCCGACGCGGTGTTAACCGAGGAAAACGAAAAAGCGCTGGTGGACGCGATCTTTGACAACATGCAGGACACATCCGCTTCCAACGCTTACAACGACGCAATGAAGAAATGGCGGGAGGAATACGCCTACGATATAGACTATAACCGGCTGAACATTGAAGAACCCGCCGCAGAAACAGCGGACTCCAGCGCAGCAGAATAACAGAAAGGGGCAAATAACATGAAGATCAATAGAATAATCGCCGCAGTCACAGCCGCGGCAGTGATACTCTCATTCAGCGGGTGCAGCGTGAGCAGCAGTTCCAGCAGCTCCGGCAGCTCTCAGACGAACACCGCCGAAGCGCAGACCTCCACATCAGAAAGCGCTGGCACGGAACAGTCTACCGCCGAGGCAGAGCCGGTGAAGTCGGTGCTGGATTCCGGCGTTTCAGAGGATCTGGTAGTGGCTAAACCCGCAAACGGCGCCGAGGGCATGGAGATAACCTTCGGGGATTTCCTGCGGGAATACCGCTACTTCCTTGAAAGAAGCGGCTACGACAACGATACAGATCCCGCAAACGCAGTGACGATATCCTCCGCGCGGCAGGAGATAATCGACGCCATTATCGAGGACAGGATCGTAAGGGCGAAATTCGCGGAATACGGCATGAGCTTCACCGACGCGGAGAAGCAGAGCATTCAGTCCGACGTGGATACGGGCGTTGCTCAGATAAAAAGCTCCCTTATGCAGTCCCTTGCGGCGGCGGACGAAACTCTCACTGAGGAACAGCTCACCCAGCAGGCTGACGAGCGCTTCGACCAGATACTCACCGACTGCGGGCTTACAATGGACACGTTGTTCGGCTGGCAGGAAGTCACCGTAATGAAGCAGAAGCTCACCAACGAGATCGGCAAGGACGCGACCTATTCCTACGAGGACGCACAGGCGCAGGTTCAGCGGGTCATTGACAATCTGAAAGCCGAGTATGAGAGCGACCCGGCGAGCTACTACGGACAGGCATACGCAAGCTACTGGATCCCGGAGGGTTCAAGGGCGGTGCAGGCTATTCTTGTCGGGTTCAGTTCCACCGTGTACCAGCTCATGCAGCAGCTTCGCAGCGAGGGCAGGGACGACGACGCTGACGAATACCGCACCGATAAGCTGGCGGA
Source organism: uncultured Clostridia bacterium (assembly GCA_945873955.1). Lineage (GTDB taxonomy): Bacteria > Bacillota > Clostridia > Oscillospirales > Ruminococcaceae > CAG-115. The sequence goes on along the minus strand of CAMCFA010000013.1, from coordinate 15,661 downwards.
TATCCAGAGCAGATACGACGAGATCATGGCGAAGATTGATTCCGGCGAGGATTTCGAGCAGCTTATGAACGACTACAACGAGGACGGCGGCAACGGTATGTTCCTTATCACCCCCGGCACTGAGATATACGGCACTGAATTCGTAGAGTGCGCAATGGGGCTGGAGAACCCCGGCGACGTAGCGACCTGCGTTACCGACTTCGGTTATTATATCGTGAAGTATGTGGACGAGGTATCGGTAAGCGAAGAAACTCTGAAAGCCACCACCGAGAGCGTACAGGAGTACCTGCTCCAGAACGAAAAGAGCAAGCTGTATTCCGCGGAATATGACAAGTGGAAAACGGAATACGCCTTTGAAACTGACTCAGAGGCGCTGGGATTGTAAATATATGGCTTGGAGAATTATATGAATACACCTATCGTAGATTTTCTTGAAGATTACACCAAGCGCGACCCGCTGCGGCTGCACATGCCCGGTCACAACGGCGAGAATCCCCACGACATCACCGAGGTCGCGGGGGCGGACAGCCTGTTCGAAACCGACAATTCCGGCGGGGTTATCGCGTGGAGCGAGCAGATAGCCGCAAAGATATTCGGCGCGGAGCGCACCTGCTACTCCGCCGGGGGAAGTACCCTTGCGATACAGACGGCGCTGGCGCTGCTGAAAGCGCAGGGCTGCAAGACGATAGCCGCCGGGCGCTGCTCCCACAGGAGCCTTGTTTCTGCGGCGGCGCTGCTGGATCTGGACATAAAATGGCTCTACCCGCAGGAATACCCCTCCGCGGCGGTGGATTTCAGCGAGGAAGCAGTTTCCGGCGCGTACGCGCTGTTCGTCACCAACATTGACTATTACGGCGGCACCTGCCGTGCAGTATCGCCGAAGCTGCCGGTGGTTTGCGACAACGCCCACGGCGCGTATTTGAAATTCGTGAACAAGGCAGCGTTCGGCAGAGAGTACCTCCACCCTATGGAGTTCGGCTATCCGGTCATCTCTGCGGAGTCCGCCCACAAGACCCTCCCGGCGCTGACCGGGGCGGCGTACCTGCACTTCTCAAAGGGAACGGACTATTCCCGCGCAAAGGAAATGTCCGCGATGTTCGGCAGCAGCAGCCCGTCCTACCTTATTCTTGAGAGCCTTGACCGCTGGAACGGGAAGTTCCTCAGCGACCAAGACTGCGTCAACCGCGCCTGCGCCAGTGTTCTGCGGCTGAAAAAGCGGCTCATAGCCGCAGGATTCACATTGAGGAAAAGCGACCCGCTGCGTATCACGATAAATGCCCGCAGGTGGGGCTATTCCGGGCAGGATTTCGCCGCGCTGCTGAGGTCGCACGGAGTTGAATGTGAACTGGCGGACGCGAATTACGTCGTGCTGCTGTTCTCCGCGGTGACTACCACTGAGGACTGCCAGCGGGCGGAAATTTCGCTGGAGCTTATCCCCCGACTGGAGGAGCTGCCGCTGATAAAGTACCCGGTGATAAAGCCAAAGAAAGAGCTTTCCGTCCGGGAAGCGGTGTTCCGCAGGCAGAAGTCCGTCCCGGTGGCAGAGGCAGCCGGGAAGCTCTGCGGCGGGATTCAGACCCCTTGCCCGCCGTGTATCCCGATAGTAATGCCCGGCGAGCGTATCGACGGCGAAATCGTCGAGGCTTTGCAGCTCTACGGGGTGAAAACGGTTTCCGTGCTGGAATGAGTTACCGCAGGAACATTTGTTCTATCGCGCGGTGAGGGACGTTACGCAGCTTGAAGCGCTTTCTCCCGGCGACGGCTAGTGTGATATCGCACATGCCGGAGAATTTCTGGAACAGGTTTCTGCCGAGAATATACAGCGGCGCTTTTTCGTCCGGAATCACTGCGGTGTAAAGCCGCGCGCCCCGGCGAAAGGACAGCCCGGTAACTCCCCCTGCCCTTGAAGCGCCGGACAGCCGCATATAAATGCCGTAGGTCACGGTGAACCACAGGCTTATCGCAGCGCCGCTCCACAGCATCGACTGTATCAGGTCGGCGGCGACAGGCTTCACAATGAACGTCAGCAGCAGCGCCGCAGCAAACCCGCCCAACCACGCCAGTGGGACGGCGCAATGCCCGAATAACGCGGAAAACGGCGGTATTACCCTATTCGTGCGGGAATTCAGCCTGTTTACCGGCAGCCGGCACAGCTTCGACAGCAGGCGTTCAGCGGTGCGCTGGCGCACTGGCGGGAACAGAATGACGTCGTGGCAGTACAGCGGCGCAGACCGCAGAAGCAAAGTCGTGAGAGTATCGCAGCGCAGGCAGGCGGTGAGGTTATGCCGTACAAGCCGGTATTCATATAATGTGAACACACCGCGCTGTATCGTGATATATCCGCCGCCGCAGGAAAGCCGGAAACGCAGCATTCCCAGCGCTTTGCGCAGGAACACGAACAGCCACGCCGTTCCGACGAACACGGCGGCAAGCGCGGTCAGCCGCGGAACGCCGATATGCAGCGCGCTCAGAAGCTGAGTTATCCCCTCTGCCGCGCCCACCATTGCGGACATTATACGGCTGAAGCTCTCGCTGCCGAACACCCCGCCGATACGGTTGAGAAACAGCCCGAACGTCACGACCCCGCTAAGCGCGCGGGTGTCCACGAACGCTCCGGCAATGCACTGGAGCGCTCCCGCTCTCACGGTTGCGCCGCTGTATTCCGGCAGGAACGGCAGGCTCTCCCACGCACGCAGATAGAAAAACGTCCCGCCGCAGAGGGTGCTTACCTCCACCCGTTTCCCGCGGAGCAGCCGCAGCACAGGGGTACGGCGTATCTCGATTTTTGTCACGGCGGAAAGGGGTATCTCACAGCGGCGGCGGAAAAGCAATCCCTTGGTTACAACTATCCTGTCCGGGGTGAGTTCCATGCGCACGAAAATTCTGCGCAGAATGTAGTACAGCAAAAATTCCATAAATATAAATATGCCCTGTCCGGGCTGAAAAAAGGAGCTTTTTAGATGAAAACAGCATGTATTATTCTCGCGGGCGGCGCTGGAAAGCGCATGAAGTCCGAACGCCCGAAAGTACTCGCGGAGGTGCTTTGTAAGCCTATGCTGGGCTGGGTGCTGGACGCGGCGGAGCAGTTCGGTTTTGACGAGATCGCGGTAGTTACGGGATTCCGCGCCGACCTCACCGGGGCGTATGTTTCCTCCCGGCAGAACGTCACAATATGCCACCAGCCGGAGCAGAAAGGCACCGGGGACGCCGTGCGCTGCGCCGCGGAGGTGATCTCCCGCTGCGATAACGTATGCGTGCTGAACGGCGACGCGCCCTTTATCGACGTCGAAACGCTGAAAGCCTCGCTTGAGCTGCACCAGACCTCCGGCAGCGACGTCACGGTGATAACCGCCGCGATAGACGACCCGCAGGGCTACGGCAGAATAATCCGCAAAAACGGCGAATTTACAGCTATCCGCGAACAAAAGGATTGTTCCCCGGAGGAGGCTGAAATATGCGAGGTGAACAGCGGTGCGTACTGGTTCAATGCCGCGAAGCTGTCAGAAACGCTCCCGAAGCTGTCCACAAACAACGCCGCCGGGGAATATTACCTCACCGACTGCGTGGAGATAATGCAGCGCCGCAGCGCCTACACCTCTCCCAACCCGGATATAGTCCTCGGCGCGAACACCCGCGGCGCACTCCTTGAACTCAACCAGCTCGCCAGAATCCGCAAACTGTCGCAGCTCATGGAGGAGGGCGTCAGCTTCATCACCATTGACGGCATAATAATCGGCAGCGACGTTAAGATAGGCTGCGACACAACTATCCTCCCGAACACGGTGATTCTCGGAAATACCGTGATAGGAAAGGGCTGCGTTATCGGCGCGAATTCACATATCGAAAACTGCAAAATAGGCAACAATGTTCAGCTTAACAATGTTCAAGCATACGACTCGGTTGTGGAGGACGACGTGAAGATTGGTCCGTTCGCGCAGCTTCGCCCCGGGACTACTATCCGTCAGGGCGTGAAGATAGGCGACTTCGTTGAGATTAAGAACAGCGATATCGGCGTGAATACCGCCGTTGCACACCTCACCTACGTCGGCGACAGCGACGTCGGCAGAGGGGTCAACTTCGGCTGTGGCTGCGTCACCGCGAACTATGACGGAATAAACAAGTTCCGCACGAAGATAGGCGACCATGCGTTTATCGGCTGCAACACCAACCTTATCGCTCCTGTCGAAATTGGCGAAAACGCCACCACCGCCGCCGGCTCGACTATCACAAAGCCCGTGCCGGCGAACTCTCTCGCGGTGGAGCGCGGTCAGGTGAGGGTTATCGAAAACTGGGGCAAGAATGCTCTGCGGAAGAAAAAGTGAGGTACTTATGAAAGTTCTTGTTGTGGTGGATTACCAAAAGGATTTCGTAGACGGCGCTCTCGGATTCCCCGGCGCGGATAAGCTGGAGCCGGTAATTCTCGCGAAAATAGAGGACTGCCGCAGAAACGGCGGGCAGGTGATATTCACCCTCGACACCCACGCGGAGGACTACCTAGATACTGCGGAGGGCAGAAAGCTCCCGGTGGTACACTGCGTTAAGGGGACTCCCGGGCATGGGCTTTACGGCGGAATTGCCGGTGCAGTTCTGTCGGAGGACGTTGTTATTGAGAAACCTGCGTTCGGCTCGCTGGAGCTTGCAGATTATCTCCGGCGGCTCTCCCCGGAGGAGGTGGAGCTGTGCGGACTTGTCACGGATATCTGCGTTGTTTCCAACGCTGTCATAGCGAAAGCCGCCCTGCCGGAAAGCCGTATCGTGGTGGACTCAACCGCCTGCGCTTCCGCCGACCCCGCGGCTCACGAAAACGCCCTCGCTGTTATGCGGGGTGTTCAGATAGACGTGATTTAATGCGTTTTTCGCATGTCAGCACTTGACAAAACGTATTTCGTGTGATATAATACAAATGTAGAATTCCAGACAATCTACACATGCAAGCACAAAAGTTTGCCCCCGTCGTATCGCAACATACGGCGGGGGCAGATTATGTGCTGTGCTTTTGCCGACTAGCTGTCATCGTCAAGCCACTTGCAAATGTAGTAAGCGACCACACTTGCTGCGACGGACAGAACAAATTCCAGACAATCCATGCTTGCACCTCCTTTCGCAAAAATGCTCGGGGAGTAGCCGGCGTATCAATTGTACACCGAAAGCTTGGATTTGTCAATAATTGTCGAATTATATCACAGTATAAATCATAAAGCCCCCGAATGCCGTCGTCATCACAGCAGCCGGGGGCTTTTATTATAATCTTCACTTAGGTCTGTGGCTGACCAGCCGCGAAGAATAGTTTTCTTAGCCCGCCGCCGTTAGTTTAAGACGGCAGGCTTATCTATAATATTGGGGGAAGGAGAAAGCTTTATCTCTGCGAAACAGTGACCGTTCCGCTGGTGAGGCTTGCGCTGACCTTGTGCTTGTTAGCGCCGCCGAATTCACCGTTTGTACCCTTGCCGAGATTCATGAAGCTGCCCTTTTCTCTGCCGAGGTCGGTTTTCAGCATGCCGGAAACTCCGCTGAACGAAAGATCCATGCCGGAATCCGCCGGAAGCTCAACATTCACGTTGCCGCTGATGAGGCTGATATTAAGGTCGCCGTCCCACTCTGCGTAGGAGAGGTTCACGTTGCCGCTGGTCGCGGAAACGCTGCCCTTTCCGGAGATACCGGTCACAGAGGTCGTGCCGGAAACTGAATGAACGCCGAATTCCTCAGTGCGGTAGCCGCTGACCGTTGCGTTGCCGCTGACTGTGCATACGTTCAGCGATTTAGCAATGCCGGACTCCTTTACCTCCACGAAGCCGTCGCCGCCGACTGCACTGCCGGGATTGTTCAGCATGATGTTTCCGCTGGCGGACTGTAACCTCACGTCATTGAAGAACGCATTTACGTTGATGTTTCCGCTGGCGGTGTTAAGGCTGAAGCTGTCCGCGGATACCTGCCCGATCTCAACTCCGCCGCTGGCGGTGTTGATCTTGATCTTCTGGTAGGTGTGGCGGGGTAGTTCAACAAATATCTGGTAGTCCTCAGCGGGCTTGCTGCCGAAAATGCTGAAGCTGAAGCTCTCCTTGAGGGTCAGCGCCTTGCCAGAAAGCACCGCGCAGAACTCCGGGGAATCCTTCGGGTTGGTGTACTCAACGTAGATGTCGCTGCGGTCGCTGGGCTGCATTATTATCTTCGCGCCGAGCGAGCTTACCTCAATAGTGTCGATCTCGTTTGTAAAATTGTATGTCTGCTTGTCTGCCATGATAAAAACTCCTTTCAATGGGTGGTTTGTGTTGATTTTTGTTGTTTTGGGTGTATTTTGAGCGCACCCGTGGTAGAGGGCTGCGTTTTTCGCTTTTGCAGCCCCCGCCGCTGTGCGTTTTTTACGGTTAATGGTTACAGATTATCAAGCGCGCTGGAAACCTCGTCCATCGCCTGCTCTACCGCCGATCCAACGACATCGCCGACACTTTCGACCGGGTCAACCATAGGCGACCCCGGTCACTTCGACTGCCGTTGTAGCAATGCCGTCATTTGTGTCTATTGTTATATCTTTTGCGGGTGCTGCCATTTCGCCGTCCACAACGCTGACGCTACCAGATGAAACGTCAATGTCAATGTTGTATTCCCCGTTGTTCAGTTGGATCGTTTCGCCGTCTTTTGCATATTTATCAACTCCGAAGGCTGCTACTCTGATTATTCCAGAACTCTTACTGCACTGGATATCAGCAGAGGCGTTGTCCGGAATATAAACATTTACGTCACCCGAACTTACATCAACTTCACAATTTCCGTTCAGTTCCACAAACGATACATTTACCAGACCGGAGGATACGGAAATATCTCCCGTCCCGCTTAGTCCGCTGACATATACATTTCCCGAACTTACTCCTATATCATATTTCAGCGTTTGTACGTTATAAGCATTCATCTGTCCGGAAGCAACTTCAATGCCGACGGATTCGGCGGTGAAATTATCCGGCTGTTTATACTTTACTGCGCCGGAGGTCGAATCAAGGTTCACATCAAGCGCTTTTATTCCGTCGCAAACCACTGTTCCCGAACCACAATATATTTCAAGGTTATCGTAAACTCTTTCCGGAACAAGCACCGTCACCCTTGCGGTGGTGCTGTTGAACAGTTCTCCGCTGAACAGGCGCTTGAACCAGTTCAAGCCGCTGCCCCACTCGTTGTAGACCTTGAGCGTGCCGCCGCTTATCTTAGCGTTGACCTGCGCGTAATTCTGACCGTCCACCGTCACCCGGACGTAATTCTCTGAATGGGGCTTTAATGTCACCTTGCCCGCGCCCGTGTCAATATCTATGCTGCTGAACTCACCCTCCAGCGTTGTCGTGGAGGTCTCGCCGCTGGTCGCGGAAAGCTCTGAATGAGCATAGTACGGGTTCACCCCAAGCACCGCCGTTGATATGCCGAACGCAATGAACGAGAAAATGCACAGCGGCAGGAATATTCTTATCAATGCTTTCATACTGCCGCCCTCCTTACAGATCGTAGATAGCCTTTACATGGCTGATCACTATATGCTTTATCCAGTGGATATATGCTTTTACCAAACCAACGCACGCGCAGCCAAGAAGCACCGCGCCGCTCACCATGCCGCTGCAAAGGAAGATCCTGCTCAACACATGGAAATACTCGTTGCCAAGCTGTGCGAATCCCGCCGAGCCAAGCCCGATAACAACGCTCGTGAACAGCCCCACGATACATGAAGCCACCGTAGGCAGCAGCCACGACCACAGGAACACGTCCAGACACAGGCAGCATATCAGCTTGCCGGCGTTTACGTTCGGCTTCATTCCCTTTAAGTCCTTGAACTTGAAGCCGCCCTTGCCGCTGCCGACCGGCTTGCAGGTCTGCGGCGGAACCTCTCCCTGACGGCTGTCGGAGTTGTTCTGTGAACGCTCGTCGGTCTGCTGAGGGATAGTGCCTGCCGCGCCCGGAGCGGGCTGCTCCGTAGCGGTGTGCCGAGGTGTTACCTCCCGCGGCTGAGGTATACCAGCGCTCTGCGCTGATTGCGTTGATTGCGCCGACTGCGCTTCGCCCGGCGCGGGGGATTCCTGCGCGATATGCTCCGGGGTGTATTCCCGTGCTGGTCCTTCTTTCACAAGGTTTATCTTCGGCGAGACCGGGGCGGGAGTTTCCGGCTCCTCCATGAGGTGTTCCGGGGTGTACTCCCGGATCGCGGGCTGTTCTGCCGCGGCTGCCTGTTCCGGTTGATCCTTTATCAGCGATATGTCCGCAGGAACGTCCATGCCCGGCTTCGTGAGGGATACCCTCTGATGTTCGTTCGCTATCGCGTTCGCCACGATCGAATTCAGCCTTGTGCTTTCTATGTCAAGGTAGTTGCGGGCGATCTCCTTTACGTCGCCCAGCTTCTCGCAGGTCTCCTCCTCGGTGAAGCCCTCCTCTTGGCTCGCCTTGAAGTGCTCCTCAAAATCCGCGAAGATCTCCTCGTCGTTATCTATGCCTATTCTGTGCAGCTCGTTATGAAGATTATACAGGAAATCTCCCTTGTTTTTAGCGATCATTATCCGTTGTCCCCTTTCAGCAGTGCATTTATACTGTCAACAAACCCAAACCATTCCGAAAGCAGCTTTTCCTTTTCTTCTCTGCCGCTTTCCGTTATCTTGTAGTACTTCCTCGGCGGTCCTTCCTGCGACTCCACTATGTAGGAGTCGATCACGCCGTTGTCTTTCAGCCGCTTCATCAGCGGGTATATCGTTCCCTCGGTTATCTGCATACATTCAGATATCCGGTTCACCAGCTCGTAGCCGTAGCAGTCGCCGCGGCACAGCAGCGAAAGCACGCACAGCTCCAGCGTTCCGCGTTTTAGCTGAGAGTTCATGTTTCACCTCCGGCAGGTTATTTATATCTCAAGGTACTTTGTGTCGCAAGGTAGCCTGTTCAAAATTATCGGAACCTCGTCTCCTTGTTCCGTGGTCTAATTATACCACAAGGTATTATGTTTTGCAAGGTACTGAATATACAAATCACCACTATTTTTCTATTAATTTTATGTGCATGTTGACGAAAGGCGGTTTCTGGGATATTCACCATATATGAAAAAGCGGGTCTGCGCTACCGTATTTTATGTAAAAAACTCTTGTATAAATCCGCTTTTTGTGGTAAAATGATAAGGTACGATATAATACCTTAATAAAGGAGAAAAAACACTATGTCCAGAGATTATTCAACCTATGAAAGCCCATTCTGCACCCGCTATGCCAGTAAGGAAATGCAGTACATCTTTTCAGCCGACAAGAAGTTTTCCACATGGCGCCGCCTGTGGGTAGCGCTTGCCCGCGGCGAAATGAAGCTCGGTCTGCCTATCACACAGGAGCAGGTGGACGAGCTTGAAGCCCACATCAACGATATCAACTACGAAATAGCGGAGGAGCGCGAAAAGCTCGTCCGCCACGATGTAATGTCCCACGTTTACGCATACGGTCAGCAGTGCCCTAAGGCTGCGGGAATTATCCACCTCGGTGCGACCTCCTGCTATGTCGGCGACAACACCGATGTTATCGTAATGCGCGACGCGCTCCAGCTTGTAAAGAAAAAGCTGCTCAACGTTATCAACAACCTCGCGGGCTTCGCGAGCGAGCACCGCAGCCAGCCCTGCCTTGCTTATACACACCTCCAGCCGGCGCAGCTCACCACCGTTGGCAAGCGTGCTACACTGTGGATAAACGAGCTGATGATGGACTACGAGGAAGTTGAGTACCGTATCGCTAACCTCAAGCTCCTCGGGCAGAAGGGCACGACCGGCACACAGGCTTCCTTTATGGAGCTTTTCGGCGGCGACAGCGCGAAGATAAAGGCTCTGGAAAAGTCCATTGCAGAGGAAATGGGCTTCACCGAGTGCGTACCGGTAAGCGGTCAGACCTACTCCCGGAAAATGGACAGCCAAGTACTTTCCACCCTCGGCGGCATTGCGCAGAGCTGTTCAAAGTTCAGCAACGACCTGCGTATCCTCGCGAACTTCAAGGAAATGGAAGAGCCGTTCGAGAAGAATCAGATAGGCTCCTCCGCAATGCCTTATAAGCGCAACCCCATGCGCGCAGAGCGTATCACCTCCCTTGCAAGATACGTTATGATAGACACGCTGAACCCCGCGTTCACCGCTGGTACGCAGTGGTTCGAGCGCACGCTTGACGACAGCGCGAACAAGCGTATCTCCGTGGCAGAGGGCTTCCTCGCGGTGGACGCTATCCTCAATATCATGATAAACGTCACCAACGGTCTGGTGGTATATCCTAAGGTCATCGAGCAGCGCGTTATGCGGGAGCTGCCGTTCATGGCTACCGAGAACATCATGATGAGAGCCGTAGAAAAGGGCGGCAACCGTCAGGAGCTTCACGAAGCGCTCCGTAAGCACAGCATTGCCGCAGCTGCGGTAGTCAAGGAGGAGGGCGGCGAAAACGACCTTGTAAAGCGTATCGCGGCAGACCCGATGTTCATGATCACCGAGGAGGAGATCATGGCGGTGCTGAAGCCCGAGAACTACACCGGACGCGCGCCGGAGCAGGTCAAGGAGTTCCTTGAAGAGGTGGTATTCCCGGTACTTGAAAAGAACAAGGCGCTTCTTGGTGAAAAGGTTGAACTCAGCGTCTGATCGGGAGCGGAAAACAGTTGAAAAAGTGGCTTTGCGCGGGTATTCCCGCAGAAAATGACAAGTTTGCTCAGCTTACGGGAACAAACGAAATAACGCAGCAGTTCGGGGAGCTTCTGGGCGGGGTAATGCTCAGCAGGGGGATAACCTCGCTGAGCCGCGCTCAGGAGTTCTTCGGGTGCAGCAGCCTTTCCGACCCGCTGCTGATGAAGGACATGGAGACCGCGGCGGACATTATCCGCGCCGCGCTGGACGAGGGTAAAAAGATAACCGTTTACGGCGACTATGACTGCGACGGAGTGACCGCCACAGCTATGCTGTTCGGTTATCTGGACGCCATGGGCGCAGAGGCGGATTACTACATACCCGACCGCAGCGAGGGCTACGGCATGAACACCGAAGCCCTGAAGCACATTCTCGACTCCGGGACGGAGCTTATCATCACCGTGGACAACGGCATTTCCGCCGTGGAGGAGGCAGAGTATATCCGCAGCCGGGGCGCGCAGCTTGTCATTACTGACCACCACCAGCCCCCGCGGGAGCTGCCGGTCTGCGACGCCTGCGTTGACCCTCACCGGGCGGACGACAACTCCCCGTTCAAGGATCTGTGCGGCGCGGGCGTGGTATTGAAGCTGCTGTGCGCCCTTGAAGAGGACGAGGATTTCGTCATGGAGCAGTACTCCGACCTTGCGGCGGTCGGCACCGTCGGGGACGTAATGCCCCTTATCGGCGAGAACCGCTATATCGTGCGCCGGGGACTTGAAAATATCCAAAGCTGCCAGAACCTCGGTCTGGAACGCCTGCTTAGAAGCGCCGGAACAGCCCCGGAACAGGCAGACGCCTCGACGCTGGCATACACCGTCTGCCCAAGACTGAACGCCGCCGGGCGTATCGCCGGAGCAGATAAGGCGGTGCAGCTCCTGCTGACGGACAGCCCGGAGCGGGCGTCGCTGCTCTCAGAGGAGTTGACGGTGCTCAACAACAAGCGCCGCGAGGAAGAAACAAAGATTCTGGAGGGCGTGGAGCGGCAGCTTGCAGGCGACCCAGCGCGTTTGAAAGAGCGCGTGCTGGTGGTTTACGGCGAGGGCTGGCACCATGGCGTTATCGGCATAATCGCCGCGAAGATGCTGGAGAAATACGGCAAGCCGGTGCTGATAATGGGCATTGAAAACGGAGAGGCGAGAGGCTCTGCAAGGGGCATTGACGGCTTCTCTATATATAAGCTGCTGGAACGGTGCAGCCTTGTGCTGACGAAATTCGGCGGACATCTCAAAGCCGGAGGATTCTCCCTGCCGGCGGATAAGGTGGAGGACTTCCGTCAAATGGTTTATGCATTCTGCCGGGAATGCTACCCGAAAATGCCGGAATACTCCGTCAGCGCGGATATGGAGGTCACCGGGGCGCAGCTCACGCAGGAGCAGGTCGCGGAGCTTTCCAAGCTGGAACCCTGCGGCGAGGGCAACCGCCGTCCGGTATTTCTGCTGAAAAACTGCACGGTGCTTTCCAAGCGGGCTCTGAAAGAGGGAAGGTACACCAGTCTGGAGCTGCAAAACGGCGGCGTCAAGCTGAAGGCTCTCTGCTTTGGTATCCCCTTTTCTAAGTGCTTCGCAGAGATAGGCAGCGCAGTGGACATTATCGCTTCGGCGGAGGTAAACGAGTTCCGGGACGAGAAATCGGTAGCGCTGAAGGTGCAGGAGCTTCGCCCTGCGGGATTCCGGGAGGACAGGTTCTTTGCGGCGCAGCGCACCTACGAGGCTATCAGCCGGGGCGAGGGCTGCGACCAGCGGCTTGCGCCGAGGGTAATACCCGACCGCGAGGCGCTAAAATCTGTCTACGACCTGCTGCGGAAGCACGGCGGCATGATGTCCGCGGAGGAGATGTACCTCTACGGCGGCGGGGAGCTTAATTACTGTATGCTGCGCATTTCGCTGGACGTTTTCGCAGCCGCAGGCATGGCGGAGCTTTCAGCAGACGCGGGTACGGTAAGGCTTATCCCGGTGAAGCAGAAAATTGATCTAATGTCCGTGGGACTGCTGGCGGAGCTTCGCCGCAGCCTTTCGGTGGAATAACGATATAATTCGGGGAAACATTAAGAAAATGCGGCGGTATCTGCCGCGAAGGGTGGTTTTGGCATGACTGGTTCAGCAAGTTCAGGCGCGGCAGGCGCGCCCGCGATAACTACATTTGAGCAGTTAGCGGATAAAATAAAGGCGAGTGAGAAAGCCTACGACCTAAACAAAATAGAACAGGCGTATGAAGTCGCGGAAAAGGCGCACGAGGGGCAGCTTCGCACCTCCGGCGACCCGTATATCACGCACCCGCTTGCCGTTGCGTCTATCCTGCTGGACTACTGCATGGACACCGACACGATTTGCGCGGCGCTTCTGCACGACGTCGTTGAGGACACCCCGGTATCTCTTGACGAGCTGCGCAAGAAGTTCGGTGACGACGTGGCGCTGCTGGTGGACGGCGTTACAAAGATAGGTCTTGTCCCGCTGAACTCAAAAGAGGAACAGCATGCGGAGAATATCCGCAAGATACTCATGGCTATGTCAAAGGATATCCGGGTCATAATCATCAAGCTGGCTGACCGCCTGCACAACATGCGGACGCTGGGCGCAAGACCGCCCCAGAAGCAGCGCAAGACCTCCCTTGAAACCATGAACTTCTACGCCCCGATAGCCCACCGCTTAGGTATGAGCGACGTCAAGGAGGAAATGGAGGATATCGCGATCCACTACCTTGACCCCTACGGCTGTAAGGAAGTTGAGGAGCAGATAGCGCTTCATAAAGAGGAGCGCGACGCGTTCATTGACAGCATAAAAAAGCGCATAAGAGAGCGCATTACCGACATCAAGCCCGAACCTATAATCGAGGGGCGGGTAAAGTCGATTTACAGCATTTACAAGAAGGTATACGTCAAAAACAAGCGTTTTGACGAAATATACGACATCTACGCGGTGCGCGTTATCGTTCAGTCGGTTATTGAGTGTTACAACGTTTTGGGCGTGATACACGATATGTTCCGCCCGATACCCTACCGCTTCAAGGACTACATTGCTACCCCGAAGCCGAACCGCTATCAGTCGCTCCACACCACCGTTATCGGACGTGAGGGTATCCCGTTCGAGGTGCAGATACGCACGGTGGAAATGCACAACACCGCGCAGTACGGCGTTGCGGCGCACTGGAAGTACAAGGCGGGGATCTCTGGAAACGTGTCCGGCGAGAAGCGCTTCGACTGGATTCGCCAGCTTCTGGAGCGCCAGCAGGAGGCAGACGACGTTGAAGCTATAACCGACGCGATAAAGACCGACCTTGCCCCGGACGAGGTGTTCGCGTTCACCCCGAAGGGCGACGTTATCGCGCTTCCCGTGGGCGCTACGGTGATAGATTTCGCCTACTCTATCCACACGCAGGTGGGCAACAAGATGACCGGCGCAAAGGTCGGCGGGCGAATGGTGAGCTTCGATTATGAGGTCAAGACCGGCGATATCGTTGAGATACTAACCTCCGGTTCGCCGAATTACGGACCTAACCGCAACTGGCTGGAAATCGCCAAGACCACCGAGGCAAAGAGCAAAATACGAAGCTGGTTCAAGAAAGAATGCCGTGACGAAAATATCGTCCGCGGCAAGGAGGAGCTGGATCACGAGTTCAAGCGCAACAACATAGCGATAGAGCCGGAGCTGCTGCAATCCACTGCGCAGCGCCAGCGTTTGGGTTCGGTGGACGACCTGTACGCCGCGATAGGCTACGGTGGAGTTTCCCTGTCGAAGATTATCCAGCGCATAAAGGAAGAACAACTGCGCAATCATAAGGAGCAGCAGGCAGTCCAGACCGCCGCTGCCGACCCGCAGGAGAACATTGCGGAAACCAACCGCCGCAGCCGTCAGAAGGGCATTATAATCGAGGGCGTGGACAACTGTCTGGTGAAGTTCGCGCAGTGCTGCAACCCGCTCCCCGGCGACCCGATAATCGGCTTTGTAACGCGGGGCTTCGGCGTTTCTATCCACAAGCAGGACTGCATAAACGTCATCAACAATATGGATAACCCGGACAACAAGGACCGCTGGATAAAGGCGAGCTGGGCAGGCGTGGACGACTCCACCTACCGCGCGACCATTGATGTTGTCGCAGAGGACAGGATAACAATTTTCGCGGACATCACCACCGCGATAGCTACCAACCACATTCCGCTTCAGGAGCTGAACGCGCACCACTTGAAAAACGGCAACATGAGCCTTATGGTAACGGTGGAGATAGCCGGAATGGAGCAGCTTTCCAACGTAATGGGCAGGCTCCAGAAGATACCCGGTGTTATCTCAGTAGAAAGAACCGGAAAGCAGTAATTCGGAGGGTAATATGCCGCAGATATATCAGCTTCCTTTAGGAGCATTGCAGACCAACTGCTATATCATTGAGGGCGGGAACAACCGCGCCGTGGTTATAGACCCTGCCGCAGTCACCGAGGTAGAGATGTTTCTGAACAGCCACGGGCTTACTTTGGGGACTATCATCATCACCCACGGTCATTTCGACCACTTCGCCGGGGCTGCGGAGTTAAGCCGCAAGTCCGGGGCGAAGATACTTGCTTCCGCGCCGGACGAGGAAATGTACGGGAGCGCTCAGAAAAGCTGGGCGGATTTCATGCCGGTGGAATTTCAGCCGATAAAGCCGGATATACTGTTTTCAGACGGAGAGGAATTCGCAGCCGAGGGGCTGAAATTCCGGGTGATGTCCGCGCCGGGGCATACCGCGGGAAGCTGCCTGCTGTTCATGCAGAATGACGGCGGGGAGGTCATTTTCTGCGGAGATGTGGTGTTCCTCTGCGGAGTTGGACGCACTGACGGCTACTCCGGCAATACCCGCCAGATGTTGGACAGCCTTGAGAGAATAGCGAAGCTGCCGGGGGATTACAAGATTTATCCGGGGCATGGAAGCACGACAACGCTGGACTATGAACGGGAGAATAATCCTTATCTTGGGAGATACACATAAATTGTAATTTATAGGGGAGTTTGTCAATGACTGCTCCGCAGTCATTGACCG
>CAMCFA010000012.1 GCA_945873955.1 uncultured Clostridia bacterium | reverse complement strand
TAACTTTTTGCGCAGCAAAATTGCTTTTCGCTTCCTTTTGGCTTCCAAAAGGAAGTGGGGTGTGGGGCAAAGCCCCACACTCGGCGCGAACGCGCCGCTACTCGCGCGACAGCGCGCAAACGCGTTCAAAAGCGCTAAAGGGGTATGGGGGAAAACAAGAGAGCAATTCCCATTGCGCATTTCAAACCAGACAGAATTAGAATATGCGCAAAACAATACCCAGATTTATATAAAATGTTTGAATAAGCATTGATAAGTACTTTCCTTATCGATGTAAATGGCGATAGTATTTCTTGAATGAGGTTTTCTATAAATGAAATTATTGTAAGTTTCTATTTTTACTATTTTTTTCAAAAAACTATTGCAAAGTATGATAATCCGTGCTATAATATTTATGCATCATATACTGATATGATGGAGAGGAATTGTTGTCAAGTAGTTTCCGATGATTTCGAATAGAAGTTTCGGAACAACTTGTTCAGGTACGAACAGCAAGACTATTGCTATTGCAATTATGTTTACGCTGGTCATGTAACCACCTTCCTTTGTTATTATACCACAATGGAGTATTGTTTTTAGGGTAGTCGATATTGAAGGGACTTTCTTTCTATGTCGTGTTAATGTATATGCCTGACGGTGCTGGATGCTACCCCCTTGCCGTTGGGCATTTTCACTTTTTAGGAGAAAAAATGGATATATTAAAATGGAGAAAAAAGAACAGCGCCATCAAGAGCTATGCTCATTTTGACAAGAGAGTATCTGTTGGAAACAACTTTATATGGAACTACATCACAAATCCTAAGTCGGTTGCTCATCACGGGTTTTATCCTTTTATTCGAAGCACAAGGAAATTTAAAAAGTATAACAAAACCGATGGTGTAAAGAATAAAGAGCGACCAATTTGCTACTCCGCCCATATTGATAGATGCATCTATCAATATTACTCTTTCCTGCTGAATGAAAGGTATAATCAGAGAGCTTTGGATGACGGGATAAACAATGTCGCTATTGCATACAGAAACAATTTAGAAAAGCAAAATAATATTACATTTGCTAAAACAGCATTTGATTTTATTAAAGCAAACCAAGATTGCTTTGTTATGATAGGTGATTTTACAAGTTTTTTTGACAAAGTTGACCACAATTACCTTAAATCTCAACTGTGCAGTCTTTTGAGTGTGACAAAGCTGCCCGACGATTACTACGCAGTATTTAAGAACATAACAAGATACTCTTTTTGGGATATAAATGACTTGCTTACAATAAATGGGTTACCCAATACTCAAAAGGGTATTCGTGAGCTTAACGAAAAGGAAACAGTACTATCTTCTCAGGAATTCAAACAGCACAAAAAGCAGTATTTACAGCGCAATGGAAATTGCGGGATTCCGCAAGGCTCTGCAATCAGCGCCGTTTTGGCGAATATCTATATGCTTAGCGCAGATAAGATAATCAATAACTATGTTCGTGAGTTGGGCGGACTATATATGAGGTATAGCGATGATTTTATTATTGCTTTACCAAATATCTCTGTATCAAAGTTTAATGAAGTATATTCATGGATAATGCAGTATTATAAAGATATGCCGGGCGTGGAGTTATCTCCAGAAAAGACAAAGCTATACCATTTCTGTGATAAAGTGGTATTTTCTTATGAGTCCGCCGAGGAGGAGCTTACTCAAAAGTCACGAATAAACTTTTTGGGGTTCTCGTTTGATGGAACGGAAGTTACCATAAGGGATAAAACCGTTTCCAAGTACTATTACAGGCTTTACAGAAAAGCCAAACAAATTGTTGAAAGCGATTTTATTTCTCCAAACGGAAATCCTATTTCTTGCAGGAATTTGTACAGGCTCTATTCATGCAAGGGCGCAAAAGCCAATTTGGGAATGAAAGGTGGCAACTTTATTACCTATGTAAATCGCGCATACAATACCTTCGATAGAGCTGAATCGGTAAAGCGTCCTGTGCGCAAGCACATGAGAAAAATCAGAAAAGCGCTCAACAAACCACAATAAATCCGCAGAATAACTCCCTTAGCCCAAATAAGCAGCCCCCTGCTATTGATGCAGAGGGCGAAGTATTATATGCAGAAATCGGGCGCTTCCGATTGTGCAAAGAAAGGCAGACAGAATCAGAATAATGCTTTCAACGGCAGCAAAACAGCTGCCGCTTTTTTTACAAGGTATACTGTTTTTGAAGGTGTTTCTCTGCTAGGTATATCGCCTGCCACAAAATTACATCAGCACAATAGTACCGCTGAGCTACGATGAAAGGAGGGTTTGTCAATTCTGATTTATATCGCAGATTCCCGTGAAACATTCAACGCAATAATTCGTTCATATTGTTTTGACTTATAAAATACTACTACGGAATTCAAAAAAATCGCGACCTAGACAGACAGTAAAAATTGATAATGTCATCCCCCAGCAGGGACTTGGAACAATTAACTCCAAACTTGTAGTAGTAAATATATTAACTGATCAAAGCTCTTTCTTAAACAGCAGCACTCGACAGTTAAACACCAGTTCCTCCTCGTAAAAATCAAGGCTGCCGTTATATTTTTCGGCAATGTGCCATATAGACCTTATTCCAAAGCCGTGTAAAGCTTTATTACTCTTGCTGGTTTTGAGTTTGGGGTTATTTTTCAGAACGGAACTTGCAATAGAGTTTGAAACGCAAATGTTCAATTTGTCCTCATCAACCAATATTGAAACCTCTATGAATTTTGCGCCTTGAATTTTTTCAGCTGCTTCTATGGCGTTATCAAGCATATTTCCGAGCAGAATGCAAAGGTCGTGCTCGCATATACCGGATATGTCGCTGCTTGAACTGCAAAGAACCGTTATCCCCTTAGATTTGGCTATGCTGAGCTTGGAATTAAGGATAGCGTTTATAAAATTATTCTTTACATCAACGAATATGTCAACTGCTTCAAGTAGATTTGAGCATTCGGCTGCGTATTCTGCCGCGCCCGATATGTCTCCTTCGTTGGCGAGCCGTGATATTACTGCAAGGTGCTGTTTCATATCGTGCCGAATGCTTCGCATTTCCTCGTACTGCTTTCTGATTGATTCGGCATATTGGATATTATGCTCCTGTTGCTGTTCAAGCAGTTTGATTTTTTCTGCGGCGCTGTTGCTTTTGCTGAGTGAAAGCGTCATATACAGGCATATCACATTAAGAAGGACAATTCCCGATTCCGAAGCAAAAACCAATACAGTATTGACTGCATTCAGATTAATGGCGGAAAAAATCGTATGTATCAAAGCCAGTACCATGAACGAAACTAAAAATACTGAGATAACAAGCGCCCATTCGGACTTTTTCATTCTAAGCAGCGAACCATCAACAAACTTCAGAATAAGGCTGAACAGATACACATTTATGACCTGTATCGTAACCAGCACCAAAAAGCGAACAAGTCCGGGCTTGGTATAAACATAGGATACATCAATATCAATCAAGGCACAAGCAATGCTTGTCACTAGAGCTTTTGTGCCTAATAACACTACATCGGCGACCACAGAGGCGAACAGTTTTTTCAGGACAGCGCCCTTAAAACAAATCAACGAAAATATAAACCAGTACACGCCAATCAATGAATATATAAACCAGTACATGACATAAGCTATCCCAATCCAGTAAGTAGAACGGGAGAATAAGCTCAATGCTATTGCAAAGACCGTACCGACCACGCTTCCGCAGATGTATGCTATCCTTCCTTTCGGACAGGATATATCATATTTCAGCACTCCGCAGATGAACCGAAAAACCAAAAGCTGCTCGAATAAGGTGACTAACGCTTCAAATATATTCCACATTTTTTCCTCCAATCAGCTGTTGTTTCTGAGATAAAGGTTATATTTTTCCGTCAGCAGAGGCTTATATGCTCTGCTTATATCCAGTTCAATGCCGCTGTCCAGCAGGACATAAAAACGGGTGTTATCTATCCTGCAAAGGTGAGATAAATTGATGATGTATCTGTTATGAATACGGGCAAAATACATTTCCGGCAGCTGCTCCAAAAGGCTTTCAAGCTTGGAGCGCAAATGTATGACCTCGTTTTTGCAGTTTATATCGACATAATTTGATTTGCTGGATACATAGAGAATATCCTCGGCATGAACATATTTCTTTTCACCGTGCGGCAGCGAAAAACAGATGGGCATATTTGCCGAAATATGTGCAGCAAGCTTTTTGATAACACTGTTCAGTTTTATCTCCATTATTTCGGCGGTGTCCTTTGGAATAAAGTTAAACGGTCGGAAATCAAGACTATCGTAAACAAGAGCGTTCTCAGTAGTGATGAATATTATGTATGTCTTTTCGGAAAGCCGGCGTATCTGCCGCGCGACCTCAAAGCCGTCTGTTTCCGGCATTTTTATATCCAGAAATACAATGTCAAACATATTGATTCTATGTGCTTTAAGAAAGCTGTTCCCCGAGGTGAAGGTCTGAAATTCACACTTTACCGCGTTTCTTGCCATTGCACCTGATATCCGCTCCAACAGATGTTTTAACATAGTTTCATTATCATCGCATATTGCCGCTCTCATAACGCCCTCCTTGATATTGCCCTTGAAATAATTATACGCTGAAAAAGAAAGGCTGTCAATCAGGTAATAATTCCAAACTTCACTTTTTATTGTCAAACTTCACTAATTTGTTGACAAGCGGCTAAATCAATGATATTATTAGTAAAACTTTCAGATATTTTTGGAGGAGCCTGAAAATGTACATGATTGATACTCATAGCGGAATACTCCCGGCGGCGCTTATTATCATTGCGATAATCGCTATTGCTGTGCCGCTTATAATGCGAAAGCTGACGCTAAGACAGCTGATATGCGCTGTTGTCCTTGCGGCAGCGATGATATTCTGGCTTATTCAGTCGCTGGGTACATATGTGATATTTGGCGGGGCGTTAAGGGGACAGAGCATTGATGTTATTCCGTTTTCAAGCGTTTTGCTGACAGTCGATGATTTTGGCGGTTTGTTGACACAGCAGGAGCTTTGGGAAAACTGTATTGCGCCGCAGCTGTTTGGGCTGTCGGTTTCGCTGGGGTTCGGGATAGTATGGGGGATAACAGCCGCCGAAGCGTTCAACCTGCGTACTGCGAAAAAATTCGCTGTTGTTTCTCTTGCCGTGGTGCTTCCTTTGGAACTGGCAATAAACCTTGCCGCTCTGTCCGGCATAGTGTACAGCTACTGGTATGATACGGCAAGATACCTGCTTACCGCAGCAGGAATAACAGGCGGGTGGTTCATAAGAAAAGGTGTAATGTGTCTGAAAAAGGAGCGCAGAGATGATAACGATAAATGAGCTAAGAAAATGCTATACTCTCGGCGAAAACAACACCGTCACGGCTCTGGACGGAGTTTCGTTTGAGGTGAATGACGGCGAGTTGGTCTTTGTAATGGGAAAGAGCGGTTCGGGGAAATCAACGCTGCTGCACATTTTAGGCGGCATTGACAGACCGACCTCGGGCAGTATCAAGTACGGCGATATTGATATATCATCACTTTCGGAAAGGAAGCTGGCGAGGTTCCGGCGCGATAATATCGGTTTTGTTTTTCAGGATTATAACCTTGTTCCTGAGCTTACCGCCGCAGAAAACATCAAGTACCCTGTGCTGCTTGCCGGAAAAAAGCCTGACCGCAGATTATGGGAGCATCTGATTTCCACACTTGAACTCGGTGACAGGCTGGAACATCTGCCGTCGCAGCTTTCCGGCGGTCAGCAGCAGCGCGTTGCAATCGCGAGAGCGCTTATTTCAGACCCGCAGGTGATTCTGTGCGATGAACCGACCGGAAATCTTGATTCCGAAGCGGCTGAGAATGTTCATAATATGCTGTTCAGACTCAACAGCGATTTGAAAAAGACAGTAGTAATTGTTACCCATGACCCTGATTTTGCACGAAAAGGAAAGCGGACAATAACGCTCATGGACGGAAGGATCACATAAATGAAACTGATAACACATTATGTGCTGAGAAATATGTCGCTTCACAGGGCAAGGAACATAGGCGTATTTCTGGCATATCTGGTCATAACAATATTCTTCGCGGCGGAACTGTCTATGCTTGATGATTTCAGAATATCGAACGAAACCGCGCTTGACGGTATTTTCGGAACGCATGACGGGATATTCTGTACCGAAACTCCGAATGTCGAACATTATGGTGATTTTGAAGAAACCGGCGTTATAGCAGTAGCATTCAACGGAACAAAGGACAACGAAAGCACCGACAGGTTAATTATTGCCGGCAATGCGGACGATACCGCCGTGAGCCATTGCAGCATTACTGCTGTTGAAGGAAGGCTTCCCCAAACTGAAAACGAGATTGCTCTTGAGCGCTCGCTGCATGACATTCTCTATCCCAATTCCGCTGTTGGCGATAAAATCACCATTAACATCAATTCACCGGAAAAATCTCAGGCTGTGTTTTCGCTTTGCGGCATTGTCAACGACTTTTCGGGGTATCAGTGGGATTCCTCCGGGAACATGCCGGAGATGCCCAATGCATTTGTAGGCGGTGAATGTGTTGACGCAATGTATTACTTTGTGAGCGTGAAGGGCAATGTAACCGGTACTGACGGAGCGGTATTCCTGCCGAACCAACGAAACAGCCTTGATGTGATGAATTCCATGTTCGGGATAAGCTCCGACAATAGCGTGGCGATATTGAATGTTGTGCTTATCGTGTTTGTCTTAATATCATTTTTGGCTGTACTTTTTGTTTTCAGCAGAATGACCGGAAAAGAGCTTGGCGTTCTGAGGTCAGCTGGCTTTGACGAAAAAAGCGTTTCCGCTATTTCGGTGATAAGGCTCTGCCTGCTTATTGTTCCGGCGCTTATTTTTGGAGCAGTCGGCGGCTGTGCGATAACCATGTTCCGTGCAGGAATGGTTCATTGTATCTCCATAATCAAGCTGGCGGCTTTTGTTGTTTTTTCAGTAGTAATATTATGTGCAGTGGAGATATACTGGGTCAAAAAAGGGTTTAGAAGACCTGTCAACTGTGAGTTGCGGAAATGTCCTCCAAAAACAGGCATGAAGGTCACAAGCAGCGACCCGATTTGGCTGTACTCCCTTCGCTGCTACATTATGAACGGTCAGGAGATTTCTGCCTGTGCGGTCACGACATTTCTTGCGGTAATGCTGTTATTTATTGCTGTGTCTGTGAATGCCCAAATGCGTTCCACAATACTTCAGATGGAGCGACCGTATGATATGTCGGTGTTGTTCACCGACCAGACAGTAACCACGCTGAATGTGTCAAGATACAATTCAGGCCTTTCAGAGCAGGAATTTCAGGCTTTAAAGAACAGAGGTGCTGATGTAATCGGAATAAAGCGGCAGTATGTCTATGAGCTTGGTGTCAGCGATGGTTCGGGTGATATTTATTCCGACAGCCACAACGATGATATAAAGCAGGACATGGAGCGGCTCGGATTTTCCGACCAAGATATATTTGCACTTAGAATTAACGGTCTTGATGACGATTCGATGAATTACATTAGTGGTCATATTATTGACGGCGAAATAGATAGAATAGGACTGCAAACAGGAACTCAGGCAATATGGGTCAGCTCGGGCGGCGCTTATGAGCATTCCGTTGGAGATGTGATACAGCTGGGCTTTGTGGTCAATAGTGACCCTGACGCACCGTCATACGACAAGATGAAATATTACGAGATAAATGTGACTATCTGCGCGGTCGCTGAATTTTCTTTTGATTCGCCCGACAGGAAAACACGGGCTTTATCCGACTGCATAGAAGGCGGTTTGATATGGTCAGATAAGGCGTTTGAGAACATTGGAATACAGAAAGGGTACGACGCCGTGTATTTATGGCTTCCGGAGGACAGCACGGCAGTATATCGGCTTATAAATGATTTCAAATCTCATTACGGCAGCCTGTTCCATACGACTGATTATATACAAGAGCAGCAGGTGCGCACTGAAATCACTTCACAAATTGAAATGGTGTCTGTCGTATTTATTTCCGGTATTGCGGCGGTTTCGCTGATAAGCTTTGCAATAGTCACTGCTTCCAGAGCTGCACAGCGCAGAAAAGTGTATGGATATTTACGCGCGGCGGGTCTAACCGGTGGGCAGCTGTTCCGTCTGCTTTCGGCAGAGAACGGAATATCCATAGCAGTATCGTTTCTGAGCGGCGCAGTGCTTGGGTGGCTGCTGGTATGGGTTTTGCAGATACCTATGTCTGGCGGGTGGCTGATTGCTGTTATGGCGGCAGGATATGCCGTGGTCACAGCTTGTGTTGGTGCAGTAATTGCGTATCGGATATGTCGGGTCAGCATTGCTGAGTGTATTAGGTAGGTAATATATATTCTTTTATTATCCTATTTCGTTTGTTTTTCATCAAATACTAAAAGCTCCTGCAAAAACAGGAGCTTTATTTTACCATAAATCAAGCTGATTATCAATCAGTGATTTCATCGGACGTTCTGTCACCTTGTCCTCTGGCTGAAGCAAACTGCATAGCAGAGGAGAATTTGGGTCGTAGCAGCTAAAGTTGTTTAAGACAACACCTGAGCTGTAATTGGCATAGCAATATTTACAGCCATGTGTGCAGGTGTTGTAAGAGCCGATATCAATGCTGTCAACACACCCGCATTCATCGCGCTGTGTTTTATCTTTCTGAACTTTCAGCTTTGCTCCGACAAGACTTTCGATAAGCTCTTTGTCTATGCAACTGTTGTGTTCAATTCCGTAATCGCTTAGGTCTATTTGTTCGGCACAGGTATAAATCTTAAAGCTA
Source organism: uncultured Clostridia bacterium (assembly GCA_945873955.1). Lineage (GTDB taxonomy): Bacteria > Bacillota > Clostridia > Oscillospirales > Ruminococcaceae > CAG-115. The sequence goes on along the minus strand of CAMCFA010000012.1, from coordinate 38,831 downwards.
TACCTTTTTGCTATTTCGGAAAAACGCTGTGCAATGTCAGCCATTTGAATTCTTTCAAGCTCTTTCAGACCATTATCACGGAAATTCTTTGCGTTCTTTTTGTATTCATCTACAAAACTGATAACACATCTGCCGAATTTCCCGCTCAGAGCCAGAGCAAGCTTTTCAAAGTAGGTGGCGTGATATTCAATAGAATATTTTTCGGTTACAATAATTGGGTCGTAACGCCAAATGATTCTTTCAGGTCCAACCATATCCGAAAGCTCAATAAAAGTATTAAGTATATCCTTGCCCTTTGATGGAACATTCGGCTCAACATCTGTCGAATACGAATTAAGTGTAAACTGAAAATAATAGTTGTAACCTTTCAGCTCATCAAGTCGGCTCATCATTGGCTTGGGGTTCTTTGTCCAAAACACGATACAATCCACAACATCGGGAGAAAGGCTTATGCGGCTCACCTGATGAATGTTCATCGGATTTCTGACAAGCACATAGCCGTCTTTTATTCTGTTGAAGAACCACTCGCTGTAAAATGCGGGAATGTCAGTTCTGCGGCTTGCGCTTATTATCACGAGACATCACTCCTTGTATATAATTATTTGAGCACTGGCACAGGTCTCGAATGGACTATAATTTATGTATTTCCCAATGACTTTATCGGGAAAAACTAAATTGTTTGAAGAATACTCTATACCATAATGATAATGATTCTCCCTATTACTGTTATTAAAATGCCTTCTGGAACATTGAAAGCCCATAGGCTGTAATTTCCAAAACAAAGTATCAAAATAGTCTCTGCCGCCGCCTCTTGAGCATTCAAGGTTTATATCATTTATGATAATAACAGTGTTAGGACATACTTTTTCTATATAATACACCAGTTCGTCCAAAAAGTCAAGAACATTCTCTTGACCTCCATATTTATGGAAATCGGAAAGAAGATAATTCATAATAATCACATCTGCTTCAAAGCCCTCGTTTTTTAGTATGGGCAGAACCCTTTGAATATCGCTATACTCAAAGTGCACGCTGAAATCTTCATCATATTGGGCTATCTTGTTATGAATTCTGCTCCATGAAGCCAATGGCTCTACACCCAGATATTCTACCTTCTCAAAGCTATAATGCCCTCTTTTTCTCATAATATCAAGGGCAAACAGGTCTGTGCATGGGCCACAGCCAATAGACAGGACTTTTAGTTTTTCTGCACTTGCTATCTTTCCCAAGCCATAAAGTGCATTGTATATCTCGGATGTGTATTTTAAGGCGTATTTGCATACATAGTAATTCACGAGGTTAACACAATCGTAACTGTGCCTTGCTTGGGGGATATTGGATTTAAAATGTATTTGTTTGAGGCAATCGCCACAGTTGCCCGGACACATGTTAGGGTGGTTACAGTCAGGGCACTCACACGATTTATGCAAATAATCTTTATCACAATACTCCAATATTTCTTTTATAAGCATAGTCTACCTCCTGTTAAAATTGACCCCAATGTCTTTATATGTATCATTTTATCACAATTTTTGACATTTGTCAATGGTTTCTTGCCGAACCTGATGTAATGATTTTGTTCGAATTTCGTTTCGTTGCTGTAATACAATGTCATAAGATTTGCATCGTGAAATTCACTATATTCAAAAGAAAAAATACATAGCAGCTCTATCCCGCACAATAGAGCCGTTTTTCTATGCCCAAAATCAGTTATCACGTAAAACTTCTCAACTGTCCATCAACCCTCCATCAAGGAGTTTTTCAAGCAATTCAAGTAGAATATACATATCGCCGAAAGCACAATCACCGCGGTGGAATAAAGGCGAAATACAGAAATCGGAGGACAAAAGAATGGCAGACGCAAACAACTACCGCCAGCTTGGAGAACAGTACGAGGAGGACATCGGCGGTACAAGATTTATCGTGACCTCGTACAGCAACCAGTCCGCGCGCAAGACCTCGGAGCAGCTCATCATGCAGCTGCTTGAACAGCCTGCTCTTGTAAGCGCGACAGACAACAAGGAGGACAAACATGAAAGCACTTAACAACATCAAAATCATCGGCATTGACCACGGCTACGGCAACATTAAGACCGCAAACACCGTAACCCCGACGGGTATTGTGGGTTCAACGACCCGCCCCACATTCGGCTCAAATATTTTGCGCTACGACGGAATGTATTACAGCTGCGGGGAGGGTCACAAGGCATTCATTTCGGACAAGGCGAGCGACAGCGACTACTACCTGCTCACGCTCATGGGTGTGGCGAAGGAGCTAAAGCGCGTAGGACTTACCGAGGCAGAGGTTCACATCGCGGCAGGGCTTCCGCTTACTTGGGTAAAGGCGCAGCGCGAGGAGTTCACCAACTACCTTATGAGAAACGAACGCGTGGAGTTCGAGTTCAACGACAAGCTTTACAAGGTGCATTTCGTTGGCTGTTCGGTATTCCCGCAGGGCTACACCGCGGTTATCGACAAACTCGGCGAAATGCGCGGTGTAAATATGCTCGCGGATATCGGCAACGGAACAATGAATATCATGTACATAACAAACACGCGACCTGTTGCAAGCAAATGCTGGACTGAGAAACTCGGTGTCAACCAATGCGTTATCCGCGCCGCAAACGCCGTAATGGACAGATTCGGGACGAAAATTGACGAGAGCATTATTGAGAGCGTAATTCGGTACGGAAAGGCGGACATTGGCGACAAGTACCTCGCTTGTATCAAAGACGCAGTGGAGGAGTATTGTACCGAAATTTTTGGTACGCTCCGAAAGTACGAGTACAACCCAGAGCTTATGCGGCTCTATGTTGTCGGCGGTGGAAGCTGCATTTTCAAGCATTTTGTACCGCCTAGCGACCGCGTTACAATTATCTCGGATATTTGCGCAACGGCGAAAGGTTACGAATCCCTTGCGCTGGACAAGCTCCAGAAGCAGAGGTGAGCGGTTTGGGGAAAATCAAAAGCACAACGCTCCGTTTCAATCTTGACAAGCCCGAGCAGCGAGCCGCGTGGGAGTATTTGCAGAACCTCGACAAAGAGAAATACAAGTCGGTCAACCATGCGATTACTCTTGCGGTGTGCGATTACTTTGAGCGGCAGGAACGAGCGGAGTACGACCCCTTTTTCGAGAGCCGTGAGCGCGAGGAAATATTCGTGCAGCGTATCGTTGAAGCGCTGGAACAGTCTCTTGAAAAGGGATTGCCAACATTCCTGACATCATATCTGCTGAAACTGGTAGGTACTGCGGGCGTTCAGCCTGTTGAACAATCAACGGAACAAAATACCGACAATGTGGATTGGGACTTTCTTGACGGATAAACTATTTCTTTTTCAGCAATTTAGAAATCACTTTTGCCAAAGAATGAAGTCACATGAAAAGGCACTTGAAAACCATGTACATCACTTTTGAGCAATAGTGCTATCTGCATGATGTCACACAAAACACCCCTAAGCCATAGCCCGTGAGCGACCGACGGCGGATTGCACGACCTCGTTTGGCGTAGGTTCCTGCCGCCGTCGGGGACGCGAATCCCCACAACGGAGGGCTTGCTTGTCTAGCCAAATCCGGTGCGTTGTGGGGATAGGCAGGTAGTACCTCCGGCTAGACGCCGTCGGTTCTACCTGCTCAGGGGCTTCGCCCCCGAGACCCCCAGCGGGTCACAGAAATCAGCCATGAATCACAGAAAGGAGTAGGCTACATGAGTACCAAAAGCAACCGTGTCCGTTCGCATCAGCTTTCGTTTCGGCTCTCCGAAAAAGAGCTGGAGCGGTGGAACAAAAAGCAGAAAGCAAGCGGTTTGAATAAAACCGCATTTCTGCTGAAAATACTTGATAAATCCGATGTGAAAATCTACCAATTCAATAACACCCTCAAGGCTATTTTCTTCGAGCTTCAGAAAGTCGGCGTGAACATAAACCAAATCGCGTACCTCGCGAACAGCGGGCGGTTTCCCGAAGCGGAAAGTTCTCTCTGCACAATTCAGAAACGATATGACAGCGTAATGGAAAGCCTTGAAGCGTTCCTGAATAAGCCGATTGTGGATATGTATGTTGTGGAGGCAGGCGAATGGCATACGGAAATGTGAATGTCAAGTTCTCGCCCTGCAAGGAGGTCGGGCAGCTGAAATCCGCTGCGGCTTACATTCTCGGAAAACGCCCTGACCAAATCCGCAGCGGAATAAAAAAGACTGAGCCGCACCTCTACAATGCACTCGGCTGTGACCGAGATAATTTCGCGAACAATGTGCTTGTCACGCGCAAGCTGAACGGTAAGTCGTCCAGCCACCTCAAACCCGACACCATTCTTGCCCACAAGATAGCAATTTCGTTTCACCCCGCCGACAACGAACGGCTGACATACGAGCTTGCGTACCGGATAGCGCGGCAGTTTGCGAACGAACAGTTTTACAAGAAAGGCTACCAAGTGCTGTTTGCGGTACATACGGATACGGAACACATTCACGCTCACTTTTTGGTCAGCAACTGTAATATGCAGACAGGGAAATCGTTCCGCCGCGGCAGGAAAGAGCTTGTGGAGATGTCCGAGTATTTCGGGAAACAATGCGAGGCGAACGGGCTTGTTAACTCGATTCGCGAAAATTTCTACGGCTCTGCCGAACGGCGAACTCGCGGCGAGTCGCAGATGAAAAAGCTCGGCAAGAGAAGCTTCAAGGACGAACTGCGCGAGGTTATTCGGATTGAGATTTGCGAACCGAAGAATTGCAGCTTTGAAGATGTCATTCGCGCTCTCAAGGAAGATTACGGAGTGGAATGTAGAGTTGCAGGAAACACCATTTCGTATCGCCACCCCGAATACAAGGACAAAAACGGAAAACCTGTTTCCGTCAGAGGAAGCAGGCTTGGGGATATGTTCACAAAGCAGGGAATCGAAACCGAACTTGAGCGCATAAACAGCGCGGAGTATGAGGAACAGTACGACGAAGAGGACGAGGAGTACGAATTTGAGTGGTGATTATTCAAGGTAAGAGAGGATTTTCTCAATCTCGTCCTCATACAATTCGCGGTTAGGCAGGGCGCAGAAAATCTCATAAGCGCACTGCAAAAGCATTTTCGCATAGTCAGCTCGGTCTTTTTCCTCGCAGATAATCGCCGCATTTTCAAAGCAGATAGCGCAGCTCTCCGAGCATAAAGCGTTGTTTTCGCGAAGAATTTCGTAACACATTGTAAACAGCGGCGCAGCTTCCTCAATTCTGTTCAGCCTACACAGCAGCCAGCCCTTAACCAAATGCCCGGTTATGTAGTCTTGGTCAATCACAACGCGATTTTTCAGCAGCGAAAATCCTTTGCTGATGTACTTTTCGGCAGAAACAAGGTCGTTATTTTCCATGTACAAACTGCCGAGATTGTTGCACAGGTTCATGTAAAGCAGGCTGTTTTCGTCAGTGCAAATTTCAAACGCCTGCTTTTCTTGTTCAAGCGCCGCGAGGTTATCTTTTCTGTAAATTCTCAAAAGCTGGGCGCGGAAATCGCATAGCAAAGCCTTGTCGTTGGCGGAAAGGCAGTCGGCAGCTTCAATTCTCGCAATAATCTTTTCGCATAGAGCCTCGGTGCTGTGTTGAAAAACATAAGTGAATGCGTCCTCGGCGAATGGGATAAAACCGGGCGAATCCGCTTTAATATAGGTCATTATGCCGTCAAGAATATCCGCGAAAAGCCGGAAATTCGGGATAAGAGTTCCGTGAAACCTGCAAACCATGCCGATAGAATTCATCAGCCGTTCGCAGTTCGTGTAACTCGGCTGTAAATCAGTGACGGTAATATCCCGTATCATCGGGTGAAGCGAAATTGTGAGGTCGTCAGCTTCAAAACTGCGGATATAACCGTATTCTGCGAGGTCGTTTATGCTGTTCACGGTCGCAAGCTGCGCCATAAGCGCAAAGCTCCGCGCGTCAATTCCGCGTTCGGGAACAAAGCTAAGACAGCGCATTACATACTTGTCCTCATCGCAGAGATTTCCCAGTGCGAACAGCGTTCTAATGTGGTTGTGATATGTGTCGCTGAAGGCGTTTCCGTCCTTTGTTACCTTGATTTTATCGGCGGTATTGGGGTTTCCGAAGCCGCTTTTCAGTTTCTCCAAAAGCTCATTCGGCTTGATTAAACTGCGCTGCAAAAGTCTTGCCGCAAGCTCAATCGCAAGGGTGTGGGAGTGAATTGTGCGGATTATTTCGGTGACGGTTTCACGCTCTGTTTCGGCGCGGTAGAAAAATGCTGAAAAAAGAAAAAATGCGCTTTCCTCGGACAGCTCTGCGAGGTTCAGCACCGCGCTGTTTTCAAAGCTGCTTCGGGTGGTGAAAAGCACTCGGCAGCGAAGCTGCATTATTTCCGCAAGTTCCGGTTCTTCGGCGGCAACCGTGTCAAAGCCGTCTATTATAATAAGTGTACTGTAAGACAGGGTTTTCAGTAGGCGGAGGTGGTTTTGGTAGCGGTCTGAAGTAGTCACCAGACCATTATCTCCCACGAAAACAGGCGCGGCAATGGTTTCTGCAAGGCTGCCGCAGTAGTTCAGAAACAGAATGTTGGTGTAGTCCTTTTTGTGCGACTTGGCGTAGGCTTTGGCAAGCTCTGTTTTACCCATTCCTGCAATTCCGCTGACGAACACTTTGCCGTTTTCTGTAAGCAGTTGGTGCAGCTCGGAAAGCTCGGTTTCTCTGCCGCAGAAATTTGGGCAGACCTTTGGAACATCACAGCCGAACACGATTTCGGAAAGTACAGGCGAGGCGCTTTCGGAATACTTTTGCAGATTTGTAATTCCGCGCTGTATTGCGAACAAAATCGTCTTTGCGACAAACTCCGCATACGCATAATCGTTGTTGGAGCTTAGCCCACACAGCAGCTCCGCCTTTTTGTTTTCGGAAATTCCGCTGTCGTAAAGCGCTAAATCGCGGAGTTCATTTACCGCCTGCCAGCGGTCGGAGAGGACGGGAAAGATGTTCGTTTTTATGTCCGAGCAGAGCGCAGCGAAATTCTTGTTCTCGGCGTAAAAGGAAGCGTATTTCTCGGGTACACGCTCGTCGCCGTTCACCCAACGGCTGACCTGCCCCTCGTCAACGGAGGCGTCATTCTTTTCATAGAACGCGCTGAACAACTCCGCGACAAATTCGCTCTGCGAAAAGCTCTCACTTAGACTGCGGTAGCCAAGCAGTATTTTTATTACTCCGCTGAAATCTAACCTTTTCACCCAATCACTTCCCAACTACTTTTTCAACCATTATACCACATATCCAAATCTTTTACAACAGCAAATGGAATCGGAAACAAAACTTTTATACTTTAATGTCTTGAATTTTCTTCTAAAGTGGTGTATAATAAAAATGCAATTATTCCGATTCTGTCTGCTGAAAGAAAGGACGGTTTTTATGAATATACAGCAGAACAGAACAACAGCGCTTTATTGCAGACTCAGCAGGGACGATGAGTTTTCCTCTGAAAGTATCAGCATTCAGACACAGAAAACCATGCTGTCGCAGTATGCACGTGACAACGGCTTTACGGACACAGAATTCTATGTTGACGACGGTTACAGCGGAACGAATTTTGACAGACCCGATTTCTGCCGCATGATTGCGGACATTGAATGCGGCAGGGTTGGCGCGGTCATTGTGAAAGACCTCTCCAGACTGGGGCGGGAATACCTCAAAACAGGCTACTACACCGAGATTTTCTTCCCCGAACATGATGTGCGGTTCGTTGCGGTCAACGACAATGTTGACTCCGACAACGGCGATAACGAGTTCGCACCATTCAAGAACATCATCAACGAATGGTACGCGAGGGATTGCAGCAGAAAGATTAAGTCCGCGCTGCATATTAAAGCGAAAAACGGCGAGTTCCTCGGCGGTTATCCCGCGTATGGCTACAAGCGGGCTGACAACGACAGGCACAGGCTTGTCCCCGATGAAAATGCGCCAATCGTGAAGCGCATTTTTGAGCAATTGCTGGAAGGAAAAAGCTGCTATGAGGTCGCGAAAAGTTTGGAGCAGGATATGATACTGACGCCGAGGGCTTTTCTTGCAGAGAAATATGGTGTGTACAAGGATTCGGCTTCCGCAAAGCACCCTTACGCATGGGAGGACAGGAGCGTTTATTCGATTGCGACAAATCCTGTTTATGTTGGCGACCTTGTGAACGGGCGCAGAAAGAGCAAGTCATTCAAAAGCAAGAAAGTGTGCACTGCTCCCGAGGACGAGTGGATAGTAGTCCGCGACAACCACGAGCCGCTGATTTCTCGTGAGGATTTTGAGGAAGTCGGGCAGAGGATTGCAGTAAAGCAGCATGGCAAGGTCACAAACCCAGAAAACATTTTCCGCGGGATTATGGCCTGCGGTGAGTGCGGGCGAAAAATGGTGTTCAGTAAGAGCAACAAATCTGGTCGGTACTCCTGCGCGATATATAAGCGCTACGGAAAGTCCGATTGCTCTCGGCATAGCATTACGCTGAAACAAATCAAGCAGATCGTTCTGACAAGTATTCAACGATACGCTGCGCTTTCGGCTGACGGAAAGGACAGGTTTGTTAAGCAGCTGCTGGACGCTTCAAACCGCGAAAAAAGTGCGGGGCTTTCCGCACTTAAAAAGGAAGCGGAGAAGCTGACCGCACGAAAACAGGCGTTAGCCAAGATATTTCAGAGCCTATATGAAGACAAGGCGCTCGGAAGAATCACCGAGGACAACTATTCCGAACTCAGCAGAAATGTTGAGCAAGAGCGCACGGAGATTCAAGAACGGCTAAAGCAAATATCCGCCAAGCTGAACCAATCTCAGCAGCTCACCGAAAATGCGGAGAAATTTGCTGAACTCATCTCGCACTACACCGACATCACAGAGCTTTCAGAAGAGCTTCTTCACCTGCTGATAGAGAAAATCGTTGTTCATGAGCGCGACAGCGAAAACGGCACCATGAGGGTGGAGATTTATTACAGGTTTATTGGAAAAGTGGATTAGGGTGCGCTTTGGGAAATGCTCTAGAGTTTTCCCCCACGTCCGTTGGCTGCCAACGGCAGCCACGGACAATCTCACAGAGAAATGACAAACTCACCTACAAATTACAATTTATCGGTGAGATAGAGAAAAGCCTAAGAAGCCCCCTCCGCTTCTCGGGCTTTACATTTTTTCCGGTTTAGGTGTTGACATAACATGAAAAAGAGTGTAAAATAAATATGTATGTATTAACTGATCTGAAAGGAAACAAAGATATAAAATGGCAGTATTCAACTTTTCACCGGAGCTGGTGGAATTAAGCGAAAAGGCAATGGAGATGTGCCGCCCCCGGTTCGCGGAGCTTGACCGCATGGCGGACTTCAACGGACAGCGGGTGCTGAAAGCCTTTATTGACAACAAAATAAGCGATATCCACATGAAAGGCACGAACGGCTACGGCTACGGCGACGACGGACGGGACAAGCTGGACGCGGTGTTCGCGCAGATACTCGGCGCGGAAGACGCTCTGGTGCGGCATAATTTCGTCAACGGAACTCACGCGATAACCACCGCGCTGTTCGGTCTGCTTCGCCCCGGCGACCTTATGCTCTCGGTGACAGGAGAACCCTACGACACCATTCAAGGCGTTATCTCCGGGGAGAGGATAGGCTCACTGAAAGACTTCGGCGTGAAATTCGACAAGGTTGACCTGCTGCCGGACGGTACGCCCGACTACGAGGGTATAAAGGCGCGCGCCGGAAGCTGCAAAATGGCTTATATCCAGCGTTCGCGGGGGTATTCACTGCGCCCGTCGTTGACTATCGAGGTTATCGGGAAGATTTGCGAATCAGTCCGCAGCGTCAACCCGGATTGCATAATAATGACCGACAACTGCTACGGCGAGCTGGTTGAGGAGGTCGAGCCGACAGCGGTAGGCTCTGATATAATCGTCGGCAGCCTTATAAAGAACCTCGGCGGCGGTATCGCGGAAACCGGCGGTTACATTGCCGGACGTAAAGACCTCGTTGAGCTGTGCGCCTACCGGCTGACCACCCCCGGCGCAGGCAAGGAGGTCGGCGCTTCGCTGAACCAGCTTCGGGGAATGTATCTTGGTATCTTCCACGCGCCGGAGGCGGTGTGCGCGGCGCTGAAAACCTCGGTGTTTGCGGCGGCGCTGTTTCAGCTTATGGGGTACGAGGCGTTCCCGAAGTACGACGAGAAGCGCACCGACATAATCGCGGCGCTCAAATTAGGCGGCGAGAAGCAGCTTATCGCGTTCTGCGAGGGCATACAGAGCGGTTCTCCGGTGGACAGCTTTGCTACGCCGGAGCCGTGGGACATGCCGGGCTATGACAGTCAAGTCATCATGGCTGCGGGAGCGTTCACAATGGGCGCTTCGATAGAGCTTTCGGCGGACGCCCCGCTGCGTGAGCCGTATGCGGTGTGGCTGCAAGGCGGACTTACCTTCCCCACCGGCAAGGCGGGAATTATGCTGGCGGCGCAGTCTATGTTGGACAAGGGTCTTGCAAAGATTTAAGATAGTGAAAGGGAAAAACAATGATAAAGAGTATGACAGGCTTCGGCAGAGGTCACAAGGTACTTAACGGCAGGGACATCACCGTGGAGATCCGGGCGGTGAATCACAGATACTACGAATTCAGCGCACGGCTGCCCCGCAGTCTTGGCTATGTCGAGGACAAGTTGAAATCCATGCTGCAAGGCAGGATAAACCGCGGCAAGGTCGAGGTCTCGGTGCTGGTGTGCAATGTTGCAGCCGCCGATGAGAAGATCACTATCAACAAGGAGATCGTGCGGGATTACGTTGAGGCGCTGCGTTCTGTCAAAGATGAATTCAGCCTTCAGGACGACCTTTCGCTGTCAAATATCCTGCGTATTCCGGACGCGTTCACCGTGGTGAAAGAAGAAACCGACGAGGAGCAGCTCTGGGAGGACATCAAGTCCGCCGCGGAGGAGGCTCTGGATCATTTCATTGCCATGCGCGAAGCCGAGGGCGAGCGCATGAAGCAGGACGTTATATCCCGTCTGGACAGGATAGAGGAATGGGTCGGCACAGTAGAGCAGCGTTCCCCGATGATCGTGGAGGAATACCGCAGGAAGCTGTACGACAAGATGTGCGAGGTGCTGGAGTCCACCAGCATTGACGAGAACCGAATTCTCATGGAAGCGGGTATCTTCTCCGAAAAGACCGCCGTTGACGAGGAAACAGTGCGCCTGCGCAGCCATATCGCGCAGTTCCGCACTATGCTGGAATCCGGCGAGCCTGTCGGCAGAAAGCTCGACTTCCTCGTGCAGGAAATGAACCGGGAAACCAACACTATCGGTTCTAAGGTGCAGGATATTGAGGTCACACGAATTGTCGTTGACCAGAAGAGCGAGATAGAGAAGATTAGGGAGCAGATTCAGAATATTGAGTGATAAATTGTAATTTATAGGGCGGATTTCCTTTTACTCCTTGCGCAGCAAAGAGTAAAAGGAAATCCGCCCTACAAATTACAATCTATTCACCAAACAGGAGGTACTATGAAATTTGTAGAAATATACTCAGACGGCGCGTGCAGCGGGAATCCCGGACCGGGAGGCTGGGGAGCGATCCTGCGCTGTGACGGCAGAGAGAAGGAACTTTCCGGCGGTGAGCCTTACACCACCAACAACCGCATGGAGCTTACCGGAGTGATCGAGGCTCTGTCTGCGCTGAAGTTCCCCTGCGAGGTGAAGCTCACCACCGACAGCAAGTACGTTGTTGACGGCATAGAAAAGGGCTGGGCGCAGGGCTGGAAAAAGCGCGGCTGGAAGAAGTCCGACGGAAAGCCCGCCCTCAATCCCGATCTCTGGGAGAAGCTGCTGGAGCTTCTGGCAGTGCACGACGTGGAATTCTGCTGGATAAAAGGTCACGCAGGACACCCGGAAAACGAGCGCTGCGACCGTCTTGCAGTGGCGCAGAGGGATTTGAATTCCGGAAAATAAAAAAAAGCGGTGAAAAACTTCACCGCTTATTTTCTTCCCTAAGCTCCGCCTCCCGCTTGGAGAACACGCACCCGCAGTAGTTCTGCCGGTACAGCCCGTACTCCTTTGACAGCTCAATTGAGCGGAGATATCCGCCTCGCTTCTTGAAATCTGACGGCAGCAGATTCACCGGGTAAATCTCCGAAAGCTCAGCGCCGATCTCATTCAGTTTTGCGGCGTTTTTCATGGGGCTTATCGACAGGGTGGAGCAGAAGTAGTCATACCCATGCTCCGCCGCGTATTTCGCAGCCGCTTCAAGCCGCAGCCGGTAGCAGATGAAGCAGCGTTCGCCGCCCTCCGGGACGTCCTCCAGACCCTTTACCGCCGTGTAGAATTCCTCCGGACGGTAGGGCGGGACTACCACGTCTGCCGGGTGCTTCATCGGGAGCTGTTCAACCAGCCTGCGCAGCTCACGGGTGCGCTTGTCGAACTCCTCCTGCGGGGAGATGTTCGGGTTGTAGTACAGCAGAGTAATGCTGAAATACTGCGACAGGTACTCCAGCACATAGCTGGAGCAGGGCGCACAGCAGCTATGCAGCAGCAGCCGGGGGACTTTCCCGTCCAGCGAGGCTATCAATTCGTCAAGCATTTTCTGGTAATTCGATTTCTGCATGTGTTACTCCTTTTCCGGGGATTCTGTTTGTTTTTCCGGCAGATTAACAAGCCATATCCCGACGCACACCAGCGCGAGTGATATCAGCGAGCGAAGCTGAAATGCCTGTTCAGCTTCACCAAGAAGCAGCGCTGAAAGCAGTACCCCGCATACCGGGGTGAGGAATCCAAACACCGCCACCCGGCATACCGGGTTGAATTTCAGCAGAACCGCCCACAGACTGTACGCCGCTGCGGAAACCACCGCCAGATACAGCAACGTTATTATTCCCTGCGCGGAAACCGTCCATTCGCCGCCGGAAGCTCCGCCCAGCGCAAGCCCGGTCAGAACCATGACTGCCCCGCCGAAGGTAAACTGGTACGCCGACATCATCACCGGGGAGGAGCCGTCGGCGGTGAACCGCTTTATCAGTATGGTAGACCCGGCATAGGAAAGCACCGACAGAAAGATGAAACCCTCTCCGTTCCACGCGAAGCCCGCCATATCTCCACCTAGATTTATCGCGATTATTCCGGCGAAGCCAAGCAGACAGCCCAGCAGCTTCAGCAGGGTCATTTTTTCCATGCGGAGCACCAGAGTTGTCAGCAGAATGACCACGAACGGGCTTGAACCGTTGATTATCGAGGATTTCATCCCGGTGCAGTTGGCAAGTCCGAGGTAGAAGAAGGTGTACTGCAATATAGTCTGGAACAGACTCAGCGCGGCTATCCGCGGGATATCCTGTTTTCGGGGGAGCAGGGGTTTCCTAGCCGCCGCACTTCCCGCCGCCCAGCTTAGCAGCCCCGCCAGAATAAACCTCACCCCGGCAAAGAGTATCTTAGCGCCCGCGCCGCTGTCGGTTATGCCGAACTGCCGGTAGCCTATCTTGATCACAGGGAAAGCACTCCCCCACAGGGCGCAGCACAGAAACGCGATCAGCGCAACCACCCACAACTTATTAAGATGCTTTTTCATAATTTATTCTCTCATAAACGGTTGCAAAATCCGTGATTTTGGTATATAATACATACATGGTCAGACTGTGTGTTTTGCACTTTGCATAACAGTCTGTAATATTAACAAAACAATATTCTGGAGGTATATAAATGAAAGTACTATTAGTAAACGGCAGCCCGCACCAGCACGGCTGCACTGACATGGCGCTTCAGGAAACCGCAAAGGAGCTTGAGAAGCAGGGAATACATACCGAGATATTCTGGGTAGGGGCAAAGCCTATTTCCGGCTGTATGGGCTGCGGCGCATGTAAAAAAGGTCTGGGCAAGTGCGTTGTTGAGGATACGGTGAATCAATTCACCACGCTTGCTGCGCAGGCGGACGGGTTTATCTTCGGCTCTCCGGTGCATTACGCGGCGATAAGCGGCGCAATGACCTCGTTTATGGACAGGGCGTTTTACTCCGGCGGGCAGCACCTTGCCGGCAAGCCTGCGGCATCGGTTGTTTCCTGCCGCCGCGGAGGCGCTTCTGCCGCGTTCGACCAGATGAACAAGTATTTCACGATCAGCTCTATGCCGGTGGTTTCCTCCCAGTATTGGAATCAAGTCCACGGCAGCACCCCGGAGCAGGTATTGCAGGATCTGGAGGGAATTCAGACGCTTCAGACCCTTGCCAGAAACATGGCTTGGCTGCTGAAATGCATTGAAGCAGGCAAAGCTGCGGGTATCGAACGCCCGGCGCAGGAAAAGGTGATCCGCACAAATTTCATCAGATAAGATAGTATACTAATCATTCCAGATCCCCCCGGATACCGCGCCGGGGGGATCGTTGTATCAATATTCCGCAGGAACTTCGTCCGCTTCGTCGGCGTCCGGGTGAATTTCGTGCTTTGTGCCGCTGCCCGGAGCGTTTTCACCCTTGAACAGCAGCTTTAGGATTATCGGTACGGAAACCGAGGATACGATTATCAGCAGGATCACCGCTAAGAAGTATCTCTGTTCCACCAGCCCGACCGCCAGACCCTTGTTGGCTACTATCAGCGCTACTTCGCCGCGGGTCATCATTCCCACGCCGATCTTTAGTGAGTCCTTCCAGCTGTTGCGGAATGCTTTCGCCACCAGACCACAGCCGATTATCTTGCCCAGCAGAGCCACAACCACGAACGCCAGCGAGAACCACAGCAGATCCACCGTAAAGCCGTCGAATGTGATATTAAGCCCGATACTAGCGAAGAACACCGGTCCGAACAGCATGTAGGAGCTGATGTCCATTTTGCCGGCGATATACTCTGCGTCCCGAAGATTGCAGAGGATTATTCCGGCAACGTAAGCGCCGGTGATGTCCGCAATGTCGAAGAAGGTTTCGGCGCAGTAAGCCATGAGGAAACACAGCACCAGACCGAAGATCGGTATTCTGCGCTGGTGGTAGAACTTCTTGTCAAGGAACTTGAACAGGAAGTACATCAGGAAGCCGACCCCGAAGCTGAACACGATGAACAGCCCGGTCTTGATGAATACGTCCGCGATAGGCGAGCCGGAGATAGTCGGCGCGCTGGCGTCGTTTCCGCCCTCCATGCCGATAACGACAGTCAGTACGATAATGCCGATGATATCGTCGATTATAGCCGCGCTGACTATCGTCGTACCGATCTTGCTTTTAAGATGTCCAAGCTCCCGCAGAGCCTGCACTGTAATGCTGACCGAGGTCGCGGTCATTATCGTGCCGATAAACAGCGCCTGATTCATGACGTTTCCGCCGGCGGCAGCGTCTGGGTTGATACCGCAGTAGATCGTGTACATCAGATATCCGCCGCCCATGGGGACGAACACTCCCGCAAGGGCTATACACAGCGCCACTGGTCCGGTTTTCAGCAGATCCTTTAGGTTGGTTTCAAGCCCGGCGGAGAACATCAGCAGAACAACGCCGATCTCCGCCATTGTCTTGATGAAGCTGTCCGCTTCCACCCAGCCCAGCACTGCTTGACCGATAAGCAGTCCGGCAAGTATCTGACCAACCACCTGCGGAGCTTTCAGCTTTTTTGCCACAAGTCCCAGCAATTTTGCCGAGATCAGTATTATCGCGAGATTCTTAAAGCACTCTACCATGAAATATGCTTCCTTCCTTTAAGCATGTTTTTTTTATACTATAACATTATAGCCCATTGTGTTGAGTAATTCAAGAAGAATTGTCAACAATAATTACAGTCCGCGGCGGGTATTTTTTTGTCGTATTGCGGAAACAACGCTTAATGGGAGAGGATAACATGCAGGAGAATGAATATTACAGTGAGCGGCGGTTGGTCAGTCCGGCGGGGGGCAGGGTGTTTCCGCTGCAAGAGCTTAACGGCGGTGAGAACTCACGGCGGTACAGTGGAGAGGGCTTCGGAGTATGCGCCGCGGGCGGGATAGCCGGATTCCTGCTGGGAAGCCTGCCTGCGGTGGAAATATGCGCCCCTGCGGACGGCGCGGTGATAAGCGTGCTGGAGGACGGAAGCGGCTTTTCGCTCCGCACCGGGGACGGACTGGAACTGGCGGTGGAGCTGTGCGGCGCTTCGGAGATGATGATACGCGCCGGAGATCTGGTGGCGGCGGGGAAGTGCGTCTGCCGAATGTCGCAGGAGGACTTTCGAGGTTCGCCTGCCGCAGCGGTGGTGACTTTCCCGGATTGCAGTTTGATAACCGAGCTGCATGTCCATTCCGGTGTGAGGCTGGCAGGAAAAACAGCGGCGGAATATAGGGTTCATAGAGAGATATAAATTGTGATTTGGCGGGCAATTCTCTTTCCCTCTTTGCGCAGCAAAATTGCTTTTCGGTTCCTCTTGGCTTCCAAAAGGAGAATAATGTGGGTCGCTTCGCTCCCTTATGTTCAGGCTTTCACGGCGGAGCGCCGGGAATTTCGTCTACGGCGAAACCGCCCGAACCACCGAGTGTGGGGCAGCGCCCCACATTTGCCAAAAAAGCAAGGGCTTGTTTGTCATACATTATGCGTGGCGGTATCATATTTCGTAAGCATGTAAAGGCAATACTGATTCATGCTGATACCCTTCTGCCTTGAGTGTTCCGAAAGCTGTTGGTGCAGCGATTTTGGAATACGCAGCTTATACTGCTCCGAATAATCTTCTATCGTTGATGGTTTGGGTATGGTTGGCTATTGATAAAGAAGTATTCAACCAAGACAAATCGGCGGCTAACTGTAATGAGCGACACCCCAAAATAGGCGTCGCTCATTTTTTTCAGCAATTGTTCAGCAGTTCACTCCACCATTGGCGGAACAAAGTGCTCTATTGCTTGGCAGAGTTTTGGGTGATGTATCACGAAATGAATTGCGGGCGATTTGCTCTTTGACACCATTGCCCACTTGCCTTCGTGAATGTGTATCTGAAGATTTCTGAAAACAAACGCAGAGGTCTTTTTCAGACGATAATTCTTGTGCCGGTTTTCAAATTCCTCGGTCAGACGGATATGCTCCAGATATTCATCGTATGAATACACAATATCCTTTTCCAGGAATATTCCCGACAGAGAAATACTTATCGGATACCTTTGAAACTCCTCCTTTGTGAGAATGGGTATCTCATCTTCTACCTCTGACGAAGCAAGAAGGTCCTCTATCATTCGTTTTTGCCTGTCAGCATAGTTAAGCACCTTTTCTTTTTCCGCGTGCGAAAAAGTGCGTTCTCCTAAAATATGTTCTAAACGCTCTCGTTCCATCGAGTATAATGGAGGAGCGGATAGTATGCTCCTTCTATTTCCGCCGGTGCCTGAATCCATAAGCAAAAATGCGTTCAGCTTTTCTTCATTTTCCGCAGTATATATGTCCATAAGCGGGCTGGCGTGGGTAAGCATATCCTGCGCCCGCTTTTGGTAGTATGCAACCTCCTCTTTGCTTTTGGTCAGATAATACTTTCCGCTTTCATGATTTCCCGCAATAGCTTCCCCGGTAAGTGCCGCAGTTCCCGAAACTTTGAGAAAGTGAAGAAATACGGTATTTTGCGGCTTATCAAAATAAAACGGAGAAATCTGCCCTGTCATATACATAGGAATGAAGCTTTCAAGTCCGAGAAGCATTTCATTGAACGGCCTGTCGAGGTTATGTATCATATTCAGATGCAGACCTTTTTTCAGCATCATAGCCATTCCGAACATCCACTTTTTCGGAAATTCCGGATCCTTTGACATCTCTTCCATCGGCATATCGCTGTACATAATAACAGGCTCTTTTGATTTGGACAGAACAGTCGCTTTCAGAAAATCCAGCTCGCTTGCCATCATCTCCTGAAGTCCGAAGTATGCCTTTGAAGTCGGAAGCTGAAATGGTGCGGTAGGGACTTTAAGTTCGTCAAAGTGAATTGCTTTGATATATTCGTTAAGGTCAAATTCATTCAGCTTTTCAAGGAAACCCGTTACTTCGTCCTTTGAGCGGCTTTGCCCGGTGATAAGCCAGTCACTTACCATTTTATAAAGCACCGCCGTATCAGACAGCTCGTCTGCCGGGCAACCGAAAAGCTCGGAGAGCACCTGCCTGTCCTTCTCCTCGCCGCATTCGCGCGACACATAGCCAGAGATATCCGCCGCAAGCTTGACCGGGTCGGACGCTTTTCGTGAGCCGTTCCTTATCCTGAAAAGCGCGGACGTTTCATAGTTCGTGTATTGACACAGCTTTGAAATGTTGATATTCAGAACGGAAATAAGTATATTCAGCTTATGGCGAAACTGCTCCTTGTCTGTCGCAATAATGTCGGGGCAGATGTAAAAGCTGCGCTCTATCTCGCTTTTCGACAGTTCTGCCCCAACGTTGCTCTTTGAAAGATCAGCCAGACCCTCGCAAAGCTGACCGAATGCTTCGCTGTCAATTTCAGGGATACGCTCGCCGTTTTTATAGCGACTGATAGTTGCAGGGGATAAGCCGGAGGCGTTGCTAAGCTCCTTGGCGGTGCAATTCATGCCTTCCATATATTCGTTGAGTTTTTCAAAAAATTTCATATGGTACTCCATTATGTTTTTATACTCTTTATTATACTATATACCAGCTCAAAAGGCTAGTGGTTTCCATAGTGTCACATTGTCAATTCGGAAATTATATTGACATTTTTTTCGGCGGTGATATAATAATAATGAAGTAATATATTCCGATCTGCAAGGAGGATATAATATGAAACAAAAGACAGCCATAAACAGTGAAAAGCAATTCCTGCACTTTTCGCAAAAGAGAATAATCTCATTTGTTCTTGCACTGTTCATGGCATTTTCTGCTACATATCAGACCGATTTGTTTTCGCAGAGCGCTTCTGCTGCTTCGGTCACAAAGATATCCGACATGATCAGCTTCAAAAAGAACTACACCCTTGAGGCTTCAGAGGGGAGCATTGTGGATCTTACTCCTGACCTGCCTGAAGGGGTAAATATGGTAAAGGATCTGTCCGCCAAAAAAAGCACTTCTATCACCGAGATAAATATCTCATTCGAATTTGAACAAGCAGCCGATAATGTGTTGAGTTATTCATACCACTATTCGAACGGTTATGGCAGCTATATAGATTCATACTATATCAACTATGATTTTGCAAAAGACCCGTCTATTGTAATCGGAAAGAAGTATCAGGTTGAAGCGGAGGTTTCTGCCAACAATGGAACTTCCCAGACATTCACTTTTTATGTGACGATAGTTGCCTCAAAGGACGCACCCGAGAATGATGAAAAAGCCCAGGAGATAAAGGATTCCATAACATATCCTGCTGTTGTCACTATCTTTCCGGACAGCATAAACGGCAGAACTGCTAATGTTTACCCGACCACGAAAAACGGCGTAAAGCTGGGTATGGAAACCAAACCGCAGATTAATTCGAGCGGCGACCTCACAACCATAGGCTGCTCAATGTCCTTCAGCTATTTTGATGAGTCAATATTGTCGATCAACTGGCTTACCGGCGAGGTGAAGTATGTCTACTCAGGCAGTGTGTCAAAGGTTGACGGTTTTGAAAGTGTATTTGATATCACTGTTAACGGCGACAATGGCGGTGTGTTCGAATACACCGTTATTCTTAAGATTCAGACTGCCTTTGCAGAGTTTGACGACAGCACGTCGGCGCTTTTGGAGATTGGCGAAAAATCACAGGCAATGCTGCGCGTAAGCCCGGAATACCGCGACATTACATGGGAGAGCAGCGACCCTGCTGTGCTTTCCATAACACGCAATGCAGACAAAACAACAGCGACTCTTACCGCGAAAAAATCCGGCAGTGCCACCATCACCGCATATGTCACTAACGACAGGGAACTCATAACCGTTTCAAGAACCTATCTTGTGAATGTTGCGCCGCCCGCGCCGAAAATCAGCATTAGCTCTGCGGCTCTGAAAAAGGGCGAGGTAATAAACCTATACATAAACAATCTGCCTGACAAGGCGACCGTAACATATACCACAAGCAAATCTTCCGTTGCCTCTGTCGGAAAGACCACGGGCAAGGTCACAGCAAAGGCGGCAGGCACTGCCACGATAACCGCTGCCGTAAAAGTTCCCGCAAACGGCACAGTCAAAGCTGCGACCTATAAGCTGAAATGCAAAGTCACTGTGACTACCGCTACCGTTAAGAGCATATCAACCGCGCAGCAGCTTCGTACCGCGCTTACAAGCGGCAAGGGCGGCAGCTATAAGCTCACAAAGAGTATCAACCTCGGCAAAACCGGCATTGAGATAAAGAGCGGAGCATACCGCCTTAACCTAAACGGCTATAAGATCACGGGCGCGACTGCTGACCCCTCCTATACAGTTATTCTCATAAAGGGCGGCAGCCTTGTGCTGACAGACAGTAAGGGCACAGGTGCTATCAAGAATACAGGCGAGTGGCCTGCGGTACTCAACGACAACAGTACCTTCACCATGTACGGCGGCACGCTTTCGGGAACATTCCAGGCATTCCAGTGCTATGGCACTTCCAGCAAAACCACGATAAACGGCGGCAAAATGACTGCTAATGACACTGTCATTATACCGAGTGCTGGAAAGCTCACGGTAAACTACGCTGAGCTTACTGCGGGCACCGGTTCCGATTATTACGCCAGCTGTTTCGCCGGCGTTGGCAGCAATCTCAAATTGACGATAAACGGCGGAAAGTTCAAGGGCGAGGCAGGCTTTGACTGTACAGGAGATACAGTTTCCATCGTGATAAACGGCGGAACATTTGACACCAAGTATTATACGGCATTTATTAATTCCTCTGCTTTAACCTTGAACGGCGGCAAAATGAATAACGGTATTGTTATGGATGAATGGATATTCGCTGAGGATGTTCCCCGACTAACAATAAATAATTGCGACATAAAGTCGGTTTACTCCTGCCCGATTCAGATAAACAACCGCACCAACCTGACGCTTAACGGCGGCAGGATTGAAAACCTATCCACCGCTTCTGACGAAATACTGAATATAGATAGGTATTATTCCGGCGTAAAACACATAGCAGAGGGTCTGCTCTCTAAGGATGAAATCCTTGACGCTACCCCCGAGGGACAAGGCATTTCAGTTACCTCGTTCAAGCGCAACAAAACGAAATATACTAAGGGTATGCACATAACCAAGCCCAACGACCTTTACTCCGTATGGATGGATATCTTTGAATATCTCTACACGGACATTTCGTTCACCTGCTCACCGAGTATGGGAGCTATGATAGACTACTACATTGCTGATTGGATTATCGAAGACGATATAGGAAGCGTATCAAGGAATGTGGACTCTGATTTGGATAAGGTCAGCATAAATGCCACAATAACCTACGACCTTGGGTACATGATAAGGCGGCTTGGCGAAAATCCTGCGCTCAAGAGCAGGGCAAGCAAGGAAGCTATTGTATACAGCCAGAAGCTGAATAATATCATCAAGTCATGCATAAAGAGCGGAATGACCGACAAGGAAAAAATCATCGCTCTTCACGACTACATGATAAAACACTACTCCTACGACTACTCGTACAGCCAAGAGAGCTACTCATATCTTGGTCTGATCGACAACAACACTGGCGTATGTCAGGCATTTGCCACCATGCTCCAAGAACTTGCGTCACGCTGCGGCATCAAAGCAGCAACCGTCACCGGTTACGCAGGCGAGCCGGGCGGTACGCTTGGGGCGCATATGTGGAACTGCGTACAGATAAACGGCAAGATTTATTATATTGACGTAACCTTTGATGAGAACTTCACCACAGGCGATAAGCCTTCCGGACACTTCTGCCTGCTGAGCGAAAACGACTTCTACGATCTGGGATATCATTCGGTAGTGTTCGGGGAAAAATGGCGGTAACTAAGGCTATTGAATAAATGAACTGTTCTCCTTAAAGGACAGGACAAATAAAGAAGTTTTGAAATAATCTTTTGAAAGGCTTTGTGACCACTCACACAGCCTTTCTTCTTTTAAGCTGGTAGTCAAGCTTGTTTCGGGACATAAGAAATGGGCGCACATTATCTGTACGCCCATTCGCTAATCAGTTGAACTTACGCTATACCAACTATTCTTTTCAGAATTGCCGATGCGTCCTTTTGGTCCATATAGCCGTCACCGTTAAAGTCTGCCATAAGCGGATTTTTGCCCTTCTCCAGTTCTATGATATCCTTCAGGATCGCCGCTGCGTCCTGTTGACTCAGAATGCCGTCGTTGTCCATGTCGCCGGGAAGGTCGCTGAATTCGCAGAGCATAACTACATAATCGCCCTTTTCAGCAACATCGGGAAGAATTACCTTTCCGTCCTCACCGAGCTTAGCGCAGGTCACGAATACCAGCTTGCCGGAAACGTCCTTGTAGAGGTTTGAAAACTTTCCTGCGTGTTCCGTCCTGAATGCAATTTCAAGGCTTGTGGGAATGCCAGTGTTGTTTATACAGAACTGAGTTCCTTCAATGCCGCGCAGACCATTGGATTTCGTGCTTGCTGTCTTTGTGAATGTAAGATCAGCCTCCGCAGGAGTTGTGATTTTCGCACCGTCTGTTTTCCAGCTCTTAACGCTGTCAACTACGAATGTTACCTTAAGGTCACGCTCATCAATCACTTTGATTACCTCGACGGGAACTGTGGTATTGCCGTTAAGCTCGATTGTTACCTCAGAGCCGTTTGTGAGCTTTGCAAGCTCTGCCGCAATATCACCCCAGCTCTTTGCAGAGCCGTGGATAGATGGGTTCGTGGGTTCTGTCGGGGTAGTGGGTCTGTATCCTCCACCGCCGCCCGAACTGCCGGAGCTTCCGCTTTTTACCGTAATGTGAAGCGGTAATCCTTCAGAATACTTTCCGTTGTACGCACGCACTCTGAAGAAGTAGGTTTTTCCGGCTTCCAGATATATCGGTCGTGTGTATTCGATACGGTTTTCAATATCCACCATGGGACAGTTTCCGTTTGTGGTGTAGTATATCTTCGCACCCGCGGCTGCTGTTTCAAACTTCAGGTATCCGGCAGAAACGGTGCTGTTATCAGTTATTACTTTACCGTTCATTGTTGCAACGACTTTTTCAGGTCTGTCGCTGTCATCTTCGGGCGCTTCTTCGATAACAGTGTAATTTACAGTCAGCACATCGCTGTTTCTCATGTCGAGCTTTACAGCTATTGCCTTTATTGTAACACTTTCTCCGATAAGAATTGCTCCGCTGTATACAGCGCTGCTTGTTGTAGGCTCAGTGCCGTCGGTTGTATAGTAGATAACAGCGCCTGCGGTTTCGCTGGTCAGCTTTACAGCAGTATTCTTCTCTACCTGTCCGCCGCTTACAGAGGCGGTAGGAGCAGCTGCCTGTGCAGGCTCGGTCACGTCCATAACGCCGCTGTCATACCGTTCTGCCATGTGAACACCGGCGTAACTCTTGACATTGGTATTGATGACTACCTGGACCTTATCGCTTGTTGTAAGTCCCGGATAAGCGAGCTTAACTGTCTTGGTGTAGGAGATTGTGCTGTCTGCATTCACCATTTCGCTGTCTGCAAGAATGACGTTGCTGCTGTCCAGAGTTACAAGAGCGTCGTTTATATACAGACCGATATTTGCAGCAGTAAGTTCACCCTCTGACATATACTTGCTGAAGGTGATGAATACTCCGTCCGTTGTTGCGTTAATGGATTCGACTTTGGGAGCTTCGTAGCTTACAAGACCTATGTTGACGTCAAGCTGAACAGGAAGAACAGGCATATAGTAGTATCCGTCTGCTTTCAGTGCCGCATTCAGTCCGTAGTCCGCGCTGGAGCCTGTGTCAACGGTCGTGTAACCGTCCTTAGAAGCAACAACGCGCCAGTTTCCGACTGGAACGAACCACTGATAAAATCCGTTTTCTCCTACGGTCTGCGGGTTAGGCTCAATTCCAAAGTAAGTGGAATCCGCAATCACTCCGTTAGTGCCGTCGAAATAGTACAGTGTTGCGGTCGCACCGTCAATGACATTGCTTTCTACCGCCTCATAGATAACACCCGATGGATCCAGCTTTCCGCGAGGACCTGACGGCATACGCTGATATGTTTTGCCACGGTTTGTTTTTCCATTATGTATATTGGGGTTAAAGAGATTATAAGGAAAGTTCTTCCAGTCTATCGAGTTACACCAGACATCCGATACGTGTTTCTGCATGTATTTTGTTGCATAGTATAAGTCGTAGGCAAGCGCTTGTGCTTGTGTATCGACCTGTTCAAGACTCGCCTTGATTTTCTCCTTGATGCCATCTGTTATCTGCCCTTTAACAAAATTGAGTGCTACTTTCTCAGGACCTGCTACAATATCAAGAAGACCGGTGGGAAGCGTGCTTGCTGCCTTACAAGTCATTATGCCCAAAAAGTTTACCTTGTAACTTTTGACTTTGTCAAAACAATTTTGTACCGATTTATCATAAAATCCCGATGCAAATTTGAAGCATAATTGGTTATCATAGTAAAACTGCTGCATCTGTACTATTTCATCTGCGGTTATTGGCTTACCCTTCTTTTTTTCTCTCATCCAATCAAACATATTGGGCGTATAGTCCGGAATTTCGCCATAATCAACCTTTTTCTTTTTAGGCTTTGACGATGCGCCCATAAAACGGGTGACGCTGACCGTGTTTGAGTAAGTCTCGGTTAATCCATTGGTAACCAGGAAGTTGAAATCATACCATACTGTAAGAACGTCCAGCACGCGGAGATATTCAGCATACTCGTCCTCTTCCTCTGCGTATTCCTTGGGCTGGAGAGTCGGGTCGTTCCCTATCTGTACAACGGTTTTGTAAGCTGTTTGGGTCTGTGTATCCCAAACAGTTATCGTCCTTGAGGTAAGGGTGTAAATCTCGTCAACATAGAAATAGTCGCCGGGAGAATCACTGTTGATATATTTCTCCACACTGTGCAGAGCAAAGACTCCGTTTGTCAGGGGCAGGTAGCCCTGCTCATAGCCTATGCAGAACGGGAGTATTTCGCCCTCGGGCATGCTCTCAAATTCAGCGATTTTATCATTATCCCATGCAACGTCCTCGTCGTAGCAGATAATTCCTACTTTATACTCATCGGCTTCAAGCACAAAGGAGAAATCATCGGGAGTACCCTGGAACTCGCTGAATGCCGAAAGACTGTTCAGATAATCACAGATTTCAGCAAATTCTGCTTCGCTAATATCGGTATCGTCACTCGGCTTCATATACACATCGTCCTTGTGCATATAGGATACCCATGCGCCGTCGGGCGTTGCTCCGTAGAGGTAAACCTTTTCGGTCATGAAATAATCTGTGCCGCTAACACGGGTTGCCGGTATATCAACCACCTCGCCGTTTTTGAGGTAGCTTACCGTAACATCATATACCTTGTCGGGGTTATCAAAGGTAAGCTTCCACTGATAACCGGTTTCCATGCGCTGCGCGGGAATATAGTAGCTGGTATTAATATTTACAGGGTCGCCGTCGTCCCAGACAACTATTGAATTCATGCTGCCAAATAAGTAGTCCCAGTATAGCTCGTTCTTAACCAGAGCGCCCATACCGGAGGAATAGAGCGTTTCTTCAACAGAAGATTCAGCCGCGCCGCTTCCGTCGGAGAATGCTCCCTTTGCGGTGAAAGAGATCGTTTCGTATTCGTCAAGATCGTTTTCATCAATGGAGATCTTAGCCTTGAAGTAACCGAGGTTAGTATCGGTCCTTACGGTTGCTATCGGCGCTCCGTTTGCATATACGGTTACATTGTAGGGCTTTTCTTTTGTGGAAGCAGGTCCGATGCCGTAAACGGTAAAGCTTCCGTCAGCGGTAAGAGCAGGTACGTTAAGAGAAAGATTGCCGCGCTGCTCCTCGTAAATGCCGACAAAATTTGTCCTCTCACGATTGTTCTCGTCACGATACGTTAATGTAGCGACAGCGTTGAACTCAAGCGGATTTGTCATAACGACAGTAGTGGAGAATGTAAGCGGGAAACCGCCGTACTTTTTGAGCTGCTCTGCGCTGAGCGTCAGAGTAATACTACCGTCCTCCTTGATAATACCGCCGTTGGTTACCTGATTCCAGCGGTTAGCGTCAAGCGAATGTCCGTTGATAGCCAAGGAGCGTGTGCTGATGAAGTTTCCTGCTGTCTGTCCGTTCTGGTTGGTGATAATTTTCAGGGTGACACTGGAGTTTTCGTACATCTTGAAATCTGCCGCAGGTATGCATACCACATCAATATCGACAGTCTCCGGGTACGTCTGCTTCATGGATATACCTGTTGCAGCTTCGTTGAACGTACCCTTGGCGTAAGCATTTGTCGGAACAACAACGCTCTTTTCTGTCCACTCGTTATCGGTAAGAGTAAACGGAACCTTTGCGGTATAATCGGAAGAAAGCGCGTTTGCCTGAGCGATTGTGCTGTAAGAGCCTGCTTCAAGAGAGTCGAAGTAGCTGGTTTCTATAAATACAGCGGTATAATTTCCCGCAGCCAGCCACTCAAAATACTCGTTGGCAGTAAGAGAGTTGCCGATAGCACCTCTTCTTGTTTCGATAAGCTTTCCGCTTGCGTCGTAGAGCAGTACGCTGTAATTCAGGGCAAGCGAGCGTGACACCTGAATATTTGCCCGACCTCTGTATGTAACATAAAGAGGTTCTGCCACGCCGAGAAGCTGACCGTTATCACTATATATTGTTATTGCAGTTGACCCGTATGAATTTCCGTCGTCAAAGGTAAGCAGCAGATCATCGCCTGCGCTTACAAGAGAGGTGTCGTCAAGCAGGAGACCATTATAATAGGTGCTGAAGAACAGCTTTTCACCGTTCTTGGTGATAGTGCAGTCTTCTGCATACAGACGTACATTATTCCATTTACTGTAGCAGCAAAGAACGCTTGAATGCATTTATCCAAAAATATGAACTATCTTCGCGAGAAACGCAGGTGCTTAATCTGATTATAGAGGGTGCTTCTAACGGCGAAATATCTGCAAAATTATTTATTTCTGAAAACACGGTAAAGTTCCACGTTCGGAATATATTAAAAAAGACCGACTGTGCAAATCGCACCGAATTGCTGGCTATGATGAATCGGTCATAATCGATGCCTTAAAAAGCTAAAACTCCTGAGGTAGCTGAATGTTCTTATCCCTTCTACCTATGCCATCTATTACTACCATAGGTGCACCACATATATAGAAAGAGGTACTCACGCTTGTGGGCATTGCGAAAGAGCTTAAGCGTGTTGGTCTTTCCGAAGCAGATGTTCACCTCGCGGCGGGACTACCGCTCACTTGGGTCAAGGCGCAGCGCGAGGAGTTCACAAACTACCTCATGCGAAACGAACGCGTGGAATTTGAGTTCAACGACAGGCTTTACAAGGTGCATTTTGTTGGCTGTTCGGTATTCCAACAGGGGTACACTGCCGTTATCGACAAAAGTTGTAATACAATTTTGCTGCGCAAAGAGGATAAGAGAATCCGCCCTACAAATTACAATTCCTCTTTCTGTTCCAGCAATACTCTTGGCAGAAATTACATAGGACCTTCTAACCGCGCTGATATGTGCCAGATTTTAATTTTTAGGACAAACTTCCTACATTGTTCATTGAATGCCACGGCAAAAAGTGGTATAATTAATAATCGCCAAAGAGAAATACAATGCAGACAATTGATCTGGAGTGAAGCCAATGAGTACACAAAAGAAAAAGCAATCACCTATCGAAAAGGTGGCCGCGATCATTGTTGACAAGCGGAAAGCATTCTATCTGTTTTACATAATCGCGGCGATATTCTGCGCTATCGCCACCGGCTGGACGCAGGTAAACAACGACCTCACCAGCTATCTGCCGGACACCACGGAGACCCGTATAGGTCTGACCCTTATGGACGAGGAATTCGTGACCTTTGGTTCGGGAAGTATCATGTTGGACAACGTGACCTTCGATACCGCCGAGCGGGTAGCCGCAGAGCTTGAAGAAATAGACGGCGTGACCTCTGTTGTCGTGGAGAACGACGAGGACAGCTACAAAAACGGCGCTGCACTGCTTTCAGTCACATTTGACGGCGAGGCGGAGGATCAGATATCCAAGGACGCCATGATCGCCATACGGGAAAAGCTGGAATCCTACGACGCATACATCTCCAGCGAGGTGGGAAACAGCAGCGCTGAAACCATTGCCGCCGAAATGCAGGTGGTCGTTCTTATCGCGGTGGTTATCATTATTGCCGTGCTTTTATTCACGTCGCATACCTACATGGAAGTCCCGGTCATGCTGATGACTTTCGGTATGGCGGCTCTGCTGAATATGGGTACGAACTTCATATTCGGCGAGATATCGTTTATTTCCAACTCAATTGCAGTAGTGCTTCAGCTTGCACTTGCTATCGACTACGCAATCATTCTCTGCAACCGCTACACCGAGGAACGCACAACAATGGAACCCCGGGAAGCCACAATAACGGCGCTCAGCAAGGCTATCCCGGAAATCTCTTCAAGCTGCCTAACCACTATCTCCGGTATGGTGGCAATGATGTTTATGCAGTTCAAGATAGGCTTTGACCTTGGTATCGTGCTGGTAAAGGCTATCCTGTGCAGTATTTTCGTGGTGTTCACGCTCATGCCCGGACTGCTGATGTCATTCTCGCCGCTTATCGACAAAACCCACCACCGCTACTTTGTGCCGAAGATCACCGCGATAGGTAAGCTGGCTTCAAAGACAAAATTCATATTGCCTCCGATATATGTGGTGTTTCTGGTTGTCAGCTTCGTGCTGTCTAGCAACTGTAACTATGTGTACGGCTATTCTACGCTTTCGACGATCACCAGAAATTCCACGCAGATCGCCGAGGAAAAGATCAAAGATACCTTTGACACCAGCAACCTTGTGGTAGTCATGGTACCCGCCGGCGATTACAATAAGGAACACCGCCTGCTGGAACGTCTGGAGAGCCTGCCGGAGGTAGACTCCGCAATGGGGCTTGCGAATATCGAAGCAATGGACGGCTATATGCTGACCGACGCGCTTACTCCGCGGCAGTTCGCAGAGCTTACCGACATGGATATTGAGATAGTCCAGCTAGCCTACTCGGCATACGCAGCCTCCGAGGAGAACTACGGGCAGATAGTAAGCTCCGTGAACAACTACGCTGTTCCGCTCATTGATATGTTCGGTTACATTTACGAGCAGAAAGAGGCAGGCTACGTCACCCTTGACGACGATCTCAACAAGGACATAGACGATCTCAACGAACAGCTCAACGACGCGAAGCTCCAGCTAAGCACCGAGAATTACAGCCGTATGCTGCTGTTCACGAATATCCCGGAGGAGGGCGAGGAGACCTTTGCGTTCCTTGACGACCTGCACGAGATAGTATACGAATACTACCCCGACGGCGCATATATAGTCGGCGACTCCACCAGCGATTACGATCTGGGTACCAGCTTCGCGACTGATAATATGCTGGTAAGCGTGCTGTCGTTCCTGTTCGTTCTGGTGATACTTGTGTTCACTTTCAAGTCGGCGGGACTTCCGGTGCTTCTGCTGGCAATAATTCAAGGCTCTATCTGGATAAACTTCTCTTTCCCGGTGCTTTCGGGTACGAACATCTTCTTCATGAGTTACCTTATCGTAAGCTCTATCCAGATGGGCGCGAACATCGACTACGCGATCGTTATTTCCAGCCGCTACACCGAGCTCAAAAAACAAATGCCGATCAAGGACGCTATCGTGGAAACGCTCAATTTCGCATTCCCGACGATCATCAGCTCCGGCGCGATACTTGCGATAGCCGGTATGCTGATAGGAATTCTGTCCTCCGACGAGGCGATCTCCTCAATTGGTCTATGTCTGGGCAGAGGTACGTTTATTTCAATATTCCTTGTTATGTTCGTGCTGCCGCCTATTCTGCTTCTGGGTGATACTATCATTGAAAAGACCTCGTTCACCCTCAAGCGCAGAGATATCGTTCAGCACCGCTCCGGCTACATGCGTGTGAACGGTCATGTACGCGGCTACGTTTCCGGTATCGTTGACGCGCGGATCTCCGGTGTAATCCACGGCGAGCTGAGCGCGCAGCTTGACAGCGAGAACTCCGACGAGCTGAAACAGCGGGTAGACCGGCAGATAATCAATCACATCGACCCCGACGGGAAACACATCGCCGACATCGACGGTATTTTCGGCAGTCCGTCCGACGACGTGGACGATATCATGGAAGAACCGGAGGGTACAGAAGTATGAGAACAAGAAAAATCATTTCTATTGCCGCTGCGGTCGTACTTGCGCTGGCTATTCCGGCAAATGTTATCGCGGAAACTGCCGCGCCTGCTACACCTAACTCATCTGCTGCGGGACAGACAGCAAAGCGTGAGCTTATCATCTCTGACGCCGCCGGATTTTTGAATTTCGCCGAAAACTGCCGGCTGGACTCTTACAGCAAGGATCTGTATGTAACTCTATCCGCTGATATAACCCTCTCCGGGGAGATAACCCCGATACCGATATTTGGAGGTACGTTCGACGGAAACGGTCACACTATCTCCGGGCTGAACATCACCGGCGCCGGCTCATACGTCGGGCTTTTCAGATACGTCCAGCGGGGTGCGCTGGTGAAAAATCTCACCGTAAAGGGAACGGTGTCCCCGGCGGGCAGCGCTGAATACGTCGGCGGTATCGCGGGCAGCAACTCCGGCAACATCACGGGCTGCACCTTTGAAGGCTCAGTAAAGGGTATCAACTATGTCGGCGGTATCTCGGGCATTAACGAAAACAGCGGACTTATCTCAAATTGCAGCAGCTCCGGGGCGATTTCCGGCGAACACCTTTCCGGCGGCATTGCCGGCAGCAGTTCCGGCACGATACTTAACAGCGTCAGCCGGTGCAGCGTCAATACCACCGCGTCAGAAGCCAAGCTGTCTATCCGTGATATTGACTGGGACAGCATAATTTCACAGGAGGAGCCTTCCTCTATGTCGGACGCAGGCGGTATCTCGGGCTTTTCCGACGGGATAATACAGGGCTGCGAAAACTACGGCACGGTGGGATATCCGCATATCGGTTACAATGTCGGTGGTATTGTCGGCAGACAATCCGGGTATGTCAACAACTGCGTGAACCACGGCGAGATATTCGGGCGAAAGGACGTCGGCGGCATTGCCGGACAAATGGAGCCTTTCCGTAGCATTGATTTCGACGAGGACACGGTGCAGAAGCTGCTGGACGAAATGGATATTCTCAGCGGACTTACCGACCGGCTTATCGAGGACGCAAGATCCGCCGGCGGCGCGGTGAACGACGAGGTTCAGGGGCTTACATGGCAGATGGAGAAGCTGCGTAATTCCGCGGACGATATCGCCGACCGCACCGACGTCATCTACAACGGCTGGGCAGACGGTCTGAACGAGATCTCCGCACGGGTGGACGAGGCTCTGGACGGCATTGCCCCGGCTCTGGACGGATTTCAAGAGGGGCTGGATCTTCTCAGCCAGTTCAGCAGCTCACTTGAGGAGGTTTTCGACCAGATAACCGCTACTAATGACGATATGCAGGCGGCTATCGACAGCGCGCAGGAGGGCATAGACTCCCTCAACGCTGCGATAGACGAGATATCCGCCGCCCTTGACGATATCAGCGCAGCCGCACAGGAATTAAGCGCGGCAATGGGCGACACCGACCGTGTGAACGACGCGGTAAAATCCATGATCAAAGCGCTGAACAACGCCAACGGCGAGGTCAAAACTATCTGCAATGCGCTGACGAAGATTGGCGAAGCCTGCGACGATCTTGAACAGTGGGTCACCGGACGTGATTTTGAGGAGCTGTCGGACGGGATAATCGAGCTTTCCAGAAGTCTGCAAGACGTTACTAAGGCGCTTAGCAAAATGAGCAGCGCAATACAGAAGATCGTGAACTCAGTTGACGCTGACGAGCTGCAAGAGGGTCTTGACGAGCTGGACGAAGCAGTTGCCGAACTGAGCAAGGCGGCGATCCGCGCGGCTGCCGCGCTGGAGGCGGCTTCACAGGAGATACCGGACACTGACAAAGCGTCCGACGAATTACAGGCTGCCGCGGATAATCTTATTCAAGCCGCAGAACATCTCTCAAATGCCTCTGATCATCTCAGCAAGGCTGTTGACACACAGCAGCTAAAGGACGGTCTTTCCGAGCTGGAAGCTGCCTGCGAGGAACTCAGCAAAGCGCTTTCAGAAGCGGAAAAGGCTATCGACAAGGTAACTGACGCATACGAGAATATCAGCAGCTCCAGAGTGCCGGAGAACACATACGACGATATTTCGGAGCAGCTAGACATCATCAACAAGTGTGTCCGGAATATCTCCGACTACGCCGACGACATCACCAACGCAATGAACGAGATAACCGACCAGATAGACACCGGGGCGATAAAGGACAGCATTGAAGCCATTTCAGCGGCTGCGGACAAGATCTCCGATTCCTCCGACGAGATAACCTCCGCCGGGGACAGCTTCAGCGAGGCTGCGGACTATGTTTCTGCGGTAATGGACACGCTGAACGGCGTTTCTCAGTCCGCGTCGGACGCGTCCGCTTATCTGTCGGAGGCTTGCAGAGTGTTCTCGGACGCCTGCGGGCAGCTTGCGGATACCGTGAAAATACTGGGCGACAAGCCCGCGGTGGAGTTCCCCGCGACTGACGAAGAATTCACGGCGGCTGTTGACGGGTTTTCCGCGAACTTCTCCGGAATTATCAGCGCGATCTCCTCAATAAGCAGCACAGCGGAGGCGCAGAGTGACGTCCTGCTGGACGATATTCAGGCGATATGCGACGAGTTCGACAATATCTCTGATATCCTTCAAGAACTTAAAGACAAACTGATGACTAAGGAAGAGGACGACAGCTTCACCACCGACGTTTCGGAGGACGACTCCACCAGCAGACAGGGCAAGGTGATGTCCTGCATAAATTACGGCGGCATACAGGGCGACCTCAATGTCGGCGGTATCACCGGGTCAATGGCTATCGACTTCGACTTCGACCCGGAAGACGATATCGCATACTCCGGCGATACGTCGTTCAGCTTCAGCTACAAGGTGCGGGACATCATTGATAGCTGCACCAACACCGGAGAGATCACCGCCAAAAAGAACTACTGCGGCGGTATCGTCGGCAGAATGGAAATGGGCGTCGTGCGAAACTCCACCGAGAACGGCAAGGTCACCAGCACCAGCGGCAGCTACGCCGGAGGTATCGCGGGTTCATCAATGGCGGCGATAAGAAACTGCATAGCAAAGACATCTATCTCCGCGCTGGGATATGTCGGCGGTATCGCAGGGCAGGGGCTTATCCTCACCGACAACGCTGCGATTCTCAATGTTTCCGACTGCACAGAGCGCTCCGGCTCTATCGCCGGGTATGTGGATTTCTCGGACGAAAATGCCGAGGTGCTGCGCAACAGCTTCGTTGACCGCGGAACGGCGGGAATCGACGGCATAAGCTACGCGGGGGCAGCCTCACCGGTAGATTTCGCGCGGTTCGCGCAGATCGCAGGCAGCACTGCTATTATCGACGTGAAATTCATCGTTGACGGAGAGGTGACAGACACCATTCAGGTTGACTACGGCGCGGCGCTCTCCCCGGACGAATTCCCGGATATCCCGGCAAAGGAGGGAAATTTCGCGAAGTGGTCGGAATTCGATAACGACTGCATAACGTTCCCCACAGAGGTGGAGGCGATATATACCCCCTACGTCACGGTGATCGAAAGCGCGGAGAAGTCCGGGGAATTCCCGCTGGTGCTGGCGGACGGGCTTTTCGACGACGGCAGCAGGGTAACTGTATCCACTGAAAGCAGCAGCGTTTTCCCGCCGGACAACAACAGTGAACTGCGGCTGGTGGAGATACGCAGCGACCTGCCCGACGGAACTGTCACGCAGCTTCGTTTCCTAGCGCCGGAGGGCAGAGGTTCGCTGAACATCATGCAGTATGTCAACGGCTCGTGGAAGAACGTGGGCTTCACCCAGAACGGGCATTATCTCATTGTGGAAGCGCCTCAGCTTGAAAGCGGTGTCGGCTCGTTCTGCGTTCAGCGGCAGCCTACGGACCTTGTTCCGATACTGATTATCGGAGGGTGCGTCATTATCGCGGTTATCAATATTGTGCTGTGGACGATCCTCATCAAAAAGAAACGCGCCGCCAAGAAAGCGGCTGCTTCGGAACAGACCGAAAATACCACAAAATAAAAACAAGCGCGGCAGGGTAACTCCCGCCGCGCTTTGTATTGTTCTGTTTTTCAGCCGATAAACTCTACCGTGATATGCGGATTCTCCGCGGCGCAGTCGTTCAGCACCCGGCGCAGCGCCGCAGCGGTCTTTTCGCCAAGACTTTGTTCCAGCGCGGAAGCGTTAGTCACGCGGATCACCGCGTCATACTCCATGATGTCCGTAAGGCAGTCGTGCAGGGCGTCAAGGTTCTCGCCGTAGCATTCGGGAAAATCAAACGCGGCGTAGAATCTGCCGTGAAGCTGTTCCATTCCGCCGACAGAAGCGCCGTCAATGATAAGTGTGCGGTTTTCCATGCTCATTCCTCCCCGTAAAGCAGCGTGAAGCTCTCGTAATGGTCGTCAGTGTAATATATCAGCCCGTCGTTTGAGAAAACGATACGCTTTGCGCCGCGGCTGCTCGCTCCCAGTGTGTCAATGTCGCACTCGGTGTAGCTCCTGCCGTCTTTCTCCGGCAGAAGACCCTCGTAGTTGCCGAAACGGCTGCCGCCTATGCATTTGCCCGGCGCGTAGGGCTCCAGCGAGCCGCCGCTCCAGCCAAGCTCCTGCGCCTCCTTTTTGGTTATGAAGTTCTGCGGAAGATGTCCGTAGGTGTGGATATACAGCGCCACGTCGTCGCGGCTGGTGTAGCTGCCGTTCTCGTCGATTTCCGGCAGCTCCGGCGATTCGGTGGTGATATCCGGGAGCGCCTCGGCGGTGAATACTTCGGTTTGCTCCACGGTCGGGGGAGCGTTGGGCTGTCCGTCAGTTACGGGAGGCTCGGCGGCAGGTTCTTCGTTAAGCTCCGGCACTGATACCGCAGAGAAAATGTCCTCGGAAGAAACCGCGCTCTCCGGTGCGCTTGGATCATTCGCGCAGGCGGTGAGTGAGAATATCATCAGCGCCGCCAGCAAAACAGATAATAGCTTTTTCATTTTGTCTGTCCTTTCTTTTGTAATATGATGAGTATACCACATCTTCAGAGATTTGTAAAGCCGCCCGGTGTTTCCCGGACGGCTTTGTAGTTAAATCTTGAGCCTGTCGATCTGCTCCTTGAGTATCCGCGCCTGCGCTGAAAGCTCCTCGCAGGAAGCAGCAGATTGCTCCGCCGTCGCGGAATTGGTGGCGATTAC
The DNA here is from genome assembly GCA_945873955.1 of uncultured Clostridia bacterium. Taxonomy (GTDB): domain Bacteria; phylum Bacillota; class Clostridia; order Oscillospirales; family Ruminococcaceae; genus CAG-115. The sequence goes on along the minus strand of CAMCFA010000012.1, from coordinate 3,562 downwards.
CTGCGATATCTGCTCGATACCCACAGTGACCTGCTTCACCGCGCCGGACTGCTGCTCCGCCGCCGCGGATATTTCCGCCACGATATTCGCGCTCTCCTGCGACAGCCGGATCACGTCGTTCATTGTTTCGGCGGTCTTGTGGGCAATTCCGGAACCGTTCTCCACCGCCTGTATCGTGGAGGAGATAAGATCCTTGGTGCTGTTCGCAGATTCCGCCGATTTGGAGGCAAGGTTTCTTACCTCGTCCGCGACCACCGCGAAGCCCTTGCCTGCCTCGCCGGCTCTGGCTGCTTCTATCGCGGCGTTCAGCGCCAGAATGTTCGTCTGGAACGCAATGTCCTCAATGGTCTTGATGACGTCTGCTATTGCCACGGACTGCTGCTGGATCTGATCCATTGCGGACAGCATGTGCTCCATTTCATGCCCCTGCGCGATTATCTGGTCTGCACAGTTGTTGGAGAGCTCGCTGGCTCTGTTCGCGTTCTCCGCAGTCCTTGCGATGTTGTCGGATATCTCTGCTATTGTGGAGGAGAGCTGGTCTACCGCCGTCGCCTGCTTTGTCGTGCCCTCCGCCAGAAGCTGCGAACCGTCTGCCATTTGCTGTGCGCCCGCCGTCACATCACCGGAGGAGGTGTTGATATTCATGATGATACCGCTGAGGGTCTGCTGTATGGTGCGGAAAGAGTGGTTTATCTCGTCGAAATTGCCCATGTATTCCATACTCGGCTGCACTGAGAAATCGCCCTATGCCATGCTGGAAAGCACCCGTGAGATATCCCCGACAATGGTGTGCAGCTTGTGCTTCGCCTCGGTGAGATTCTCGGCGATATCGCCCATTTCGTCGTTCGCGAACCGAAATTCAGAGTCCGGAGAGTCCAGCGTGCCGGAGCTTATCTGCCCGCAGATATTTACGACCTCCGCCACCGGCTGCCTTACCAGCTTCTTCATTGCGAAGAACAACAGCACCGCCGCAATACCGCAAAGAATCACAAGCACCACCGCCGCGATAACTATCGCTGTGGCAAGCTCTCTGTCAGTTTCCACGGTGGAATATCCCGCAAAGTATGCGCCGATTATTTTACCGTCCATGTCGATCATGGGGGTGTAGTTCACATAATAATTCAGCCCGTTTATGACAGCCTGCCCTATGTATACCTCGCCGCTCTGGACCTGCTGCCAGATGTCGGCGGACATCTCCGTGCCGATATTCCTCGCGCCGGAGGAATTCAGCAGCGTTGTGCTGTAACGTATATTCTCACGGAACAGCGTAAGCTCCGCCCCGGTCTTTTTCTTTACCGAATCAACGAATGACAGGTCGCTGAGATCCTTGCAGGCGACAAGCGCGCCGTCCCCGGCACTGTAAACCGATACCGCCAGCAGCCTGCCGTCCTGACAGATCACACCTCCGCTTTTGGAGGTTATCTCAGCGCCGAACGGGAAGCCCTCCGTCTGCCATGCAGCGCTGCCGCCGGCGAAATACGCGCCGCTACACCCTTCAGAGGCGTTGCTGTTCCACACTCTGTCCAGAGCCGCCGCGCTGAAATCTTCGTCCGCGGCTAGAAGCTTGCAAATGTCGTTCAAGGAGCCAACTTCGGTGTTGATTTCCGCTTCAAGCACTTTCACACCGGTGCCGGTTTCCTTTTTTTGCAGCGTATCAACAAAATTCATAAAAATCACGGTAGTGACCACCGCCATTACCGCTGCGGAAATTACCGCCGCAGCACAGGAAAATAACGTTATCTTCGCGCCTATTTTCATTGATTTTTTCATAATTCTGTTCCCTTCCCATATTTTTACCCAGCGCTGCCGGACTTTTTTTATAATTATATACTATATATCGTCAGAGATATATACAAAATTTACTTATTTTTTATCAAAACCACATAATTGCAGAAATGTGTGGTGAAATTTTAGCATAAAATGTCAAGATATGTCAAAGGAATAATCTGACCGGACAGCGCATAAGAATTATGCAGAAACTGATTCGGACGAACATTGCGGAGGGACAGACATGGGAATAAAGCAGTCGCTGATCTCGCTGGGCGACCTGCCCTACCGACATTCGGTGATAACAATAAAGGACTTCGGGGAACTGACCGCTGAAAACTGCACGGCGGTCATAAGCTGCACCGACAGCCGCGAAAAATCCGGGGAGATCGTGCTGAAGCTCCGGGACAGGCTGCTGCGGGTGTGCGGCGCGGAGCTTCAGTTGGAGAGCTTCGGCGCTTACGGCGTGAGGATCCTCGGAGAGATACAGTCGGTGTCGTTTGTGGAGATATAGCTATGGCAGAAAAAAGAACCGGCTCGTGGCTGGGAAGTGTGGAATTCAGCGGGATAGGCGGATTCCCGGAGAAAATGACCACCTCGCTGATAGAGCGCGGGATAGAACTGCGCCGGGTGCGTTTCGGCGACGGCACAGTGAGCGGCATGGTCTCCCCGGCGGACTACTGGGAGACCGCCAAGACTGCCCGCCGTTATGGTGTGAGAATAAGAGCGGGGAAGCGGCGGGGGCTGTACTTCACCGCAATGAAATACAGCCGCCGTATCGGGCTGTACATAGGATTTCTGGCGTTCATTCTGCTGACAGCTCTGAGTGAGAGCCACATTCAGGATATAGAGATTGTCAGCTCCGGCACGGTGACTGCGGCGCAGCGGGCGCAGGTCATGACTATCCTGGACGAGTGCGGCATACGGGAGGGTTCTTCTGCACGGCATATAGACTCTACCGCCGCAGAGCGGCGCATAATGCTGGAGGTCCCGGAAAGCTCATGGGTGGACGTCACCTGCGTTGGCTTCCGGGTGGAGGTCGCGCTGGAAACCGGAACGCCGATACCGGAAATGGTGTCCGTGGATTCCCCCTGCAATCTGGTTGCTGTTCGGGACGCGGTGGTGATCAACCACACAGTGCGGGACGGGTCGCTTGCGGTGGAAACAGGCAGCGGCGTCCCGGAGGGAGGGCTTCTTGTCAGCGGGGTCGTGACCGACGCCGCCGGGAATGTGACCTTCAAGCATGCCAGCGCTGAGGTGATCGGTGAATTCACCGAAACAAGGGAGTTCTTCCTGCCGTACAACGACACGATACAGACCGCCGACGGCGAAACGACCGAATTCACATGGCTGGTGTTTCAGGACGATGTATACCCGCTGTTCTTTGGGACGGCGCAGGTGGATAACGCCGTTTACTCTGAGGAAACAGAGGTGATACGGCTGTTCGGACATGAAACTCCGTTGAAGCTCCGGCACGGGACTTTCACTCGCTGGCGCACACAGGATATCACGCGCTCCGCCGACGATTGCATTGCGGGGCTGGCGAAAATGCAGGAGGACTTTGAGCAGAATTTCTATGGGGAGTACGAAGTAGTTTCCTGTGATAAGCAGACAATACCGCAGGAGGACGGCATAAGGTTGGTGGTGACATATACCCTGCGGGGCAATATTGCGGAGGAACAGGAGATAGAAGTAGATTGAATGCTTTAAATTGTAATTTAGCGGCGCACAAATGGCGCGTCACTCTCTCGCCGAGGTGCATGATATCAGTGAAGTGACCTAAGGCGACGGCAGA